>DVOJ01000008.1 GCA_018713725.1 Candidatus Caccopulliclostridium gallistercoris | reverse complement strand
AGTTACTCTACCGGCTCCAAATATGTTGGGTTACGATTTTGAAGGCTGGTATGAAGATGATCAAACATTTTCTGTTCCTTACACATTTGACCATATTATAGATAGAAATGTAATTTTATATGCAAAGTGGGACTTGCATACTTATTCGATAAATTATTTTCTTGATGGTGGAGAAAACTTAAACAACCCCAAGAATTTTACTGTTCTTAGTGATGATATCTCTTTGACCGTGCCGATAAAAGCAGGTTACAAATTTGACGGCTGGTATTTAGATCAAGATTTTAATACTCCAATTACTAAACTTTCAATGCCGATATATAACGATGTAAATTTGTATGCAAAGTGGACTGCTATTTTTAATGTCGAAGGCAATACGATACAAGCGCTCACTGAATATGGACAAACATTATCTCACATTGATGTACCAAGCAAAATAAATAATATAAAGATAACAAAAATATCCGATTATGCTTTCCAAGGTAATACTATACTAGAAAGCATAAACTTTCCTGAAACTTTAACATCAATAGGAAAATACGCATTTGCAAGTTGTATCACGCTCCAAAACATCGTAATACCGTCATCTTTAAATAGCCTTGGACAATATGCTTTTGCAAACTGTTCGTCACTTAAAACTATCACTGTTTCATCTTATATTAACGCAAGAGAAGATTTAGCCTACTTTGAAAACGCCGGAAGTAACGATGGGCTTATATTATATGTAAAAAATACAGAAAAATTGTCTCCTTATTTGTTAAGCAATAATTCACAGCTTGTAGAAGTCAACTTTCTAGATAACAAAATCAAAACAATTGGTTCGCATTGTTTTTCAGGATGCAGTAAACTTGAACGCGTGATTGGTGGCAGTTCAATAGAATCAATAGAAGAATATGCGTTTGGATATTGCAAAAACTTAAAAGAGTTGCCTATCTATGAAGGGCTCTCTACAATAAAAATTTATGCATTTGCAGGTTGTGAAAGCATAGAAGTTATAAATTTGCCGTCTACTTTAAATTACATTGAATCTGCTGCATTTAGAAACTGTTATTCTATAAAAACTATAAACTACAAAACAAGTGAACTAATTGACTTGAAAAGTTGGGATGGGATATTTTCATCGGATAAACCATTCTCAAATCAAATAACAGTAAATATAGATGAGAATGTTACTGCGATTGCTGATTATGTCTTTGATAACCTGCCAGCTAGTCAATTGAATTATTGCGCAAAAAATTTAATTTCATATGGAGAAAATTCATTTGATGATTTTGGCTCGAGTGAGGGATTAAATGTAATAATCAATGATAGTGTCCTTACATTGCCAAACCATTTTCTATACAAAAATGATAAAATTAAAGAAGTAACTATAGGTAAAAATGTTTCTTCTATTGGTAGGGGTGCGTTTTGCGATTGCTTAAATATCTCAAAAATAACATATAACGCAATCGATTGCCAAAACAACAATTCATTTGCAATAAGCTCGATGTATTCTGCCAACAATGATGTTGAAGTTGTTATTGGCGACGAAGTAAAGTCCTTGACAAATATAAGATTCGGAATGTCGGGAAGGCATATTATAAGTTTAACTCTTGGAAAAAGTCTAAATGTAATAGGCGATTGGGTACTTGAAAACTGTGTATTTGATACCCTTTATATCCCAGCAAATGTCACATTTATAAGCAAAAATGCTTTCTATAGCGGAACTTTTGATGTAAATTCTATAATAGTTGATGAAAACAATAAAATTTACACAAGTAAAGATTTTTCTGGGAATAACATCAATGCTATAGTCAACAAAGGTACTAAACAAATTATACTCTTTACTCAAAATCTTATATTACCGGATGATGGTAGCGTACTTTCCATTAATAATAGGTCCTTTGCACATTTTGATAATAATAAATATGTTATTATTCCTAAAACAATTGAATTTGTAGAAAATTTTGTTGTAAGTTCTAGCGAAAAGGTCCCGGTATTTTTAGAATTTGAAGAGCTACCATCGTGGGCTAAAAATATATCTTCTAATGCTGAAATTTATATCTATAGCGAAACATTAATATCAAATAATGAACAAAAATATTGGCACTATGATGAAAATAACTTACCTATAATCAACACATAAAATTATAAAAATATTTGACTTTGAAGTGACACCCAACGGGGTTCACTTCAGAATTGCTTCCTTTTTTAGAACTAAAATCCTGTGCCTATTCCTGTGCCTATGTGCCAGTTTTATACTAGTTTATGTTAGTCAATGTTAGTATTTTGCATTTTTTGAAAAAAATGAGTTTATGTGAAAAATAGTCCTAAAATCCTGTGCCTATTTTTAGAAAAATTTAAAAAAATAGGCACAGACATAAGAATTTCATTTTGCTTCGACCATGCAAAAACCCCGATAAAATCGGGGTTTTAGACTGGTAGGATTGAGTGGACTCGAACCACCGACCCCCACCTTATCAGGGTGGTGCTCTAACCGACTGAGCTACAATCCTATATGTTTGTTTTAGCGAGTTTAGCAACTCTCGAAGACTTGACCCAACAGGTTATCACACCTTATCAGGGTGGTGCTCTAACCGGCTGAGCTACATTCCATTATTTTGGTTTTATAGACTTTCCTTTGTCTTTATTAAATTTGCCACCCATGATAAGGTGCCCACCTTAGAACCACCCGTCAGGGTAGGTGTGCGTGTGGCTCTTGCTCGCTTCGCTCGGGAAGTATTGTGGTGCTCTAAGACCCTCCGAGCTACAATCCATCGCGCTTCAAAGCAAAATTGATATTAGCATATACACACTGTTTTGTCAATTGTTTTTTAAAATTTTTTTATTTTCCACATTTTTAGCACGCGCTCCATATAATGTTTAATGGTTATTCTTAAAATTTTTACAATAATTTTATTTTTTTTTGACTACAAAAGATAAAAAGTGTTAAAATATGTTTATGAGTTTTCTTAAAAGGTTGGGGCAGTCGGCTATTGCTACCATAGCTATAATGGCAGTGGTGTTTTTGCTTATGGCTATTGGCGTGCTACCTTTTGAATCTGACCTTGTTATTGCCTTTTTAATAGGCGGGGCAATGCTTGCAATAGGGCAAGCAATGTTCCTTGTTGGTATAGATTTAAGTATTTTAGAAGTTGGACGGCGCGCGGGAACAAGGTTAATGCGCATGAAAAAAATTTGGCTAATCTTAATTTTTGGCTTAGTTTTTGGCTTTGTGACAACAATAGCCGAGCCAGACGCGCAAGTGCTTATCGCGCAAATTACTTCTTTTAACCCCTTTTTATCCACCTGGCTTATTCTTTCGTTATTTGGAATAGGCGCGGGGCTGTTTGTATCTTTTGCGCTATTTAGAGTGCTAAAAAAAGTGCCACTTAAATATTGTTTGCTTGTTTTGTATGCAATTATTTTTATCCTTGCAATATTTGCGCCTAGTGAATATCTTGGGTTTTCCTTTGACGCGGGCAGTGTGGCTACGGGCACTATAACCGCGCCTTTTTTGCTTTCCTTAGTTATTGGAATTTGTTCAGTTAGAAGCGGGTCCACAAAAGACGACAACTTTGGCGCTGTGGCAATTGTGTCTACCGGGCCCATTATTGCCGTGCTAATTTTGGGAATAATAGCAGGACCTATGGCGAGCGCAGGAGTGGAAACGGAAGCTGCCGTGGGTTTTGTGCCAATTTTAGTTGAAAATATTAAAGACGTAAGCATTGCGCTTTCACCCCTTCTTGTTATATTTATCTTGCTTCAAATTTTTATACTAAAACTGCCGCTTCGTCAAGCTATTAAGGCGCTTGTGGGCTTTTTAATTTCATATGTTGGGCTTATTTGTTTCTTAACCGGCGTGTTCTATGGTTTTAGCCCTATGGGCACATTTGTTGGGGAAAATCTTGCTGGGCTCGGCACGTGGCTGATTTTACTTCTAGGGGCGGTGCTTGGCTTCTTGATAGTTTTTACAGAGCCATCTATTTTGGTGCTCGCGGGCGAAGTGGAAGACGTTACGTCTTCGCTACTTAAAAAGTGGGTTATTTATCTTGCTCTTGGCATTGGCATAGCAATATCCGTAACTATTGGCCTTGTTCATGTTGTGTATAACGTGAATTTATGGTATATTATTTTGCCCGTTATGGCGGTGGCTATTCTTCTAAGCTTTGTAATTCCGCCCATATTTACTGGCATCGCGTTCGACTCGGGCGGTATTGCGTCCGGCGCTATGACGGTTGCGTTTATTCTGCCAATTTGCACTGGGTTATCTGGTATAATAAACGAAGGCAATATCATTACGGAAGCCTTTGGGCTGGCGGGCATAGTGGCAAGCGTTCCAATACTAACAATAGAAATTTTGGGCTTAATTTACATGGTTTTAGATAAGAAAAATAGGAGGCAACATGACAAACGAAATAGTAATAATGATAGTAAATGAAAAATTAGAGCCAAAAGTTTTAGATATGTTAAACTATTTGGAAATAACGGGCGTAGCACGGCACAAGGCTAGGGGAATGTCTAAGCACGGGTTTATAGAGTTTTTAAATCTTGGGCACGAAGATAAAACGATATACTTTTCAATTACGTCAAGCATTCAAGCAAAGGAACTTAGGCAAATAGTAGAAGAAAAAGAGCTATTTAAACATGCAAGGTCGGGCATAATGTTCAGTTTAAAATTAGGGGGAACAAAAATGATAAAAGCAGAAAAATGTGTTGTTATAACGGTTGTGGACTACGGATATTCATCCACAGTAATGAAACTTGCGCGTGAAAACGGAGCCACAGGCGGCACAATATTCGATGGGCGCGGCACGGGTGCAAATTTTTCCACATTTCTTGGCATGGACATAAGTAGCGAAAAAGAAATAATATTAAATGTAGTTGAAAAGACTTGTTCAAAAAAAATAACATCAGCCATAAAGAATCATTTTAAAGATGAAAACGTAAGTGGCATATGTTTTACAATGCCAATAACAAACTTTGTGGGGATAAATAATAAATAATAAATAATTTATAGCAAAAGTTAGCATATGCTAGCTTTTTTTTGCTTAAAGTTTTTTGTTTTATTGCCTTGCGGGAATTTAAATAGCATGCTATAATAAAGCCATGGTAGAACTTTTAGCGCCTGCGGGCACATTTTTAAAATTAAAAACGGCATTTAAGTTTGGAGCAGATGCCGTTTATTTTGCTGGCAAAAAATTTGGGCTTCGCGCCTTTGCCGGCAATTTTGAAGACGACGAAATAGAAAAGGCTGTAAATTATGCTCATTCTTTAAATAAAAAGGTGTATATAACTGTTAATATCTTGGCGCACGAAGCGGACTTTGACGGGCTTAAAGAATATATTGAATACCTAGATAAAATAGGCGTAGACGCGGTTATTGTGGCAGACGTGGGAATTATTAAACTTATTCGCGACGTGGCACCAAATCTTGATATCCACGTAAGCACGCAGGCGAACGTTACAAACAGTTATTCGGCTAAGTTCTTTCAAGATATGGGCGTGAAGAGAATTGTGCTTGCGCGCGAGCTTAGCATAGAAGAGATTAAAAAAATTCACGAAGTTGTGCCAGACATGGAGCTAGAAGCCTTTGTTCACGGCGCTATGTGCATCTCTTATTCCGGAAGATGTTTACTTTCTAACTACTTTACTGGGCGTGATAGCAACCGCGGTGCGTGCGTTCAGGCGTGTAGGTGGGAATATACCATAACAGAAAAATCTAGGCAAGGTCAGCAGTTCCCAATAGAAGAAGACGAGCGCGGCACATACATTTTAAACTCCAAAGACCTTTGCATGATAAAACACTTAAAGGAGCTAGAAGAAGCAGGCATTTGCTCCTTTAAAATTGAAGGCAGAATGAAGAGCGAATATTACGTGGCTTGCACTGTGAACGCGTATAGGCGCGCGCTAAACGGCGAAGACGTGGATATTTCCGAGCTTGAAAAGTCTAGCCATAGACTATTTACTACGGGCTTTTATTTTGGCGAAAAGGATAAGGAATGCTTTACAAGTTCTAGCCCTGTTCAAACCCATGAGTTTATGGCGCTAGTACTAGAAGACGCAAAAGATGGCTACGTAAAAATAGAGCAGAGAAACAGGTTTAAAGTGGGTGACACCCTAGAAGTTTTATCGCCAGATGAAAACTTTAATAAAAAAATAAAGGTAACAGAAATTAAGAACTTAAAAGGCGAGCTTATAGACGACGCTAAAAAAGTTCAAGAGATGCTTTTGTTAAAAACAGACCTTCATTTAAAAGAAGGAGATATATTAAGGGCAAAGAAGCTTTAAACTTTCTTTGCTCTTTTTAAAAAAATAGTCTTTTCTTTTTAAAAAGAATATGATATAATGTTCTTGATTTAAAAAAGGGGGAATGTTATGGTTTGGGAAGAATTTACCAAAATTTTTACTGAAATGAACTGGGTTGTTATAATTCTTCTTGTGGCTGGCATTGTGTTCTGTATTATTGAAGGAATTGTTCCGGGCTTTGGAATTTGGGGAATTATAGGAATACTTTGCGAGATTGCAGGAATTGTTATGCACGCAATCTACTCAGCTTCGCCTTGGCAAGTATTTTTCCTAATTCTTATTATGACTTTGGCAACCGTTCTACTATTCCTAATATTTGTGTTTTCTGCAAAGCACGGCATTTTGGGCTCCACGCCCTTAGTGGAAAACAAGCCCGCTGTGCCGTACGACTACGGCGTGGATAAGAATTTTATTAAACTTATCGGCAAGCGTGGCGTTGTGGTAGACGAGTGCAGACCTGTTGGCAAAATTAAAATTGAAGGCAGAGTTATGGACGCCTTATCCACTGGCAACATCATTGAAAAGGATAGCGTAGTTAGAGTGGTTAAAATTAAAGACAACATTCTTTACATAGAAAAATTTGAAGGAGATAAATAAATGAGTCCAGTAGTATGGTATGTATTAATTGGTGTGTTTGCAGTTTTAATTGTGGTTATAGTATGTTTGCTTCCAATTAAAACTTGGTTTGTGGCACTTGTTTCCGGCGCACACGTATCTATGATGCGTCTTATTGGTATGAAGGTAAGAAGGTTAAAAGTTCACGAGATTGTAGACGCCTACATACAAGCTAGAAAGGCGGGCATAAAAATTGAAATTGTGGATTTGGAAACGCATCAAATGGCGGGCGGCGACGTGCAGAAGGTTATAAACGCTCTAATTTCCGCACACAGCGCTAAAATTGTGCTAGATATAGAAGCCGCAAAGGCAATAGACCTTGCTGGTCGTGACGTTGGCGTTGCAGTAAAGCAGAGCGTTACGCCAAAGGTTATAGAAACGGATTGGATTTCTGCCATTGCTAAAAACGGTATTGAACTTAAAGTTAAAACAAGAATAACAGTTAGGGCTAACATTCAAAGGCTTGTTGGTGGTGCTGGTGAAGAGACAATTATTGCCCGCGTTGGCGAAGGTATTGTAACAACGGTTGGTTCGGCAGAAACGCACTATGTTGTGCTTGAAAACCCCGACCTTATATCTAAAACAGTGCTATCAAAAGGGCTAGATAGCGGCACGGCTTATGAAATTCTATCTATTGATATAGCAGATATTGATATTGGTAAAAATATTGGTGCTCAGCTTATGTCTGACCAGGCGGAAGCAGATAAAATTGTGGCTCAGGCAAAAGCGGAAGAGCGTAGAGCTATGGCGGCGGCTAGCGAAATGGAAATGAGAGCAAAAACTCAGGAAATGAAGGCGTTAGTACTTTCCGCGGAAGCCGAAGTTCCAAAAGCCATGGCAAGCGCTATCAAGGAAGGCAAGTTTGGCGTTATGGACTACTACAAGCTTCAAAACCTTAACTCAGATACAGCTATGAGAAACTCCATAGCTGGCAAGGACGGCAAAAACAAGAAACCAACAGGGGGACTATTTGACGAATGATAATTCTTCTTTACACTATATTAGGTTTGCTTGGCGTGCTACTTGTGGGATATATTGTAAATAACTTAGTAAAAGTAAAAAAATCCAAAGCAAAACCCAAAGTAGTTAAAGAAAAGGTAAAACCGGAAAAGAAGAAAGACGGGCTTATCATTGGCACGGAAAAGCCAGATTTTAGGCCAGAAGTTAAGGCGGCGGAGGAACAAGAGCAAAGCACGGAAAATGTAGAGCAAGTAGAAAAGGGCGCAGAAGAGCCTGTAATGGTAGACGACTTAAAAGACCCAGAAGAAACGGAAGTGGACTCCACCATAGTAAAGAAGGACGGGAAATATATTCCGTCGTGGGATAGGGAAGAGCTTGAAGATGAAGAGACGGACGAACTAGAAGAGTTCAGGCATTTTCCAGCCTTATCAAAAGCCATGATGTCTGGGGAGACGCTCAGCGAGCAGATAAGGAACTTACCCCCAGAAATTCAAGCGTTAATGCTATCAAACATATTCGATAGAAAGGAATAGGATATTTAAAAACAAGAGCCAAGGCTCTTGTTTTTTGTACCCGCTTTCGTCATTTCGACAGGAAGGAAAGAGGGTAAAACATAAAGTTAAAGTTGATGCTAGATGAAAAGTTAAGTACAAATAAAAGCTAGCAACGGGGTAGGGCTAACGAAGAGCCTTCGAAGTCTCTTGCAACGGCTCTACTCCGCTGTCATTCTGAGCGTAGTCGAAGGATCTCCGTCGGGCAAGCGGAGCGAAAAAAAGCAGCCGAGATTTCTCCACTGCATATTAGTTATGTGCTATAAAGCAAACTTAACGTCTAGCATTAAGTGCAAAATAATGTTAAACTAAAATTTCTTTCGGTCGAAATGACGAAAGTAGGGCTTCGCTATTTAAAATCTCCAGCGCACTCCCAGCCGTCATTTCGACCGAAAGAAAGTGAAGCAAAACTTAAATTAAAGTTAATGCTAGATGAAAAGTTATTAAAAGCTAAAAGTTATTATGAAGCGGAGAAATCTCAGCCGCTTACCCCGAATTTTTGTTCAAGCTATAGGGTGTAAGGAAGGGAAAGTAAAAATTCTTACCAAAAGCGATTAATTTCGCTTGACAAAAATGCGGGGGGGGGTAGAATGGGGTATCCAAAAAAATTTGCTATGCTATTTTACCCAATGTGCAGGGTTTTGTTTAAATACTATCGTTTTGGGTAAAATACTCTTATTTCTTCGAAGAAATAACTTCGCACGAGAGTACCGACCAAGTTCCCAAGCGAAGCTGGAACTTGCGTTTGGTCGGTATTAAGAAAAATTTCAAGCGAAAAAGGCGAGTGTTTGCGAATAGCAAACCCGCCCAAAGTGCAGAAATTTTTCGTGTAGCGGAGAAATCTAAGCTATTTAATCAAAATTCGTTTTACAATGCTAGTAACTTTGTGCTATTATATAAATAATTAAAAGTAACATTAGAATAAAAACTTTAAAAAATAAAACAATAAACAAAGGAGAACATTATGAAAAAGAGAAGAAAAATAATAGCCTTGGTTACAACGCTATGCTTATGCCTAAGCCTATTTGTAGTAGGCGTGCTTGCGGCAACTAGTGCAAAGTTTAATGTAACAAGCACGTTAAACTTTACTGCCGACGGCGTGTATGTAATGGTAGACGCAAGCCTAAAACAAGGTGCAGACGTTGGCACTGCGGCAGTGCTTGCAGAAGGTGCGCCCACGCAGCCTACGTTTAAAGCATATTCCTATCCACGCGAAACTGGACAAGACTATCCGAATGGTGCGGCGTCAACTACATACTTTGTGGATAGTACAGGCGCGCAAGTAGATACTTGGGCAATAGGGGATATAAATTACACAAGTACAAATAAAGTGGTAGTGTATGAATTTACAGTATCAAACTATTCTCCGTTTGAAGTGCAAGGAACAGTATCAGGCATAAGCGAAGCACTAGTTACTTATGTAGAACAAGGTCAGCTTACTATTGCAACATATACGGGAACTAGTTCTAGTTCTGCCACAGCAACAGCTTCGCCTACATATAGCTTTAATATACCCGCAAGAACTAACGAAACAACGCCCGGTGTTACTTGTTATAAAATAGCCGTAACTTTAAATAACTTTATGAACAACTTAGCCACTGGCGAAATAGTAATGAATGTTAGTTTTGTCAAAACTCCAACTGCTGCCGACTATTTAACATGGGTAGCAGATGACCCAGACACAACAACAGCTAACGATGGCTATTGGACGCTAACCATGGGCGAATACCAAGGCACGCCGCTAAAATGGCGCATGGTATTAAAGGAAAATGAAGAAGGGACAGACGTAGAGAGTGTAGCAAACTATACACAAGATACTGCCCTAAGCGGAAGTTATTATTTTTTACTAGATACCTATAAAGCAAATGTGTTTAATTGCAGCTTTGAAAATAATTATACTAATTCTAGCCCATATCCAAGATTAGACGAATATAAGAGCACAGTAAACGTAAATGACTACGCAGTAAGTAATATCCGAGAGTATCTAACAGGAACAGACGTATATAGAGGATATACCCGTAGTGGCTCGAATAGAATTCCGGAACTAGCAACAGGACAAGAAAAAGAAGAAAACTTTTTAGATGTGTTTAATATAACAAGCTCGCCAGTATATAACTTAATAGAAGGAAGAACTCTATCTGACCTATATTCAAGAATGGCACAAGGTACATCAGGTACAGCAGTAACATTTGATACAGATGTAAAAAATGGTGTAGGAGAATTAGCAGGAATTGATCCTGATACTACAAAAGATAAGCTCTGGCTACTTAGCTACTACGAAGCATATAAAATAACTGGAAATAAATCACCAGATTCAGGAGCAAGAAGTTGGGGTGCTAACTATTGGCTCCGTTCGCCTAGTTCGTCTGTTACTAACTTTGTAAACTATGTCTATGCGTCCGGCAAGATCGGTACTGCTCTCACTGCCTATCTTACTTACTGCGCGCGCCCTGCTTTCAAAATCTCAATAACATAATGGAGAGATGGGCTAATTTAGTGCTTAACAAAGACGCATTAATTTAAAATGCGTCTTATTTTATAAATTGTATAACCCTTTTATACCACCTTTTCAAACCTTCTATTCACTTCACGAGTGTTAACAGGAACGGACAATACAAATTCAAGTTATGTTTTTTAATGTCAACAGTAACTGACTATATTTTTAAAAAAACTTTTCAAAAACCCTTGACAATATGGGGAGTATCTAGTAAAATGCTTTCGTGCTGGAATTGTTTCCACGCCAAAAAGTTTAAACTTTTTGTAACCAAAACGGCAGGTGAGTTCACCGAGAAAGCGTTTTACTTTCGGCTTAAAACCTTTTTTAAGTTCGTGCGCGTTAGGTTAGTTATAAAATGTTTAACTTTGCGGAGTTGGGAATTTTCCCAACTCTTTCTTTTTGAAATATCAAAAGGATAAAAATCTAATAAAAGGAGAAAGTTATGCCAACCATTAATCAGTTAGTTAACAAAGGTAGAAAAACTTTTGACAAGAAAAGCAAATCTCCACTTCTTGAAAACTGCCCACAAAAGCGCGGCGTTTGCCTTTCCGTTAAAACAACTTCACCTAAAAAACCTAACTCAGCTCTTCGTAAAATTGCCCGTGTGCGTCTTTCAAACGGCACAGAAGGTACTTGCTACATTCCAGGCATTGGTCACAACCTTCAAGAGCACAGCGTTGTTCTTGTTCGTGGCGGCAGAGTAAGAGACCTTCCAGGTGTTAGATATCACATTGTTCGTGGTACGCTAGATGCTGCTGGCGTTGCGAAAAGGAATCAGAGTAGGTCGAAGTACGGCGCTAAGAAACCCAAAAAGTAGTTTTTTCTTTGAAAATAGCGTTTTGCGTCGTTAGCTGCCAAACGGTGCCAGACAGTCATTTAGAAAACTAAACTCCTGCCTGTCCCCATTTGCCAAAGCCTAGCAAAACATCTATTTTGAAAGAAAAAACACGTTTCTGTTAAAGGGGTTGTAAAAAACTAACCGCATTTGCCAAAGCCTTGCTTGAACCAATCGCTTTTAACAAAAATTACACGTTCCTTTCAAAGTGAGCCAAAACCTAGCAAAACAGCTATTTTGAAAGATTATCGCGTTCAAATTTAAAAAAACTTTTGGGTTTACCATTAATTTACAAAAAAACTTATTTTAAAAATCTATAAAAGGAGAAGATATATTATGGCTAGAAGAAATGCTGCGGTTAAAAGAGACGTTCTTCCAGACCCAATTTTTGGAAGTAAACTTTTAACAAAGCTTATTAACCAAGTTATGTTAGACGGAAAGAAAAGCGTTGCAGAAGATATCGTTTACGGCGCTTTCGACATAATTAAAGAGAAAACTGGCGCTGAACCACTAAACATTTTCACAGATGCTCTTGAAAACGTTAAGCCTGTGCTTGAAACAAAGGGTCGTCGTGTTGGTGGCGCTACTTACCAAGTTCCTATGGAGATTCGTCCAGACAGACGTCAAACTCTTGGTATACGTTGGCTTGTTACATTCGCTAGAAAGAGAAATGGCGAAAGAACAATGAAAGAAAAGCTTGCTGGCGAAATTCTTGATGCTTACAACAACACAGGTAATGCTATTAAGAAGAAAGAAGAAATGCACAGAATGGCTGAAGCTAATAAGGCATTTGCTCACTATCGTTGGTAAGATTAGGAGAATTGTTATGTTTATTGAAAGATTGGAAGCTAAAGACTATGTTAGTTTTGCAAAAGACAAGTTAAATTTATCTTTTGCTGATATAAAACAAGTTAAAAATGGAATGTATATCAGGCTTCTCGTAAGAGAGTTTGGTCCATCTCCAGAGTTTGTTTTAAGAGATTTTGTTTGTGAAGGTATAAACAATCCAATCTCTAAAGAAAACGAAATACCACTCCAAAAAGTTTGGAGAGAGTTTTTAGCAGAAAAATTTGGAGAAGAGTACAAAACCGCTTGTAACAGCTTTCTAAAAAAACAATATGAAGATGGTTTAATAAAATAACCAAAAAAATAATAAAAGGAGAATAAAATGGCAACAGATTTACATTTGACCAGAAACGTTGGTATTATGGCGCACATCGATGCTGGTAAAACAACTACTACGGAAAGAATTCTTTACTACACCGGCGTTAACCACAAGATTGGTGAAGTGCACGACGGTCAAGCTACTATGGACTGGATGGCCCAAGAACAAGAACGTGGTATTACCATCACATCTGCCTGCACAACATGCCAATGGAACGGTCATAAAATTAACATCATCGATACCCCAGGTCACGTAGACTTCACAATTGAAGTACTTCGTTCACTTAAAGTGCTAGATGGTGCCGTGCTTGTGCTATCTGCTCGTGATAAGGTTCAACCTCAAACGGAAACAGTTTGGCGTCAAGCAAACGAGTGTAAAGTTCCTGTAATCATCTATGTTAACAAAATGGACAGAGATGATGCATACTTTGACAAGTGCGTAGACTCCGTTCGCGACAGACTTCGCACAAAGCCACTTCCACTTCAAATGCCTATTGGAATGGCTGAAACCTTTAAGGGCGTTATAGACCTTTTAACAATGAAGGCTTATATTCCAGAAGACGATATGGGCAAAATTATCGACGAAGTGGAAATTCCAGCTGATTATCAAGAAGAAGCTAAAAAGCGTCACGACGCTCTAATTGAAAGCATTGTTGAACTTGACGACAAGCTTCTTGAAAAGTATTTTGCTGGCGAAGAGATTACTCTTCCAGAATTAAAACAAGCTATAAGAAAAGCTACAATATCTAAGGCGGTTACACCAATGCTTTGCGGCTCTTCTTATAAGAATAAAGGTGTTCAAAACTTACTCGACGCTATGGTAGATTACCTTCCATCTCCACTCGACATTGAATCTATTAAAGGTATCAATCCAGAAACAGAGCAAGTTGAAGAACGTCACGCAGACCCAAACGGTCCACTTGCTGGCCTTGCTTTCAAGATTGCAACAGACCCATTTGTTGGAACACTTACGTTCTTCCGTGTGTACTCCGGAACGCTAAAAGCTGGCTCTTACGTTTACAACGCAAACAACGGCAAAACAGAAAGAGTTGGTAGACTTATCCGTATGCACGCAAATAACAGAACAGAAATTCAAGAAGTAGCAGCAGGTGATATCGCCGCTATCGTTGGCTTAAAGGATACTATCACAGGTCACACGCTTTGCGATGAAAAACACCCAATTCAACTTGAATCTATGAAATTCCCAGAACCAGTTATCCAACTTGCAATTGAGCCTAAATCTAAGGATATGCAAGAAAAGATGAGCTTAGCTCTTGGAAAACTATCTCGTGAAGACCCATCTTTTAGAGTTAGCACAAACCAAGAAACAGGTCAAACACTTATTGCTGGTATGGGCGAACTTCACCTTGAAATTATCGTAGACAGACTTCTTCGTGAATTTAAGGTGGAGGCAAACGTAGGTCAACCACAGGTTAGCTATCGTGAAACAATCCGCGACACAGTTAATGCTGAGGGAAAATACGTTCGTCAGTCTGGTGGTAAAGGTCAATATGGTCACTGCTGGGTTAAATTCGAGCCACTCGAGCCAGGTTCTGGCTTCCAGTTCGAAGATAAAACAGTTGGCGGCTCTATTCCAAAAGAATTCATTCAACCAGTTTGCAACGGTATAAACGAAGCTAGAATGAACGGCGTTGTTGCAGGCTATGAAACAGTAGACTTCAAGGCTACCGTTTACGACGGTTCTTACCACGATGTCGACTCTTCAGAAATGGCGTTCAAGATTGCAGGTTCACTTGCCTTCAAGGAAGGCGCATCTAAGGCGCACCCAGTGCTTCTCGAGCCTATCATGAAGGTTATGGTTGAAGTTCCAGACGAATATCTTGGCACAGTTATGGGTAACCTAACTTCTCGCCGTGGTATACTTCTTGGAAACGATACCGTTCCAGGCTATCAAAGAATCAACGCAGAAGTGCCACTAGCTGAAATGTTCGGCTACGCTACCGACCTTCGCTCTCAAACCCAAGGTAGAGGCACATTCGTTATGGAACCACTAAAATATCAAGAAGTTCCTAAGAATATTGCAGAAAAAGTTGCAGGGGAAAGGGCAAAAAATAATTAATCTTGCAAAAACACTTAAAAATGCTTGATTAAAATATTTAAATGTGATAAAATCTCACTCGTCAAAAGTGAATTTTAATAAAAAAAATAAAGGAGATTATAAAAATGGCAAAAGCAAAATTTGACAGGTCTCTTACTCACGTAAACGTTGGTACAATCGGCCACGTTGACCATGGTAAGACCACACTTACAGCGGCTATCTGCCGTTACTCAAGCATGCTCGGAAAGGCTGATGCAATGAAATACGATGAAATTGATAAGGCTCCAGAAGAGAAAGCTAGAGGAATTACAATTAACACAGCTCACGTAGAATACAGCACTAACAAGCGTCACTACGCTCACGTTGACTGCCCAGGACACGCTGACTATGTTAAGAACATGATTACAGGTGCAGCACAAATGGACGGCGCAATCCTAGTTGTTTCAGCAGCTGACGGCCCAATGCCTCAGACTCGTGAACACATTCTTCTTGCTCGTCAGGTTGGTGTTCCATACATTGTTGTATTCATGAACAAGGTAGACCAAGTAGACGATCCAGAACTTCTTGAACTTGTTGAAATGGAAGTTAGAGATCTTCTTACAGAATATGGTTTCCCAGGAGACAAAACTCCAATTATTAAGGGCTCAGCTTTAAAAGCTAACGAAGCTTGCGACGCTAACGACCTTAACAGCGAATGGTTAAAGCCAATTCAAGAGCTTCTTGACACATTAGATAGCTACATCCCAGACCCAGCTCGTGAAACAGACAAACCTTTCTTAATGCCAGTTGAAGACGTATTCACAATCACAGGTCGTGGTACAGTTGCTACTGGTAGAGTAGAGAGAGGAACAGTTAAAGTTAACGATACAGTTGAAATCGTTGGTATGGGCTCTCAAAAACAAACAGTTGTTACTGGCGTTGAAATGTTCAGAAAGCTTCTTGACGAAGCAGTTGCAGGAGATAACGTAGGACTTCTTCTTCGTGGTATCCAAAGAAATGAAATCGAGCGTGGACAAGTTCTTTGCAAACCAGGTTCAATTCATCCACACACAGACTTCACAGCTGAAGTTTACGTATTAAAGAAAGAAGAAGGCGGACGCCACACACCATTCTTCAATGGCTATCGTCCACAATTCTATTTCAGAACAACAGACGTTACAGGAACAATCGAGCTTCCACAAGGCGTTGAAATGGTTATGCCAGGCGATAACGTTAGCATGACAATCCGTCTTATCACACCTATTGCTATCGAGCAAGGCTTACGCTTCGCTATTCGTGAAGGTGGCAGAACAGTTGGTTCAGGTGTAGTATCTTCAATTATCAAGTAATTGAACTAACTTTAAAAAACAGCTTAAATCCAACCCAATTTAAGCTAAAATTAAATAAAAACTTAAAAACCAACCCACTTTTAAGTTTAAAAGTTTAAAGACTAACCCACTTTAAACAATAAAGAGCGAACTCTAATTTTAGAGTTCGTTTTTTTATTTTAAGCACCTAATAGCAAAAAGGTAAAAATGTTTTACAAAATTTAAATTTATGTGTTAATATGTAATTAAGTTTTAGTTTTCTATGCCTTAATCAGTAAACAAAAGGGGAAAATTTATGAAAAAATCAAGAATTCTTTAAATTCTAATTGTAGGTATATTGGAAGATTTTTGTTTTCCTATGCTAGTATAGGTGAAAGCAGCCAGTTATTTAACGTCAACCTATTTAGAAAGTAATTGGCAAAAAAATCAGTAAAAAATCTCCACTTTATGTGGAGATTTTTATGTAAAATCAAAGCTGCGTGGTAAGCGTTTTTATTTGAAGGAGCAGGTCGTTTGCTATGGCTATAAGCGCGTTCGCGTTTGCAGGGTCACGAGATGAGAGAGTGCAAAGGTCGCGAATGGTATCGGAAAGCAGGGCAATAGACGTTTTGGCTATATCCTGCGGGCGAACACGAATGGGTAGAAGTGTGGAAAACACGGCGTTAGGGTAGAGCTTTTTAAAGTTGTCTATTATTACGCTCATGTTTTGCGCAAGTGTGGCGTAAACAAACCTATTTTTAACAAAACTTCTAGAAAGCGAGCCTTCCACGTATAGCCGCCAAACTCTATTTAAATTGTCCGCAATTCTGTTTATAAGTGCTGTGTTGTTATTAGTGCTTGTAGGTTGGGCACTTTCTTCTTGTAGGCTTGTGAAATTAAAACCTTTTTCTTTTAACGCTTTCGTATAGGCGCGTGCCATATTTTCATAATTTTCTAAAATTTGACAATCATTATATTCCATTTTCCCTCGCTTTGTGTATTTATATGAAGGTTAATGCTATTTTGTCAAAAAAAATCACAGGAAGGGGTACAAATCCTGTGATTTTAATTTTGTAGAAAGTCCGCTATTATACGAGTTGGCTCTACGGCTTCAAGACTAGGATAAAACACAAAGCCTTCTGACATATTCTCATATTCTAGCCATTTAATATTTTTACTTATGTTGTTTTTGCAAAATATACTTATATAGCCTCTAAGAAGCTCGTGTTCTCCATTTATTATTAAACTTTCTACGTTATCGTCGAGCTCTGTTAGATATGGGGCATTAAGTACTTTAAAATCTTCTCTAACTTTGGCGTCTAAAAAGGGGCTACTAAGTTGCATCCAGGGTGAGATGCATACTATTTTTTGAATATTATTTAATTTATTATAAAGAGAAAATGTTATGCCACCTCCTAAGCCTTGACAAAGAATAGAAGGGGAAGAAAAGGAATTTATAAAGGTTAAAATGGAACTTGGGTTCGGGGAAGTGTAAAAGGGTATGTATATTTTATAATTTGTAAGGGTTGCTAATTTTTTTAAAAATTTTATTTGATAATTTAAGGGGTTTTTAGAGTACATTCCACTATGTATAAATAGTAGTGGGCGCATTCCGTTTTCGTTTATTACGAAATAATTACTTTCTCTCTCTAAAACTTTGTTATTTTTAAGACTTTTTATTTTTGTTCTAGATGAGCATTTAAGTATTTTACTTAAAAAATTGTATTTAAAGGTTAGTTTTAAATATTTAGTTTTAATTATTTCCATAAACTCTAAAACGGGAAGCTATAAAAATTTGTTTATTAATTCACTTTTTAATTTTAAAAATTCTTCCTCCGAAATCTCTCCTTTTTCTTTCTTTTTTTCAAGTTTTGCAATTTCTTTTGCTAGGTAATCTGCCTTATCTTGAATAGTGGCGTTCTCTATGTCTATAACGTCTGTGTTTGCTTGTTTTCTGTAAATAACTCTGTATCGAAGAAAGCTAGATAGCACAAAGTTTGTATAAAAAGTAATTAAAAAGGTTATAAAACTTCCAAATATTGCTATGAAGGTAAGAACTAAAAATACTTTTTGTTGTTTTATAAGCTTTTTTAAATCTAGCCTAGATACTACTATCATGTAAATGCCAATGCCAAAAGAAATAATTATGCTGATAGCGTCGTACACAATTAGATATATAGGCAAGCTTCTCACTATATCTAAATAAATATTTACCGATGCTAAAATTGCAATCACTAGGCAAATTATGCCTGAAATTAAAATTGTTTTTCTTGGATCTTTCATAAATTCCTTAATTGTATTTTACACCAAAGTTAGCCACATTTTTTATATAAAAATGTAAAAATTTTTGTTATTTTCGCTGGCTCCTCCTTTTAGGACACATTAAAATGCCCTGCTCAATTTTATCTAATATTCTAATTAGCTCCTTTTCTTCTTCGTTTTTTAAGTTCGAAGTTACCGATTCACTTTTAAAAGATGAATCTGAAGCAAGGTCTGCAATTCTATAGAATTTCAATAAAATCAAGTCTTCGTTTGTCATATTTTCCTCCTTGGATGCCATTAAGATATCATTTGAAAGTAAACTGTTTGTTAATTTTTGGTAAATTTTTGGTTAAATTTTAAAATCTTCAAAAAATTTTTTAAAAAATTTTATTTTGAAAAATTAACCTATTATTTACTTAATATGTGCTATAATTTAACAAAAGGAGAACAATATGTTTAACGTATTAGTTGCAGAAGACGACAACAATATTAGAAAACTTATGGAAATACGCCTAAGCGCAGAAGGCTATAACGTGTACTCTGCTGGCGACGGCGAAGAAGCCTTAAAGCTTATGGAAGGTAATCAAATTGACATTATGATTGTAGACGTTATGATGCCCAAAATGGACGGCTATGAACTTGTTAAAACGGTAAGGGAAACAGACAGCCAAATTCCAGCCATAATGGTAACGGCTAAGGGAAGCATTCAAGATAAAGCCAAAGGTTTTAACGTGGGCATAGACGACTATATGGTAAAACCTGTGGAGTTCGACGAGCTAATTTTTAGAATTAAGGCGCTACTTAGGCGAGCTAAAATAGTTAACGAAAGAAAGATAACTGTGGGTGATGTAACGTTAGACTACGACACGCTTTCTGTATCTGGGCATGGAAAGAAAGTCACGCTTTCAAAAAAGGAGTTTTCTATTCTATTTAAACTTTTGTCTTATCCAGAGCGTTCCTTCACAAAAGCTCAGCTTTTCGACGAGTTCTGGGGTTACGATTCCTATGCCGACGAAGATACTATTAAAGTACATATCAATAAAATTAGAAGCAAAATTTCAGATTTTCCAGAAATAGATATTGAAACAATTAGAGGAATAGGCTACAAGGGAGTAAAGAATGAAAAAACATGATAAAGTCAAATTTTCGCTTATAATTCAATTCACTTGGATTATATTTATAAGCTTTTTAATTTCTATGCTAATTGTGCTATTTGCAACGGCAATCATGCGTTGGGCGGGCATAGATTTTAGAGCCTTTAACACAATTTTAATTTTAGTTTTTGGTTTTGCCGTAAGTTTAATTTTAGGAACGCTATTTGCCGTGCTATTCTTTAAGCGAACGGTAAATTTGGCTGACGATTTAAAAATGGCACTAAAAAGAATTTCAAAAGGCGATTATAGCGTAAGGCTTGAAAACACGAGTGATAATAAGGACGGTATTCTTTACGACGTAATAGAAAACTTTAACAAAATGGTGGAAGAACTGGATTCCGTTACTATTCTTAGAAACGACTTCATTTCAAATTTCTCACACGAATTTAAAACGCCGATAGTTTCCATTAAAGGCTATGCCGAGCTTATAAAAAACGGCAAAAATTTAACGGAAGAACAAAAACAAGAATATTTGCAAGTAATTATAGACGAGAGTAGAAGGCTTTCAAACCTTGCTTCCAGCACGCTGCTTATGAGCAAACTGGATAGCCAAACAAGCCTTACGGAAACGAGCGTGTTTTCTGTTAACGAGCAATTAAAGCAGTGCGTGCTTGTACTTGACAACGAATTCAAGGCAAAAAATTTGGAAGTTAAAATTAAATTAGGCAAAATGAGAGTAGACGCGTCTGTGGATATGCTTCAACAAGTTTGGATTAATCTTCTTACCAATGCCATTAAATATACGCCGGAAAACGGCATAATTCGAATAACATCTACGGAGCTTGAAAAGGAGTACATAGTTTCAATTTCAGATAACGGAATGGGAATGAATGAAGAGACGTTAAAGCATATTTTTGACAAATACTATCAAGGAGATAATTCCCATTCCACTAGTGGAAATGGGCTTGGGCTAAGTATAGCTAAAAGAATTGTAGAACTTAGCGGTGGTAAGATAGAAGCAAGCAGCACGGAAGGTAAGGGGACTACTTTTAGTGTAAGGCTTCCAAAGTTAAAGGAAGACTACTTTCCTGCTAGACCTTGAAAGAACGCCTATGCTGTTTTTGCGTGAGCAAAAACAATAACCCCCGCGGAAATTTTCCGCGGGGGTTATTTAAGCGGGCTTTCAGCCCGCTAGCATAGGCGTTTATCTTAAAATAACGCTATTAAAGAATCTCTCTTGAAAATTAGTAAGCGCTCTAATTTCGTCATCGTTAAAATATTTATCTTCTGCGCACACTATAAGCTTATCGTCGTTATCGTCTAAGCGGTGTATAACGGCTATAACTTTACCTTTAAAGTTTTCGAGTGGAACGTATTCTCCTAAAACATAGGCGTCAAGCTCTTCGCCGTCTCCGGAAATAGTGTTTGGAATGTAGCCATAATTTACACCATAGTAAATGTTATGCTTTGGGTGTTTTGTGCCAAGCGGACGGTCTATTTTAACGTCTACAACTTTGCCAATGTACTTTTGCGTTTGGTTTAAAACAAACCTATCGTTATTCATAATTTCATTAAAGGTTTGCTCTTCATTTAAATTTGTAGTGTATAAAATATTGTTTTGGTTATAGTTTTCTTTTAGAGCATTTTTAAGAAGTACTATACTTCTTTCTCCCATTTGTGAGTCTAGTGGGCGAAGTTTATCACGTTTTATAATTGTTTCTTCGTCTACTAAAAGAGCAATAAATTTAACTTTTGCAAAGCTAAACTGCCTTGCTAATCTTTCCGCTCTATCTTTTGGAATTATGTAGTTAAAAACAACGTCAAAGCCTCCTTTTAAGGAGTTATCTATAAGGCTTATAACGTTTTTCCAAAATATATCTAAATGGTTTCCTTCAAGCCAAGGGCTAACGTAGCCGCCTTTTACAAGGTGGTAAATATCGTCACCTTCAATTAAAATGCTTTTATTCAAACTATCTGCAATTAGTTGAGATATAGTGCTTTTGCCAACGCCTGCCGGGCCTGTAATTAAAAATAAATTATTCATATTTATTTTTTAGCATAAAAAATTAATTTTGTAAAGGCAAAAAATTTAATTTTTTCATATTAATTAAATATGAAAAATTATATTGATGAAAAATTTTATAATTTAATTAATAAACTGGAAAATGAAAATATTTATAATATTTATATAAATATGGTAAAAAATTTTAATAAACTTGATATTTTAACGCAAAAATCCATAGAAGATTTTTTAAATAGGTTTAAATATTGGGGAAATATATGTACCTCCGAGCAAAATTTTGAGTGTTTTTATTTAAAGGCAAATATTTTAAAAAATAATTTAACGGATTATATTTGGCTATATGAAAATTTAGAAGATTATAAATCTAAATATATTTTATTTTCTATTTTAAACAATTTTTATAGTTTTGATTTTGAAAATTTATCAAATTGTATGGAAAGAATTTATAAACATTATTTTGATCTTGACCTTTTGCCAAATTTAAAAGATGAAATTTTTGTAGACGTTGGCGCTTACATTGGCGACACAATATTAGACTATATTTCCACTTATGGAGAAGCTTCTTACAAAAAGATTTATGCCTACGAACTTAGCGAAGAGAATATAAAATTTTTAAAACAAAATTTAAATGGCAAGAAGAATATAATACCCAAACAAAACGCAGTGCTGGAAGAAAATAAAATTTTAAAATACTCCGACAATATAGATAGTTCTGCCACAAAGTTAGAAGAAAGTGGCGAGTTAAGCGTTCAGGGCGTAAGCCTGGATAGTGACCTTGAAGAAGATATTACGATGCTTAAAATGGATATAGAAGGCGGGGAGAAAAATGCACTAATTGGCGCAAAAGAACATATAAAAAAGGGCAAAGTAAAACTTTTAATTTCTGTTTATCATAACAATACAGATTTATTTACCTTGCCAAAATTAATTAGAGATTATAACCCAAACTATAATTTACATTTAAGATATTACGGCGGGCCAATTTTTCCTACGGAAATTGTGTTAGTGGCTTTACCAAAAAAATAGTGGCTAAGCCACTATTTCATAAAGAATTTAATTAGTTTTCTTTTAGTTTTTGTGTAAGGCGCGTACCTTATTGGTAGGTCTAAAAAGTTATATTTTTTGACTATGCTCTTAAAGTTTGAAAAGGTTTCAAAACTTTTATAGCCATGATATTTGCCCATTCCGCTACCGCCAACACCGCCAAAGGATAGGCGTGGATTGGCTAGGTGTATTATTGTGTCGTTTATGCAGCCACCGCCAAAATGGAAGCTGTTTAAAGAGTATTTTATGAACTTTTTATTGTTTGAAAATACGTAAAAGGCGAGTGGGCTAGAAAAACTTCTTATAATTTTTTCCGCTTCGTCAAAATTTTTGTAGGATATTATAGGCATAATAGGCCCGAATATCTCTTCTTTCATAACGGCGTCGTTTAAAGTTACGTTATCTAAAATGGTGGGTTCTATTTTCAAAAGTTCTTCCTTTGTTTTGCCGCCGTAGTACACCTTGTTTTTGTCTATAAGCCCGGAGATTCTATCGAAGTGTTTTTGGTTTATAATTTTTCCGTAATTTTGGTTGTCTAGCGGCGAAGAGGTATACATTTTTATAATCGCTTCTTTAAAATATTCTAGGAACTTATCTTTAACCTTTTCGTCTATTAGTATATAGTCCGGCGCAACGCACGTTTGACCGCAATTTAGAAATTTGCCAAACGCAATTCTTGTGGCGGCAATTTTAAGGTTTGCGCTTTCTTCCACAATGCACGGGCTTTTGCCGCCGAGCTCTAATGTGTAAGGGATTAAGTTGTTAGATGCCCTTTTTGCCACCTCCGTGCCAACGGCTATGCCGCCTGTAAAGAATATGTAATCAAATTTTTGGTCAAGAAGTTCCTTGTTTTGCTCTCTGCCGCCTTCCACTACGGTAATGTAGCTAGGCGGAAATATTTTAGAAATTATTTCTCTTATAATTTTAGACGTATTAAAGGAGTAGTTAGACGGTTTTAATACGGCGCAGTTTCCGCTAGCTATGGAGCCAACAAGCGGGTCTAAACATAACATGAACGGGTAGTTCCAAGGCGACATTATTAACACCACACCAAGCGGTTCTGCCATAATAAAACTTTTTGAAAAACTGTGCGCGAGCGGCGTTTTAACCTTTTTGGGTTTTATCCACTTTTTTAAATGCTTTATGGCAAAGTTTATTTCTGAAATAACCATGCCTATTTCGCTCATGTAGCTTTCTTCAAAGCTTTTTCCTAGGTCGAGCTTAATTGCGTCTGCTATTTCAACTTGTTTTAAAAGAATTTCGCTTTTCAATTTTTTTAGTGCGGATAGTCTGAAAGAATAGGGCAGTGTGTGCTTAGAATTAAAATAATCCCTTGAACTTTTTAAAATTTCGCTTATTTCCATTTTTACACCTTTAATTTTTTATAGATTTCTTCAAGCTCTTCTTTACTAAATAGCTTTGGGACTGGATACAACGGGTTAGCTTCGCTATCGGCGTTTTTAGCTAAATGTTCTATGTCTTCGGCTTTTATTTCTTTAAAGCCTTCTTCTATACCCATGTTTTTATTTAAATTTTTAATATAGGCAATAAATTTCTCGCAAGCTACTTTGTTTGTTTCATTTTCATCTGCAAGTTTACATATTTTTGCAAGTTTTCCAAGCTTTTTATATACCTTTTCGCCGTATATTTCTAGCATTACCGGCAATATTTTTGCGTTTGCAAGCCCGTGCGCTACGTGATATTGTCCGCCAAGCGAGTGTGCTATTGCGTGTACGTAGCCTACATAGCTTCTAGTAAAGGCGTTACCCGCTTTGAAAGATGCAAGTAACATATTCTTTCTTGCTTCTGCGTTTTTGGGGTTAGTGTAGCACTCGTAAAGGTTTTCCACAATAAGCTTGCTTGCTTCTTCGCTCATGCGACGAGTGTACTTTGTGGTAGACCTTCCAATGTAAGCTTCTATTGCGTGAGTAAGTGCGTCCATGCCCGTGGTGGCAGTTAAACCTTTTGGAAGGTTTAGCGTTAGCTTGTAGTCTAGTATTGCATAGTGTGGAATTAAAGAAAAGTCGTTAATTGGAAATTTGAAGTTTGCCTTTTCGTCTGTAATGACGGCGGCAAGAGTGGTTTCGCTGCCCGTGCCTGCCGTGGTAGGAATGGCTATAAAGGTTGGAAGGCGTTTTCTAACTTTTAAAAGCCCTTTCATTTTTTGAATGCTCTTTTTAGGTTTTACTATCCTTGCGCCCATAGCTTTTGCGCAATCTATTGCAGAGCCGCCACCAAGGGCAATTATAGCGCTCGCGTTATTTTTTAAGTAGAACTCTTTTGCGCTTTCAACTTGCGAAATCGTTGGGTTAGGTAAAACTTCGCTGAAAATATGAAGGTCTATATTTTCCTTTTTGCAAGTATCAATAAGTTCGTCTGCTAGCTTTAAATCTAAAATGTCCTTACTAGTAACAAGAACTGCGGAATTTATGTTTTTATCCTTTAAAACTTTGCACATATCTTGGTAACTATCTAAAAGCTTTGGTTCGCGGTAAGGAAGCAGTGGCAAAATTATTCTAAAACATATCTGGAAAATTCTACAATATACTTTTCTAATGAAACTCATCTTTTTTACGCTAGCTATTTCGCTTTGGTTCATAAACAGTATGGAGTAAGCAAGCACAAACTGTGCTGGATAGTAAAAAGCTAAACACAACGTGCCAAAATCTGTGGTTAGGTCTGTAAATCTACCTAGCACTAGCATTAAGTCGGATAAAAAGAAGAGAAGTGCACCAAGGCTAATTAGTGCTAGCAGCGTGTTTGAGTATTTCGTGCTAAAAAGTAGGTTTGTTATACTCTTTCCTAGCATAAATGAAATTATAAAGGCGTAAACGATAATTACAGGGAAGAGTTCTCCAAAATCAAAATCAGGCACAAGTAAAATTACACACAAGCAAATAGCAAATATAATTAAGCCTGCAACGATATCTTTAATATTAAATTTTTGTAAAAATGAAAAGCTTATTATAAAGAATACGTGGCCGAGCCCAAACAAAATTGCACCCACTATAAAGTAGTCTATAAGAAGAACGTCGCCTAAAAAACAAAAGATAAGTGCTATAACGTTAAATAGAGCATAAAGTTTTAAGTTTTTTGTTTTAAAATCTTTGAATAAAAGTATAAAGTTTAAAACACCTAAAACTAAAAACAGCCCGCTTGCAATGGTTTTGTAAATATAATCTTGGTTTGGGTTATAGATATAAAGAATATCCGCGGCTGCAATAAGCACGGCAAAAATTGCATTCATTATATAAAGGTTTCTTACTTTTTCCATAAAATTCTCCTTGCAGATATTATACATAACTTTTGTTTATTTTAAAAGTAAATTTAAGTAGTAATATAATTTTTGCTTTTTTGTTGTAAATACAAAAAAGCCGCAAAACTTTGCGGCTTTTAGTCTACTTAATAATCTAAGTGCATTTCTATTTCTTATCTTCGTCTGAATTTACCATGCTTTCTTCTGTTTCCGGAACGCTATTAGGCGTTTGAGCTTTTTCTACTTTTTTATTTGTTTTTTTATCTTTCTTTTTATCAACTTTTTCTTTTTTCTTATTTTTATCTTTCTTATGAATTTTAAAAGCGCCTAAAAGGTCGTGCGATTCTTTTGCAGGTCTCACTTTTTCAACGCGCTCTGGAAGAGTTTTCCCAATAACAATGTTTTTAGGGTTATCCTTTCTATCTCTAACTTCAAGTTGATTGTATGGTACAGAAATTTTGTGTCTTTTAAATTCGTTGTATACCCATTCCATAACGTAGTAGTAAACGTCCCAATAATCGTCGTTATCGCACCAACAGTTTGCAAAGAAGTCTAGGCTAGATGCGTTCATGGTTTTAAGTCTGCAAAATGGTTCTGGGTCTAGGTAAACTCTGCCGTCGCTCTTCATAACGTCAGTTACCACTTTTTTTACAAGTTCAACGTCGCTTTCATAAGCAACTGAAAAGGTGAATTCTACCCTACGTTTTGCGTTTGCTCCAAGGTTTATAACAGGTGAGTTTACAATTTCAGAGTTGGGGAGTGTAATTTTTTTATTATCCGTAGTTAAAAGAGTGGTAAACAAAAAGTTTATTTCTGTTATGTTTCCTTCTACGCCGTCTACTATAATATAGTCGCCCTTTTTGAACATATGGTTAGATACTATTACAATTCCGTTAGCAAGGTTTGCCATATTACTTTCAAGAGCCATACCTACGGCTAGGATTAGTGCGCTTATTGCAGTAAGTATACCCGTAATTTCTATACCGATAATGCTAAGTAGGCTTAAAATTAAAACTAACCACAAACCAAATTTTAATGCAGTACATAAAAAGTTTTGTGCAATACGTTCCATTTTAGTTTTGCTTAAAACTTTTTTCAGAATTTTTAAAATTATTTTAATAACTAGTATGCCAAGTATTAAAACAATAAAAAATAAACCAATGTTCCAAATGTTATTTGTGAAAAAATTTACAATGTCATTCCAAATTTTACCCCAATCCATAAATGTTCCTTCTTTTTTATTAGATATTTCTTATTTTAGAACTTTTAATTATAATAGTCAATAATTATAGTAAAAATTGTTGAAAAATATATAAAATTTTATTAAAATAGCCTTATGGATAACTTTGTTTGCTTTGAACCTGTTGTGGATAAGAACTCCAAAATTTTAATACTTGGCAGTTTTCCTAGCGTAAAAAGTAGGGGAATTAATTTTTATTATGGAAATAAACAAAATAAAATTTGGAAAATATTTGAAAATTTTTTTAAGGAAAATATAGGCGAAAATATAGAAAATAAAAAAGCTTTTTTACTTTCCCATAAAATTGCAATGTGGGATATAGTAAAAAGCTCTAATATAAAGGGTTCTAGCGATTCGGATATTTTAAAAAATAATTACGAAATAAATGACATTTTAAAACTATTAAAAAAATATCCTAATATAAAAAATATTTATTGTAATGGAAAATTAAGTTATAATTTAACCTTAAAATATTTTCCAAATTTAAAAATAAATTATTTACCATCAACAAGCCCAGCTAATGTTAGCTTTAAGTTAGAGCCTTGGAATAAAGCGCTAGAATCAATTGGATAGTTCTTGGGATAAATTAAAAAAATCTTGCCAAACGTTTTTTCCTTTAACTCCTGAAAAAATATCTATTTCGTTTGGCGCTATTTTATCTATGTTTTTCCAAGCTATTGGCATGGAAACTTTGGCGCCCGATCTTGCGCGCAAAGAGTAGGGTGCTACACAAGTGGCGCCTTTTGTGTTACGCTGCCAGTCTAAAAAAATCTTATTTTTTCTTGTAGCCTTTCTAATGTTTGAAGTAAAAAGGTTAGGGTACAAACTTTCCATAAGTTCTGCCACACGCCTTGAAAATTCGCTGAACTTTTGGTAGCTTAAACTTTTTTTAAAGGGTACAAGCACATGATAGCCTTTGCCGCCACTGGTCTTTAAATAGCTTTTAAGTTTTAGTTCGTCTAAAACGGATTTTAATTTTTTGGCACCGTCTCGAAGTGTTTCAAGTGGAAGCTTTTCGTCGGGGTCTAGGTCAAAGGTCATAATATCCGGGCTATTTAGTTTGTTTACTTTGTTTGCCCAAATGTGAAATTCTATGGTGCCCATTTGCGCTTGAAAAACAATGTCTTCTTCCTTAGTTAAATAGAAATATTCGTCGTTTTCCGTGTCTCCGCCCATGAAAAATGTTTTTATGTGTTTTCTTTCTGTTTTTGGGTGCTTTTTGAAAAAGCATTCGCCATTTATCCCGCTAAGGCACCTAATTACGCTTATTGGCCTATCTTTTAAAAAGGGGAGCATGTATTTTGCGAGCCTACTATAATAAAGCACAACGTCCTTTTTGGTTATTTTTTCTTTGGGGTAGATAATTTTGTCTGGATTTGTAATTTCAAAGTTCAACTTTTAACCTCCAACGTCACGTTTTTAGCTAGCTTATCTTCTCTTAAACCTATAAAGCTTGCTTGCCTTAAAAGGCTATCTTTTGTAATTTCGGCAAATTGCACTTCGCAAACAAGGCTTGGTTTTAGCCAGTTGGCTGAAAATTTCACGTCTTTAAAAGGGCAAGTTTTTTGTTTTAAATTTTTAAATTTTAACGAGAGTTCGTGCCTTATATTTTCAGAGAAACCTGTGCCCGTTTTGCCGGCGTATATAAGCTCGCCGTTTTTATAGTAGCCCAAAATTAAGGCGGAAAGCTCGCTATTTTTTTCCGAAGTTAAGTAGCCGCAAATAATAAACTCTTGCCTTAAATAGCATTTAATTTTAAGCCAATCTTCCGTGCGTTTTTCAACATACGCTGAGTTTATTTTCTTTGCCATTATGCCTTCAAGCCCAAGCTTTTTTACGGATTCAAAGCACTTTTTTCCATTCCCAACAACGTAGTCTGAAATAATTATGTTTTTAGGAAGATTTTTTAAGTTTTCTTTTAAAAGCTTCTTTCTTTCAATAAGCGGAAGATTTCTTAAATCTTGCCCATTTAAAGCTAGAATGTCGAACACGATGTAGCAAAGTTTACTCTCATTAAACTTTATAGCTTCTTGCAGAGCGCCGAAATCCGTTTTGCCAAAATTGTCAAACACCACAACTTCGCCGTCTAGCACTAAGCTTTTATCCTTAGAAATAGAAAGCAAAGCTTGTTTTAATGAAGGGAATTTTAAGGTGTAATCTACATTGTTTCTTGTTAAAAATTTAATAGTGCCCGTTTCTATAAAACTCACAATTCTATAACCGTCGAACTTGATTTCAAATAAATAGTCTTTACCGCTTGGCACTGTTTTAGATAGCGTTGCAAGCTCTACGCCAACCTTACTAAACGGATTTTTGGTTACATTTTTGCCTTCATAAATAATTAGCCAGTTATCGCCTTCCATTTTAATAAAGGCGTATCTGCCCTTAATTTTTTCGCCTAAAAGGTCTATTTTAAAACTGCCATTTTTTAAGCCCATTTTTAAACTTGTGGGGCAGGAGTAAGTGCCCTTGTCATAAATCTCCACAGTTCCGGCGCCGTATTCGCCCTTAGGGATAGTTCCGCTAAAATTTATATAGCTTAAAGGGTGGTCTTCAACTTTAATTGCTAGGCGCTTATCTTTTTTATTTGTGGGTAAGCCCTTAGGCACAGCCCAGCTTAAAAGTACGCCGTTAAAGGAAAGCCTAAAATCGTAGTGGTCGCGCCTTGCTCTATGAAATTGAATTACAAAATTTTTATTTTTACCCCTTTTAATTTTTCCCTTAGGCTCTTTGGTCTTGTCAAAATTCCTTTTGTCGTTATATTCTTTAAGCCTCATTTTTTAGCCTCTTTTTAGGAGCTTTGGAAAGGCTTTCCTTTAAGGCGTCCATTAAGTTTATTACGTTAGAAGGCGCCTTTGCTTCTTTTTTAATAACGTAGCTTTCTCCGGCAACTTTGGCTTTAATTGCCTTTTTTAGCCTTCTATTATATTCGTCTTTAAAATTTTCCGGCACAAATTTTTCCGTCATTTGCTCTATAAGCGTGCTGGCAAGTTCTAACTCTTTTTTTAATATTTTAGGCTTTTTTATTTCCGCTGTCTCTACAACTTCGTCGTAAAAATATAGCGTGCTAGCAAGCATTTTGCCATTTTTTGCCCTTAATAAAATAAGCGTTTCCTTTGTTCCAAGCACGCACTTTGCAATCCCTGCTTTTTTCTGTTTCTCCATGGCGTCCATAAGCACAAAAAACGCCTTTTCTGCGCCAACTGGATTTACATAGTAGCTCTTTTCAAAGTAAATAGGGTCAACTTCGTTTAAATTCACAAACTCACTTATTGTAATGTTCTTATCCTTTTGCGTTTTTAGCTTTTCAAAATCCTTATCCGTAAAAATAACGTACTTATCCTTTTCATACTGATATCCTTTAACAATATCTTCGTTTTTTACTTCCTTGTTATCACAGTCAACACACGTTTTTTTATATTTTACACGGCTCATAGTTTTTTTGTCTATAAGGTTAAAGCCGATATCGTTGTTTTTTATGCTTGCATTAAGCGTAACGGGGATATACACAAGCCCAAACGTTATTGCGCCTTTATAGGAATAAGCCATATTTTCCTCCTAGCTTAAAGTATTGTCAAATAAAAATTTGTTAAACTTGTTGAAAAATGGACGCCTGCTCAATGAAAATATTGTACAAATATTCTAAAACATATGCGTATTAAGCATAATTTTGTACAATTATATGTATTTTGAACAAAATTATTGTAAATTTTGTAAAAAACTCGGTATGATTGATTGACATTTTTCGCCGCTATTTTTATAATACAAACAATAAGATAAAATTATTGTAAGGGGCGATAAATGAGACACGTTAATTTATCTAGAAGGGAAATAAATTTATTAGAAGACGTATGTTTTACAAAGCTTTTAACAATAGACGACGTTGCTATAATTGAAAAAGATAGCGATATAAACGTAGTAATTAGAAATATAACCACAAAACTTTTGACACTAGGTAAGGAAAGCCCTTACTATGCGGAGTTAAAAAGTATTTTAGAAAAATTTGTTAATTTAAGAGATATAGTTTTTAAAAGATAGAGTTAAATGTTTGATTTTATACTATTTTTTTAATATAATTCCTTTAAAGGAAATAAAATGAAAAAAATAAACGAAATCAAGGAGCTTTACTCATTTTTTGAAAAGGGAACGGAAAACTCTTTTGAATTTGAACTAGGAAAAGTGCAGGATATAATTTTAAGCGCTCCACATGCAGTTAGCCAAACCAGAGAAGGAAAAGTAAAGTTTGCTGAGCCAGAAAGCGGCATAATTGCCAAACTTTTAAATAAATACTATGGTTACACAATAATTTATAAATCTAAAAATATGGGCGACGATGCAAATTTTGATGCAGATTCTCCTTATAAAAAGTTTTTGTGTGAAAAATGTAAGAAGTTAAAACCCTTGGTGGTGCTAGATTTGCATGAGCTTTCAAAAACTAGGGAATGCCAAGTAAATATCGGTTCGGGTTATGGAAACACTGTGCATAACGATGCTGAAATAATAAATAATTTAATAAACTGTTTAAATAGGGAAGGTATTAAAAAAATAGTTACCGACCATCCCTTTGCTTCCAAAACTAGCACAATTGCCACCTATGTATCTAAGAATGCAGGTATTAAGGCAATGCAAGTGGAATTAAATTATGGCTATTTAACTAAAAGTAGAAAAAATCTTTTTAGCGTTATAAAAGCAATACATAATTTTTGCACGGCTTTAAGAACGCAAAATGAAATTAGGCAAAAAAATATTGATATCTCTGAACTATACAGCTTAGACGAAGAGTTCTATAAAACTCAAGGTCAAACAGATTTTGAATATAGTGTAGGCGACTCTCAAATTGTAATTTCCGCTCCGCACGCCAAAGCTGGAATGGTAAACAATAAAGTTAAACTTTCCGAAAGCATGACAGGTGTAATATGTAAGGTATTTAATAGAGAATTTAATTTTTCAACTATTTATAAAAGCAGAGATAATAACGAAGACTATTCTAACTCGCTTAAAAACTCATATAAAGAAATTTTGTTTAAAAAGCTAATCACTAAAAACACAAAACTTGTTTTAGAGCTACACATAATAAATAAGGATCGGTTTGAAGACCTATTAATGTTTTTGCCGCAAAAATACGATAATTTTAAGACATATCAAATTATAAATATATTAAATAAGAATAATATTGGTAAATTTTCAATAAATTCCATTTTTGACCAAAACAAAAAGGCACGAATAACAAATCAAGTAAAAGGAAACAGCTTCAAGCTTCAACTATGTTTTAACGCAAGGCTAATTGAAGATAAAAACAAGTTCGAAAACGTAATTTTAACGTTAAAGGACATAATTTCAATATTTGTAGATTAAAAAAATCCACGATACTATAAACTCGTAGCAAGTTTATAATTTCGTGGACTTTTATTTTATAATTCTTGTGTAGCTGTTGCTTGGTTATTTTTTAAAATCTTTGCTAATTTACTTTTGTTTGTTTCTGCTATAATGCTAGCAATTTCTGTATCTGTAAGTGTTTCTTTGTTTGCATATATTGCAACAGAATCAATTGTATTAGGATTAGCTTGATGAACCGAGTCAAGAACAAAGTCTTTATTAGCTCTTAGCCTTTTAGAAACATATTTAAAAGCGTCTACATTTTGTTTAACGGCCATTGATGCTAAATTTGTATCGTCTCTAAGATTTTCTGGGAGAAATTGAAGATTCCTACCTTCTAATGTTAAAGCTTGTTTAATAACGGCTTTATCTTCTTTAAGTTTATCTGATACATATTGGAAACTATAAGGGCTTATTTTTAACACTTGTAAAACAAAATCTTTGTCGTTTTTAAGTTCGTCGGAAGCGTATTTAAATGTATTAAAGTTCCCGTTTTCAACGGCGGTTAAAACAATTTCTTTATCATTTTGAAACTTAGGTAAAATGTGCACAAGAGCATGACCTTTTAGTTTTACAGCAGATAGAATAAAGTTTCTATCACTTTTAAGTCTTTCAGAGGCATAATCAATTGCAATAAATTGACTTTGCATTGCTTCTAAAACAAATTTTTCATTATCTTTAAATCTATCTGAAGCGTATTCAAGGGCTGTACCTCTTTGTTTAATTGCTGCTAAAACTATATCTTCATCATCTTGTAGCTCTTTTGATGCATATTTTAGTGAATCACCAAAATCTTTAACGGCCTTTAAAACATATTCTTTATTATTTCTAAGTAAATTAGAT
>DVOJ01000007.1 GCA_018713725.1 Candidatus Caccopulliclostridium gallistercoris | reverse complement strand
AGCAAGCGTTAGTATGATATTTTGCTTTGCAAAATTCATTAAAGCGCGGCTTTTGACGCAAAAGCAGGAGTTTAGTTTCCTTAAGCCTCTTTTTAGGCGTTTTACAGTAAACGCAGCATCGCGACGTTTTTGGACAGGCTGATTATTTTTTCTGGAATTTTCCGTCTTTTTTATACACCACAAAATTTGCATCTTGGCTGTCGCTTAATTCCTTAACGCGCTTTAATGCTTCTTCCTTTGTTGCACGGCTATCTATAATTCTTTTAGCGCCGTCTTTCTTTATGTTCCAAACCTTAGTTTCCTTATTATATATAACCCTATACACAGATTTTTTCTCCACTTTTTCTTGCTCTACATTTTCTGGTTCTTCTTTCTTTTGAGTTTTAACTTCTTTTTTAGGCTTTTCTTCTACCTTTTTTTCTTGTTTAGAAGTTTTCGTTTGCTTTTTAGGCTTTGTTTCAACCTGCTCTTCTTTTGTAGGTTCTACTTTTTCTTCCTTTTCTTCCTTAACGTTTTCTTCTACTTTTTTATTTTCCTTTTTCTTACGCTTAAAAAAACACATAATTTTCTCCTTTCTATATAGAGATAGTAACACAATTAAAAATTTTTTTCAAGCATTAATTTAAATCTTTGTCTTTAATTTCTTTTCTAATTCTTTGAATAAAATCTTCAAGTTTAAGGCCACTAACGTTTTCATTTCTTCTGCCTCTTAAAGATATTGTATTAGAATTAATTTCTTCTTCGCCGATAATTATCATATAAGGTATTTTCATAGATGCGGCACTTCTAATTTTATAGCCTATCTTTTCGTCTCTATCGTCCACTTCTATCCTTATACCATATTTTTCTAGCTCAGCCTTAACTTCGTTACACTTATCAATGAACTTTTCGCTTATTGGAAGAATTTTAACTTGAACAGGAGCAAGCCATACTGGGAAAGCACCTGCAAAATTTTCTGTTATAATTCCAAAGAACCTATCTATTGAGCCGTATATAACTCTATGAATCATAACAGGTTCTTTCTTTTCTCCGTTTTCGTCAATGTACTCTAAGTTAAACCTTTTTGGAAGCTGCATATCTAGTTGTATTGTGCCACACTGCCAAGTTCTGCCAATTGCGTCCTTAATATGTATATCAATTTTAGGTCCATAGAAAGCGCCGTCGCCTTCATTTATATAATAATCTCTTCCAATGTGGTCAAGAGCGTTTTTAAGCCCAGCTTCTGCTACTTCCCAATCCTTAACGTCGCCAATGTGATTTTCTGGCATTGTAGAAAGCTCTAAGTGATAAGTTAAGCCAAATACGCTGTAAATATCGTCAACTAAGCTTAAAACATTTTTAATTTCATCTTCAATTTGAGATGGTAACATAAAGATATGAGCATCATCTTGGGTGAAGCATCTAACTCTAAATAGTCCGTGAAGCGTTCCGCTAGCTTCATGACGATGTACTTTTCCAAGTTCGCCTACTCTTAATGGTAAGTCTTTATAAGAGTGTACGTTTTCCTTATAGTAAAGCATTCCACCCGGACAATTCATTGGCTTTATAGCAAACTCTTCTTCGTCAACTTTGAAGGTGTACATATTCTGCTTATAGTGGTCCCAGTGACCAGAAACTTCCCAAAGCTTTCTATTCATGGCAATAGGCGTTTCTATTTCAACATAACCTGCTTTTTGGTGCTTTTCTCTCCAAAAGGAAATAAGCTCGTTTTTGATAATCATGCCCTTTGGCTCGTAGAATGGCATACCTTTTGCATAGTCAGATATAAAGTAAAGCCCTAAATCCTTTCCAAGCTTTCTATGGTCACGTTTTGCAGCTTCTTCAAGCATGTGGACGTAATCCTTTAACGCTTGCTTTTCTTGGAAGCCTAAAACATATACCCTTTGCATCATTTTGTTTTTTTCGTTGCCACGCCAATACGCGCCGGAAACTCTATTAATTTTAAAGGCAAAACTTCTTAAAAACTTCGTGTTTTCAACGTGTGGGCCCCTGCATAAATCTGTGAACTTATCTCCAAGTTCATATATAGATATTTCTTCCCCTTCCGGAAGGTCGTTTATAAGTTCAACCTTATAAGGCTGGCCTTTAAACATATCAAGAGCTTGCTGTTTAGAGATAACCTTCTTTGTCATATCATAATTTCCAGCAATAATTTCCTTCATTTTCTCTTCTATTTTATCAAAGTGCTCTGGAAGTATGCTTTCATCTAAATCGAAATCGTAATAAAAGCCGTTTTCTATTGCAGGGCCAATTCCAAACTTTACGTCTTTGCCATAAAGTTCTTTAATAGCAGCCGCAAGCACGTGCGCCATTGTGTGACGCATTGTAAGTTCTAATTCTTGTTTTTCATCTTTTACTTTTTCCATAAATTCTCCTTTTTGGGCTTTTTAAATAAAAAAGCCCCTAAAACTAAATTAGTTTTAAGGACGAAAATTTCTTTCCGCGGTTCCACCTTAATTGCAATTTCTTGCCACTTTAAAGTATTCTCACAGAAGCTAAAAGTGGTTTCAGTTTTTCCTAGAAGTTACACGGTTTCCAGCCACGACCGTGATTCTCTTTAACCCTAGCTTGAAAAACCTACTTGTCTTTTGCTTTTTATCTGCTTGGTGTGAATTTTAGCACTTTTAAAAACCTTTGTCAACGATTTTTGCATTATGTTTTGGTAAAATATTTGTTCTACTAGAATATATGCTGGAAATTAAATTTAGTTCTTCGCTTGGAGTGTCTGTGTAAATATTAATTTTTCTTGGCGACAGCGCTATAACGTTCTCTATAAGCCAAACGGCGTCGCCCTTTAAAGAAGTTGTGGCATCTTTAAAATTTTCGTCTAAAAGCTGATAGCCGTCGGAATCCGATATTATGTTTAAGGTATCAAAGCTAACTTCAAGATTATCCACTAGAAACCTTAAAAGTTCAATAAAGGTATCGTCTGTTAATAAGTAAGATGAATTTTCATTTGCTATTTTTGTAAGTTCAAGCCACTTGCTCTTTAAAATTTTAAGTTTAAATTCAAAAAAAGATTCAAGGAATATGTTTTTTTCTAAATTTAAATATTTTTCTACTAAATATCTATCTGTTTCCTTGTCGAAATATTGGAGAGCTTTTTCAAAAGCTGTAATACTAACCTTATTTTTTAAATTTACTTTTAAATTTTTTCTTAAAAATTCATTTTTAAAATAGGAGCAAATTGCTTCCGTGATATAACTTTTTACATAGTAAAAAAGCCTTGTTTTTTCTGCGTTGTCGCAGGCTATAACTATATGTATTAAGCCTGCTTCTTCAAAAGAAGTAATAATTCCGCCCACTTCTTCTACATACTTTTTTAAACTATTAAATAAAAATTTTGCAACCTTTGCATGCTCGGATTCAAGCATTATAGAAAATTCCCACATAATATTCAAAGCTCCTTTGGTATTTTATGCAAGGAATAAAAAAATACTCTTTATTTTAAAAAATTTACATAAGTTTATTTGACAAAACTAATAATATAATGGTAAAAAATTACGAGGGAAATTATGAAAAATTTAAAAAAGTGTTTATGTTTAGTGCTTGCAGCGCTTTGCGTATCATTCATATTTACAGGTTGTGACGAAATTGTAGACCACAAAATTACAGTTACGTCTTCCGATATATCCACGGGCACGGTATTTGGCTACGGAACGTATAAAACGGGCTATGAAGTCACGCTAACCGCAACGCCAAGGTCGGAGCAAAACGCCTTTTTAGCTTGGGTTAAAGACGGCTATATTGTATCTCAGGAAAACCCTTACATCTTTACGGCAAGCGCGGAAACGGAAGGAAAATATACGGCAATATTTGATTCGGAATATCTAAACTTATTACAGCTCACTTCGGCTAGCGTTACAATTCCGGGCATTCCGGTAGACGACGGCACGCTAGAAACAGTAGTAACAAATTTCACAGATTTATCTTTCCAAGTTGGAACAACATCAGATGCCTTAGTAAACCTTGCAAACAAAGAAGCCACTGCCGCCACTCCACCGCTATTTTTCACAGACGAATTTACAATTCAGCCATACGTAATAGACATGGACAACACCTATTATATAACCTTTTCAATGACAGTTGAATACAGAGACACATTAAGTGGCCAAACCACCACAAGACGTTTTCCAACGCAAATAAGGGTAAACTTTAACGAATTAGGAACAAGCCAAAATAGCACCTTAACAGTAAGCCAAGACGAGGCCACTGGAAATTATATAGTAACAAAAACAGCTTTAACGTCAGACACATCATGGACGACAACAGAAGGCGCCACCCCAACCTTTGTACTCACCTTTTCAAAGCTCAGCCTAGAGCAGCCGAGTGAAGATGAAGGCGTGGAAGAAAATGCATAGATAAAAAAACAAAGATAACTAAAAAATCCGTTAAAAAATTTTAGCGGATTTTTTTATATAAAACTTATAGCATCTTTACTATAAGTTTTTTCTCTATAATGGCGTATGGGCTAGCGTTAATACGTAAATTTTGTTTGCGCCACCACGCTTTAATACTTTGCTTGCTTCCTTTAATGTGGCACCACTTGTATACACGTCATCTATTAAAAGCACGTTTTTACCCACAAACTCCTTACTCTTCACTTTAAACGCGCCAGCTATGTTTGCTTTTCTTTCTTTAAAATCTAGCGCAGTTTGCGTCGGCGTGTCTTTCACCCTTTCCAAACATTCTATTACGTCTAAATCTAAAAGCTTACCAATTTCTTCACCTAACTTAAAAGATTGATTATAGCCTCTAGACTTTAAACGCTTTTTATAAAGCGGAATTGGCACAATTATGTCCGCGTCCATATCATTTACAAGATAACATTCCGCCATATACATAGCAAGCGGCTTGAATAGGTATTTTGCATTATTATATTTAAAATCGTGGATTATTTTTTTTACTATACCATCATAAATAAATGGTGCTCGAGCCATTTCGTAGACCTTTTTGCCAACGCAACGCACACACTTACCTTCTGACGGAATATTTATGCCACAAACTTCGCAAACATGTTCGTAATTAAAAGGAAGAGTTTTTGCACATGTTTCGCAAAAATGTTTGCCTTTCTCTACGTCTCGTTCACACGCTAAACATTTTATGTCGCTAGGAAATACTATTTCCGACAACTTTTCCAAAAAATCTGAAAATTTCACGAAAATAAGTGTAGCACAAAAGAAAAATAAACACAAATAATAGAATATTAAAATAAATAAAATTTTTTTTGAAAAAGTTTAAAAAATTTGTTGACAAATGGTATAGACATATGATAATCTAACAAAGCACTTGGGAGTTTAGCTCAGTTGGTAGAGTACCTGCCTTACAAGCAGAGGGTCATAGGTTCGAGTCCTATAACTCCCACCAAAAAGAACTCTGTTAAGAGTTCTTTTTTTTGTGCGTAGCACAATTTTGCGAAGCAAAAAGTGGGAGTTAAAAGGTTCTTAAAGTTAGCAAGAAAGAAATTAGTTGTTAAACTAGTTTGCCAAAAACAAATACTAAGTTAAAGGTTCTTATAACTCCCACCAAAAGAAGCCGTAGGGCTTCTTTTTTTACGCAGTAAAAAGCCATGCGAAGCATGGTGGTGGGAGGCTACAAGGTTCTTAAACGTTGCAAAATAGAAAAAGATGTAAAACTCGCAAGACTAAAATATAATTGTTATTTAAAGGTTCTTAAATTAAATTTTATTTGCATAATACCACAAAATATTGTGTATTATTTTATACCAACACCCTTTATTTAGTATTTAATAGTCTAAAATCTAGAACTTTATTAATTAAACAGTATATTCACACTATTTTTCCTATATTCATAAAATGAAGTGATAAAGGAGAAAATTATGAGCTGTTTTAATAATAGAAGATGTTGCTGCTCTGGAAATAACCCTTTCCCTCCTCCTATTATATTGCCACCTGGCACTGGTATTACAGGCCCTACCGGCCCAACAGGTCCTACTGGACCATTCGGCGGACCAACAGGTCCCACTGGTGCAACTGGACCTACTGGTCCAACCGGTCCAACAGGCCCAACAGGTTTAAGTATAACAGGTCCTACTGGCCCTACAGGTGCCACAGGTCCCACAGGAGCAACGGGTGTTACTGGTCCAACGGGAGCAACAGGTCCAACCGGTCCTACCGGCCCCATTGGTATAACTGGTCCAACGGGCGCAACGGGTGCTACTGGCCCCACAGGTCCTACGGGTCCAACTGGACCAACCGGTCCTAGTGTTGTGACGGTAACAGTTGGAACAACAAGTACTTTAGACCCTGGTCAACAAGCAAGCGTAACTAATAGCGGAACAAACCAAGCAGTTGTTTTAGATTTCGCAATTCCTGAAGGTATAACAGGGCCCACTGGTCCTACCGGTGCTACCGGACCCACGGGAGCTACTGGACCAACCGGTACTACCGGTGCAGCTGGAGCGGCTGGTGCTACGGGACCAACAGGCCCTACTGGTCCCGCGGGTACAACAGGAACAACCGGCGCAACCGGTCCAACTGGACCTACTGGACCAACTGGAGCTACAGGTCCTACCGGAACAGGAGCAACCGGACCAACGGGAGCCACTGGTCCCACTGGTGCAACTGGACCAACCGGCCCTGCTGGCACAAGCACAATAGGCGCAACTGGGCCTACCGGTCCAACAGGACCTAGCGGTGCTGCTGGAGCTACCGGCCCCACCGGTCCGACTGGAGCTACTGGCCCGACGGGTCAAACTGGCGCAGCTGGAACAGCTGGTGCTACGGGACCAACCGGTCCTACCGGACCTGCTGGTACAACTGGAACAACCGGCGCTACGGGACCAACTGGACCTACAGGCCCTGCCGGAACAGCTGGAGCTACTGGCCCAACTGGCCCGACTGGTCCAACAGGTGCAACAGGACCTACAGGACCCACTGGCCCAACCGGTCCTGTATCAACGACATTACAAGCAGGAGTGTTTAGCAATCCAACTGCTGCATCTGTGGCGAATGCTGCTGCAATTCCCTACACTACAAACACCATTAGTTCAGGCTCTAGCATAACTGCAGGAACAGAAGATTTTGAAGTTGATTTACAACCTGGTCTCTACGAAATTAGCTATTCTGCAACAGTTACAGCACCAAACACCAACGCAATTACTGTTACGGCAGAAGCTGACAGCACAGATATTCCAGACAGCACAAGTACAATTGCAACCCCCACCGCAACAACAAACTATATTCTACAAAAATCGTTTATCTATCAAGCAACCAACACACCAACCGTTATACAATTAGTAAACGATAGCACAGACGCACAAACCTTTGATAACGTTAGCTTAGTGGTTAAGAGATTATCTTAAAAACCAATAAAACAAAAAGCTGAACTATTTTAGTTCAGCTTTTTTATTTTTAGGCGTATGTTTTAAAGCTCTCATGCTGTTTAAAATTGCAAGCACTGTAACACCAACGTCTGCAAATACTGCGCTCAACATTCCCGTTATACCTAACGCTCCTAAAAGTAGAAAAGTAAATTTGACGCCCGCCGAAAGAATAATATCTTCCCAAACAATTTTTCTTGTATAGCGCGACAACTTTATTGCCATAGGAACTTTATTAGGATTATCGTCCACTAAAACTATATCCGAAGCTTCAACGCTAGCTGGGCTGCCATTTATTCCCATACTTATTCCCACATCTGCAAGCATAAGTGATGGCGCGTCGTTTATACCGTCACCAACATAAGCTATACTGCTATTAACCTTGTTTTCTTCAATCCAGCTATATTTATCTTGTGGAAGTAAGGAATATTTATATTCGTCTATGCCAAGTTTTTCACTTGTATGTTCAACAATTTCTTTATTGTCACCGGAAAGTAAAACCGTTTTTATATTCATATCTTTAAGCTCTTGAATGGCAAGGATTGACGTATCTTTTATACTATCAGAAAGATAGATTTTCCCTATAAGTTCGTCATTTTCATACACTTCAACACAGGTGTTTTTGCCTTCTCTATTCTTACGCCCGATAAAATAATTTTTGCCCATGTAGCTATAATACACACCTTCACCAGCCACTTCTTTAATATTTTCCACCTTTTCAAGCTCACGTGTGTTTTGCGCGAGTATTGACTTTGCAAGCGGATGCAGTGAATTTTGTTCCCCAAGCGATGCAAGGTATATTATTTCTTCTTCCGTTAAATTATTATAGCTTTCCACCCTATCTATTTTAAATTCGCCAGTGGTAAGTGTGCCGGTTTTATCAAAAGCTACAACGTCCAGTTTAGCGCAGGCGTCTAGATAATTTGAACCTTTAATTAAAATGCCCTTTCTAGACGCATTGCCAATGCCGGAAAAATACGCAAGCGGAACAGATATAGCAAAGGCGCACGGACAAGATACAACTAGGAATATAAGTCCGCGATATAATGCAGTATTAAAATCACCCGTTACAGCCCACACAATACCCCAAACTAGAACGGATAGCACAAACACTCCAAGCGTATACCAACGCGTAATTTTTGAAATAAAAGTCTCCGTTTTAGACTTTTTGCTTTCTGCATTTTCTATTAGATTCATTATTTTAGAAACAGTGCTTTCCGTGCAACTCTTGGTTGTTTTTATAACTAAAACCCCGTCTAAAACGATGCTGCCAGACAAAATTTCTTCGCCTTCTTTAATAGTAAAAGGCAAACTTTCCCCAGTTAAGCTTTGAGTATCTAACATAGACGAGCCTTCTAAAACAATGCCGTCTAGGGGCACCTTTTCGCCTGCACGAACAATTATGGTAGAGCCTACTTCAACGCTATCTGGAGAAACTTTTTCTTCTTTACCGTTAACAAGCAAATTCGCAAACTCTGGCTGTAAATTGGTAAGTTCTTCTATGGATTTTTTAGACTTATTTACCGCTAAACTTTCTAAAATTTTCCCAATTGAATATAGCGCGATAACCATAAGCGCTTCCATATGCTCGCCTATTGCCGACGCGCCTATCACGGATAGCGTTATTAACATATTTTCATTTACTACACCTTTAAATAAAAGCTTAATGGCTTTTAAATATGTTTTATAGCCAAGTAGCAGTGCGCTTATTACAAACATCGTCCAAAACGCCCAAGTTGGCATATTCACTAATAAGGTAACTAAACCAAAAGCAATGCCTAAGGCTAAAAACACAAGGTCTAAAACAAACTTTTTATCAACAATCTTTATCTTTACTTTTTCTTCATAAATTTTTGCAGCTGGCTCTATTTCCTTTGTAAGTTTTTTAATATCGTTTAAAGCGTTGGCATCTTTACTTTCAAAAGAAAGTTTAGAATGTAAAAAATCTATATTACAACTTTGAACGCTTTCTAATTTATTTAATTCACCTTCTAAGGCTCTGGCGCAATTTGGGCAATCTAAGCCTTCTATTTTAACTGTCTTTTTCATACTCTTTCTAATATATGCTCCTTGCTTATTTCAAATACTTCTTTAACGTGCTTATCAGCTAAGCTATAATACACTTCCTTGCCCGTTTTACGCGCCTTAATCAAGTTCATCTCTCTTAAATATTTAAGCTGATGCGACACAGCGGACTTCGTCATATTTAATAAAACAGATATATCACAAACACAAAGTTCATTTTCATATATGGCATCTATAATTTTAACCCTAGTGCTATCTGAAAAAGCCTTGTAAAAATCTGCCATCATTAAAAGCACTTCTTCATTTAACATGTTCTTTTTTACTTTGTTTACAATGTCTTCATGAATAACTTCACAGTCACAAACAAGCTCTCGTTTGCCCATAAGTTCTCCTTTTTAGTTGAATATTTATTCAATCATTAATAGTATAATTGAATAGTTGTTCAATTGTCAACCATTTTTTTAAAAAAAATAAAAAAACTATCAAAAACTTGATAGCTATTTATTATATATTGGATTTTTCATGACTTTTTAGTGTTTATTAAGAGTGGAAAAATTTAAGTTAACACTATACTAAACGTACGCAAAGATTTTTATATAGTATGCCATGATTGAACTTATTTTTTTATATTTAATAAGCAAAGTTTGCATTTGAAAAATTAAAGCGATATCTTATAGAGTAAACGTTGTCAAACTGCTTTTCTATAATTGGATAATTATAGATATCGTCATTTAATGGAAATATATTGACTTTAAGTTTTCTTCTCAATCTATTAATTAAATAGCTTAATTTTTCTTGAAATACCATTTTCATTTACATTTTCCCTCCCCTTAAAAGCGTACTTAAATACTTTATAGTATTTGAAAAATAAAGTCAAGAAAATACGCTATTTTTTTACAAAATTTTTTATTTTTTACAAAATTATCTTCATGAAAAATCGTTTTGAACAAACGTTCGTGTTTTGATAAATTTTAATATAAAAAACTTGCTATTTCTAGCAAGCTATTGGAGCGGAAGACGAGATTCGAACTCGCGACAGCTCAGAAAATTAACTACGCTTCGGTTTTACTTCGTAAAAGCCTTATCGCTCTGTTATTTTCTTCGCTCCCCAAAAACTTTACACGTTTGCTTCAAGTTTTCGGGGACCCCAAGTTTACGGCAAGGGTCGCATATATTTAGATAATAAAAAAAACTTGCTATTTCTAGCAAGCTATTGGAGCGGAAGACGAGATTCGAACTCGCGACCCTTGCCTTGGCAAGGCAATGCTCTACCACTGAGCCACTCCCGCATATCGACTTTGCTAGTTTATCATATTATCTTTATGATTGCAAGCATTTTTTTAATATTTTCAAAAAATTTATTAAAAAATTTTCACAAAATTTAAAAATTTCTTGCATATATAATTAATGTGTGCTATAATACACTCACGCAGGCTGAGAGCACACAGTCTGGCACCATAGCCAAGCGGTAAGGCAGAGGTCTGCAAAACCTTTATTCCCCAGTTCGATTCTGGGTGGTGCCTCCAATGCGGGTGTGGCGGAATGGCAGACGCACAGGACTTAAAATCCTGAGAGGGCAACTTCGTGTGGGTTCAAGTCCCACCACCCGCACCAGTTAGAAAAAATCATGTCGTTAGACATGTTTTTTTTATGCTCAATTGCGGCTGCCATTCCGCCACATATTATAGGGGTCCCAAAAATTTTAATTTTTGGGATAAAGGAGCAAACGTGCGTAAATGCTAAACTTTTAACTTGTTAAAAGTTAGCCAGTAGCACGCTTTGCGACGCAATGGCAGACGCACAGGACTTAAACCCTTGTCGGGCGGACCGCAACAAGTTGCTCCCGGCTTTGGCTAAAAACACTCCACAGGAGTGTTTTCTTAACGCGTCGCCCCTGAGCCAACTTCGTGTGGGTTCAAGTCCCACCACCCGCACCAAATAATATAATCCGAACTTTCTTGGTTCGGATTATTTTTATTGTACAAAAAAAAGATAAAGCCTAATAGCTTTATCTTTTTTCCTAAGTGGATTACTTAGAAGAACTGTTGTTTCTTTTTGAGCTAGCGCTTCCACAGTTTTTAGCAGAAGAACTTCTTGAACTCATATCTGCGCCTGATTCTGCGTTAGAGTTTGCTCTTTTAGAATTCTTTTTGTTCTTACCAAACATTTCTTTTTCACCTCCACTTTGATTCAAGGTTTCCCTTGTACCCTTAGTATGTGCAGAATTCTAAATATAATACATAGTGTAATAAAAAAACTAGGTTTTTTACCTAGTTATTTTTATAAAACATTAAGCCTGTTCAAAACAAACTATTATAAAATGATTAGCAGTTAATAGAAGCTATCTTTTTACTTCCCTTCTGCTTCGTCTAATAGTTTCAAATACTCGTCGTAGACTTTCATTGCTACCGGCTCGTCTGTTTCTATAACAAGCTGAGCGTCGCCGTCTTCTGTTTCTTCAATTAAGAATACAATAACTTCGTCGTCTTCTACGCCTTCCATTTCGTCAATTGGTTTTAAAATAGCATATAACTTTTCTTTAAAAGGTATAATTGCTACTTGGTCGAAGCGTACAGCGTTATCGTTTTCGTCGTAAACAGTAATTGGGTCGTCGTTATCTTCGTCTAACAAGATATCAAGTAAATTTACAGTTTCCATTTCTTCTTGTTTTTTCTTTTCATCTTGGTTTTTCTTTTCTTCTTTCATAAAAACTCCTATTTGCAAATGGTTCTTAAATAGTCTTCTAAAATTATGGTAGCAGCAACTTTATCTATTAAATTTTTACGCTTATCTCGCCTAACATCGCCATCTAGTAGATAATTTTCTGCTTCCACAGAAGACAGCCTTTCATCTTGATACACAACGGGTACGCTACAAGCTTTTTCCAGCATTTCGCCGAATATGCGCGTTCTCTTTGCCCTTTCACCTTCCGAGCCGTCCATGTTAAGCGGAAGACCTAGAACTATTTTTTCTACTTCCTTTTCCTTTACAAGTTTAACAAAATATTCAACGTCCTTTTGTAAAGATACACTTTTGTAAACTTCGTAAGGCGAAGCAATAGTTTTTAGAAGATCTGTAAGCGCTATGCCTATTCGCACTTTGCCATAATCTATTCCCATTATGCGACCATATTGCATAAAATTATATTATCTAATTTTTTAGCTTTTGTCAAACGTTTAAAATAAAAAAGAAAAATCTGATTGCAAATTTTTATTGAATCAGATTTTACTTATGTAATTTAGTTTTTCTTTTCTTTTTTCATATCTTTCATTTCTTTTTCAATCATTTTTTGACCTTTATTTACAATTTCCTTAGCTGTATCGTTATTTTTATATAAAAGCGCACCAAGTACCACGCCAACAGCCATTCCAAATAAGATTTCTTTCATGAACCCTCCTTACGCTGTTAGTATGTGCTGGTTTTAGTTTTTTATACAAAAAACACGGATTATATTGAAGTGCACTCCATATTAAACCCGTGAATTTTTATTACTCTTCTTCCGCTTGTTGTTTTTTAAGTTCTTTTTCTAGCCTTTTAAAATAATCGGCTATTGCTTCACGAAGTGCTTCTTCTACTAAGCTTGCGCAATGTACTTTTTCTGCTGGAAGTCCGCCAAGTTCTTCTAAAACGTCGTTTGCTGTAATCTCTTCTGCTTCTTCTATGCTTAAACCCTTAACCATATCGCAAAGCATTGAAGATGAAGCAATAGACGCCGTACAGCCAAAGGTTTTGAACTTAGCTTCTTCTATTATGCCTTCTTCGTTGACTTTTAAATATAGTTTTATTATATCTCCGCAGGAATTATCTGTAACCTTACTTGTTGCATTAGCACCATGTAAGCCGCCAGCATTTTTAGGATTTTTAAAAATGTTTATAACCTTTTGTGTATACATCTATTATTCCTCCCTTTTGCCTCTTCCTGCTTTTGTTAGCGGAGAGATAGCCCTTAACCTTTCCACAACGTCTGCAAGTTTTTCTACTACGTAATCTATATCGGATTTTGTTGTAGCCTTACCAAATGAGAATCTAATAGAACCTTGTGCTAGTTCGTTTGGAACACCCATAGCCTTTAATACGTGTGATGGCTCTAAGGAACCAGAAGTACAAGCAGAGCCAGTAGAAACGGCAATTCCTTCAAGGTCTAAAAGCATTAAAATGCTTTCTCCTTCAATAAGTTCAAAGCTTAAATTTACCGTGCCCTGTATTTTTTGATGTGGGTGCCCATTTAAGTGAACGTATGGAATTTGCTCTTCTACTTTATCTAGGAAATATTGCCTTATTGCCTTTAATTTTTGCTGGTTAACTGAAAGGTCACGAACAGCAATTTCAATAGCCTTACCAAAGCCTGCAATTGCTGGAACATTAGTTGTGCCGCCACGTTTTCCCCTTTCTTGATTTCCACCGTCTATTAAGTTCTCTATTCTAATTCCGTTCTTTAAATATAGTGCACCAACGCCCTTAGGTCCGTAAATTTTATGTGCGCTCATTGTCATGGCGTCGATTTCCATATCCTGAACGTCCATTTTAAGTGCGCCAATGGCTTGAACTGCGTCTGTGTGGAATATTATTCCATTTTCATGAGCGGTTTTTGCAAACGCCTTTATATTTTGAATAGTTCCAACTTCGTTATTTACAGACATTACAGAAATAAGAATTGTTTCAGGCTTAATATAATGAAGAAGTTCAGCTAAACTTACAACGCCTGTTTCGTCTACTGATAAATACGTTACTTCAAAGCCTTCCTTTTCAAGTTCTTTGCAAGATTCAAGAATTGAATCGTGTTCTATGGAGCTAACGATAATATGATTACCTTTTGCTCTATTTGCTCTAGCTAAGCCTTTAATAGCCCAGTTGTTAGCTTCTGTTCCACTGCCTGTGAAATAAATTTCGTTTGATTTTTCTGCGTTGATGGCCTTTGCTATTCTATCTCTAGCGCGGTCTACAATGTTTTGCGCTTCTCTGCCAAAACTGTGTAAGCTGCTTGAATTGCCGTAAATAGCATTAAAGCAAGGAAGCATTTCATTTAAAACTTCCCCAGATACATAAGTTGTGGCTGCGTTATCTAAATAAACTCTTTTTTCCATTTCAACCTCTTAACTATATTTTAGCACTCTAAAACTACATTGTCAATATTAATTATTCCTTTCCTTCGCCTTGATTTTTTATAGGCGCTTTATTATTTTTAGCATTTTCGCTATATTTTTCTATAACTCTATCTAACTTTTCAATTTGTTTATTTAAGTATAGCATTTCCCTATCGCAAACGTTTACATAGTTTTGCAATGGTAGTATCATTTGCTCTTTGGTGGCAACGGGTTTTAAGTCGTCTATAAGATTCAAATATTCATCTAGTGCGTTTTTTGCAATAGGGCTTTGATATGCTGCCAAACAAACAATAGCTTGCTTAGTTAAAGTTTCAAAATTATTGCAATCCACTTCTTTTATTCCATGAATGTTGTATAGTTCGCTTACAGTATCTTGCACTAAATCTTCAAACAACCACCCCGTTTCAACAACGTAGGAGTTCATATCTTCTATTTCTTGAATTTTTTCTAAAAGCCTTTCTTTTGTTTCATTATCTAATTCAATTTGTCTTTTGAAAACTTCCCTACACGTTTTTAATGTTTCTAGCTTGTTATTTGAATCAAAAACTAACATAATATTTTTTCCTTACAAAGAAAAGATACCATACTTTTATCCATTTTTCAATAGGTTATATAAAAAAAGCACTAAGAAGATAGTGCTTAATTATTAACAAATGATAAAATTTGAGATTTCTGACGAAGCCCTACTATTCTATCCTTTTCTTCGCCGTTTTCAAAGAGTATCATTGTAGGAACGCTCATAATGCCGAACTTTTTAGCTAAATCCATGCTTTCGTCGATATCTACTTTAACTATTTCTACGTCTGTTTCTCCTTGAACCTGCTCTAAAATAGGCGCTAGCATTTTGCAAGGTCCGCACCATGTTGCAAAAAAGTCTACTAAAACCTTTTTGCCACCCTTTAAAACTTCTTCTTCAAATTCTTTTGAGCTTAAAATTTTCATAAATTACTCTCCTTTATTAAATCTTTTATTACTTCACTTACTATTACACAAGCTGACGCCGTTGGATGCCACATTACGCTACCCAAGCCTTCCACATTAAGCTTTTCTTGCTTAGAATAACAAACTTTGTGGTGTTTTATACCCTTTTCCTTTAAAAGTTTTCTCATAGCTTTTGCAAGGCCATCGTTTTCCGTTTTAAATATGTCGGCAATTTCATACACTGGCGCACAAACTTTATTTGCCGTTCCCATAGCTGAAATTATCTTAATATTATTTATATGCGCGTACTCTATTAAAGAAGCCTTGTCTTTTACGCTATCTATGGCGTCTATAATGTAATCTACTTTTGTAATTAGTTTAGAAATATTTTCATTTGTAAGTTTTTCGTTTATTGGCACAACGTTTACAGAGTTGTTTATCTCCTTTAACCTTTTTGCAAGCTCTAAAACTTTAACTTTGCCAACATTTTCTTCTAAGGCTATTACTTGCCTATTTATGTTACTTGAAGAAATTGTGTCAAAATCTATAAGTGTAATGTTTCCTACACCAGTTCTTACAAGCATTTCCGCTGTAATTCCGCCTACGCCGCCTACACCTACAACTATTACGCTTGAATTTTCTAAAACTTTTAAAGCTTTTTCTCCTAAAAGAAGTTCTGTTCTAGATTTATCCATATTTTTTTCCTATAAAATGTACTTTTTAAGGTCAAACTTCTTTTTGGTGTCGCTAAACGACTTTTGAACGTACTCTTTATCTATTACAACCTTAGCCATTGGGTGATTTCCGCTAGCGTTAAAGGATATATCTTCTATAAGCTGTTCCATAATTGTATGGAGCCTTCTTGCGCCTATGTTTTCGCTAGTTTCGTTTTCTTGCTCGGCAAGTTCTGCTATTTCGTCTAAGGCGTCATCTGTGAATTCTAGGTCTATGTTATCTACTTTTAAAAGGCTTGCGTATTGAAGCGTTACCGCATTTTTAGGTACGGTTAAAATTTCTTTAAAGTCCTTTTTAGTTAAGTTGTTTAAGTCTACCCTAATTGGAAAACGGCCTTGAAGTTCTGGAATCATATCTTCTATTTTAGAAACGTGGAAAGCGCCTGCTGCTATAAACAAAATAAAGTCTGTTTTGATATTTCCATACTTTGTGGCAACGGTTGAACCTTCCACAATTGGAAGAATATCCCTTTGCACGCCTTCACGAGATACGTCTGGGCCTTTTCCGCTCTCTTTGCCCACAATTTTATCCATCTCGTCTATAAAGATTATGCCGTCTTCTTCCGCTCTTCTTATAGCTTCTTGGTTTAAGTTGTCGTTGTCTATTTGTTTGTCGCACTCGTCGTTAAAGATAAGCTCTCTTGCCACTCTAACCTTCATTTTCTTACGCTTTCTGCTTGGTGGAAAAAGTCCGCTAATCATATCGCTGAAATTAATTTCCCCCATGCCGCTAACCATGCCAAGCGCCTTTGGAGGCTCAGAAACTTCAACGTCTATTAAGGTGTCTTCATGTTTGCCTGCTTCATAGTCCTTTTGAACGCGAGCTTTAAAGTCCTCGTCAGGCTCGTTTTCTTTCTTTTCTACAACCTTTAAAAGAGCATCTTGAATTTTTTTCTCTACAAGTGGCTTAACCTTTTCTTCTACTTCGTGCTGCTTTTCGTCTTTTACCATTCTAACGGACACTTCAACAAGGTCACGCACCATGCTTTCTACGTCTCTACCCACGTATCCAACTTCGGTGTATTTTGTGGCTTCTATTTTTATAAATGGAGCTTTTACAAGTTTAGCTAGGCGCCTTGCAATTTCCGTTTTACCAACGCCGGTTGGGCCTTTCATAATTATGTTTTTAGGAGTAATTTCTTCGCGAAGCTCCTTAGGAAGTTTACTTCTTCTATAACGATTTCTAAGTGCTATGGCAACTGCCCTTTTTGCTTCCTTTTGCCCAATTATATATTTATCTAGTTCTTTAACTATCTCTTTTGGTGTTAAGTCCATTATATCTCCTCCACTGTGATATGGTCGTTTGTAAACACGCATATCTGGCTTGCTATTAAAAGCGATTTATATGCAATTTCTTTTGCAGAAAGGTTTGTGTTCTCCTTTAATGCCTTAGCTGATGCTAATGCATAGTTTCCACCAGAACCAATTGCGCAGATATCGTCTTGCGGCTCTATAACGTCGCCATTTCCTGAAATTATTAGTAATTTTTCGCTATCTGCTACTATTAGCATAGCTTCTAGTTTTCTTAAAATTTTGTCACTTCTCCAAAGCTGAGCAAGCTCTACTGCGCTTCTCATAAGGTTGCCGGAAAACTTATTAAGCATCTCTTCAAAACGTTCAGACAAACTAAACGCATCGGCTACGCTTCCAGCAAAGCCAACTACTACCTTTCCATTATATATTCTTCTTACTTTAACAGCGTTATTTTTAAATATGACGCTTTGACCTACTGTAACCTGTCCGTCGCCCGCTATGGCAGTTTTGCCGTTGCGTTTAACTGCGCAGATTGTAGTTCCTCTCATCTCTTCCATGTTATCTCCTTTCTTTTAGTTTATATTTTTATATTTCAAAAGTCAAACAATTTAACTTTTATTGTTTTCTACCAAAAAACATTTATGCAAAAACTTATCTATTTCTTGCATAGAATTTTCATAGATATATTTTTTCTTTTCTTTTTTATCTTTAAACTCTTTTTCGCATACAATTATGCCGTAATTTGCGTTCATGGGTTGAAAATTAAAGGGCGACGCGGAGTTTGCTATATAATTTAAAATAGCACCCATGCAAGTTGTAGGTGGAAGCGGCATTAGATTTTTCTTGTTTATGTATCTATACATATTTATAGCTGCCAAAAGCCCGCTACCTATGCTTTCCACATAGCCTTCCACGCCGGAAAGCTGACCTGCTATAAAAATATTCTTATGTTCTTTAAGCTGGCTACAAGCGTTTAAACAGAGCGGTGCGTTTATAAAGCTATTTCTGTGCATAACGCCATAGCGGATAAACTCCGCATTCTTTAAAGCTGGTATTAAGCTAAACACTCGCCTTTGTTCACTAAAAGTTAGGTTTGTTTGAAAACCAACGATATTTAACATTGTGCCCGCTTCATTTTCCTTTCTAAGCTGCACCACGGCGTAAGGCTTTTCGCCGGCTTTATCGTATAGTCCAACGGGTTTTAATGGCCCAAAACGCATTACTTCTATGCCGCGTTTTGCCATAACTTCTATTGGCATACAGCCTTCAAACACCTTTTCAAATTCCTTTAATTCCACCGTTTGCGCTTTTATAAGCTCATTGTAAAAATTAAGGTACTCTTCTTTATTCATAGGAAGGTTTAAGTAGTCGCCGTCGCCTTCACCTTTATTATATCGGTTAGCCCAAAAAGCTCTAGACATATCTATGCTGTCAAGCGTAACAATGGGCGCTATTGCGTCGTAAAAATAACAGTTCGTGCCGCCAATATATTTTTTTAAATTGTTCATGAGCTTTTCGTCTGTAAGTGGCCCGGTTGCTAAAATTGTAGGCTCGGTTAGGTTTAACTCTTCTATTGTGCATTCTACAACGTTTATATTTTTATTTTGCTTGATTTGCTCTGTAACACCCTTTGAAAACAAATTTCTATCCACGGAAAGCGAGTTTCCTGCTGGAACGCGGCAGCTTTCAGCCACTTTTAACACGCTTGAACCTAGTTTTAAAAGTTCAGCCTTTAAAAGCCCGCTTGCCGTTTCTATGTCTTCACTTTTAAGCGAGTTAGAACACACCAGCTCACAAAATCCGTCCAATTTGTGTGCTGGCGTTTTTTTATTTGGCTTCATTTCAAATAAGTTCACTTTTACGCCGTGATTTGCTAAAAAAAGTGCACTTTCTGAACCTGCAAGCCCTGCTCCTATTACGTTAACTATTGTTTCCTTCATATTATCTTTTATAGTCGCACTCTGGGTTTGAACATTTATAATTTTCGCCTTTCTTGTATAAGAAATGCTTGCATTTAGGGCATTTTTCTTCCGTTGGAATGTCCCAACTCATGAATTTACAATCTGGATAGCCCGTGCAAGAATAGAAAATTTTTCCGCGCTTACTTTTTCTTGCCACTACGGGTTTGCCACACTCTGGGCAAACACCTACTGGCTTTGGCTCTGGCTCTAAACTTTTAACGTTTTTACATTTTGGGAAATTAGAACAGCCTAGAAATTTGCCATACTTTCCTTCCCTAATTACCATTTTGCCGCCGCATTTTTCGCAGATTTCCTCTGTTTCCACAGCTGGCTTTTTAAAGCCTACGGAGCGTTTGTCTGCATTAAGTAGTAAGTTTTTAAACCCATTCCAAAAGCTCCCAACAACGTCTTGCCATTTTTCTCCCTTTTCAGCAATGTCGTCTAGCCTATTTTCCATGTTGGCAGTAAATTTTACGTTTATAACGCCTTTAAAATATTTATCTAGGTAGTCGGAAACTGTTTCGCCAAGCTCGGTAGGTTTTAAACTTTTGCCTTCCTTTTCTGTGTAACCGCGTGTGGCTAAAATTGTGATAGTTGGCGCATAAGTTGCCGGACGACCTATTCCTTTTTCTTCCATTGCTTTAACAAGGCTAGCTTCCGTGTATCTTGCTGGTGGTTTAGTGAACTTTTGCTCTGGTTTTAAGGCGTTTAAGTCCACAATTTCGCCTTCTTCAAGCTTTGGAATTTTACCTTCTTTTTCTTCTTCGCTATCTGAATATGCTTTATATATAATTGTATAACCTTCAAAGTCTACCGTTCTACCAGTTGCATGAAAGGTGTAAGAATTTGCGTCCACATCCACAGCAACGCTATCGTAGATTGCTGGTGCCATTTGGCTAGCTAAGAATCTTTCGTATATCAATTTATATAGTTTGTAATTGTCTGGATTCAAACTAGCTTTAACGCTTTCCGGTGTGCGTTCAATGTTGATTGGCCTTATAGCTTCGTGAGCGTCTTGCGCGTTCTTTTTGCTTGCGTATACGTTTGGCTTAACTGGAATAAAGTTTGAGCCGTATTTATTTGCTACAAAATTTCTAGCGGCAGCCATTGCATCGTCTGCTACTCTTGTGGAGTCTGTTCTTATGTACGTAATTAAGGCAACTTTGCCTTCTCCTGCTATTTCCACACCTTCGTAAAGGTTTTGTGCGCACTGCGAAGTCTTTTTTAAGTTCATTCCAAGCTTATTTAATGCGTCTTGTTGCATTGTGCTTGTTGTGAACGGAGGAAGCGGGTTAGATTTTGTTTTGCTCTTTTTAATGCTTGCTATTTTATAGGTAGCACTGTTTAAATCAGCTAAAATTTTATCTACTTCTTCCTTATTTTTAGGCTTTATCTTTTTTGAATTATAGCTTGTAAGCGACGCTTTAAACATTTGCTTATTCTTTAAAAGTTCTGCGGTAATTGTCCAGTATTCCTCAGGTTTAAAATCGCGAATCTCTTTTTCACGGTCTACAACAAGTTTTAAAGCTATGCTTTGAACTCTGCCAGCGCTTAAATTCGGCTTAATTGCCTTACAAATAATTGGTGATAGCTTATAGCCAACTAGGCGGTCTAATATGCGTCTAGCTTGCTGAGCGTCCACCATTTGCTGATTTATAACGTCTGGGTGATTTAGCGCTTCTTGCACAGCCTTTTTAGAAATTTCGTTATACTTTATTCTGCACTTTTCATCTGGCTTCATGCCTAAAATATGAGCAATATGCCAAGAAATTGCCTCTCCTTCTCTATCCGGGTCGGTGGCAAGATATACTTTTTCAGCTTTGGAAGCCTTCTTTTTTAAATCAGAAATAATGTCCTTTTTATCAGGCATTTCCTCGTAGTGCGGCTCGAAATTGTTACTAATGTCAACGGCAAAGCCCTTAGATGGTAAATCTCTAATATGCCCCTTTGTTGCCAAAACTTCGTATTCCGGGCCCAAATATTTTTTTAAGGTATCTCTTTTACCAGGTCCTTCTATTACTACTAATTTCAAACTAAAATCTCCTTAATTTCCTGAAAGCATATATTCGTTTCCAGGCAACTTTTTTATTAAACCACTAATTTGCAGAGTTGTCAAACAACTATTTAAAATTTTTATTTCTAAGCCCGTTTTTATTTGAATTTCGTCGAAACTTTTCTCGCCGTCTTGAAGCGTATTCATTATAATTTGCTCGTTAAAACCTAGTTGACGAGCGGGTTTTTTATGTTTTAGTGGTGTAATAGAGTACGCTTCTAAAATGTCTTCATAGCTTGTAACTAAGGCTGATTGCATAGACTTTAAAAGCCTGTTTGTACCAGCACTTTTAGCACTTGTGATATTTCCTGGAACGGCAAAAACATCTCTACCGCACTCTAAGCTATATTCTTTGGTGTGGAGCGCTCCACTCTTTTCTCCTGCTTCTGTAATTAAAATTCCGTCTGAAAGCCCTGCTATAATTCTATTTCTTACAGGAAAGCTATATGCCGTAGGTCTAACACTAGGGCGATACTCGGAAACAAGCAAGCCCTTTTCTATTATGCTATTTGCCAAATTTTCATTCATGGCAGGATAAATATGTTTAAAACCACCGCCAAGCACGGCTATGGTCTTCCCGCCCACATCAAGCGTGGTTTCGTGCGCTATTTTATCCACGCCCATGGCAAGACCGCTAACAATTGTTAGCCCGTTTTCTGCTAGCCCCCTCGCAAAGCTTTGAGTAACTGTTCTACCATAAGCAGTGGGTACGCGTGAGCCTACTATTCCAAAGCATCTGGTGTTTAATAGTGAAATGTCCCCTTTACAAAACAAAATATATGGTGGCAAATCTAAATCCAAAAGCTTTTTGGGATAGTTTTCACTATATATAGTAATGCACTTAACGTTATCTTTTTCAAGAGCATCTATGTAAGATGGAAGTAAATTTTTGTCGAAATATTCAAGCATTTTTTTATAGTTTTCTTTGCCCACTAAATTTTCTACTTCTGGAATTATTTCTTTCAAAATATCTTCCGGCTCATCGTATAAAGCTAAAACTTCTTCCATCTTTTTAGAAGTCATAAAATCGAAAAGTGATAGTAAAATTATAGCTTTTTCTTTTAAGTTATACATTGTTTCTCCTATACCCAATATTTTCTATCGAGCGACCTATATTGTATCGCTTCCGCTATATGTTGTGGTAGTATGCATGACATACCCTCTAAATCTGCTATTGTACGTGCTACTTTCAAAATTCTATCGTATGCTCGTGCACTTAATTTTAAATTGTTAAAAGCCACTTCTAAAAGGTCTTCACATTCTTTGGAAAGCATGCAAAATTTCTTAGTTTGCGCATGATTCATTTGAGCGTTAGAAAAATGCGTTGGGGAGTTAAACCTTTCAATTTGAATTTTACGCGCCTTGTTTACACGCTCCTTAATGCTAGCCGAACTTTCTTCTTCTACTTTATCGTTAAGGTCGGAAAAGCTGACGCTATCCACTTCAACGTGAAGGTCTATTCTATCCATTAATGGCCCGGAGAGTTTACTTAAATATCTGTGAATCTGCGCAGGCGTGCACCTGCACTCCCCGTTCTTCGAGCCGTAGTGTCCGCATGGGCAAGGGTTCATACTGGCTATGAGCATAAAGTTTGCTGGATATGTAACAGTAATATTAGCCCTAGAAACTGTTATTTTCCCGTCTTCTAGTGGCTGCCTTAAAGTTTCCAAAGTTTGCCTTGAATATTCCGGCATTTCGTCTAAAAATAATACGCCGTTATGTGCTAAACTTATTTCGCCCGGCCTTGCGTGTGTACCACCACCCGTTATACTTATCTGTGACGCAGTATGGTGCGGCGTTCTAAACGGACGCTTTGTTATAATACCCTTATTTATATCAAGTTGCCCTACAACGCTATGAATTTTTGTAATTTCCAAAGCTTCTTCAAAAGTTAAATCTGGCAAAATTGACGGAAAACACTTTGCTAGCATTGTTTTACCACTGCCTGGCGGTCCTATCATTAAAACGTTATGCCCACCTGCTGCGGCTATCTCTAATGCTCTTTTTGCGCTAGCTTGACCTCTTACGTTTTTAAAATCGTTATACGGCTCGTCGTCCGCATTTAAGGCGTCTTCAAAGGAAGAAGCTTTCACTTTTTCAAGCATTGTTTCGCCATTCATAAAGTCTACAACTTGCTTTAAGGTTTTTGCGGAATAAATTTCAAGACCGGAAATAAAACCTGCTTCCTTTGCGTTCTTTTCTGGTATAACAACCTTTTTAAAGCCGTCTTTTCTAGCTGATATTAAAATTGGCAAAACGCCGTTAACCGCTCTAAGCTGTCCGCCAAGGCTAAGCTCGCCTATAAACACAGTTTTATCTTTAATTGCAACTTGACCCGTAGCAGCAAGTATAGCAAGCGCCATAGCAAGATCGAAAAGCGTTCCTTCCTTCTTTCTATCCGCCGGAGCGAGATTGATTGTAATTTTATTTGTTGGATAGTCTAGCCCGGAATTTTTAATTCCCGCCTTTACCCTTTCCTTTGCTTCTTTAATAGCTGTATCGCCAAGTCCAACAATTTCAAAAGCAGGAAGACCATTAGAAACGTCAGCTTCCACAAGCACAGGAAAGCCGTCTATACCATATAAACCATAAGAAAGTGTTTTAGCAAGCATAAAATAAATACCCTTTGGTGCAATATTACCACACAAAACACAAAAAGTGCAACCAAATTGCACTTCTTGGGAAATTTAAATAAAAATAAATTAAACTTTTTAAATATACTTTTTAAAATTAGGACACTCTTTTTATGACATAACCTTTAAAATATGAATTAAAAACTGAACTAGCAGAATAAGGATCAATTAAAGTTTCAGATGATATAGTTTGATTATTTCCATAACTCCAACCAATAGGATTTTCAAAATATGCTTTTTTTTAAAAAAGAGAAAGTATGGTATGCGCGATAAGGCATTGATAAACTATTTTTGTCCATCTTGTGTATAACCTGGAATAACTAACACTTCTGGGCTATCAGCTATATATTGTTGTGTAAGCCCTGTAATCTGATTACTAGAGTTTATATTGAAATAACTATAATTAACCTCTGGAACTGCCCCACATTTTTGTCAAGCAAAATTGCAATCTTTTTTTAATTTTTATTCTGCAATTTTTCTTAAGTTGGAATAAGATTTAACAATATTTAAAGCTTGAACTGGATCAGACAATTCTTCAGCACTTATTGCCACTGAAGAACCAGAACCATTACTATAACCATACCAATTATATACATCTAAAAAATATATACCAGTTATACTTGTAGACATATTTTGGAAGGCATAACCATACAATGTTGTTACACTTGCAGGAATAACAAGAGATTTTAAACTTGAACAACCACCAAAAATATATGGAACATTTCCTTCTCCTATGCTTATTAACCCTTCAGAAAAAACAATTCTTCCTAAATTTGAACAACCATTAAAAGGAAGAGCGCCCCAGTTTGTTATAGTAGATGGGATGACTATAACTTCTAAATTTGAACAATTTTGAAAACCATATTGTGCTATAGAATTTATACCTTCACCAATTATTAGAATAGTAGTATTTGAACTAATGGAACCACTACTTAATCCTGGAAAACTTAAGGCTGTTTGCCCATCTTCACTATATCCTGGTACATAAAGCACTTGTGGAGAATCTTGAGTATAAACTTCACTTAGTCCAGTTATTCTAGAACCATCCTCACTAAAAGTAAAATAATCATAATTTACTTCTGGAGCTGAGAAGTCAAAACTAATATTTAATACACTATTTATTTCTTCACTATCGGTAACTTCTAATATTAGTTCATAAACTGCTGTATCTCCTGCTTGAATATATGCTACATCCAGTTTATTTTCCGTTACATTTAAGTTTGTTATTGTTGATATGTCTTGATTTTCATCTACTAATATACTTGGTGTTCCTATTATGGCAATTTCAGAGTTATTTACCACTGTTACTTCTATCTTTACAAATTTTTCCGTTGGAATAAAAGGAATTGCTCCTATCTCCCAACTTTCTATTGGAAAATTACCACTAGGCTCTCCTGTGCTATTATCATAATTTGTTGTTGGTTCTAATGTAAACCTTTGGTCAAATGTTAGAGCTTCCATGCTCTCTTCACTTGAACCTCTGTATACTTGTCCACTGAGTTCTACATATACTCCTTCTGGATAATATTTTAATCCGGAATTTAAGTTAAAGTTTACATTTACTGCAGCTGCCCATACACCTACGACTAAAAAGCTTAGGCACATTACACTTGTAAGTAAACTAGCTATTAGTTTTGTTCTTTTCATAATTTTCTCCTTTTGTTTTTAAAATATTAGAGTCTCGCTAACTCGGGCGACAAAGAGATCCATTCGCGGATTGTCGCTAACGCTCGCCGCTCAGGATAACAGCGAAGTGGTGCCATTGCAAGAGTCTTCGAAGGAACTTGCGCTAGCCTTGCTTCGTAGGCCTTTTTCTCACCATCTGTCAAAAAATATTTTAAGAAGTCTTTCTCCAAAGGTATTTGAGAAATTTTTTCTTGCATAGCTTTACTTTTTATATAAAATTTCGAAACGAGCTTTGGGAAAGACTATCTTAAAATATTCCTTACCTTAAAATTTTTTTGACACCCTATTTTACCCCCCCCGCATTTTTGTCAAGCGGATTAATATAGTTTTTATAAAAAATTTTTTACGTTACACCAGAACACGCAAAAAAACAAAATTGTACAAAGCGCTCATACGCATAAAAAAATAACAGGCAAGAACCTGTTATTTTTAAAAATATTTTTGCTATCTGTTTTCGTCGGATTTAATCTTAGCGGCTTTGCCTGTACGCTCTCTAACGTAATAGAGTTTTGCTCTGCGTGGGCTACCCTTTCTGATTACATCAACGTGGTCGATAAGTGGTGAATGTACTGGGAACGTTCTTTCAACGCCTACACCGTAAGATATTCTTCTTACTGTGAAGGTTTCACGAACACTGCCATTCTTCTTAGAAATTACAACGCCTTCATAGCCTTGAATTCTTTCCTTATCGCCTTCCTTAATCTTGTAGAAAACTTTAACTGTATCTCCAACGTTTATTTTTGGAGCGTTTTCGTTTAAATTTTCTTTTTCAATGATGTCTACCATATTCATACGACTTTTCCTCCTATTTATACATGGTGTTCATGCGAACGTGTTCACAGCGGACCACCCGAAGTCTGTTATAAGATACCATATTTAACTATATTTTGCAAGCACTTTTTTAAATTTTCAAAAACAATTTTTTAAATGTACTATTTCCGCGTCTGGCATATACTCTATAACGTCAAAGCTTACCTTGGAATAATACTTTTTTGCGCTAAGTAAATAGCACTCAGCTACCTTTCTTATTTTAAATTGCTTATGAAAATTTACTGCTTCTTTTGGCGTGCCAAACTTCTCCGTTGACCTAGCCTTAACTTCTACAAAGATTATCTCTTTATCTTTTTCCGCAATTAAATCTATTTCGCCAATCTTGTTTTTGTAGTTTCGCTCTAAAATTTTATAGCCGTTTTCTTTTAAATAAGCTTCCGCATGAGCCTCGCCAATATTTCCTAAAATTTTAGTGTTCATAGCGTTATATTCCCTAATTTCCCTTTTCTAAAATCGTCTATTAAGGCAATGCTAGCTCTATCGTAGTCTACCTCGCCGCCCTTTAATAGAAATTTTCGTGAAAAGGCAATTTTTTCTAACACTTCATATGTCTCGCCGCTTTCGTCTATATTGTACCTTTTGCTAAGCGCATTTGGATAAATTTTTCTAATGTCTGAAATAAAATCGCAGGCAAGCTCGTTTTTATCTAAAACTTCATCGCGAATGCTACCAATATAGGCAAGCTTTCTTGCCACGTTTTGATTTTCAAGATTTGGATACAGCGTTCCAGGCGTGTCTAAAATTTGAAAGCCGTTAGAAACCGTAAGCCACTGTTTTCCGCGCGTAACCCCAGCCTTATTTCCCGTAAGAGCTTTCACCCTTCCACAAAGGTTGTTTACAAGCGTGCTTTTACCAGAATTTGGAACACCAACAACCATTGCACGAATAAAGGAATTTAACCCTTTATTTTCAAAACGTTCAATTTTATTTTTGCAAAGTTCTTTAATTTCGCTAGCTATAATTTTTATAGCCCCCGACGCTGTGGCATTTAGTTTTATAATATAAGAATTTTTATATTTCTTTTTTATAACTTCGTCAGAGATAAGTTTGTTTATTTTATCAGTATCTGCAAGGTCTATTTTATTTAATACAAATAACACTGGCTTGTTTTCCGCAAGTTTATCTAGTTCTGGGTTCAACGAAGCAAGTGGCGCGCGTGCGTCTAGAACATAGATAATTGCATCTACGTTTTTTACTTCCTTTTTTAGTTCTCGAAGAGCCTTCGTCATGTGCCCCGGAAACCAATTTATTTTCATGTTTCTCCTATTATATCTGGACGCCTAGCTTTTGTAATTTTTTCCGCCTGCGCTTTTCTGAACTTTGCAATCTCTGCATGATTGCCAGAAAGTAGCACTTCGGGCACTTTTAAGCCCTTAAACTCCGCCGGACGCGTATACTGCGGATATTCAAGAAGTCCAGAAGAAAAACTTTCTTCTTCTAAACTCTGATTATTCCCCAAAACGCCGTCCACGTACCTAGAAATTGCATCTACCATTGCCATGGCTGGAATTTCTCCACCCGTTAAAACGAAGTCGCCAATAGAAATTTCTCTGTCTATGCAAAGCTCTATAATTCGCTCGTCTACACCTTCATAGTGCCCGCAGACGAAGATAAGGTGTTTAAAATTTGATAGTTCTTTGCACATCTCTTGGTTAAAAGTTTGACCGCGTGGGCTGGTAAGAATTACAAGAGAATCCTTAGTTTTTACGCTTTCTATTGCATCAAAAAGCGGCTGTGGCGTCATAACCATGCCAGCGCCACCGCCAAAAGGTGCATCGTCGCACTTTTTGTGTTTGTCTTTTGAAAAATCTCTTATATTTATAACGTTGATTTCCAAAAGTCCGCTTTCGCGCGCTCTACCTATTATGCTTTCATTAAACGCGCCAAACATTTCCGGAAAGAGCGTTAAAACGTCTATTCTCATTTAATCCTCTATTTTTTGCTCGTCAAAAATTTGCCTATTTAAAATTAGTAGCTTTTCCTTTGGTAAAACTTTCAATATAAGCCCGCTTGTTACAGCAATAGAACACGTTTTTCCTGAATTTAGAGTGATGTTTAGAATATCAGCAGAGCCATACTGCTCCACACCTGTTACTTTGCCAAGAGTGTTTGAAAATTCGTCTAACACCGTGCAATTTTCAAGGTCGGAAACAAGTATGGCTTCCTCGAATATAGACCTATCGGCATAAATATCTAGATTTCTAAATTTCTCTGCGTCATTACGCGAATTTACACCGTTTAAAGTTATATAAACATAACCAAAACGATAAACGGAACTTAAAACGTCAAACCTTTTATCATGAATAAAAACTTCTTTCAAGTTTTGAAAAAAGTTTTCATCTGTAAAAGGCTTACATTTAAGTTCCCCTTTTATGCCTTGCGGTTTTAAAATTTTTGCTATACAAATCTTTTCCAAAAGTTTATCCTATTTTTACAATAAATTTTTTGTTAGATTTTACGCTCATATTCTTTACAATTGTTCTAATGCTACTAATAATTCGACCATTCTTCCCTATAACTTTGCCGATATCGTCTTCGTTTGTTTTAACGTCTATAATAACGGCGTTTTTATCGTTTTTAGAAGTAACTTTTACTTCGTCTGGGTGGTCTACTAAGCTTTTAACAATATATTCAACTAATTTTTCCAAAATTTTGCTCCTTACTTTTGAATAGCGCCACTCTTAACAAGCAAGTCCTTAACAGTGTCTGTTGGGATAGCACCGTTTTTTAGCCATTTGTCAGCTTTTTCGTTGTCAATTTTGATTTCAGCTGGGTTTGTTAAAGGATTATAGGTTCCTAAAATTTCAACAAACTTGCCGTCTCTTGGTGACCTTGAATCAGCTACAACAACTCTGTAAAAAGGTGACTTTTTATCTCCAAGTCTTGTAAGTCTAATCTTTAATGCCATGTTTTCCTCCTTATAAATTTAATACGATTTTCGTATATATTCACTTGCTACTCGCAAGAAAATACCAAATTAAAATAGCCCGCGTATGCCCTTTTTATTTTTCATCATCTTCATCATTTCCTTAGTTTGTTCAAACTGACGAAGAAGTGTATTTACATCTTGTATTGTAGTTCCGCTGCCGTCTGCTATACGCTTTCTTTGACCAGATTTTATAAGCTCTGGGTTTTTTCTTTCCTTTGGTGTCATGCTTTGAATTATTGCCTTATTTCGTTTAAGCTGGTCTTCGTCTATGTCTACGTTTTTAAGCTTAGAACCAAGGCCTGGAATCATTGCTATAACATCTTTTAAATTTCCCATTTTCTTCATGTTTTCAATTTGAGAAAGGTAATCTTCAAAAGTAAAGGAATTTTCCTTGAACGCTTTTTCAAGCTTTTTAGCGTCTTCTTCGCTGACAGCTTCCTGCGCCTTTTCAATTAAGGAAAGCACGTCGCCCATGCCTAAAATTCTGCTAGCAATTCTATCTGGATAGAAGGGCTCTAAATCTCCAATTTTCTCGCCTACGCCGGAGAATTTTATAGGTTTGCCTGTAATTGCCCTGATTGAAAGTGCTGCACCGCCACGGGTGTCGCCGTCGAGTTTTGTAAGAATTACGCCCGTAATATCTAGCTTTTCGTTAAAGGTTTCTGCAACGGTTACAGCGTCCTGACCTGTCATAGAGTCTACTACAAGAAGTATTTCCGTGGGGCTAAGCTCTTTTTTAATGTCTGCAAGTTCCTTCATTAGCTCTTCATTAATATGAAGCCTTCCTGCTGTATCTATTATAACGGTGTCTAGGTTTTGCTTTAACGCGTGTTCTACTGCTTGTTTTGCGGTTTTCACTGGGTTTTGCATGCCTTTTTCAAACACTTCACAGCCCGCTTGCTTACCTACAACTTTTAATTGGTCAATTGCCGCGGGTCTATAAATATCGCAGGCAACGAGTAGTGGCTTTTTACCACTCTTTTTTAAATAGTAGCCAAGCTTTGCGCACATTGTTGTTTTGCCCGCACCTTGAAGCCCGCACATCATTATTATTGTTGGAGGCTTTGGGCTTACGGCAAGCTTGGAATTCGTGCTGCCCATAAGAGCGGTTAACTCTTCATTGACTATTTTTATAACTTGCTGTGCTGGGGTCAAACTTTTAAGCACTTCTTCCCCAACGGCTTTTTCAGATACGTTTTTAATAAAATCCTTTACAACTTTGTAGTTAACGTCAGCCTCTAAAAGAGCTATTCTTACTTCACGCATAGATTCTTTAATTTCAAGCTCTGTAAGTTTGCCGCGCTTTGTGATTTTACTAAAAATGTGAGATAATCTTTCGCTTAAACCAGAGAATAGTGCCATTAACCCTCCTTTTTCAAAACGTTTAATGCAGATTTTACGTCGCCTTTTTCAAGGAAATTGACCGCAGCTGAAATTTTTTCTTTATACTCTTTTTTAGCTTTAACTGCGCCTACTTTTTCTTCAAAGCCTTCAAGTTTTTTAATGCATTTGTTAAGCACGATAAAGCATGCCTGCCTACTCACCTTTCTATTTTCCGCAATTTCAGAAAAAGTTAAGTTGTACTTTAAAAAATCAGAGAGAACATCTCTTTGATAGTTTGTAAGCAGTTCTCCGTAGGCATCGAAGAGTTCGTTTAGCCTAACCACGTCGTCTAATTTCAACTTACACCTCTGTTAAACATTTTTATTTAACACTTGAATATAATAGCATATAAAAACGCCTTTGTAAAGTATTTAACAAAAAAATCTCATGAATTTCATGAGATTTTAAACAAATTATTTTAAAAACAGTTATAACCTTAGCTAGCTTTATCCCAAGCGGATTTTTGATGATAATAGCCTATACTTCAACAAAGCAACCCGTTGCAAGAGCCTTCGAAGAACTATTATAAAACCAACTTTTAATAAATGATAGTTTTTTTATTCTACCAGCCTTAATATTATTTGATTTGCTATGCCGAAGTTTTTTGATGTTATATATAAGTGCGTGCTGTTTAGTTTTATTATTCCTAAACTGAGCATTTTTAATGCGTTTTTATTTTCTAATACCTTATAGCCAAGCTCTTCTAGTTTTTTAAGGCTAACGCCACGCTTCGTTCTAAGCCCTAGCATAATAAGCTCTTCTAACTTTTCTTGATTTGTTAACTTTTCATAACTTTTATTATTGTAGTTTTCTATATACTCTAATATATTTTCAGTGTTTGAGTAGCGCGTGCCGTTTATATAGGAATGTGCGGCTACACCAAAGCCTAAATATTCTCCGCACTCCCAGTAATTAATATTGTGCTTACATTTGTAACCCTTTAAAGCAAAATTGGATATTTCATATCGGTAAAAGCCGTTTTGCCTTAAAACTTTTAAATATTCTTCATATTGCGCTACACTTTCGTCTTCTGATAATAGTTTTACTTTGTTTTGTTTAGCTAAAATTTCAAGTGGCGTGCCATGCTCTAAAATTAGCATGTATGCCGAAATATGTGTAATGCCCGCGGCTTTTAACTCTTCTATATCTCTTGAAATATTTTTATTTTCCTTTATACCTAAAAGAAGGTCTGCGTTTATGTTTGTAAAACCTGCGATATTGGCTAGGTTTATCGCTTGTAACGCTTCACTTCTGTTGTGAACGCGGCCTATAAGTTTTAAAACGTCGTCGTCTAAACTTTGAACACCGAAACTAATTCTATTAAAGCCTAAATTTTTATAAATTTTAAGTTTTTCTTCCGTTATGGAATTTGGGTTACATTCTATGGAAATTTCCGCATTTTTTGTTAAGGCAAATTTGCTTTTTATTGCAAGCATTATTTCTTTAATATCTTCCGCTGGAAGTATGCTTGGAGTTCCGCCGCCAAAAAAGATAGAAGAAACCTTTCTTTTATATTTTGTTTCTTCAATTTCCTTTATTAAACTTTGCACGTACCTTTTTTGCATTTCTCTTGGATATTTTCCAGAAACAAAGTTACAATATTTGCATTTACTTTGGCAAAAAGGAATATGCACGTATATGCCTAGATTACTCATCGTCGTCTATCTTTAAAATGCTCATGAAGGCTTCACTTGGAAGCTCTATGCTACCAATCTGTCTCATGCGCTTTTTGCCTTCTTTTTGTTTTTCTAAAAGTTTACGTTTTCTTGATATGTCGCCACCGTAACATTTAGCTAAAACGTCCTTTCTAAGCGCGCTGACCGTTTCACGCGCTATTATTTTATTACCAATACTTGCTTGAATTGGCACTTCAAACATTTGGCGTGGAATTACCTTTTTAAAATTTTCTACTATAGCTCTACCCCTTTGGTACGCCTTATCCTTATGCACGATTAAACTTAAAGCGTCGCAAACTTCGCCATTTAATAGGATATCTAGCCTTATTAAGTCGCTAGGTTCAAAACCTATAAGCTCGTAATCTAGGCTGGCATAGCCACGCGTGCGAGATTTTAAGCCGTCAAAGAAGTCGTAAATCATTTCGTTAAGTGGCATTTTATAGTCCATTCTAACACGCTTTTTATCCAAGTATTGCATATCAAGGAACTCGCCGCGCTTTTCCTTACATAGTTCCATAATTGGCCCAACGTATTCCGGTGGTGTGTAGATATGAAGCTTTGCCATAGGCTCTTCTATTCTATCTATCTCCACAGGGCTTGGAAGATTTGTAGGGTTTGATACCTCTAACATATCTCCGTTTGTTTTATATACGTTATAGGATACCCCTGGCGCCGTTGTGATAATATCTAAGTTAAACTCGCGCTCTAATCTTTCCGTTATAATCTCCATGTGAAGTAGCCCTAAAAAGCCGCACCTAAAACCAAAGCCTAACGCCTGAGAATTTTCCGGAGTAAACACAAGTGATGCGTCGTTTAGTTTTAATTTTTCTAGTGCGTCCTTTAAATCGTTGAATTTAGAGCCGTCTGTTAAGAATATACCGCAAAATACTACGGGCTGCACGGATTTATATCCCGGTAGTGCTTCTTTTGCGCCGTCTTCCGCTAAGGTTATCGTATCGCCAACTTTGGTGTCCGCTACGTTTTTAATGCTGGCGGCAATATAGCCAACGTCGCCAACTTCTAGTTTTTCCACAGGTTTCATGCTAGGTGTAAAAACACCTACTTCGGTTACTTCGTAGGTTTTCCCCGTTTCCATCATTTTAATTTTGGTGCCAATTTTTACTTCGCCGTCAAATATCCTTACAAAACTTATTGCACCCTTAAAGTTATCGTAGTAGCTATCAAAAATTAGCGCCTTTAATGGAGCACTTTCATCTCCCTTAGGCGATGGTATTTTTGTTATAATCTGCTCTAAAACTTCATCTATGTTAATTCCTTCCTTGGCAGAAATTAGCGGAGCGTCGTCAGCCGGCAAGCCGATGATGTCTTCTATTTCTTTTTTAGCTTCTTCTGGGTTTGCGCTTGGAAGGTCTATTTTGTTTATAACAGGCAAAATTTCTAGATTGTTATCTATTGCAAGATAGGTGTTCGCAAGCGTTTGAGCTTCTACGCCTTGGCTTGCGTCTACAATTAAAATAGCCCCTTCGCACGCAGCAAGAGAACGCGATACTTCGTAAGTGAAGTCCACGTGCCCCGGAGTGTCTATTAAATTCAAAGTGTATTCTTCTCCATTATAGTTATAAAACATTCTTGTTGGAGTTAGTTTTATTGTTATGCCACGCTCGCGTTCTATGTCCATGCTGTCTAAAAGCTGGTCGCTCATTTCGCGCTTAGATAGCGTGCCGGTCTTCTCTATAAGCCTATCTGCAAGTGTGCTTTTACCGTGGTCTATGTGTGCGATAATGCAAAAGTTTCTAATCTTTTCCTGTCTATCCATAGATTTTATTATACACTTTTCAAAGGTTAAAGTACATTATTTTTTAAATTTTGTTTGCAAAAATCTTGTAAACACCCGCAAACTTGCCAACTTTTTTTAAAAGAATGTCTAAAATTGTTTTAAAATTAATATTTTTTATGTTATTATGGATATATTAAATTAAAAGGGTTATTTTTATGGATTTATTTAAAACTTGGCTTGTAGAAGATTGCATCGCTCACAGGGGTTTACACGACGATAAAGCTCCGGAAAACTCTATGCTTGCCTTTGAAAATGCAATTAAAGAAGGCTATCCTATTGAAACTGACGTACATCAAATTGCCGATGGTACTATTATTATATTTCACGACTCTTCCCTTCAAAGAATGACAGGGCAAGATGGCTACGTTAAAAATTTAAAGAAGGAAGATTTGGAAAATATCCGTCTAAAAGGCACAGACCAAAAAATTCCTACCTTAGACGAATTTTTAAACTTTGTTGACGGTAGAGTTCCTGTATTAATTGAAATTAAAAACACAAATAAAGTTGGCGAGCTAGAAAGCGCGCTCTACGCAAAGCTTAAAGAGTATAAAGGCGAATACGCAATTCAGGCGTTTAATCCATTTGTACTAGAATGGTTTAAAAACAACGCGCCAGAAGTTCTTCGTGGGCAGCTATCTGGCTACTTTAAAGGAGAACAACTTTCCTTTTTAAAGAAGTTATTTTTAAAACGTATGACGCTTAATAAAAAAGTCAGTCAGCCGCACTTTATTTCCTACGAAGCGAGCACGCTTCCAAACAGGTTTGTTAGAAAATATAAAACTCTTCCCCTTCTTGCCTGGACGGTTAGAAGCCAAGAAGAATATTTAAAAGTAATTAAATTTTGTGATAATATAATTTTTGAAGGTTTTGAACCTAAGCTTTAAAAAAATCCGCTAAGTGCGGATTTTTATTTTACTTATAAACACTAGTAAAATTTTAATATATATGATATAATTATTTTATGGAAATTACGAAACGTCCGCCACTTGCGGAGAGAATGCGACCTACTAGTTTTGACGACTTTGTAGGGCAAGAACATATTATTGGCAAAAATATGCTTTTAAGGCGCGCTATTGAAGTTGGAGAACTTGGTAGCTGTATTTTTTATGGCCCTCCTGGCACTGGTAAAACTACGCTTGCTAACATTGTGGCAAAGCAGCTAAAAGGCGAATTTAGAAAATTGAACGCCGTTTCTAGCGGCGTATCCGACGCCAAAGAGATAATTAGAGAAGCAGAAAACTTGAAGGCAATGTTTGGAACACAGACCTATTTACTGCTTGACGAGTGCCATAGATGGAATAAAGCACAAAGCGACTGCGTTTTAGAAGCAATTGAAAAAGGCAGTATTGTTTTTATAGGCTCCACCACGGAAAATCCCTTCACTAGTATGACAAGAGCTATTGTTTCTAGATGCAGAGTGTTTGAATTTAAAGCACTTGAAGATAAAGACGTTATTAAAGCCATGAAACGCGCACTTGAAAAGGACGAAGTGCTTTCTAAAATGCCAATTAAAGTAGACGAAAGCGCCTTAAAACACTTTGCTTGGGCTTCTAGTGGCGACGTTAGAATGGCGCTAAATGCTCTTGAACTTGCCGTGCTAACTACACCTTTTAATAAGGATAAAGAAATTGTAATTACAAAGGAAATTGCTGAGCAATCCATTCAAAAAAAAGCACTTTCCATAGACGAAAACCAATACTACGATATGCTAAGCGCATTTTGTAAGTCTATTCGTGGTTCAGATACGGAAGCCGCACTTTACTGGGCACAGCGCATGCTTATAGCCGGCATAGACCCTATGATAATAGCTAGACGCCTTGTAGCTCATTCTAGCGAAGACATAGGCATGGCGGATAGCAACGCCCTACTTCTTTCCACAAGCGCCATGTATGCCGTGGAAAAAATGGGAGCACCGGAAGGGCTTATTCCACTTTTTCACGCAATAATATACGCCTGCGAAGCGGAAAAATCTAACTCTGTGATTGTGGCACGGGATTTATCTCGTGCAGACGCGGAAAATGTGAAGGACGATAATGTGCCGGATTATTTGAAAAATCACCCTAGCACAAACGATACAAAACATATAAAATATAAGTATCCACACGATTTTGGCGGCTATGTAAAACAGCGCTATATGCCCGAAAGCTTAAAGGATAGAGTTTATTATATTCCGAGCCAAAATGGTAGAGAAAAAAACTTAGTTAGGAAAAAAGATAGAAATAATTAGTATCAAAAACCCCAAACGATATTTTGTTTTGGGGTTTTAGTTTTTATATAAATAGACTTTTAAATATAGCGAACGTAATCTTTTTTACGAGGCTTAGGCTCTGGATATTCCATGCCCGCATAGCCTAAAATGCAGTGACCAACACCTACATAATTTTCTGAAATATTCCATTCTTTTAAAAGGGCTTTACCTTCCGGAGATTCAAACTCTTCTTTTGCTCTATGAATCCAGCAAGAGCCCACACCCAAACTAAAAGCGGCGTTCATCATGTTGCCTAGAACTAAACTGCCGTCTTCAACGTAAGTAAACATATTTTTATCCGCCATAACAACTAGCACGGTTGGCGCATTATAGAACGGGTCTACATCTCTGCCTAGAATTTTTTTATTTATCTCTCTTAATTTTTCTATCTTTTCTTTATCTTGTAAAACTAATATTATAGGCGACTGCATTCCCTTTCCAGTTGGTGCGTTCATGCCTGCCTGCAAAATTAAATCTAGTTCTTCCTTTTTAATTTGCTCAGATTTAAACTTTTTGCAACTTCTTCTTTCTATAAGTGTTTTAATTGTTTCGTTCATAAACTCTCCCTAATCTATTTTTATTAAAACTTTTATGTTTTTGTCAACAAGTTTTGTAAAAAGTTTTTCCCCTTCCTTGCCTGCGGTGTCGTCTAAATAGTTATAGTGAGTTGGAATAACATATTTAGGTTTAATAATGTTTGTAACCTTTGCGGCTTCTTCTGCGTCCATGGTGTAAATTCCACCAATTGGAATTAAGAGAACGTCCGTTTTAACGTTTTCAAGTTCCGGAGTAGCGTCGGTATCTCCGCAAATGGTATAGGTTGCTCCGTTAACATTTAAAGTGTAGCCAACAAAGCCATAGTTTTTAAAGTGATGATGACCAAAGTTATAAGAAGGAAAAGTTTGGAAACTTATATCTAAAACTTTGCCTGTTTGGTTTGGTGTTACAATGTTTATGTTATTTGTTATCCCCGCCTTTTCTAAAATTTCCGCGCTATCCTTAGTGCAAACAATAACAGTGTTTGGTGTTAAAATATTTTTTATAGAGTTGATATCTAAATGGTCAAAGTGTGAGTGCGTTATAAAAATAGCCTTAGCTTCTGCCCGACTGTTTATATTAAACGGGTCTATAAAAATATTCTCGTCTATACAAATACTGCTATGGCAATTAATTTTTATATTTGGTTCTTGCATATTTATCTCCTTGTTTTATATTTTAACAAATTGCAAAATTTTAGTAAAATAAATTCAATAAATTGTTTAAAATTTTGCATAATACCACAAAATATAGTACTAATACATAAAGAATATACACAAAATATAGTAAAAATAAAAAACAGAGCTAGGATCAAGCTCTGTTTTTATTTATCCAACGTCTTCTGTTTTCTTCTCTTCTTCTTTGGTAATTAGTATTGGTTTTATGTCCGTTTCCGTAAAGTAGTTTTTTGGAATTATTACTTTTGCTACATCCTTTCGGCTTGGAATTTCATACATGAGTTCTAGCATACCGTCTTCAAGGATTGTTCTAAGCCCGCGGGCACCCGTTTTTAATTCTAATGCCTTGTGAGCTACTGAACGAATAGCTTCGGGTTCAAATTCAAGGTCTACCTTATCTATATCGAACATCTTTTTATATTGTTTTAAGATTGCGTTTTTAGGCTCTGTTAGAATTCTAATTAATGCGTTCTCTGTTAAATCGTGCAAACCTACCACAACTGGAAGACGCCCTACAAATTCTGGAATTAGCCCAAACTTTATAAGGTCTTGCGGCTGCAAGTGTTTAACAAAGTTTATTTGACTCTTTTCAATAGTCGTGTTTATAGTAGCATTAAAGCCTAGGCTTGTATTGTTCATTCTAGATTCTATAATCTTATCTAATCCTACAAATGCACCACCGCAAATGAAAAGAATGTTTGTAGTATCTATTTGAATCATTTCTTGATGCGGGTGTTTTCTTCCACCTTGTGGCGGAACGCTGGCTGTTGTGCTCTCTATAATTTTTAGCAGTGCCTGTTGAACACCTTCGCCGGAAACGTCACGCGTGATTGATACGTTTTGCGTTTTTCTAGCTATCTTATCTATTTCGTCTACGTATATAATTCCACGTTGAGCTTTGGCTATATCGTAGTCTGCATTTTGAATGAGTTTTAAAAGTATGTTTTCTACATCGTCTCCAACATACCCTGCTTCTGTAAGCGTTGTAGCATCAGCGGAAGCAAATGGAACTTTTAAAATTTTGGCAAGCGTTTTAGCAAGTAACGTCTTTCCGCAACCTGTTGGGCCCACCATTAAAATGTTGCTCTTTTCAAGCTCAATAGACGTATCTTCTGCGTCTTTGCTCCTCTTTGCAACAAGATTGTAGTTTATTCTTTTATAATGGTTATACACGGCAACAGAAAGCACACGCTTCGCGTCTTCTTGCCCTATTATATACTCGTCAAGTTGCTCTTTAATTTGCTGCGGAGTTGGAAGGTCTATGCTCGTTTCAACTGTCGTAACCTTATCTTGCTTAATTATATCCTTGCAAACTTCCACGCACTCGTCGCAAATATAGCTTTCGCCGTCAGGGCTGGCTATAAGCCTTCTTGCCTGCCTTTGAGATTTTCCACAGAATGAGCAAAATAAATTGTCGTTATTTCCTTTCAAATTTCACCTCTTTTAGATTACTTGTTTTCGCTTGAACGTTTAACGAAAATTTTATCCACAAGGCCATACTTTTTAGCTTCTTCCGCCGTCATGTAGTTATCTCTATCCGTGTCCTTCTCTATCTTTTCAAGCGGTTGACCTGTATTTTCACTAAGGATTTTGTTTATTTTATCCTTTATGTGCTGAATGTGTTTAGCTTGAATAGCAATGTCGCTTGCCTGACCTTGTGCACCACCAAGTGGTTGGTGTATCATAACTTCACTATTAGGAAGAACAAAACGCTTCCCTTTAGCACCGCTACTTAGTATAAACGCGCCCATAGATGCTGCAAGCCCTATGCAAATTGTGGACACATCGCACTTTAAGTAGTTCATTGTGTCGTAAATTGCCATGCCTGCGCTTACACTTCCGCCCGGGCTGTTTATATATAGGTAAATATCCTTATCTGGATTTTTTCCTTCTAGATATATCATTTGCGCAACTATAATGTTTGCCATAGCGTCGTTTATTTCTCCCGTAAGAAAAATAATTCTATCTTCTAGCAAACGAGAATAGATGTCGTATGAACGTTCTCCGTTAGCAGTTTGGTCTACGACCATTGGAATTAACATATTTCACCTCTTAAATTAATTTATTATTTTCTTTTAAGAACTTAACAAGTTTATCCATTAAAATATCGTTTTCAAAGTATATTAGTTGTTTTTCGCCCAAAGACTTTTTATAGTCATCTACTGTTTTGTTGTACTTTTTAGCCACTTCTTCAAGTTTTGAATCAAGTTCTTCGTCTGTAACTTTTAAGTTTTCAACTTCTATAATCTTTTCAATAGCAAGCCTTGTTTTTACAGTTTCTAAAGCGTGGTCGTGGTTTTCTTTTCTAATATTTTCAGGCGTTGTGTTCATATATTTGCAATAGTCGTCTAGTTTTAAACCTTGGTAAGCAAGCCTTGTTTCCATGTCCTTCATATAGGCGTCGAGCTGGCTTTCGACCATGCATTCTGGAATGTTAACTTCGGCTTCCTTTACAACTGCCTTTATGATATTGTTTTCCGTTTCCCTTTCTAAGCGCTCATTTAAAGTCTCTTCTAAGTGTTTCCTAATATCCTTTTTGTATTCATCTAATGTTTCAAATTCGCTTACGTTTGAAGCAAATTCGTCGTTTAACTCTGGAAGCTGCTTTTCTTCAACGCCTTTTAAGGTTATTTCAAAATCAGCTGGTTTTCCTTTAAGTTCCTCAGCATGATAGTTTTCTGGGAATGTTACTTTAATAGTTTTTGTCTCGCCAATCTTCATTCCAACAATTTGCTCTTCAAAACCTTCAATAAAGCTTTTAGAACCTAGCTCTAAACGATAGTCCTTAGCTTCTCCACCTGGGAATTTAACTCCGTCTATGCTTCCGGAAAAGTCGATTGTAACAAAGTCGCCAAGCTTTGCTTCTCTTTGAACTTCTACGTAGCGTGCGTTGCGTTCACGAACTTGATTAAGTTCTTTTTCAACTTGTTTTTCTTCAACTTCGCCCTTAGCACTCTCTATTTCAAGCCCCTTGTATTTTCCAAGTTTAACTTCTGGCATGCTTTGAACTGTAACGTTTAAAACAAGACCGTCTGAATCGAACTTTTCAAGGCTTACGTCTGGGTGGTCTACTGGTTCAATTTCCGTTTCCTTTGCTAGCATATCGCCGTATTCCTTAGAAAAAGCAAGTTGAAGCGCGTCGTCAAAAAAGATGTCTGCGCCATAATTTTGTTCTATAACCTTTTTAGGCACTTTACCCTTTCTAAAACCTTGTACGGAAAATTTTCCTTTGTTTTGCTCGTAGGCCTCATTTACATATTCGTTCCATTCCTGAGCGGTTAAAGAAATTTTAACTTTAAATTTGTCTCCTTCAATTTTTTCTGCTGTATACATAATTTTCTCCTTTTACTTGCGAGAGTATAACATACTCTAAAATGATTTTCAAATAATTTTTTGTTAAACTTTGGCAAAAAACACACAAAGAAGAGTTATCATCAGTGAAAAGCCTAACATGATTAGCCCAAAGTTTACAAGTTTTAATGTCAAATATTTCTTTTTATGCTCTTTATAAAGCATCTTGTCTACGTTTTCTACTTGAAATTTCGTTGCAACGCCCTTTATATAAAGCTCAGCTAAATAGGAAGGATAATCCGCTTTAATTTGCGCATTAAGCTCTATAAACCTAAAAATTTGATACACGCCAAAGAGCCCGGAAAACAGCGCCAAACAAAATAGCGAAACATAGACAAACACTGGGCTAGCAAGCTGCAAAATTAAGCACGCAAAGCCCAGTGCAAGCAACGAGAGCATAGTAATAAATATAATTTTTTTTGCCATTATCTAAATATAATTAAAATTAATATAGCTGTAAGTGCAATTGCGTAGAGTACTGCCCAAACTGGATTTTTCTTGTGTCTAATAAAGAAAAAGGCATAAACTGCTATTACGCAGTAAGCAATACATTCACCAACTGTTCTTATAGCATTTGTTGCACCTGCAAGCTTGCTTGCGTCGATTGCGTTAAAGATAACTTGCAATAATAAACAAATACCTACAAGAACTAGCGCAAAGAATGAAAGCATATTTAAAACCCATTTAATAGATGTGTTTCTCTTTTGCGTAGTTTGAGAACTGCTTGAACTAGAACTACTTGAACTTTTATTAGTACTTTTGTTTGCCATATACATATCTCCTTTTGACCTATTAATTATATATTCAAAAACATAATTTGTCTACTATTTTTCCTGTAATTTTTTTAGGACTTTTTTGAAATTTTCCGGAAGCGACGTTTCAAGAGTTATCCTTTGCCCAGTTCTTGGCTGGGTGAACTCTATTTTATACGCGTGGAGCAGTTGCCCGTTTAATTTTGTGCTAGGATTATACTCCTTATCGCCCACTATTGGCTTGTGTAGTACCCTAGATGCATGAACCCTAATTTGATGAGTTCTGCCCGTTTTTAAAGTAAATTCAACTAAGGTATAGCCGTTATAGTACTTTAAAACTTTGTAGTCTGTTATAGCAAGTTTGCCTTGGCTTTCTGGGCATACATTCATTAAAGTTCTATGCTTTTTATCTCTTGATATATGCGTTTCAATATGCCCTTCTTGCTCTTTTAGCGTACCTTCTAAAAGCGCTATGTATTTTCTTACACACGTCTTCTCTTGAATTTGTTTTGCAAGGCTATTGTGCGCAAAATCGTTTTTAGCAATAAGAAGAAGCCCAGACGTGTTTTTGTCTAATCTGTGTACTATTCCCGGACGAAGCTTGCCATTTATTCCGCTTAAATTTTTAAGCTTAAATAAAAGCGCGTTTACAAGTGTTCCGGTCGTATTCCCCGCGCCTGCGTGCACCACCATGCCTTGTGGCTTGTTTATTACGGCTAAATCGTCGTCTTCGTATACAATTTCTATTGGAATATCTTCCGGTTTTGTTTTAACTTCTTCCGGCTCTAAGTTTTCAACGTGGATTTTATCGTTTACCCTTAACTTTTCCCCTGCTTTAACGGTTTTACCATTTAAAAGCGCTTTCCCGCCGTCTATCATGTTTTTTATATGAGAGCGCGTTAAATCTGGATACTTTTCAAGCAAAAAAATATCTAGGCGCTTATTTTTATCCTTTTCTTCTATATTAAAGTCCATAACTAACCTTTTTAAGCTTTTTTGCTAAGGCAAATTTTTGCTTAGTTTTTAAATACTTTTTATTGTATTTGGGATATAAAAATAAAAAGAACACTAGAAGCACTATTACGCCTGCACAAAGGCACATATCTGCAATGTTGAATATTGGAAAGTTAATAAAATCTAAGGCTATAAAATCTCTAACGTAGCCTAAAAATAACCTATCTATCAAATTTCCAACCGCACCGCCGAATACTAAGGAAAAGCCCACAAGATAGAGGGTAGTTCTTTGCTTAAAGAAATAATTAAAGATACAAAATGCTATTAAAAATACAAATGTTAGAGTTATTAATATCCAAGTATGCTCGTTTAGAATGCTCCAAGCACCGCCAGTGTTGTGAACGGATATAAAATTAAAAAAACTTGGTAAAACTAAAATAGATTTACCGTCTGTAAGCACTTTGGTTAAAATATCCACGCCAATTACAAGCGCTATAATTCCTAAAATAAGAAGTATGGCAAAAAGACCGCGTTTGTACCTTTTAAAGAATTTATTTTTTACCATTTATACCACCAAAAGTTTGTAGCGGGCGTCATCTAGCTTATACACTTCTCCGCCAAAAGCGTACACGGCGCCAGAAAGAAAACTTAGTGCAGTGTTAAAATTAGTATCTTCAAAATTAGAAAGGTTTACAATAACTTTACCTTCTTTTTTTAAGTAGTCTACAACCTTAGATACTTCTTCCTGGCTTTTAGGCTTCATTTCTTCAATTATTTCCTCTTCTTCTCCATCTAATGTATATTCGCCAGCTTTTCTTTTTATTTCTTTTTTAGGCTTAGGATTATTCTTTTCTTCACTTTCAAAACCTAAACCTTTTAAAATTTTGTCAAAAAAACCCATATTTTTCTCCGTTATTCTGCCGTTGGGAATATTCCAACAACACCCATTTTAAATGGATAAGTAGCTTGCGGCTCGTTTGGGTCTTTAATTACGTCTATTACTATTTCCATATATGAAAATGGTATTCTATTATGATTAAGCACACCAATAGCCCCAAAACCGCTATCAGATTCAATTATATTATAGTAATGTGCAAGCGTGCCAGTTACATACTTGCCATCTATATCGTCTGCCTTTAAAATTCCGCCGTCAAGCTCATTATCAAACGGATCTAAAATCATATCAACTTCAGTATCTAGTTCAGTGTCTGAAATTTCGTTATAAACAAGGTCCATCATTACAATATCCGTGGTTGCGTCAAATGGGTCGCCAGACATTGAAATTTGCTGCTTTGCGGTTTCAAATAGTCTGCCAGCGCCATTATAATAACGCACTCTAATTACAGCGTCGATTGGCTGTTCAGATTCAAACGCAAGCCAAAGCGCGCATAAGGATAAATCTTCCTGCTCCGGCATGATAACAAAGCTTTGATATTCCGCAGATTGAATATGGTCAAAAGCGTTGGTGTTAGACAAGTTTCCGTTTTCGTCTATACCGCCGTTAATATAGAAAGCCGTGCCATTAAAATCTTTAATTTTACTAGCTGGGTATGGGTCAAAGAAATCTCTTGGCGGCTCCTGCCCTTCTTCAACGTCTTGATTTGAAGTAGGGTTAGCATTCTCTATAATTTCGGCAACTTTTGTTTGATATTCATTATTTTTATTATAAGTTGGATTATTTACAATTTGGTCGCCAATTACGGTTTCCAAGATATAGTTAGTTAAATTTTCCCTATCTCTTTCAGAAAATCCAACATAAGTGCCGTATAAAGAAAATTCTTCTTGGATTGGATCCATTATTGTATCTCTGGTAGTAGTTGTTCCATCAACTATTTGACTATTTAAAGTTACCTTAACAGACTCTAATACAGTAGTTGCAGTATCTGAAATTTCAATTACTGGTGCTGTTGGAGTTCTGCCGAGAACGAGTTCATAAATATTGTATTCTAGGACTGTGGAATATATACTTATAATATCATTTAAGTAATAAATATTATATTCTGCAATTCTTGCTAAAAAATCTTCCAAAATGTTTTTATTTTTTTCAAGTTTTCCATTTGTACCTGAAGAAATTAGCGGATTTATTAAAAATTCAATATTATCTCCAAATGACCAATTCCACCCAACATTATCATAGGTATAATATTGAACACCATCTTCATCATTTACAAATTTTGGTTGGTATCTTACTCTATCTAAATTTAAAGCTTCATCCCAAATAGTTAAATAGTTGTCTTCTGAAACACCTGGAAAATTATTTTCATCATCGAATCTATAATTATAAAATGTAAAATAAGTAAATAAATTACTTACTATATTATCACTAAAGGTTAAAAATAATCTTTCAAAATTATACTGTGTCGGTTTATAACAAACCTTATAGCCAGAAATTGTGCCAGAAGGATATAACAAATTACCTGTATCGTCACCGCCAGGTAAATTAAAACAACCTGTGGTTAAAAATGATACAGCTACCAAAAAACAAACTAAAATTCCACTAAATAGTTTTTTCATTGTTATTATTTTAACAAGTTATTATGAATTTATCAAGCGATATCTATAATTTGTTAAATAATTCTTTAAATGAATAATTGGTCCATTGAACTGGGCATCCACCACCACAACTTATATAATCTTTACAACTCACGCATTTTTTTGATGGAACAGCAGTCAATCTATTATATATTCTTTCCGATTTCCTAACTAAGTTTAAAATTTCATTACCATTAGTAAAACCTTTAATATTTCCTAATTTTAACATATGTAAAACATTACAAGGAATCACATTTAATTCTTCATCTAAAATTAACCCTTGTCTTTGCAATAATTGACACAATGTATTTATTTGCTTCCTTTCTATCATTTTTTGTATTACATCATTATTATTCCATAAACATAATGGAAAAGATTGTTCTAAAGCAAATTTCCCATTAGTAATGTTATTTAATTCATCATAAATTTTAGAAAACTCTTCAATAATTTTTTTAGGATTATTTTCTTCTAAAAAAATCTTATTGTTATCATCTAAATTTAAGTTGTAACAAAAAGATAAATCAAAAAAATTACACCCATATCTTTTAGCTTCTTTTATCCCGTTCAAAAAAGAATGTATATTTTTTAAAGTTAATACCATTGCTACATTAAACTCAATACCTGATTTTGAAATGTTCTTAATTGCATTCATAACCTCATTAAAAGCATCAACACCAGTAATATTTTGAAATTGATTTTGGTTTTCACCTTTTAATGAAAGATTGATAAAGTCTAAACCTGAATCTTTAACTTTTTGTAAAAAGTCCATGTCAGTAAATTTAAGACCATTACTAACGATAGAAACAACCATGCTTTTATCTTTAGCGTACCTTATAATTTCACATAAAAAAGGATGCAAAGTAGGTTCTCCCCCAATTAAAATAACGGAGTTTATTCCTATCTCTGCAATTAAATTTATAGTTTTTTTAGCATCATCTAAAGATATGTTTGAATAGGGGTCAAATCCAGTGTTTTTAGCATAACACCATTCACATCTCAAGTTACAACATCTATTAATATTTAACCAGCAAGTTGTAAGTTTTAGCTTACATTTCTCTTTCATTTGGATTACTCGTTCCACATTGACAGTTGTTTCCTACACACTGGCATTTACAAATAGCACCCTTTCCATTTTCGCTTTCGATAGCATTTAAACTTTTATTAACATTAATTCTTGTTTTTTTGAATTTACTTAAGATTTTATCCATTCCTTACTCCTTTTTCCTAGATTATATACGATAAAATGTAAAAAATCAAATAAATTTACAAAATACTTTATTTTTTTTTACAAAAGTGCTAATATATGAATATGAAAATTAAACTTATAACTAATAATAACAAAGATTTAGAAAAAATAAATAACTTATTTAAAGATTTATTTTATAGCGAAAAAAAATATGATTATTCATTGAATGAATGTCCAGATAATTTTTTTGACAACAAAATTGGAATTGAAGGGACAATTTTGCTTACAATATGGGATAAAAATATAGCTATAGGATTTTTATATGGGCAAATTTTAAATACTCCTAACTATTGTTATAAAAACGGACTCGGAAGTTTAGAATTATTGTATATAAAAGATTCTTACAGAAAAAATGGATTAGCTACTAAATTGATATTGGAATTTGAAAAATGGTTAAAATCTCAAAATATATATAACTATGAAGTTTGCTGTTATAACAAAAATGAACCAGCTATTAATTTATATAAAAAAAGTGACTTTAAATATTTGAAATCTACTTTCAGAAAAATAATAAAAAATGATTAGTTTTAAACTAATCATTTTTCTTTAAAACTCTATTGTATAATCGTCTACTGGATAAGTAAGTTTATATTGCTTTCCGTTTTGCGAAATTATCATAGATTCATATTTTATATTGTTTAAGTTTTTATTATTTGTTACTTGCGGCTCTTGAATCCCGTATTTATCATTTGCTGCTTGCCATATAGAAGATACTGGAGATGCTTCAGTAAAAGACGTTTCTTCAATTGTAACATCTTCTGCCGTGCCATTAATATAAGCATTTACGTAACCATCAAATGCATATGAATCATTATATTTTTGAGATACAATATTTTGAACTGTTACAACTTTTATATCGTTACCTTTAGTTAATTTGATATAGGAATCAACAGCAAAATTATCTACTTGATTTCCTCTACCTACACACGAATATAATAATGTAGGCTCATAACCATTATCTAAATAGTTTTTTAATTGTCCAGTTAATTTTGTATCTTCAATTAATTTATTATAGCAATCTAAATTATAATCATAACTTGCATAATGCGTGTTTTGTAATGATATCCTTATTGTAGAATCGGACTTAATTTCATTAACAATATCTGCTATATCAGAAATAGTGTTAACTTCGTGTTGATTATTTAATTTAAAAGCAAATGTTGTATATACAGCACTTGTTCCTTGATTAGAGTAACATTTAGCTGTAACAAGTAAATTATTTTCTTGGAAATCTATATTTAAAAAATCTTGAATGCTATATTTTGCAAATGCAATTGTTTTACCTTCTATAATTTCCTTTAAATCTGTTTTAATCTGCTCGTAATACATTTGGTCTAGGTTTTCGCGCTCGCCGGTTATGGTGGAGATTTCACTGTTTGAATAATTTTCTCCGTCACCTAATGCTTGAACAGACATGGTATAAGAGTCGCCTTCGTCTATGGTTACTTCTAATTCTGTTGTGTCTGCTCCGTAATCTTTCGTCTGCCCATTTACCATTACCCTATAACCTGAAGCGTTATCTACTTCGCTCCAAGATAAAAGATTTGTTTCTTGGTCGTATGTAACTGCTGGCGCTGCAAGCTGAACTACAACTGGAGTTGGGTCTGGTACTGGTATTGGATCTGGTGTTGGATCTGGTGTTGGTCTTGTTATAGTTGTTTCTGGATAAAACACTACATTAAAATCATCAGATACTGCATCTATTCCGAAAAACACACCAGCGCCCAAAGCTGTTAAACAGCCAACTACTGCTAATGCTTTTTTTACGCTAAATTTTGCCATAATTCACCCTCCGCAAAATTCTTTTCACTTAAACTATATCACACCTTGAAAAAATTTGCAATACATATTTTAATTCTTTTTTGTATGTGCGTGAAATATGAGAGCAAACAAAAATGCAAAACCAACCGCTGCCGCTATCCCACCCGCAACAGCTTCTAAGCCACCAGTAAATGCGCCTATAAGTCCGCGAGCTTCCACGCCTGCAATAGCACCCTTAGCAAGCGACGCTCCAAACCCTATAATTGGCACGTTTATGCCCGCTTTTGCAAAAGCTGAAATGGGTTCAAATATTCCTACAGCCTCTAAAATTACACCTATTAAAACAAAAGTAACTAAAATTCTAGCTGACGTTATATTAGTTCTTATTATTAAAATTTGCCCTATCATACATATAAAGCCGCCTATTAAAAATACCCACAAATAATTTAAAAACATTTCCATGCATTAAATATTGCCATTTTTGAATATCTTAAACGTGAAAAATAGAAAGGCGCAAATTTTGGCTTATGCCAAAATTTAATGCCGCTTTAAGCGGCATTGCCCGCCCTTACGGGCGGGCTGCGCCTTTCGCTTCGCTATGCAATATTTTCAGAAACAGTAACTACATTAAAACCGTTTTCTTGATAAAAGTCTATAATATCTCCAAACACTTCTAATGTTTTTTCAGTTGGATGCATTAAAATTAAATCCCCGTTCTGCGGATTAGCCACCGCCCTATCGTATATAGTTTTAGCGACCTTGTCACGCCAATCTATAGTATCCTTAGTCCACATTATAGTTTGATAGCCATAAGTTTTTGCAACGTCTAACGTAGTTTGATTATACGCGCCGCTTGGCGGAGCAAACAAGTTCATTTCAACACCCGTTAACGCCTTCACAATTTCATGCGTCTGATAAATTTCTTGCTCGTTCTTTTCCTTAGAAATTTTATCGTGGTCTTTATGATAATAGCCATGATTACCAAGCTCATGTCCGCCATCTAAAATTTTTTTCATAAGCTCTTCATTGTTAGAAGCCCACATGCCACCTACAAAAAAGGTACACTTTGCATTCTTTTCTTTTAAAACATCAAGCATAGGTTCTAAATATTCCGTTCCCCAATAAACGTTAATCATTAAGCTAACGTTTTTATTTTCCGTGTTGCCATGATATATAGCAAAGCTATCCCCGCTAGAACTGAACACGTTTAGCACTCCGCCTGCATAAGTTAGCGCAAACACCCCCACAAGCATTAGCGAAATTACAACATTTGCAAATACGTTTCTAAAACGCCTTGCCTTAGAATTTAAGCTACTATTGTTCTGATGCATTACAATTAATTTCATACTTTAAATTATGAAAACAAAAAGTTATTAATGCTAAAACACTTCAATTCTTAGAAATTTTTTTGAAAAAATTAAAAAATAGATAAAAATAACTTGCTTTTTGTAAAAAAATGCATATAATGTGAATATTAGTCAATTATTGGGTTAAAAAATTGCATTATAATAATTATAGAGTTTACGAAATTCTGTAAATAAAAATAAGAGGTAAAATTATGGATTTAAAAGAATTTGGTCAAAAACTAGCAAAAATAAGACAAGAAAAAGGAATGTCAGCTTACGCCCTATCATTAAAAATTGAAAAGGATCCAAGTTACATTCACAAAGTAGAAAACGCAAAAATGAACATTTCGTTAACTTCATTATTTGCAATATGTAATGCGTTAGAAATCACTCCTGACGTACTATTTGTAGCATAACTATTTAAAAACACTAGCACTGCAATTAAATTTGCAGTTTTTAGTTAAGCATTTTAAAAAATTAGTTTACAGCAAAAAACAACACTCTTGAAAATTCAAGAGTGTATTTTTTACTTTTATTTGAAAATTTTAAAGAATGGTTAGTAAGAAAAATAAACAAGCAGAGCAAGGCTCGACAAATGAGACTAGGCAGGCGCGTACCTACGTACGTAACTGTCTAGTCTCGTTTGGCAGTAACGCCGCTATGCGCCGTTTATTTTATTTACTAACAGCAACAAGTTTTAAGTCTACTCTACCCTTATTATCAATTTTAATAACTTCAACTTCTACTTCGTCGCCAATGTTTACAACGTCTTCTACTTTTTCTACACGTTTAGAAGAAAGTTTGCTGATGTGAATCATGCCTTCCTTTCCCGGAGCTATGTCCACAAAAGCACCGAAGTTCATTATTCTTGCAACTTTACCTGAGTAGATTTTTCCAACTTCTAGGTCTTCAGCTATATTTAAAATTATTTGTTTAGCTTTTTCTGCCATGTCGGAATCTGGTGTTGCTATGAACACTTGTCCATCGTCTTCTATATCAATCTTTACGCCGGTTTCTTCAATAATATTGTTAATTGTCTTTCCGCCGGAACCAATAACATCTTTAATCTTATCCGGATTAATTGTAAAGGTTATAATTTTTGGTGCGTACTTAGATATTTCAGCACGTGGCTTGTCTATTACGGCAAGCATCTTGTCTAGAATGTAGAGCCTACCTTGACGAGCTTGTTCTAGGGCTGTTCTTAAAATATTTTCGTCTATGCCCTTAATTTTTATATCCATTTGAATAGCTGTAATACCCTTTGTTGTACCTGCAACCTTAAAGTCCATATCGCCAAGGAAATCTTCTAAGCCTTGGATATCGGATAGAACTGCTACTTTACCGCTTTCGTCGTCCTTGATTAAACCCATTGCAATTCCTGCAACTGGGGCTTTAATTTGAACGCCGCCGTCCATAAGTGCAAGTGTTGAACCGCACACGCTTGCCATAGATGATGAGCCGTTTGAGCTTAAAACTTCACTTACAAGCCTTAATGCGTATGGGAACTCTTCTTCACTTGGAATAACTGGCTCTAACGCCCTTTCTGCAAGTGCACCGTGGCCTATCTCTCTTCTTCCTGGGCTCTTTAATTGGCGAGCTTCTCCTGTTGAATATGGAGGCATATTGTAGTGGTGTACGTAGCGCTTTACTTCTTCGTCGTCTAAGCCTTCAAGTTTTTGAGCATCACTTATTGTGCCAAGTGTTAATGTTGTTAAAACTTGTGTTTGCCCACGTGTGAACACGCCAGTGCCGTGAACGCGTGGAAGCACGCCCGCATCGCACCAAATAGGACGAATATCCGTTAATTTTCTTCCGTCTGGACGTATACCCTTATTTAAGATTTTTGCTCTAACCTTTTCCTTTGTCATCTTATAGAGCACATCGCCGATTTCCCTTTCTTTTTCTGGGAAGGTTTCAGCAAAATGTTCTTTTACGTCTTTATCCACTTCGTCTTGACGTGTCTGACGTTCTTGCCTATCAAAAGTGTCTAAGGCGTAATCTAATTTTTCACTAGCATAAGCACGAACTGCGTCTTCTAGTTCCTTGTCTATTACATAATACTCCACTTCTTTTGGAGCTTTGCCAATTTCTTCCTTTGCTTTTAATTGGAAGTCTACAAGCTTTTTAATAATGTCGTGCGCAAACATAATTCCGCCGAGCATTTCTTCTTCCGTAACTTCCTTGGCGCCAGCTTCAACCATTAAAACGGCATCTCTTGTTCCGCTTACGGTTAAGCTCATTCTGCTCTTTTCGCGCTCTTCATTATTTGGGTTGGCTATATATTTGCCGTCTATAAGAGCTACGTTCACAGAGCCTGTTGGACCAGCAAATGGTATGCCGGAAATAGTTAGCGCAAAACTAGAACCAAGCATTGCAAGTGGCTCAGGTGCTACGTCTGGGTCGATTGAAAGTGCTGTTGCTACAACGCTAACATCGTTAAAAAAGCCCTTTGGGAAAAGTGGACGAAGTGGTCTGTCTATAAGTCTTGACGTTAAAATAGCCTTGTCGGAAGGTCTACCTTCTCTCTTTTTAAAGCCGCCTGGGATTTTTCCAACGGAGTACATTTTTTCTTCAAAATCTACGCCGAGTGGGAAAAAATCTATGCCCGGACGTGGCTGCTCTGCCATGGTAACGTTTACCATAATTACGGTTTCACCGCATTTTACCCAGCAGGTGCCGTCTGCTTGCTCGCAGTACCTGCCCGTTTCAACGGTAACCTTTTTACCGCCAATTTCTGTTTCAAAAATATGATTTTCCATAAAATCTCCTAATTTAATTTATCACCCTGCCTTGAAACCGCGAAAGTTAAGCATGCATAACTCTATGCGTTTACTGTAAAACGCCTAAAAACAGTCAACTCCTGCTTTTAGGCATAATGCATATTTATCTTATATTTAAAGATTTTTTAAGTTCACGGTAAGCTTCAATATCTTTCTTTTCAAGATATTTTAAAAGCCCTTTTCTTCTACCAACAAGCTGTAAAAGGCCGCGTCTTGAGTGGTTATCGTTTGGGTTAGCCTTTAAGTGTTCTGTTAAGTGATTAATTCTTTCAGTAAGAAGAGCCACTTGAACGTTTACAGAACCTGTATCGTTTTCAGACTGCTTGTAAGATTCGATAATTTCCTTTTTTTCTTTCATGAAAAACATTCTCCTTTTATAGTTTAGACCCTAAAAACCGAGTAAGCCGTTAAGAGAATAACAAAAATTGCGAGCAAACTCAGCTTAAAGCCAAAGGTATAATAGCATATAAAAATAAATTTGTAAAGTGAAAAAGTTAAAAGAGTAAAAGATTTTTATAGTAAATTTTATATAATAAAAAGAAGCTGCTATCCAGCTTCCATTTTAATTACATATGTTTTCTTGCTTTCTTTCTAGCGGCTTCACGTTTTTTCTTCTTGGCAACACTTGGCTTGTCGTATGCTTCTTTTCTTCTAATGTCACCTATTATGCCGTCTTTTTGACACTTTCTTTTAAAACGTTTAAGTGCGCTCTCTAAGCTTTCATTTTCGCCAACCTTAACTGTGGTCATTCTTGTTTTCACCGCCTTTTAGTTTTATATTTTGCTTTTATGGTGCGTCGGGAAGTTTTTCTCCCCCTAGTATGTGAACGTGTAAGTGGTTTATCATTGGCCCGCCAGCTTCGCCTTGGTTCATAATTAATCTAAAACCGTTTTCAAAGCCAAGCTTTTTTATTAGGCTTGGAAGCTTTTTTATTATATTTCCAAGGTTTGCTGCATCTTCGGGCTTTTGGTCTTCAAAATGTTCGTAATGAACTTTTGGAATTATTAAATAATGTTTTTTTGCTTTGTGGCTTATATCGTCTATTATTATAAAGTTTTCGTCTTCATAATGCTTAGTAGACGGGATTTTGCCAGCAATTATATCACAAAATACACACATCTTTAATTAGCCTTTTTTTCTTTTTTCTCTGTTTCTACAACTTTCTTTCCGTCGTACATTCCGCAAGCTTTGCAAACTTTGTGTGGAGCTTTAAGCTCGTGGCAATGTGGACACTCAACAAGTGTAACAGTGCCAGCCTTATAATTTGCGGAATTTCTAGTATTTCTTCTAGCCTTGGAAACTTTTCCCTTTGGTACTGCCATTTTATCAACTCCTTTCTTGTTAAATTAGCCAAAAAATTATTCTTGGTCTGAATCCGAAGAGATAACTTCTCCTCTCATAATCTCGTCGGCTGCTAGGCTGATAGCTTTTTTATCGCTCTTTTCAATTTCAGCTGGAATACGTTTTTCAAGCTCTTTTGCGCGCTTAGAAAGAACGCAACTAAGCTTATATTTATTCCCGCCAAATTTACCTGCAAGCTCGTCGATTGGTGGTTCAATCATTGCCATACTATTAACACCTCGCTTTTTAACCAAGAGATTATATCATAACTTTTTTATTTTGTGAACACTTTTTTAAAATTTTTTTAGAATTTTTTAATTTTGCCCGTCTAAAACTCTATAAAACTCTTCTTCTTCCATAACTTTAACGCCAAGAGTTTGCGCTTTGGCAAGTTTACTACCCGCACTTTCGCCCGCAAGAACTAAGTCCGTATTTTTAGATACACTTCCCACAACCTGGGCGCCAAAGCTTTCAAGAAGAGCTGTAAGTTCCATTCTTCCAAACCTTTCAAAAGTGCCTGTTATTACAACTTTTTTATTTGTGAATTCGTTTTCCTTTATCTCTTCTCTATAATTTTCAACTTTTACAAAGTTTAATAGTTTATCTAGTTCTTCAACGTTATCTTCATTATGGAAATAGTCAAAAATATTCTTTGCTATAACTTCCCCTATGTTAAACACGGAAAGAATATCTTCAAAACTTGCATTTCTTAAATTTTCTAAATTCCCAAACTTTTTAGCTAAATCCTTTGCCGTTTTAACGCCCACGCCTTCTATTCCAAGTGCATAAATAAACTTTGGAAGCGTGGCGGTTTTAGAGTTATTTATAGCGTTTAATAAATTATCCGCTTTTTTATCCTTAAAATTTTCTAATTTTAAAACGTCTTCACGCGTGAGAGTGTATAGCTCGTGAAACTTTTTAACTCCTAATTTTTCATATAAATCGCCCGCCGTCATTATGCTAAAACCGTCTATATCCATGGCTTCACGCGAAGCAAAATTAGTTAGCCTATCTATAATTTGCTCTGGGCAAGAACTAGAATTTGGGCAGAAAATGTTAGCGCCGTTTTCTATTAGCTCCGCCCCGCAACTTGGACAATGTGTGGGCGCTGTTATTTCCTTAGAATTTGGCATATCTTCGGCAAGACCGAGAATTTCCGGTATAACTTCATTGCTACGCCTTACAAACACGCGGCTACCTATTTTTACCTTCTTTCTTTCTATGTCGCCCATATTGTTTAGCGTTGCCCTTCTTACGCTTGCACCCGCTAAATTTACTGGGTCTATTATAGCAATTGGCGTAAGTTTACCCGTTCTACCCACTTGCCAAACTACGTCTTCTAGCGTTGTGGAAAGCTCTTCTGCTGGAAATTTAAAGGCTATTGCCCACTTTGGAAACTTCGCCGTGTAACCGAACTCGTCGCGATGGCTAACTTCGTTTAACTTTATTACAACGCCGTCCATTAAAATGTCCAAACTCTTCTTTATATTTCCTATATGCTCTATTTGCTGCCAAATTTCTTGAAAACTTGTGCAAATTTTAAAATAGTCGCCTGTTTTAAAGCCGTTTTCAACTAAAAAGTTGTGCATTTCTTCTTGCGTTTTAAAGGTTTTGCCGTCTATCTTTAAAATTTGATAGGAAAATAGGTCTAGTTTTCTCTTTGCTGTTTCCTTTGGGTCTAAATTTCTAATAGCGCCTGCAACGGCATTTCGTGCGTTTTTTAAAGGCTCGGTGGACGTTTTATTATATTTTTCTAGGTTAGAAAGCGTTATCATGCCTTCGCCTTGAATTAAAAGCTCGTTTTTAAACGGTATTTTAAGCGGAATGCTTCTTATAGTTTTTGCCTGCTCCGTCACGTCTTCGCCTATTATGCCGTTGCCGCGAGTGGACGCTTCAACAAAAAAGCCGTTTTGGTATTTACAAACTATTGTAAGCCCGTCGAACTTATATTCTACGGCAAAAGTAGCGGCTGGAAATACCTTTTTTATACCGTCTACCCACTTTTCTAGCTCTTCTTTACTTTGACACTTATCTAGGCTATAAAGTTGCACTTCGTGCCTATGCTTTTTAAAACCTTCTAGCACTTCTCCGCCTACGCGCTGCGTTGGAGAGTTTGGTAAAATTATACCCGTTTCCTTTTCAAGTTTTACTAGTTCGTCGTAAAGCTTATCGTATTCCGCATCGGAAATGGTTGGGTTATCAAGTACGTAATAGTTATAAATATGCTTGTCTAATTCTTGCACAAGCTCTTGCATTCTATCCATAAATTCCCCTATTTTATTATTTTTAGCGGCGCAATTTCAAGTAGCAGTGTTTTTGTGCCAATGCCGTTAAAGGCAATGTCCGCACATTTGCCGTCCGCCGTTATGCTTTGAATTGTTCCTATACCAAACTTGGTGTGAAGCACCATTTGACCAACTTTATATATGCTTGTATCCACTTTGGCTTTTGTAAACGTGGTGCTTTGTGAAGCGGTTGTTTTAAAAGCATTGATGTCGTGACTATAAGACGGCGTTTCGTGCCTTTCCGTAAAGTAAGAAGTTTTGGCCTTGACGTTCGTGTAGCCAAGTTCGCCTAGGAATCTACTTGGAATCATGTAGTCGCGCTTGCCGTAAATAAAGCGTGTTCTGCAATTTGTTAAGAACAAGTTCTCTTCCGCACGAGTGATAGCCACATACATTAGCCTGCGCTCTTCTTCCATATCGGCATCGCTGCCTATCGCCCTAGATATTGGAAAAATCTTTTCTTCTAAGCCCACAACGAACACAACTTTAAACTCTAAGCCCTTCACTGCATGCACGGTGGCAACGGTTACGTTGTTACTTTCGTCAAAGCTATCGATATCGCTAACTAGTGACACACTTTCTAGATATTCGCTTAGCCCGGAGCTTGGGTTTTTCTGCACAAAACTTTGAATTGAAGCAAGCAAAGAGTCTATATTCATGAGCTTATCTATATCTTCTTCATTTTTGCCTTGATAAGCAAGTTTTATTCCAAACTTTTCTATCACTTCGTTTGTAAACTCGTCGAGTGGCTCTAACTCGTAGGAAGATAGAAGGTCTTTGTAAATTCTTGCAAAGCCAGAAAATTTATTAATAAGAGAGCGTTCCGCCGTCAAGTTTTCTATGTTTAAACACGTTTCAAGAAGGGATTTTTTGTTATTTATTGCCACCTTTCTTAAACTTGCAATGGCGGAATCTCCAATGCCGCGCTTCGGGAAATTTATAACCCTTAAAAAAGCCTGTTCGTCCTTTGGGTTTACAAACAATCTTAAATATGAAAGCACGTTTTTAATTTCCGCCCTTTCATAGAATTTAAAGCCGCCGAAAATTTTGTGCGGAATATTATAGGCAAGCAAGCGCTCTTCGAACGGAAGCGTGAGCGCGTTGAGCCTTAAAAGTATGGCAAAATCTTTGTAAGAATACCCGTTATTGTTTACAAGCGAATAAATTGTTCTACTTACGTAGTCCGCCTCTTCCTGCTCGTCGTTAAGCTCTCTGCGAACTACTTCGTTGCCGTCGTCTTTTTCCGTCCATAAATTTTTAAAATAGCGAGATTTATTGTTCTTTATTAATAAATTTGCCGTGTTCAATATGTTTTTGGTAGACCTATAATTTCTTTCAAGTTTGAACACTTGCACATTTTCGAAATTGTCTTTAAAGTGGTAAATGTTTTCAAAGTTAGCCCCGCGCCAAGAGTATATGCACTGGTCTTCGTCGCCCACAACAAATAGGTTTTTATGAACGCTTGCTAGCTTCTTTACTAGGTCGAACTGAATTTTGTTCGTGTCTTGAAATTCGTCTACTAAAATGTAGTGAAATCTATCAGCATAGTGCTGCAAAACTTCTGGGCACCTTTCAAAAAGCCTGTCCGTTAAAATAAGAAGGTCGTCGAAGTCCACCGCGTTATTTTCTCTTAAAATCTCTTCGTATCTAATTATTGCAGGAATAATTTCGTCTATGTTTCTATCGAATTCGTTCTCTTTTTTATAGGCGTTTAAATCGTTAAAATTATTTTTATAATTTGAAATATGAAAAGCTAAATTCTTTTTGAACTTATCGTCGTCCGTTCTGTCCATTTCCACTTGAATTTGCTTTATAACTTTATCCGTATCCGAATCCGAGTAGATTGTAAAGTTGTTATCGTAGCTAGAATCTAGGTTATGTATGTTTAGCCTTAAAATTTTTGCACACATAGAGTGGAAGGTGGAAATCCAAACGTTTTCCGCCCCCTGTACCATTCCAGCCACCCTTTCGCGCATCTCGTTTGCCGCCTTGTTTGTAAAGGTTATGGCAAGAATATTAAACGGGCTTACACCCTTTTCCTTAATAAGATAAGCAATTCTATGAGTAAGCAGCCTAGTTTTACCGCTACCCGCGCCCGCCGTCACTAAAATAGCGCCGTCGGTAACATAAAGCGCCTTTTTTTGTTCTTCGTTTAAACTATCAATATCGTAAGTCATGCTCCCATTTTAGCACAAAGCATTTTTAAATGCAAAGAAAAATAAATAAAACAGCAAAAGCTTTTTACCTTTGCTGTTTTAGTATTGTAAAATAAAATTTTTAATTATTTTTGATAGCAGAAAATTTGCTATCTCTTAATTATATTATTGAGATTTTAAAAGCAGGACGCGCGCAGTAAGTATTATAGGGATAGGTCCTTTATGAAAAGTAAGGCTTCTAGTTGCACTATGAGCACTTTGGGAAAAATTTGCTCCGGCCTTGGCGTTACCCTTGCCGAGTTCTTTTCTCACCCATACTTTAAGCTAAGAATTGTCGGCCCGCTACTTGTTGATAACTAACCTTTGGCTATTTCTTTTATTGCCTTTAAAGTTCTAGAAATTTCTGTAAAAGTCGAAAAATATGAGAGAGATAATCTGACACTGCCCTGATAAGTAGTGCCGTTAAATTTATGTTTTAACGGAGCGCAGTGCAAGCCGCTTCTAGAACAAATTTTATATTTTTCATCTAAAATACTAGAAACGTCCGTAGACGGCATATCTCTAATATTAAAGGAAAGCACGCCGTTTGAATTGTCTGGATGCGTGTAGACCTTTACGCCGTCAATACTTCTTAATTCGTAATTTAAATACGTTGTTAAGTCGTCAAGTTTTTCTTCTATTTCAGAATAATGCTCTTTAACAAATTTGAGCCCTGCGCCAAGGGATATTATTGCCGGCGTGGCAATTGTTCCGCTTTCAAAAGCTTCCGGAGCTTCAAGCGGCTGACGCACGTTTATAGAATCCGTGCCCGTTCCGCCAAATTTTATTGGCAAAAGTTTTGCCTTTGCGCTGTAACACAAAGCTCCCACGCCCTGTAAGGCGTAAAGCCCTTTATGCCCAGCGAGTGCTAGAAAATCTATGTTTTGCTTTTGCATATCTATAACTTTGTGCCCAGCACTTTGAGCGGCGTCCACTAAAAAATATATGCAATGTTCCGCACACAGCTCCCCTATTGCTTCAAGTTCGGCTTCCATGCCGTCTACGTTTGAAACGTGATTCACGCAAACCATGTAAGTGTTTGGGCGAATGTGCTTTACTATATCGGAAACAGTTAAACGCGCAGAATTTTCCGGTTCGGCCACCGTTACGTCTATTAGCCCTTTTGCTTTAAGCTCGAAGAGCGGTCTTAAAACGGAGTTGTGTTCATTAACAGTGCAAATTACATGTCCACCTTCCTGCACGCTGCCAAGAATAGCTAAGTTCAAAGCTTCCGTACAGCCAGACGTGAAAATAACCTTCTCTGGCCTAGATACGTTGAAAAAGTCGGCTACGTCTTCCCTAACTTCATTCACTTTAAGCGCAGATGCAAGCGAAAAGGAATGACCACTTCTGCCGGGATTAGCGCCGTACTTTGTAAAAACATCATTTAGGGCTTTTTGCACTTCTTTTGGCTTGGGGAAAGTGGTGGCGCTGTTATCTAGATATATCACTTTTTATAAAATCTCCTAGTATAATGATATGAGAGAAAAAACATTATTGTTAGGAGAAAATTATGAACTATATAATAGTTGTTTTCAAAGCGCGAACGGAAACACTTAGCTTTGCTAGCATACTTAGAGGATATAACGTTCCTTTTCAAATAATAAACACGCCACGAAGTTTAAACCTGTCGTGCGGAATTTCCGTAAAGATGCCCGCCGCCAAACGCGACCTTGCCGAGAGTATAATTTCGCACAAAGGCTTTCAAAGCTTTGCTGGGATATTTTAGACATAAAAAAAATCGCTAAGTAACTCTGGGTGAACCCCAAAACTCTCTTAGCGGTTTTTTATTAAAAAGACATTTCCATTTAAAGCCCCTTTTTATTTATAGCGTTTTATTATAAATTTGTCAAATGGCTGTTATTTACGCTAACGCCTTTTCTATCTTCCTTCGCTCGTCTTCCGTGTAAAATAAACTTTCTAGTTTAAAGCCGTCCATTATATACACTCCACCACCATAGCCTGCTTTTGTTATTATTGGTACCCCGGCTTCACATATGCTGTTTATATACCTATACACAGTGCGCGGCGACACTTCAAACCTTTCCGCTATCTCCTTCGTGGTGGTTTTGCCGCTCCTATATATGTATATGAATATACCAAGTATTAAAAATTGACGCATAAAACTCTCCTTTATTTCTTACAAGGAGAGTTTAACATACGCTTTTTAATTTGTCAAACATTTGTTCTAATTTTTTTAATATTTTTTGTTCCCATTTTTCCGCTATTCTTTATATACTCGAAAAGCGCGGCGGATTTATAGCTAAAATTATTCTTCTTTTTATCGTTTTCCCTTTTAATTGCAAGGGTTATAAGCTCGTCTATTAGCTTTCCAAAGTGCTCTGGGAAAAGGTAGTTTGCAAGGCTTCCAGGAATGGTGTTGATTTCATTTATAAAAAGTTCGCCCGATAGGCTATCTAATAAAAAGTCTATTCTAACAACGCCGCTCTGACATGTTGAAATAAAGGCTTTAATCGCGGTTTCCTTTATCTTTTCTTTGATATCTTCTTCTAAATTGGGCTCTCCGCGCGTGGCTGACTTACTAAAACTTAAATATTTATCCTTAAAACTTAAAAATTTATTCCATGAAACAGGCTCTTCTAGCATAGACGTTCTAACCTTGTTGCCATATCCAATGCACGCGCAGTTTATTTCTCTTAAATTCTCCACTGCCTTTTCTACTATTATTCTGCTATCGTATTTACATGCTACTTCTATGGCGTATATTAGGTCGTCTTCGCACTCGCATTTAGATATGCCTATGCTACTTCCTAAACTGCACGGCTTTACTATGTACGGATAATCTATTTTTGAATAGATTTTGTCTAAAATCTCATCTTCGTTTGCTTCAAACTCCTCGCGCGTGAACCATACGTAGTCTACAATGCTCATGTTGTTTGCCTTAAAGATGTCTTTCATAATAATTTTATCCATGCAAACGCTGCTACCTAAAACATTAGACGACGTGTAAGGAATATTTGCAAGTTCCAACGCGCCTTGCACAGTGCCATCTTCCCCGTTTAAGCCGTGAAGGCATAGTAGAGCGCAGTCCACCTTTATTTTCTTTGAAATTACCTTTTTTATTTCAATTTCACTTTTGCAAAAATTTAAACTTACTTCCTTAAAATTTTTCTCGTTAAAATTCAAATACGTTTCCTTAAAAAGCAGCTTTTCTCCCGTAAGCCACTTGCCTTCTCTTGTTACATACACGGGAATAACGTTATATTTTACTTTATCTATGGCGTTTATAGCCTGCAAGGCTGTTATGACGGAAATATCGTGCTCAGAGCTTTTTCCGCCAAATAAAACTAATATATTCATACAAAATCTCCCCTTGTATTTTATGCTAATTTTATAAATTACGTTTTTTAACTTGGCAAAAGCGTTGTTTTGTGATAAAATAACTTTAAGTTTATGGAAAACATATTACAAGTTGAAAATTTAACAAAAATTTATGGAACGCGTGTAGCTGTGGACGACGTTAGTTTTTCCGTTAGAAATGGGGAAATTTTAGGCTTTTTGGGTGCTAACGGCGCTGGCAAAAGTACTACCATGAAAATGATTTTAGGCTTGACTAGCATAACTAGCGGAAACGTTTATATCTGCGGCAAAAACGTGCAAACAGACTTTGAAAAGGCAATTGTAAACGTGGGCGGGCTTATTGAAACGCCTTACCTTTACCCTTACCTTACCGGCTACGGCAATTTAAAGTTCTATGCAAGCCTTTATAAAGGCATTAAAAAATCTAAAATAATGGAAGTAGCTAGCATTGTTGGGCTATCTAGAAGGCTTAACGATAAGGTTAGAAATTACTCACTAGGCATGAAACAGCGTCTTGGCATTGCCCAAGCCCTTCTTCATGACCCAAAGCTACTTGTGCTAGACGAACCCACAAACGGGCTTGATGCAAACGGCATAAAAGAAATTAAAATGCTTTTAAAAAGGCTTACAAAAGAGCGCGGCACGTCAATTCTCATTTCCAGCCACATTCTTTCCACCATGGAAAGCCTTTGCGATAGAATTGCCATTATAGACAACGGAAAACTTATAGAAATTAAAACGCTAAACGAAATTAAACAGCGCTACGCGCAAAACGGCTCCACTTACGTAAAAGTTGGCACGCCAAACTTTGCTGGAAAACTTATTCAAGATGGCTTTAACATTAAGGTTGGAATTTGTGGAAACAAGGTGCTATTCAACGCGTCGGAATCCGACCTTGCTAAAATTATAGTTATGCTTACAAAAAACAAGGTGCCAGTTTATAGCGCTGGCGAAGTGGACTACTCGCTTGAAGATATGTTCTTAAACATTGTAGGAAAACACTCTAACATCAATTAAAAGGAAGATTTATGAAAGTTTTTAGACTAGCAAGAGCAGAACTAAACAAGTTATTTCAACGACCAGCCATATTTTTAATGGCAGGGTTTTTAGTTGTTGCCTTAGTTTTAGTTGCAATACTTTATAATCCAACCGTTAGAACGGATACAAGAATAGCCTATGAAGGCGCAAACACTACGGAAATTCACACGCAATTTCAAAGCGAAAAAAATTCTATTATAGCCGAACTTTCTGGCGTTGTGGACGAAATAAACAACTTCACCTACAACATAAACAACGGAACGTCTAAATTAGACGAGTTAAAAAACAAAATTGTTCGCGCAGAAGATAGCTTTAAAACCTTTCATTCCAGCATTTTAAATGCAGTAGATAACGAAACTAGCCTTACACCAGTTAGGCAAAACCTATCTAACTTTAAAAGTTTAGTGCTAGATTTTCAAGTTTACCTTTCCACAATTGAAACGGATATAGATTTTTACATTACGTCGGGGCAACTAAATAGGTTAAAGAACTTTTTTGAAAGGCTTAATAACGACTTACCTACCGTTACCACAAACTACGATAAAGACGACTTAATTGAACTAGCAAACTTTTTAAACGAAAGCCGCAACTTTTCAAATAATGTATATTCAATAACAAACAATTTGCAAGAAATTACTCTTGATGCCACAGAAATTGATAAAATAGTAGAAGATTATTATTACAACATTGTAACAGACACAGATAGCAAGCTAAACGTATACGAAAGGCAGATTGAAGAATATTACACTTCTCATGTTGGCAGCAGGCAAGACGAAGATATTGAAGCTTTAAATAATATGTTTTCTAACTATAAAAGCATAGTTTTAATGGCAAAAGAGTGTTTAGAAAATTCCTATACCCTATTAAAGACATCTAACCTTTCTAATTCCGCATTAAATAGCTATGTAGGTTTTGAAGATATAAATAAATACACCATTGAAGAAACTCTTACAAAAAATACTTACCTTTTAAATACCGGCAATTACGATATAGATTTTGCCAATAACTTCAACTTTGGCACAACTGCGGGTTTTGAAACGTCTGCTTACGATTTCACAATTTATGCTATGCAGATTTTAACCTTTATAATTGCAGTGTTCTGCTTGTTCTTCGGCTCGGGCTTAATTGCCGGCGAACATACAGGAAAAACTATGAAGATGCTTGCAATTCGCCCCTACACTAGAAATAAAATATATCTTGGCAAATTTGTGGCTTGTATTGCGTTTATGTTAATACTGCTTCTAGTATCTTTTGTGGCGTCGTTTATAGTTGGCGCTGTAATGTTTGGAGTAAACCTTACTAATGTTTTACTTGTAATAAACGCAAGCCAAGTGGCTGTTGTGCACCCATTTGTAGTTATGCTAATTTACCTTGCAAGTTGCATACTTAACCTAATTTTCTATATCTCACTTGCCCTTCTACTTTCCGTTATCTTCCGTTCTAGCACAGTGGCAGTGTTAACTTCCTTTATAGTGTATGTAGCAACAGTTCTATGCAATATGCTTATGGTTGGCGTTTCCTGGTTCAAGTGGCTACCAATTGCACACTTAGACATATTTAAATACTTTGGTGGAGCTAGTTCTAGCGGTGGCTTTTTAACCTTTAACACAATTATAGACGGCTCCTTAGGTTTAAGCCTAGGTTATCTACTTGGAATAATACTTGTATTCAACCTTGCTTCGTTAATAGTATTTAAAAAGCGAAATATAGCGTAGATAAAACAAAAAAATCTAGCAAAAGCTAGATTTTTTATTTTCCGTTGACTGTGTAACTACCTAATACAATATTTACAAAATCGGCTTCAAAATAAGCAAAAAGAACTGATTCATCTTGAGTATTACGAACATAAAAATTTAAACTACCTATACCCGGAGCAAACTGTATGTCATATAAACTTACATTATTTTTAGTTGTACTTCTTTCAACCAATGTTAGCACGGAACCGTCTTCTACTTGAAAACTTCCAGTTGTTCCTGTTATGTCTACTTCAACCCCGTCGTCATATAAAGCAACACTATCTAAAATACCTAAATCATTAAGTGAGTAAGTATAAGTAAATGTTTGTACCACTTTTTCTATATTTGTAGTAATATTAATATTTGATATGTTAACCGGAGCAGATTGGTCTGCAAGTTTATATGTTATTGTTATAGTGTCTGAATCCGGAGTTTGATCTAAAACATAGGTTTGTAAGGTAATGTTATTATTAGCTATTGTTCCTGTATAATTTGAACCAGATTCAACGCCTGAAATTCCAATTTCCACTGGATAGGTAGAATAATTTTTAAAGGTTAACTGTATAGTTATGCTATTTATTAAATTTAAATTTCCAATATCCCATTCAGGATAAGAGTCTGTTCCATCAGTTGTATAACTATATGTTGAAGCGTTTGTTATACCTTCGCCGCTTATAGTTCCAGTTATTTCAACATAGCAGTTATTAGGATTAAACGACATGCTTGCACTAATGTTAAACGATATTAAACTTGCAGCTGCATATACAGCAAAAGATAACATTGCAATACACAAACAACACAATGAAATTGAAGTTATTAATCTAAATCTTTTATTCATATTTCCCTCACCTTTAATTATCTTAATCAATGGAATTAATGTCAACCATTTTATCAACAATATTAAAATTTTTTACTATAATTATGTTTGTTACAAAATAACTAAAATATACAATTTAAGTATTTAAAAAATTATTTATTGTTAGAATGACCATGCAAAGTTAATTTGCATGGTCACACACGCATGTCGTCGAGAATCGCACTGCTAGACGAATTGCTACATTTAAACTATTTTATACTCGAATAATATACGGCGCTTAAAACAAAATCGTAGAAACGGTACGGTATGGCAGAGATGCTTAAAGCATTGGATTTTTGCGTTATAAACTTATCTTTTGCCTTCATGGTGGAATCTAAGTTATAAAACCTTATTGCACCTATTGTGCACGTGAGAGAGTTCTCCGTTTGTTTGCTTTCAAACTCTACTTCTGTTAAAAGGTTTAACGTTGGCATTTCATGCACCATAGACGTGAACTCTATCTCTTCTTCCGTCTTGTTTATTTTAAAACCGTATCTCTTCATCATTTCAAAGAACTTTTTAGCGTCTACAAAAGTTCCTATAAACCTATTTACCGATATGTTGGACCTATTTATGTCCGTTACGTCGAAGTTTATGGTCTTAAACTGCGTAAAAGGCGGATTTTCGTAGTAATTGAATATCTTTTCATACCTAAAATCGCAGTCTAGTGAATGAATAATGCCAATTCCTACTTTGCCGTCTATGCCCTCCACTTCTTGTTCTGGAAGCGGTTGACCTATTAAGAATTTAATGTCGTCATTCTCTATTACAAAGGCGTTATGAAGCCTTCCAAACTTATATTCTCCAAAAACTAAACTTTTACCAAGCTCTTTGTAAATTGGATTGTCTAAAAATAGATGTTTAAACTCGTCCTTTGTATATAATCTACCGCTTATAAAGGCGTCGTAAAGCCTTAACTTTTGCTTTTCGTATTCTTCTTCCGTGAATACGTCCGGCACTAACATATCTAAAAGCTCGTTTTTATCTGTGCTTGTGGCACGAGAAAGTTCATCTATGAAAAAATCTATATTTTCCTTTATGTATTCATTTTGAATAGTTAGCAATCTTCTAAATACGTTTACAATATCCTTATAGCCGCAATTTATTAAACACAAAGCTAAATATCTTCCTTCTTTGTTTCTGCCTTCTTTAAATAAATCTATTAAAAACTCGTAAATTTCTTTTAAAAGTTCGCTATCGGCGAAAAGGCAGAACATTCTTATACACCACTTTGCTTGGTTTATATCTGGCTTAGAAGATAGCACCTTAAACATTTTATAGGCAAATTCATGCACGGAATCTTCGTCTAATATGTTGGTTTTTAAAATTTTAAGCTTGTTTAAATTCTTTAAATTTTTCTCTTCTTTAAATAAATAGATTATAAAGGTATAAACGGCGTTGTCCGCTGGATAGCCGCTTTTTAGTTTTACGTGTAAAGAATCAAATGGAACGCCAAGCGAACGCTCTTGCGGCTCCTTAATTTTTCTTCGAACGGCGTTTAAAAACTGTTTTTCAGTTTTTATGTTCATAGTTTCAGATATGCCCCACTTGTTTGAAATAAGCTCTCGAACCTTTTCAGATTCCGTTCTATCGTATAAATCTTTTAGCCTAGAAACTACTTCGGGGTCGTTATCCATGGCAAGCATAATTTGCGTAAACTTAGCAAGTTTATCTTCGTCTGCGCTCACCATTTCCCTATCCATATAGTTTAAAATGTCGCGCTTGTGTTCCTTTATAATTTGAAGGCTATGTTCAAGCTCTTCTTCTAACTGCTCGTTTGTAAAGTTATCTATTAGTAGCGCCACACCCTTCATGGTGTTAAACTGCACTATGGCTTCTAGTATTCCGTACTTCTGCTCCGGGTTAGAATTTACAAATTTTAAGAGCCAATCTTCATTTTCGTTATAAAAATTTTGTAAATATTCAAGTGCCGGCCTTTTCCAAAGCGCTATGCCGTCTAGCTGTTCCGTTTTAAAAATGCTTGCTATGAATGGAATGTATGCTTCGCTTGGAATTTTACAATTCTTTACTATTTCTATAAATCTATCAAAATAGCGCTCGGTAAAGTTGGTAGAGGACTTACTTTGATAGCGAATGCTTCCTATTTGCCCTACGAAAATTTTTGTAATAAGGTCGTAAATTAAATCGTAATTTTTAGAGTATAAAAGCATTTTAATTAAGTTTGCTAGCGGAGTTAAATAGTCTTGAAGTTGAAATATAAGCTCGCGAAGCGAATTAAGCTCGGCTTTTTTCTCGCTTATATTCCCTACGTTTTCCACCGTTTTCTTAATTAATTCATCGTCCATTATCTCATTTAAAAAGTTTTCAAGGTCTTCTTCCTTAAAACCAAAAAGGTCTATTAATTTTTCGTTTATCTGAGATATATTCCTTAGTATTTCCATATAAGTTATTATAAAGTTTAAAATAAGATTTTGCAAACGTTTTTAGCTCTTTTTTTAACCAGAGTAAAAATCAAACAAAGCTGGCTTGCCAAACTCCGCTATATAAATTTTTTTGTTCTTTAAAAATGCAGACTCTTCGCTATTTAAAAAATCTTCCACTAAACTTCTAAGCTTATAAAACGGACTTCCGCCTTCTATGTCTTCGTGATAAAAGTATTGCCCGTCTAATGGAAAATAGTCGAAGTTTAAAGCTAGGCTCTGTTCATTTTCGCTGGCGTAGTATGCAAAATACGCTCCGCCATTCGACCTATGCACACAAAAATAAACGTACCCAATTTCGTATGGGAGCGGATCGTCTTCTTCTATGCCACTAAGCCACAAAAAAAACTCTTCTTTCATAGTGCTAGCCCTAGCAACAGAATTGTAGCCACTGCGCATGTTAGGCTTAAAAATAAAAACAAGAGCGACAAGTTAAAATAAGAAAATTTTAAGCTTGTAACCTTAGCCACGGAAATTATTTGGCGCGCCAAATCTTTGTCCATATTATCTGGTTTATACGCCTTTGGCATATTGTACTCTTGTTTTACTTTTGTAACATAAGTTTCAACGTCAAATAAAATAATATCTTTATAGTACATTAAGTTATATTTAACATCTTCTTTAATTTTAGCTTCGCCTATTTTAACCTTCCTTGCTGACAGCGCTATAAACCCATATAGTACAGAAATTAAACTAAACACAATACAGCCAGCAGACAAGGTTGCCACAAAAGGCGCAGTCAAACTTAAAAAATTTAACGCAAACACAATTACAGCACTGGCAAGCGCTATGGTTACAGCGTGCTTGCCTTCTGCAAACTTCATGTTTTCAAGTAGTCTTTCATAGATATATTTTAGCGTTTGTTTCATAATTTTATTATTTTAATTTTAATAAAATTAATTCAAAATTTCTTCTATTTTTGTGTTAAAAGAATATTTTTCTAAATATTTTTGCACTAAGTTTTCCGTTATCATTTTAATTTGCCCGTTATTTAATTGTACGTAAATTATATTAAATTTTTTTGAATTAAAATGCTTAAATATTTTATATAGCGGCGTATCTCCTTTAACAAAAAGGTTTTTTACGTCGTAAACGCTCTTATTTTTATTTAAATTAATCATAGAATAATTACCTGAAAATTTATTATTAATTGTGCCAAAAAATATAAAAATCGCCATTAATGCATAGGAAATATTTACTTCTACCTTTAAATTAATAAAAAATAATATTATAAAAATAATTGAAAAAATATAATTAAAAATATATGAAATTTTAAGGGCTTTTGTTCTACTTAATTTTTGCGAAAGACTTGAAACTAATATTCTGCCACCATCTAAGGGATAGCAAGGCAGTAAATTTACAAGCCCGGTGATTATATTACAGAAAACAAAAAAACTAGTATATGCGTAGGTTTCTGGGAAAATCCACCAAAGTCCTAAACATAGAAAAGCTAATATAAAGTTGAACGCTGGCCCGGCAATAGCCACCTTTATTTCGTCTTCACGAGATATAAAATTTTGATTTATATCAAGCATTGCACCAAAAGGAAGCAGATAAATTTTGTTTAAATTGTAGCCTAGCTTTTCCGCAACAAATCCATGTGCAAACTCGTGCAAAACAACAACAATAAAGTACACAAAAAATACCAGAGCTTGACCTAAAATAATAAACACAAGTCCGGTTACTAAAAATAGCGGGTGCAGTTTAAAAAGCTTTCGCATAGAATACTATATGCTTTAAATTTATAAAATATAAAAAACAAGAGCGTTTAGCTCTTGTTTAAATTCTTCCAATTTTAATCTGCCCTTTCTTGTTCTTTCTTTTTTAACTTTGTTATATCAAAAGCAAAACCATATGTGCCGTTTTCTCTATTATATACTTTGCCGTCGGCTATTTTCTTTATAACCTTTTGATTAAAATTTAATGACGGCGTGTTATCTTCTGCTACTACGGAGTTTACACTTGTATAGCCTGCTTTAATTAAATCTTTAAAAGAATTTTCAACTAAAATTTCTGCATAGCCAACGTTTAAAAACCTTTTGTCTGTATAAATAAGTTCCATATGAGCGTTTTTATTATCTTCACGCCCTGTGGAATATATGATAAATGACACTGGTACAACTTTTATTTTTCCGTCTTCGGCAAGCCTTGTCCTTTCCAAAACATAAACGCTAGAATTTGAATCGTCTTGAAACATTTTTGCAATTAAATCTACTATTTTATCATAGCCTTTGCCTTCGTCTTCAATGCTTCTTTCATGACTCTTAATTATTGAATAGATTTTCTTAGTCATCTTGCTATCTACGTCGTCCAAAAACTCGTAAAGGTCATCTTTTGCAAGCGTATATTTAAGCATTCTTAAATTTTTATTTATATCAAATTTTTCTTTCATATATCCCCTTTATTATTATACCATAGCCGTGAAAATTTTTCAAGTATCAACCTACTGAAAATACGTTCCTTGCCTTAAACGCCTTTTTATCGTAGGTGTAGCCCTGAATTATGCCGTCTTGTGATATTTTTATAGCCACGCCATAGCGTGCAAGCGTTTTTGTTGCAGCAAGTCTACCGCCCGCTTTACTGCCTGCTTCAATTTTAATTATAGCGCCTGTGGCTATAATTGTGCCGTCGTAGTCTACAATTGTTGCGCCGTCCATGGCTACAAGTTCTTCTCTGAGTTTTCTATTAAGTTCGTGGAACTTTTTGTTGCCAATAATCTTTAAAATTGTTGCCGACTTTACGCAGTTTGAACTTTGAATAAAGGCGCCAAAATCGTTATTTACTACTTCTTCATAATCTGGGTTATCTAGGTTATAGAGTTTTCCTGCTTCTTCCTTCTCCATTTCCCTTTTAATTTCGTAGTGCTTTTCGCTTAAAATATCGTAAGCGTTTATGTGTGAAAGCGCCTGCTCGGATTTATCTTTATTTAAATACACAATACAGCCGCCGCAGCCTGAAAAGGATACGTCGAGCGCTGTGTAATATATGGCGCGCCTTATCTCTTTAATTGTGTGCGAAGAGCGGTTTGAAAGAAGCTGAATAATTTCTTCGTGCGAATAGCTGTTCCACACGCCCCTACGCCTTGCAAACATAAGTTCTCTATTTTTAAATAAAAGCATATCCCCACTTTCAAGGAGCGCTATACCAATTCTCTTTTCATTACAAAGCCTTGCAAAATTTATAAAATCATACGGGCAGAGCGTTGGAGCATAGCGAATACGTTCCATAATTAAATGCCCCATAATGTAGCCGTCTTTATCAAATTCAAGGCAGCTGAGCCTTCCGTCTGAAAGAAGCGCTGAAAAATCGCTTTGAAGCACGCTGGAATATTTTAGATTGTCCATTTTGTTTTGAATAGACGTGCTTTCATTTAACACAATACCAAAAGACGTGCGCCTGCCTTCATACGTTCTATCCACCCAATGACCAAGAGCGTTTATTAGCCCTAAAAGTGTTTCGCTTGCCGTTTCTGAAAGTGAATTACAAATGGCTTTTTCAATAGCCGTTGTTTGCATTCTTTTTAAATACGTTGGCTCCGTTATATTAAATTCTGATACCTTTATAAGTTCAGACATTATACTTTTAATAATTGAAACTTCGTTACTTTTAAAAGGTTGATTTCGTTTTACAATTAAACGATATTCGTCTTGCTTATATGGCTTAATAAGCACAGTTCCGCTAGCACCCTGAGCAACTTCGGAATCACGCGCAGTAGACTCCTCTTCGCCCACAATTTTAGACCCCGTAAATAAAGGCAAAAGTATGCCTTCAACTATTCCAATGAACTGTTCTTTTTCCATAGGCCATTCTCACTTTTAAAAATTTGCAGAAATTTACTTACATATATTTAATATATATTAAAATAAAATAAAATTCAATTACTTTTTAAAAATTTTATAAAAAATTTTTTGTTTTTATTATATTTTTTAAATTTTTAATTTATTTTTATCGCTCAGCTTCAAGTTCTTCTTTTATAACAGCTATTGCCTTAGTTTCTAGCCTTGAAATATAAGACCTAGAAATATTTAATTTTACTGCAACTTCTCTTTGCGTTAACGCCGGCTTGCCACCAAGGCCGTATCTGAGCCTTATAATTTCCGCTTCACGTTCAGGGAGCTTTTCCTTTATTATTTTGTTTATTTTTTCTGTTAAAATATTGTTTTCAACAATGTTGTAAACTTCGTCGTCTAAGCCCGGTAATACGTCTAGAAGTTCTATTTCGTTGCCGTCTTTATCTCGCCCTAAACTCTCTTGAATGGAAAGCACTTTTTTATGCTTTTTATTCATTCTAATTAGCATTAAAATTTCATTTTCTATGCAACGAGCGGCATAAGTGGAAAGCTGAGTGCCCTTGCCGTATTCAAAGTTATTTATGGCTTTTATTAAACCTATTGAACCCACGGAAATTAAATCGTCTGCCTCGCCCGCGCCGGAATATTTTTTCACAATGTGCGCAACTAGCCTTAAATTATGATTTATAAGAATTTCTTTTGCTTTATTATCTCCATTTTTAAACTTTTCAAAGTACATTTTCTCTTCTTCCGGAGTAAGCGGCTTAGGAAAGCCCGACGCATTGTTAACATAGGAAGAAAAGAGCATTATCTTATTCATAAAGAGCATAAAATTCTCAAAAACCATTTTTGCCTCCCAAGGCTATTTGCCTAGGGTATTTATATGCCCTATTTTGTCGAATTTTGCTTGTACGGAAAAATTAATTTTTCTTAGAAAAACCAATATTAATTTTATATTAAGAATAAAAAAAATTGCGCCTAAAAGCGCAGCATAACTATCTTATTTTCTTCGAAGAATTTTCTTCGCACGAGAGTACCGCCCAAGGCGTCAAGAATCGCTACGCTAGGCAAGTTACTAACGTAACTATGCTTGTCGCTCCGCGTTCTTTCCTTTTCCCAAAAATTAAAAATTTTTGGGAGCACTTCAAGCTGGAGCTTGCGTTTGGGCGGTAAAAGGAAAAACGTGCGCGCAAGCGGCGACAATTTTTTATAAAAAAATTGCGCCTAAAAGCGCAACAATAACCATACTTTTATTATCTTCGTAGCGTTCACTTCGCACGAGAGTACGCGCAAAACTCCCAAGCCTGTAAGGCTGGAGTTTTCGTCTGGCGCGTATTAGGGAAATTACGCGCGTAAATGGCGATGATTTTTTTATAAAAAAAATCACGCCTAAAAGCGCGATAATTTCCCTAGTGGCAGGGGTGGAAGGAATCGAACCCTCAATAATGGTTTTGGAGACCATCGCTATACCGTTTAACTACACCCCTAAAACTTTGTTAGTATATACTAATTTTTCACTATTTGTCAACTTTTTTATTTAACTAATTTACTATTTTTATTCTAATTTGTCTTTTCTTTGAAAATGCCTTGATTTTTGAAGTTGTTTTATTCTAAAATAGTGTCATGAAAAATATAACTTTGTATTCAGACGGCGCTTGCTCGGGAAACCCCGGTGCTGGTGGCTGGGCGTGCGTGCTTATATACGACGAACATAAAAAAGAACTTTCCGGCGGAGATAACCTTACAACAAATAACAAAATGGAACTTACTGCCGTAATTGAAGGCTTAAAGGCTTTAAAAGAGCCTTGCGTGGTTGACGTTTTTTCCGATAGCGCTTACGTGATAAATTCCTTTAACAACGGCTGGATTGACAACTGGCAAAAAAACGGCTGGAAAACGGCGGATAAAAAGGACGTTTTAAATAAGGAACTTTGGCAAGAACTTTTAAAACTTTCAAACGTTCATAAAATAACTTGGCATAAGGTTAAAGGTCATGCCGATAATGAACTAAATAATAGATGCGACGAACTTGCAAGATGCGAAGTAGAAAAATTGCTTAAAAGTGTATAACTTTTAAGCAATTTTTTAATATAAAAAACTTGGCTAAACGCCAAGCTTTAAAACTTATTGGATAATCATAACTATTAGCGCAACGCAAATCATTACAAGACCAAGAGCTTTACATATTAAGTAAACGTTATCGTTGTTTGGAATTTCCTTTTCCTTTCTAATAACCCTTGCAATTTTTCTAGCTAAAAATGTTATAGCAAGACCAAGTGCTGCTAAAACTAAACCTGTAATTACATTTGGCATTGCGAGCCTTGTTAATAAATCTACAAATAAAAGCATAAGTTCTCCCTCTTCCTTGGTTTCTATTCTATCACGAAAGTTTTAATTTTTCAATACTTTTTTCAAAAATATTTATAAATTTAACATAATTTACTAGTTTTGAATACAATTTTTATAGTCAAAGGGAGGTTTAATGAAAAAAATAGCAAGTTTAATGGCTGGATTAATGCTAATTCTGGGCTTATCTTTTGTGCTAACTGCTTGCGGTGACACAAATTCTAATAAGATAAGACTAGTTGAAGTTACACATAGCATTTTCTACGCCCCACTTTACGTTGCCCTAAATAACGGATATTTTGACGACGCTGGGCTTGAAGTGGAACTCACCAACGCGGGCGGCTCTGACAAAGGTATGACGTCCATTGTATCAGGCAGCGCAGATATTGGATTACTGGGCCCTGAGGCAACTGTATATGTTGTAGACGGCGGAGCAAGTGACCACCCAGTTGTGTTTGGTCAGCTAACAAAGCGTGATGGCTCCTTCATAGTTGCAAAAACGGATACAAACAACTTCCAATGGAGCGACCTTGTTGGTAAAACAATTATAGGCGGAAGAAAAGGCGGTATGCCCGCTATGACTCTTCAATACGTAATTGAAAAAGAAGCGGGCTTAACAATTGGTACGGAAGCTAACCAAGTAAATTTAAGAACGGACGTAGCTTTCGACCTAACTGCAAGCGTGTTCGATAGCACAGACGCCGAATATTGCACACTATTCGAGCCCACGGCAAGTGACATGGAAACGCAAGGCAAGGGCTATGTTGTGGCAAGCGTAGGTCTAGAAAGTGGCGAAGTGCCCTACACTGCATTCACGGCAACAAAAAGTTATTTAGAAAATAATAGAGAAAACGCCAAAAAGTTCTTAAAGGCAGTTATGAGAGGCTTAGAATTCTTAAAATCTGCTAGCGTTGAAGAAATTGCGGCAGCTTTAAAGCCATCGTTTGATAGTTTCTCAGACGACGACATAGTAACAGCAATAAATAGTTACATTGCATCTGACGCATGGAACGCAACGCCCGTTATGAGCGAAAGCGCATACAACAGAATGTTAGACATAATGGATAACGCCGGCGAGTTAGATAACCCAGAAAACGTACCATTCAGCAAAGTTGTAAACAACAGCATAGCAAACGAACTCATGGCAGAACTAGTGGCCTAAAAGACTTTTATTAATAAAAGAATAGATTAATTGGATATACCAAAATATCTATTCTTTTTTTCATATCTAAAATATACTATTTATAAATTTAAGCATTCCAAGCTGATTTTTGATAATACCACCCTGCACTTTGCATAGATGAAGTAGTAGTAGAAAAAGTTGGAGTAGTAAGTTCAGTAGCTGAATATTGCCATGTACCACTAAGTGAGTATGGAGAGGTAAGATTTCCTGAAAGGTGAATATATTTCAAACCACTGCAACTATGAAAGGCAAGAGAACCTATGCTTGTTACACCGCTTGGGATTTTTATACTGGTTAAACTACTGCAACTCATAAAGGCAGCAGGACCTATACTTGTTACACTGCTTGGGATTTCTATACTGGTTAAACTACTGCAACCAGAAAAGGCAGTATTACCTATACTTGTTACACTGTTTGGTATTTCTATACTGGTTAAACTACTGCAACCAGAAAAGGCAAGACTTCCTATACTTGTTACACCGCTTGGGATTTTTATACTGGTTAAACTACTGCAACCCATAAAGGCAGCAGAACCTATACTTGTTACACTGCTTGGGATTTCTATACTGGTTAAACTACTGCAACCATAAAAGGCAGAATCACCTATACTTGTTACACTGCTTGGAATTTCTATACTGGTTAAACCACTGCAATTCCTAAAGGCATAAGAACCTATACTTGTTACACTGTGGATTACTCCATCTATAGATACTTTTTTAGGTATTACCAAATCTCCTGTCGGTTTATTTGATGAATTTGCCTTAACCTGTGCCGTTCTATCACCATTAGAGGTGAATGTTAAGGTTGAATATTGTGACGCATCTTGAGCAACAAACTTTTCAAAATCAAAGTTAACTTCTATTGTCTTTTCAATTTCTGTTGTTCCTGTTAACTCCAATAACAATTCATAAGTTATAGTCTCTTTGGGCACTATACAAGCCAAATTATAAACATTATCTGTAATTTCTAAATTTGTTCCATCTATGGTATTTTGAGCTGTACCTTGTATATCAAAATCAGAATAGTTTGTTACATTTACTTCTATCTTTATAAATCTTAGTTGTGGAGCAAATGGTAAACTACCTATATACCAAGTCTTTATTGGAAAGTTCCCGCTTGGCTCACCGTCTGTATCATCAAAGTTTGTTTGTTTTTCTAGTGTAAACCTTGAATTTGATGTTATTGGCTCTAGTGTGTCTAAACTATCTCCCCTATATACCTGTCCACTTAGTTCTACATATACACCCTCTGGATAATATTTTAAATTTCCATTTAAGCTAAATAAAACAGTTGAAGCTATTGCCCATACTCCTGTGGCAAATATTGCAAGACATATACATAGTGTTGATACAAGTGCTACTATTCTTGTTCTTTTCATTTTTTACTCCTTTGTTTATTTTGTTAAATTTAACATTTATTATTCGTTTATAGTGTAGCATATTTATAAGGTTAAATCAATAAAATCAAAGCAAATTTAACAAATTCTTTAATAAACATAAGCAAATATATTATGTTTTTAAATTATAATCTATAAATAATTAACTTATATATTTTATCTATATAAAAGTAATAATTGTTTATAAATAGTATAATAAAATAACATAATTTTTTTTGCTAATAAATTCTACCCCACTCCGCATTTTTGTCAATTAAATTTAAGAAACTTTCCTAAAATTTTTTCATTTTTTTGTTCCGCTTATTTTTTTGCTTTATATTTCCACACACTCGTCAAATTACATTCCAATAGACTGTAACTTTATTTATCACTTCATTACTTTTTTCTATTTTAAAAAATTATGTGTTTTAAAATATCATATAAGTAAAACTAAGGGATTTATAAAAAATTATTTAGTTTTAAATTTACTAATTTAATTTCACTAAAAAACACCTTTCCCCATAAAATGAATTATGGGAGACACACATGAATAACGTACTGAATGTTAAAAATATCAATTTTATTTATCACACGTTAGATAAAGAAATTGAAGCTATTAAAAATATATCGTTTACCCTAGATAAAGGCGAGTTTGGCGCGATTGTGGGCCCTAGCGGCTGCGGTAAAACTACTATTCTTTCCCTTATTGCTGGGCTACTTAAACCCACTAAGGGCGAAATAACTCTTGACGGCAAACCCGTTGACGTTTCTAAAATTGGCTACATGTTTCAAAAAGACCATTTGTTTGAATGGCGCACCATTTGGCAAAATGTTATTTTAGGCCTTGAAATTAAGAAAAAACAAAAAGACACTTTAATGACGGATAACGTTAAAAATCTTCTTGAAAAATATGGCTTAAAGGACTTTATTAAAAGTAAACCACGCGAGCTTTCCGGCGGTATGAGACAAAGAGTTGCCCTTATTAGAACTCTTGCCACAGACCCTAAACTTTTACTATTAGATGAGCCTTTTTCTGCCCTAGACTATCAAACTAGGCTTAACGTATGTGATGATGTTTATAGCATTATAAAAAGCGAAAATAAAACGGCACTGCTTGTTACTCACGACATATCCGAAGCCATAAGCCTAGCCGATAAGGTTATTATTTTATCTGAAAGGCCGTCGTATGTAAAAAAGATTATGAACATAGACTTAACAAGCTACGGCTCGCCGCTTAAAAGGCGCGAAGCGCACGAATTTAGAGCACTATTCGATGAAATTTGGAAGGAGATACAATATGATAAAAAAGAAGAAAAAGAAAGCTGAATTAAACTTCTCCCCATCACACAAAGAGTATTTGAAAAAAATAAAAAAAGATAAGGCAATAGTCTTATCTTCGCAAATTTTACTACTTGTTGCAATAATTGGACTTTGGGAACTATTTACTGCCGTGGGCATACTTGATTCGTTCTATTTTAGTTCCCCTTCTAGAATTATAAACACTCTTGGAGAGATGTTCGCCACAGGAGATATTTGGGCACACATTGGCGTAACGCTTTATGAAACACTCTTAGGCTTTATTATAGCCACGCTTCTTGGAACGCTTATAGCAATACTTCTTTGGTGGAGCGAAAAGCTAAGAAGAATTTTAGACCCCTACATTGTAGTTTTAAACGCGTTACCTAAAATAGCTCTTGGGCCTATGATTGTAATTTGGTTTGGCATTGGCACTACGTCTATTGTTGTAATGTGTATTATGATTTGTTTGATTATTACAACAATATCTATGTTAAACGCGTTTTTAGCCTGTGATAAAGATAAAATTCAATTAATGAAATCGCTAGGCGCAAACAAGTTTCAAATTCTTTTCAAACTTATTCTGCCTTCAAGTTTAGCCGACTTTATTTCCGTGTTAAAAATAAACGTTGGTATGAGCTGGGTTGGAACAATTATGGGAGAATATCTTTCAAGCCGCGCCGGACTTGGCTACCTAATTGTGTACGGCGGTCAGGTGTTCAGACTAGACCTTGTTATGACGGCAACGCTCATTCTCTGCTTGCTTGCTGGGGGTATGTACTTCATAGTTGCCAGAATTGAAGCTAGGTTTAAGAAATGACCTATAACTAAAAGCAAGCCGAATAATTACAACAATTCCAATTATTCCTATTATTGGATAGATATAGTTAACTATCTGCTTAAAACCTACTAAACTCATGGCAAATACTAAAAATAACGTAAAGAGCTTTTTATGCTTTTTAAATGGAAGCGCTTCATAGCTTGTGAAAAGCCCGGAAAACAGCGTAGTTAGAACTGCCATAAGCACCATAAATATGAAGAATATGTTAAATACTTCGCCCATTCTATATGAAAGCGCAACAAAGGGCATATCCGCTTCCATTATGGCACTGCCGTTTTTGATTAAACACACAATGCTAATAAAAATTACTAGGCAGATTATTAAAGAGGATATTATGCTAACACGCCTTATCCTCTTTTCGTCTAGCCCGCTTCCCGACTTTACTATAATGTAATATGAAAGCAAAATATTGCCCATAGCGTATAAGAGCATAGAAATTGGAAGCTCGTAAACCTTAGTGTTTTCCGGAACAAAAACTGCGTCTGTTACCGGATTAAACGTAGCAAATACGCATAACGTGATAATTGTGCAAATAAGAAGTGGCACAAGCACTGCGTTGATTTTTACAAGCCCTTTAAACCCGAATTTTAGCACTAAGAATGATAGTAGTAAAATTACAATATAAAACACTGCACTAGGAACGCTTACAAAGTTTGAAGACAAAAGTTCCACTCCCGCGGAAAGCATTGCCGAAGTAAAGATAATAAAGGCAAGGCAAATAAGAGCGTTCATAAACACGGAATTTTTAGTAAATGCGTGAAGCTTATAGATGTTATCGAACTCCTTATCTTTACCAATGCTAAGAAGCAATTTAAATACGTAATAGAATAAAATAAATAAAATCGGAAGAAAAAATAGGCTATACACGCCGAACCTTGCAAAGAAAACGGAGATTTCCCTTCCGCTAGCAAAGCCCGCGCCTATTAATGTTCCCACAATTAAAAAAACTGCTGGCAAAACCTTTTTCATATTTGTAGTTTATGGAAACACTTTTTTTAATAGAACAAGATAGATAAAAATAAAGTGCACCTTTTTGGGTGCACTTCAAAATTATCTATTGTTTTTAATAAGCATTAACTTCTGGGAGCTTAGCTTTATTTTCTTCTTCAATGTCGGCAACTAGGCACTCTGTGGTAAGAAGTACGCTTGCAACGCTTCCTGCATTTTCTAATGCGCTACGCGTTACTTTTGTTGGGTCTATTATGCCGCTTTCTACCATATCTACATATTTGTTGTTGAGTGCGTCAAAGCCGTAATTTGCGTCGTCTATGTGCTCGTAGATTTTATTTACTACAACGCCGCCGTCTACACCAGAGTTCTTTGCAATCTGTCTGATTGGTTCTTCAATTGCTCTTAGAACTATGCTAGCGCCCGTCTTTTCGTCGCCGCTAAGTTTAGCTACAAGTGCGTTTAATTTTGCCGATGTTTTAAGAAGTGCAACTCCGCCGCCCGGAACTACGCCTTCTTGGCTTGCTGCCTTTGTAGCTGCTAACGCATCTTCAATTCTAAGCTTCTTTTCTTGCATTTCAACTTCCGTAGCAGCACCCACCTTAATTACAGCAACGCCGCCAGCAAGTTTTGCAAGACGCTCTTCTAGTTTTTCCTTATCGTAGTCGCTGGTTACAGTTTCAAGCTGAGCACGAATAGATTTAACTCTATCAGATATATCGCTTTTTTCGCCGGCGCCGTCTACTATTGTGGTGTTATCTTTATCCACTTTTACAAAGCGCGCTCTGCCTAGCATAGATAGGTCTGTTTGCTTTAAATCTAGCCCTAATTCTTCGGAAATGACCTTTCCACCTGTAACTATGGCTATATCTTCAAGTAGCGCCTTTCTCTTGTCGCCAAAAGCTGGGGCTTTTACTGCTACGCAAATAAACGTGCCCCTTAACTTATTGAGTACAAGTGTGGCAAGCGCTTCGCCTTCAATGTCGTCTGCTATAATTAAAAGTTTACCACCAACCTTTACAATTTGCTCTAAGAGTGGCAAGATGTCTTGAATTGTAGAAATCTTTTTGTCTGTAATAAGTATGTAAGGGTTTTCAAGCTCTGCTACCATCTTTTCCATGTTTGTGCTCATGTAAGGTGAAAGATAGCCCCTATCAAACTGCATACCTTCAACTACGGAAAGCTCTGTTTTCATGGTTTTAGCTTCTTCCACGGAAATTACGCCGTCCGCGCCCACCTTTTCCATAGCTTTGGCTATTAAACTGCCTATCTCATCATCGCCTGCTGATATGCTTGCAACCTGAGCTATCTCCTTAGACGTGCTAACTTCTTTAGAAATCTTTTTAAGCTCTGCCGTTGCAGTTTCTATTGCTTTTTGAATACCTTTCTTTAAAATGATTGGGTTTGCACCTGCTGTAAAGTTCTTTAAGCCTTCGCGGATTATAGCCTGAGCTAAGACGCAAGCTGTGGTTGTACCATCGCCCGCTACGTCGTTCGTTTTAACTGAAACTTCCTTTATAAGCTGCGCACCCATGTTTTCAAACGGGTCTTTAAGGTCTATTTCCTTAGCTATTGTTACGCCGTCGTTTGTAATTAGCGGTGTGCCGTACTTTTTGTCTAATACTACGTTTCTACCTTTTGGCCCAAGCGTGATTTTTACCGTGTCAGCCAGCACGTTGACGCCTTTTTCAAGCGCCTTTCTGGCGTCCTCGCCATATTTAATTTGTTTTGCCATACTTTACCTCCCTATTCAATAACTGCGAGTACGTCTGTTTGCCTTATAACAATTAGTTCCTCGCCTTCAAACTTAACTTCTGTTCCTGCATATTTAGAATACAAAATTTTATCCTTTGGCTTTACTACCATTTTAACTTCTTTGCCGTCCACAAGTCCGCCTTCGCCCACTGAAACCACAGTGGCTAGCTGGCTCTTTTCTTGCGCTACAGCTGGTAGCATTATGCCTCCTTCTGTTTTAGATTCCGTTTTTAATGGCTTTATTACAATACGGTCAAAAAGCGGTCTTAATTCCATAATAAATTCCTCCTTTTAAGAATACTTTTTGCTCCTTCTTCATAGCAATATAAGTGATAGCACAAAAAGGGGGAAAATAGCAAGCAACTATGACAAAAAAACAAAAAAAGACGTCTTCCGGCAAATTATTTGCGCTTCTAGTTTGCGCCGTGAGCATAGCCCTTACTATAACTCTTGCCGACCTATTTTCCACCGCACTTACTGCTGGAAACTTTACCGGACTTTTTTCTTCGTCCAGCAAAATTTCTGCCTATAACGTATATGCAATAAGTATGTTTCAAAGTTCGCTTTTAAGCTCTGCGGAAGAAAGTTCTAGTCAAGTTAAAAGCCAAAGCGGCGCGGGCTACATATATTCCGACGCGTCCGTTTACTACGTTCTTGCTAGCGCATACGAACAAGAAAACGACGCCGAACTTGTAAAAGAAAATTTAGAAGGCTCGGGCTACACGCCTAGCATAATTACTATAACAATACCAGAAATAAGCGTAACAAGCAACCTTACAGCAAGCGAAAAATCTGCGATTAATTCTGCGTTAAACGTGTTTAAAACAACGTATCAAAGTTTATACGACCTATCTGTAAGTTTGGATACGTCTATAAAAACTGAAACAGATTGCAAAGTTGAACTTAGTGACATTTTATCTAATGTAAATAAAATTAAAACCACTTTTGAAGCAAGTTTTAACTCTAAACTTACAAGCGCTATTTTAAGCGTAAAATTAAAAATTGATAGTTTATGTAACAATTTAACAGAGCTTTCAAACTACACTTCAACCACAAGTGTACCCTTTAATTCAAAATTAAAATATTCATATATAGAGGCTTTAAATTTAAATAAAGAACTTTGTAAAGAAATTAATAACGAAATTTAATATTTTCTGAAAGCCTTTTCACTTGCCTTGCCACGCCTTCTGAATTATCAAAAAATTCAATATTTTTACCTAAAATATTAACTAAATTTTCTTTTAAATAAATAAAATGCGTACAACCTAAAATAATTCCCTTAATATTTTTATATTTTTTCTTTAAAAAATATTTAATTAATATAGGATTAATTACATTTAAATTATTAATATTTTCGTCTATTAATTTTGGCAGATTTTTAATATATATTTTCTTAATATTTTTATAATATTTACACGTATTTTTTGTAGCAAATAAAACTACTTCATTTTTATTATATTTTTTTAACGCTGGTTTTATTGCCGGCTCTGTTCCCACAAAAACCACGTCTTTAAATTTATCTCGCAGATGTTTAATAGACACAGCGGTTAAAGTGTTGCAGCCAAGCACAATTATTTTAGGGTCATATATATCCAAAACGTTTTGCACCAAATTTTCTGCAATTTTTAAAAGTTCACGCCTAGGTTTATTGCCGTAAGGCGCGTTTTTTGTGTCCGCAAAGTATACAAAATTTTCATTAGGCATAAGTTTTTTACAGGCGTTTAAAATATTCTTACCCCCAAGCCCGCTATCCACCACTGCTATAACATTTTTCATAGTGAATATATATGAAAATTTAAAGGAGTTTGTAAAATTGAAAAATATAATTAATCACTTATAATAATATTCTTGTTTCTTGACTTTCAATAAAAAGATATATTTTTTTAGAAACGCAGCTAGGCGCCAATATTTTTCTTGCTATTAAAGTTAAGTAGAAATAAACGCAGAAAAACGAGTGGAGCAAGGCTCGACAAGGTTTATTTTCTTACATAAAATTAAGTAGAAATAGTCAAAACGCAGAAAAGCAAGCATAGCAAGGCTCAAAAATGGGGTCAGGCAGGCGCGTACCTACGTACGTAACTGTCTGACCCCGTTTTTTAGAAACGCAGCTAGGCGCCGCTTTTATGCGTTTTGACCCCATAACTTTATTTTGCCAGTCACTTCATCATAATACCAGAAATTGCCTGGGAAGGTTGGCTCTTCTTGTTTGTAATTGTATGTTTCGCCGTTAAATTCTAATACGTTCGTGCCTACCCAATGCGCGTAACCTTGGTCTAATTTGCAATAGGTTTTATAAGATTCTATGTAGTTATTTGCTTCGTAATAATAATTTATATCACTGCTTGTACTTACGCTTAACGACCTGTGCGCTCCGCGGATATACACATTTTCTATGCTTGGACAAGAGCTAAATGCGTTATATATAATAGACGTAACATTTGCACCTATTTCTATTGTTTCAACATAGCTATAATTAACAAAATATGCTGGAATAGAACTAACGCCGTCTGGTATTACTATTGTTTTTGTTACTCTATCATAAGCTAAATAATCGCCACCATAACAGCCACCAGTAAGCCTAGTAACATTTTCTGGAATTACACTTGTTTTGCCGTCTTCCTGGTTAACTCTGCCAAGTACTAGTATGTTATTTATTACTACGCAGTTATCTATTGTAAATAGTTCGTTTTCTAGAATTGGACAGTTGTTGAATGCGCCACGACCTATATAAGTTAAGGTTTCTGGGAAGTTTTCCGTTGGATTAAAGCCACTATTTGAAAAGGCATAACTCTCTATTCTTTCAAGCGAACTTGGTATATTCATAGTAAGCTTGCTTGTTAAACTGAAAGCATTTCCATCAATTATGGTAACATTATCTGGAAGTTCTAGCTTTTCTAAATTGGTGCAACCATAAAATGCCTGTTCTCCAATGGTGCCTTCCCTTGTGTTTTCAAGGTCACTTTCATACATTAAAACTTGTTTTAGTGTGGTTGAATTCTTAAAACAACGATAGCCATAAGTTGCAACCGTGTTTGGAACATATAGTGTTTCTATGGTAGTATTACCACCAAAGGAAATTGACACAACTGGGAAATCCCCTATTTCCGCTGGAATATAAACTGTGCCTTTAAAATTTGTACCTGTAACGGTTACATTTTTATTATAACTATTTATAGTGTATTCCACTACTGCCGTAGCATAGAAGTTTTTATAAACACTATGGTTGCCAATTTCCGTTATACTTGAAATTTCGCTTGTAAGTTCTGCGCTAGAATAGTTCTTGTCATCTTTTAATTCAAAGGCATCTTCTGGCGCAAAATTTTCTAGTGTTACTGGGAATTGGTCGAAGGTGTAATAATCTGTTTTAAATAAGTTTCCGCTTAAATCGTAATAATTTATTTCATAATTGAACTTTTCATAAACTGCTTTAAATGTTGCATCTGTACCCCAATTTGGAACAGTGGTATAAGGGTCGCCGTTTGGCATATAAAACCCGTTAATTGTATAACCTATATGAACATAGTGCTCTTTTTCAAGCTTTGGTAGGTCAAACTTATCAAAATATGTGAAAGTTTCAAAAAGTTCTTCCCCTTCAACTAGTGTTCCGCCGTCTAGGTCGAAGGTTGCCTTATATTTGGTAGGTTCAAAAATAGCTTCAAATGTTAAATTACCTGCCCTATTTTCTACTGTGTAGTCAAGCTTTGGCTCTCTGGTTTCGTCTTGCAAACATATCCAGCCTAGAAAATCGTAATGCGCCTTTTCTAAGTTATTTGGTAAAGTGAAAGTATCTTCAATAGTGTACCTTCTTTTGAAAGTGTGGATAACACTACCATCGTTTAATTCATAATCTATTGTATAAGTAATAGGCGTAAATTTTGCGTAGAGCGTTATATCATCTTCGCCGAAAGTATTAATTTCTGTAACTTGTGTGTTAAAACTAGAATCTAAGTACCAGCCGCCAAATTTATAGTAATCTTTGCTTGCAGGTTTTAAAGTAATTGTAAGGCTTTCGTCGTTTCTAAAACTTGTAGGGTTCTCCGCATTGTTTGTGCCATCATTTAAAATATATATAATTGTTTTAGGTTCTTCTCTCCAAACTGCTGTGGCTATGCTGTTGTCAGCAATGTTGTAAACAGCTGGAAGCTCGGAGCCGTTAAGTGTCCACCTTATAAATTCAAAACCTTCTTTTGTAGGTGTTGGAAGAGTAAAAGGTGCATTATAAGTTACTTTAACTGAGTTTTCTGTGCCTTCTTCTAAGCTGCCGCCATCTAAAAAGAGTGTTATAGTATATTCGTTTGGAGTAAATTCAGCATATAAATTTGTGTTTTTATTAATTGGGGTATTAAAGTTAAACTCTGTTCCAAGTTCGTCGTTCCAACGCACAAAAGTGTAGCCCGTTTTCGTAGGAGTATAGCTTTCTACGGTTTCGTTATAATGTACGCTTCTTACTTCGTCTACATAGTTATCTACGTAAAATCTTATAGTGTAAACTGCGTTATATGAAACAAATTCTTCCAATGTGTAGTTATGGCTTTTATCTAAATTTTTAAGCGAATTAATTGGAATAGACATATTCATATAATCTTCGCCAGCAACGGAAAGTTGCGCCGTTGTTATGCCTATAACTTCTCCACTTTCATTTACAAGCACACCGCCGCTATTTCCGTTTGTGATGTCGGCTGTGGTTTGAATGTAGGAATATCCTTCATGCATATAGGACGTTTTTGAAATTATACCTTCCGTAAGCGTGCTTACATTATTGCCAATAAAATAAGATTGCGGATAGCCAATAGCGTAAACTCTATCGCCAACGCGAATGTTGTCGCTATTGCCAAGCCTTACCGTTTTTACGCCACCCTTAAACTCTTCACTATCCTTTAAGGGTTCGGTGTCTACAATTAAAACGGCAATATCCCTTTCTCTATCGTAGCCCGCAATGCCTGTTATATTAAGCTCTGTACCGTCGGAAAGTTTTACTTTCCCGCTTTCAATTCCAGCCACAACGTGATAGTTTGTTACAACTTGGGTATTAGAAATAAAGAAACCGGAACCAAAAAGAAGATTATTCCCCGCCGTTGTAGAAACACAAACAACGCTAGGGTTAACGCTATCATAAACGCTTCCACGCCTAGAATTTGGAATTGTTATAGCTAAAATAATGCCAACAACGGCTAAAATTGCAGCCAAAGCGGCGCAAATTATAATAATTAGCTGATTTCTAGATAAAACTAACGCCTTTTCGTTAGAAGTGTTAACTTCATTATATAAAGCAGATTTTTCTACTTTACTATGTACAACTTCTTTATTAGGTTTAAGGGTAAAATTATCTTTTAAAAAGTTGTCTACGTTAATTTCAAAAATTTCGCAAATTTTCTTAATAGTTTCAATATCTGGCTGAGAAACGTTCTTTTCCCATTTACTTACCGCCTGAAAAGAGACATTAAGAAGCTTGCCTAACTCGTTTTGAGTTAAGTTTTTACTTTTTCTAAGAAGTTTAATTTTTTCTCCTAAACTCATAGTAATCTCCTTATTAACTTGCCCCTATTATAACATATTTATTAGCAAAATAATAGAAAATTGCTAACCCTAAGGTAGAAAAATTATATTAAAAGTGGAATTATTTTAATTTTGGGGTTAAATAACCCATTTTTTGCATTTGTATTTTGTTGTTTAAATTAAAATTTAATGGATTTTTTAAAAACTTCGCCTGCCCGACGGAGATCCGTTCGACGCGTCAAAGCACGCTCCACTAGACAAGTTGCTGTTTGCAACTTGTCTAGCGTAGCGTGCTTTGACGACAAGGAAGGGGTATATTAGGGGAAACCAATTTTAAAAAATGACCGAGCTACAAGCTCGGCATTTTTTCTGAAAATTGGTGTCCCCTAATATTATTTGCAGTCAAACCAAGTTTTGCCCATATTGATATCCACTGGAAGCGGCACTTTTAAAGCTACCACGTTTTCCATACAGTCCTTTAAAATTTGTTTAACTGTGCTTTCTTCCCCTGGATACGTATCTACTATAAGTTCGTCGTGAATTTGAAGAATAAGCTTGCTTTTTAAATTTTTTAAGGCATCTTCCACCTTTATCATAGCCATTTTAATTATATCGGAAGCCGAGCCTTGAAGTGGCATATTCATTGCCACACGCTCGCCAAATTGGCGCGTTTGATAGACGTTTGAATTTATTTCTGGTATGCGCCTAATTCTACCCATTATTGTTTTAATATATCCGTTTTCACGCGCAAATTTTACGTTGGAATCCATGTACTCCTTCACACTTGGATAGGTGGCAAAATATTTTTCAATGTAAAGCTTTGCTTCTTTTCTTGAAAGGTTTGCGTTCTGAGAAAGTCCAAAATCTGATATGCCGTAAATAATACCAAAGTTCACAGCCTTTGCGCTACGCCTTTGAATTGGAGTTACTTCACTTTCCGGCACACCGAAAACCTGCGAAGCCGTTAAGGTGTGAATGTCCTTGTTTTCTTTATAAGCGTTCACCAATTTTTCGTCTCCACTATAATGCGCAAGCAACCTAAGTTCAATCTGATTGTAATCCGCTGAGATTATATTTCCGCCGTCAAAACGGCTAATAAATAGTTTTCTTAAAAGCTTACCTTCGTCGTCACGAACTGGAATGTTTTGCAAGTTCGGCTCGCTACTTGATAGTCTGCCCGTAGCGGTTAAAGTTTGATTGAAAACGGTGTGAATGATATCTCCGCTATTCTTTACAAGCTCTATATATGGCTCGATGTATGTGCTATGAAGCTTTTGGATTTTTCTGTATCTTATAATAAGCGGCACTATTGGATGCTCGGAGATAAGCTCGTTTAGAACGTCTATGTTTGTAGAATTTTTTTTGTGAAAAAATTTAGCCTTTAAGCCTAACTTATCAAATAGAATGCTAGCAAGTTGCTTTGGAGATTTTACGTTAAACTGCTCCCCTGCAAGCTCTTGAATGCTATTTTCTAATTCAGAAAGTTCTTTGGTGTATTTATCTGATAGTTCTAAAAGTTCCTTAGAATTAATTTTAAAACCCGCGCTTTCCATGTCGTAAAGCACGTATAACAAAGGAAGCTCTATATTATAGTAAAGCTTTTCTAGGTCTAAGTTTTTAAGCTTTGTTTTTATATCTTCGTAAAGTTCAAAATACGTGTTTGTGCTTGTGGTTATATTCTTACTTCCACCTATAAGGTATGCACCTAGTTTTAAATCAAATACGTTTTTTACTTCTATGCCAAGATTTTTTAGCAAATGAAGTTCTTGTTTTAAATCTGAGGTGAGTTTTAGAATGCTATCGTCTTCTAAAACGTTTTTTAACTTCAAAATTACGTCGTTTGTTTCTATGCTTTTTGAAAATAGGTCGAAGTTTTTCTTTAAAGTATATATGGTATCGCTATTTGTAGAAAACTCTATATTACCGTTAAAATTAAAGGCAAAAGTGTTACTAAGCTCTAAATTTTCCAAAATTTCAAGGCTGTCTATTTCTATGTTTTTAGATTGGCTCTTTTCTTCCACTTCCTTAACTTCGGCAAAAATATTCCTTTTTAAGAACATACCAAAGCCAAAGCGTTTAAAATCTTCTTTAATAGATACATCAAAAGGATAATGAAGTTTTAGGTTTTCTAATTTAAAGTCTAACTCTACGTCTGTTTTAATTTTAGCAAGCGTGTAAGATAAAAACGCCATTTCTTTATCTTTTATTAGCTTTTCTTTTAAGCTCCCCTTTAACTCGTCAATATGTTTATAGACGTTTTCAAGCGTGCCATAGGCTTCTATTAAATCCTGAGCGGTTTTGGGACCTACACCTTTTACGCCTGGAATGTTGTCACTATTGTCGCCCATTAGCGCCTTTAAGTCTACTACTTGGCTAGGAGTAATGTGCATTTCTTCTTTTAAGCTTTCAAGCGTCATAGATTTTGTGGAAGTTGTGCCGTGTTTTGTAAGAAGCACTTCTGTGTTAGTGTCTATAAGTTGAAGTAAGTCTCTATCTCCGGACAAGATTAAATTTTTTGTGGTTTTAGAGCTTTTTGCTAGCGTGCCTATAATGTCGTCTGCTTCTATGTTTTCCATTTCAAAAACGGCTATTTTAAGCTTTTTTAAGAGTTCCTTTATTATTGGAAATTGTTCCCTTAACTCTGGCGGAGTTTCTTGACGTGTGCCTTTATAGTCCTTAAAAATCTCCGTTCTAAAAGTGTGTTTTGAAAAATCGAAGGCTACGGCAATGTAGTTTGGAGTGTTATCTTCTATTGCTTTTAAAAGCATATTAAAAAAACCAAAAACGGCACCCGTGTTGGTGCCTTCTGGACTTGTTAAAAACGGCATTGCGTAATATGCCCTATATGCTAAACTATTTCCGTCTACTATTAAAAACTTATCTTTCACGTGGCTATTTTATCCTTATTTCGCAATTTTTAAGCAAAAATTTCTGGGAAACCAAAAGCAAGTACGTATAACACTACTGCGGCAAGTAATAGGAAGAAAAATATTAGTTTTAACGTTTTACCAAAGAAGTTTGTAAAACAAAAACCACCTATTATAATCACCGCTCCCCAATTAGCTATAAAACGGAAAAAGTCGCCTGTAAAAAATTCCGTCATGAATGGGTGCATTAAACTTACGCCGTATAGCCCCATAATTGCTATGTATGCAAGGCCTAATATTGCAAATATAAAATATAATACTTTTCTCATTTAAAACCTCCTAGGAAAACTTTTTAACATTATAGCATATTAAAAACTTGAATGCAAATATTCACATTGAATATTTTATGCGCTTTTTATAAAGGTTTGCTTTTATTTTAAATTTAGTTGACAAAACGTTATAGTTTTTGCAATACTATTTTTGTAAAAGGAAGGATAGAATCATGAAAAGAATAAACACAATTCAAACAAGAAATTTAAAAGATAGTCTATGCGGCGGCGGTTGCGGCGAATGCCAAACCTCTTGCCAATCTGCTTGCAAAACGTCTTGCGGCGTTACAAACCAAAAGTGCGAGAACGTTAACGCTTAGGTTTTAAAAAGCTTTTAAAGCAGTCGGCTTTTGATTAGTAAATCAGACTGTTCATTTAACCGAGCGAGGCAAGGCTCGAAAAATGCCTAAAAGCAGGAGTTTAGTTTCCTAAATGACTGTTTTTAGGCGTTTTTCAGTAAACGCAGCAAGAAAAATTCGAAGAATTTTTCGGTCGCGCAGTTTTGGGGCAGTCTGCTTTTAAGAGCGGTTTTTTTAAATTAAAAAAACTTTAAAACCCCGAAAGCCAAATTTTGCGAAGCAAAATTTAAAATCGCGAAGCGATTTTTGCCGAGCTAAAAGCTCGGCGGCTTTCGGGGTTACTTCGGAGAGAAAACATGGTACATGAATACAAACTAAACGGCTATAACATTGTGCTAGACACATGTAGCGGCTCTATTCACACAGTAGACGACCTAGCTTACGATATAATAGCGCTATATAAAGAAAAGAAAGTAGAAGAAATAATCTCTTTAATGCTAGAAAAGTATAAAGACGATAAAAGCATAACAAAAGAAGAGATTCTTTATTGCATAGACGATATTAAAGAATTAGAAAATGAAGGTTCTTTATTTTCAAAAGATATCTACGAAGACATTGCAAAAAACTTTAAAACTAATAAGCAAGAAATAAAAGCACTTTGCTTGCACGTAGCCCACACCTGCAACTTAAACTGTGAGTATTGTTTTGCAAGCCAAGGAAAATATCACGGCGAGCGCGCGTTAATGCCCTTTGAAGTTGGCAAGCGCGCACTAGATTTTTTAATAAAAAATTCCGGCACGCGCCACAATTTAGAAGTAGACTTTTTTGGCGGCGAACCTCTCATGAACTTTGACGTTGTGAAAAAGCTTGTAAAATACGCAAGAGAGAAAGAAAAAGAATATAATAAAAACTTTCGCTTTACGCTAACTACAAATGGTCTTTTAATAGACGACGAAGTAATAGATTTTGCAAACAAAGAAATGAGCAACGTAGTTCTAAGCCTAGATGGCAGAAAGGAAGTTCACGACAATTTAAGAAAAACTATTACTGGTCAAGGTAGTACGATATAATAATCCCAAAATTCAAAAAACTAGTAAACGCGCGCGGCGGTAAAAACTATTACATTCGCGGCACCTTTACGCATAATAATGTAGACTTTTTAAAAGATATTTTACACATGGCAGACCTTGGCTTTAAAGAACTTTCCATGGAGCCAGTAGTTTGTGCGCCAAACGAAGCCTATGCCCTAACGGAAGAAGACCTTCCTATTATAAAAGAGCAATACGAAGAACTAGCCAAAGAGATGATTAAACGAGATAGTGAAGGAAACGGCTTCACTTTCTATCACTATATGTTAGACCTAACTCACGGCCCGTGCATATATAAGCGCCTTGCCGGTTGTGGCAGCGGAACGGAGTATCTTGCCGTAACACCTTGGGGCGATCTCTACCCTTGCCACCAATTTGTAGGAGACGAAAAGTTTAAACTAGGAAACGTTTTTGACGGCATAAATAACACAAAAGTGCGCGACGAATTTAAGAAAACAAATGCCTACGCTCGCCCTGAATGTAAGGACTGCTGGGCAAAACTATATTGTAGCGGCGGTTGCGCGGCAAACAACTATCATGCAACAGGAAGCGTGCTTGGAACATATAAATATGGGTGTGAACTATTGAAAAAGCGAATTGAATGTGCTATAATGATTAAGGTAGCAGAAAATGCAAATTATTTTTTTGGGGGTAAAATATGTTTGCAGAAAAACTTACAACAAAACAAATAGAGTATATTGCAAGCAAAGTTTGTGAAAAAATTTATAATGGTTATACTGTGTATGAAATCACGGAAGACATGGTAGAATATAGCCACGGCGGAATTGAAGTAAATCTTTTTACAGACAAGCGTTTTGGTAGGCATATTTTGAGATTAGAAGATTTTAATTTAAAATACTTAACACCAGATTTTCACGATTTAGACTTATTTGAAAAATATTCTAAAAAAGATTATTTTAAATATTTAAGCACAATATTCCCAAACTACAAGCGTGAATATAAAAAGCACATAAAAAAGCAAGGGAATAAATACATAAAAAACACGTTTGAAAAATAGATAATTTTTAGTTAGTTTAGTTGCAAAGTATAAATATTTATGTTAAACTAACTAAACTTGCCGAAGTGGTGGAATGGCAGACGCGACGGACTCAAAATCCGTTATGGGCAACCATGTGCGGGTTCAAGTCCCGCCTTCGGCACCAAAAAAATAACTCAAACTTTTTTGTTTGGGTTATTTTTTTATTTATATTATTTGCCAAGCACTTTAATAAAAATTTTGTTATATGTAACTATCTTCAAAATTTGTAAGCGTTATACCAAATTTTTCTTGTATTTTTTTGGCGGCTTCTTCTATTTGATTCTTCCCTTCTTCTCCCCAATTTATTAGCTCTATCGCTCTTTTAGGCGACGTTAAAAGCCTTTTATATGTTTCGCCATTATCTGGGTCTGGTTGAAGTTTCCCAACTTTATCTATAATTGCAGCCATGCGAACTTGTGCGTATGGTGGAACGTTATTTCCTTCATTTACTTCTTGGTAACCTATAAGTATAGGCTCTTT
>DVOJ01000006.1 GCA_018713725.1 Candidatus Caccopulliclostridium gallistercoris | reverse complement strand
AAGGGGGAAACAAAATTAAAAGGCGTCAGAGTTTGCTCTGCGCCTTTTTTGAATTTTGTTGCCTTTTTTAAATACTCTAGCCATAACTAGAAAATACAAATAAACAAAATCAATCCGAGAGAACCGCGAAGAAATTATAGAAACAAAACAGCCTGGGAGCAACAATTTAGACGAAGCTCGAATTTAGTTCGAGCCGGCTAAATTGGCGACAGCTTTAAAGGAAGGGATTTTATAAAGGGAAACCATAATTAAAATACGACCAAGCAAAAAGCTTGGCGTATTTTCTGAATTATGGTGTCCCTTTATGGATTTAGCTCCGCCGGATTCTCCTTCTCTATCTTCTTCTCTACACTGCCACCGTTCGTGCTGCTGGACGTTTGCGGCGGAATAAATCGTACGGTGTTTTCTGGAAGCGTCATGCCTTCGGCAAGCTTCTCCGTGCCTTCTATAATTATGCCTTCTTGCGGCAAATACTTTTCATCACGTATAAGTTTTTCTTCCACTAGCTCCCCGTCTTGATAATACATTAAATATGCCTTGGAATGATACCCTTCCTGCGGATATTTTAACCTTAAATATTCCCCTTCGTACGTAACCTTGTCTGCGTACTGCTTTTCCGTATCTTTAACAATTCTATCACCTGGGTGGTTAAGCACGCCAACAAACTCCGCTTTGCGCTCTATTTTAAACCCTTCTGGGAACGGCTTACCGTAAATTTCCACGCCAACCGTGCTATTGTCGCCGTAAGTTCTAATGTAAATAGGCTTATCTGTATTGTTTTTAAAGATTAAATCGGAATAACCTTCGCTTACCATGGCGTCAAAGGCGAGCGGCACATAGCTTGGCGGAAGGGAATGCGGGTTGACTTCTAAAATTTCTAAATCGGATAAAATTAGCGCGTTGTAGAGCGTGGTAGAAGCTTGGCAAACTCCGCCGCCAGTGCCTTCCACATATACGCCGTTTAAAATGACGTTCGCCTTTTTATAACCGTTTTCCGCTGTGCGTGAACCTGTAATTGTGTTGAAGGACACTTCTTCTTCCGGCTGAACTATCATGCCGTTGAAAGAATTTAGCGCACGCTTAACGTTGTGCTTTCTATCTGCCTTAGACGTGGCAATAGATGTTTCAAACGTGCTTCTAAGCGCTATATCCTTCTTTAATTCTTCCACTGTTACGTCCGGCTCACTCTCCACAACGGGCACGTCCACCACTATTTGAAGGCTGGTTTCAAAGGCTTTGGCTATGCGAGTTTTAAGCGCGTCCACGTCCACCTTTTTGCCTATAACTTCGCTTTCATACACAAAAATTTCTTCATTAGACGGGTCGAAATGCACTTCCGCACTCTTTGCTTCAACGTCTATTTCGCTAGCAACGCCAGCCAGCTTTTCGTCTATGCCGCCAAGCACATAGGTGTAAGGTATGGTCACGTTATACCCTTCGCTTTTAATCTCTTTTATAGTGTTGCGCCTTTCAAAAATGTTGCCATCTCTTCCGTACGCAAACACCTTCTCCACTTCGGGCAGAATTTCGTTGTTAACTTCAAAATCCGCGCCGGACCACTCCCAAGTTTTATCCCCATATTTAAGCGTGATTTTAATCTCGTCGCGCGCGTCTATCATTTTTGTGGAAATTACGTTGGACACTTCTTCCACCGTCATGCCAGACACGTCTACGCCGTTGACCTGCGTGCCAGAATAAAAGCGCTTGTTATCGAACACGCTAAGCCCGTACGTGAACTGTGTAAAGGCAAACACGGCTAAAACTATTAGCCCTAAACTTGCCGTTATTAAAAAAAACTTTGTACTCTTTTTCATGACCTTAGTATTTGTTTTTAAAAAAATATTATACGCAAATACATTGACAAAAAAGGCAAAAAGCAATAAAATTACATAGTTAAAAGGATAAAATTATGTTAGATAAGTACAATTTTAAAGAGAGCGAGCCAAAATGGGAAAAGTTTTGGCAAGAAAACAAGGTAAACGAATTTAATAAGAATTCTAAAAAGGAAATTTTTTCTATCGACACTCCGCCGCCAACGGTTAGCGGAAAAATTCATATAGGTCACATATTTTCCTACTCGCAGGCAGACTTTGTAGCCCGCTATAAAAGAATGCGCGGCTATAACGTTCTATATCCTTTCGGGTTCGACGACAACGGGCTTCCAACGGAAAGGCTTGTAGAAAAGGAATATAACATTCGCGCACACGAAATGAGCCGCGAAGAGTTCCGCGATAAGTGTATGCAGACGGTGGAAAAATATGAGAAGGAATTTAAAGAGCTTTTCATTCGCGACGGCATTAGTGCGGACTGGAATCATTCATATAACACAATTAGCCCAAGGGTACAAAAGCTATCACAAAAGAGCTTTTTAGACCTTTACAAAAAGGGCAAAGCTTACTACGCCGAGCTTCCTGCAATTTGGTGCCCAGAGTGCCAAGTTTCAATTGCCCAAGCCGAGCTTGAAAGTAAGGATATTCCTTCCACCTTCAACCATTTAAAATTCTACGTTTCCGGCTCTAACGAATATTTAGAAATTGCCACCACGCGTCCAGAGCTTCTCTGCGCCTGCGTGTGTGTGTTCGTGAACCCAGAAGATAAGCGTTACAGCCACTTAGTTGGCAAAAATGTTATTGTGCCGCTTTACAACTTTGAAGTGCCAGTGCTAACGGACGAAAAGGCGGACATGGAAAAAGGAACGGGCGCAGTTATGTGTTGTACGTTCGGCGACGAGACCGACCTTTACTGGCAAAAGACGTATAACCTTCCCATTAAAGACGCCATTACAGACGGTGGCAGAATGACGGCGCTTGCTGGAAAATATGAAGGATTAAAGACCAAAAAGGCACGTGAAGAGATTATAGCCGACTTAAAGGCAGCAGAGCTTCTATTAAGCCAAGAAGAAATTGTGCACGCCGTTGCCACGCACGAGCGCTGCGGCACTCCTATGGAAATTAAGATAAAGAAGCAGTGGTTCATAAAACTTGTGGACGACAAAGACGCCTTTTTAAAGAACGGCGAAGAGATAGCTTGGCACCCTTCCTTTATGCGTGCACGCTACACTAACTGGGTAGACAACGTAGACCGCGACTGGTGCATTTCGCGTCAAAGATATTTCGGTGTGCCTATTCCAGTTTGGTATTGTAAAAAGTGCGGCAAGATTATTACGGCTAAGGAAGAAGACCTTCCGGTAAACCCACTTGTTACAAGCCCTACCGAGCCTTGCGAGTGCGGCTCAATAGAATTCATTCCAGAAACGGACGTTTTCGACACATGGCAGACATCTTCAATAACTCCGCAAATTAACGCAATGTGGGGAGAAGACGACGAGATGTATAAAAAGCTCATGCCAATGAGCCTTCGCCCTAACGCTCACGACATAATTAGAACTTGGGACTTCTACACAATAGCAAAATCCTATTATCACTCGGGCATTCTTCCATGGAAGAACGTAATGGTATCCGGCTTTGTTATGGCGGATAAGAACGAAAAGATTTCAAAGAGCAAATCCAACTCCAAAATGAGCCCAGAAACACTTTTAAATGAAAAATCCGCCGACGTAACGCGCTACTGGGCAAGCACGGGCAGCCTTGGCAGAGACATAATTTTTAGCGACGAAGAGTTCAAAAACGGCGCAAAGCTTGTGAACAAAATTTGGAACGCGTCTAAGTTTGTGCTCTCGTTCTTAGAAGGCTACGAGCCAAAACAAACGCGCTTGCTTCCTATGGACGAATGGATAATAGCAAAGTTCAACCAAATGCAAAAATATTTTATAGCTTACTTTGAAAAGTACGAGATAGGTCTTGCCATGGTAGAACTTGAACGTTTCTTCTGGAATTTCTGCGATAACTATATTGAAATTGCAAAAAATAGACTATATAAGCCGGAAATTTACGGCGAAAGCGCAAAAGCTAGCGCACAATTTGCCTCTTTTAACGTGCTTAAAGAAATGCTTAAAATGTTCGCAATATACCTTCCACACATCACGGAAGAGATATATCAAGCTTACTTCCGCGCCTTTGAAAAGAAGGTGTCCATTCATAACACGGAACTAGCCGAGATTAGCGTAAAGACGCCAGAAAACATAATAGAAAACGGTGACGCGGTATGCGAGATAGTGTCCGCCTTGCGCCGCTACAAATCTGAAAACAATCTTTCCTTAAAGGAAGAAGTAGAGCGCCTAACGCTTCAAGGTTACGGAGACTTTATTAAGCGAGTTGAGTACGACGTAAAAGCCGTAGGCAACGTCCGCGAGATAGTGTACACCGCCGGCGACAAATTTGTAGGCATAAAAATGGCAAAGAAGGATTAGAAGAATTTTAAAAATACACCCCTAAGGTTATTAGCCCTTAGGGGTTATTTTTAAGCAGCCGAGATTTCTCCACTACATACTAGCTTTTGTTTGTAATTAAGTTTTCATCTAGCTTTAACTTAAATTTAAACCTTAATAACCTTTCCTTTCGGTCGAAATGACGAAAGCTGGGCTTCGCTATTTAAAAGTTCAGCGCACTCCCCCCCACTACCGTCATTCTGAGCGGAGCGATAGCGAAGTCGAAGAATCTTGGTACTGGAGTTTGATTTTCTTTTTAAGTTTGTAGAGTTTTTTAAGTTTTTATTTCCATTATGTTTAGCTTTTTAACTCTACAATCTTTAACGGAACCACATGCACTACTACCAAGATCCTTCGACTGCGCTCAGGATGACGAAAGTAAGGGCTAACGAAGAATTATTAATTTGGAGTCTCGCTAGCACTAGCCGTAAGGAGATCCTTCGCGGATTGTCGCTAACGCTCGCCGCTCAGGATGACAGCGGAGTGAAGTCTTCGCAAGAGTCTTCGAAGCCCTGCTTGTCATTTCACCACAAAAACTTAAACACACAAAAACCGAACGGATTAAATTCGTTCGGCTAATACTCTATTTTTCCTTACTATCTTCTTCCCTTAACCCCCAAAATATCTCGCGGCGCTTTTGCATCACTTCGTTTGTAAACATTTGCTTATAATCGTTATAATATGGTAAATATCCACTTCTCATTAAAAGACTATCGCCAAATAAATTGTAGTTGTTCTCTATCTGTTCTGGCTTTTGCTTTCTTGAATACACGTCTTCAAGTTTGTCCGTTCTTAGCGGGCTTACTATCTTAAACTTTGAATATGTAGCTTTGTTCCCTATCATGCTATCCATATATCTTTCTAGCTCTCCACTCTTCGTTGTTCCCCAAAAAAATGTGTTTCTGTATTCAAAATCTTCGTTTAAAATTTCTTCTTCGTTAAATACTCCCTTTATTTCCATAAGCACAAACGGAGAAAGCTCTTCTAGCGTGACGCCCTTATGAAGAAGACCGTAATACAAGCCTAAAACCACTTTGTTGCCGTTTGTTATTTTAGTAATTTCCAGCATATCGGAGTTTTTGCCGTTGTAGTTAAGTAAACTGTCCTTTTTAAAATTAATTCTATAGTATCCCTGCCCGCGCTCGCCTTCAAAATTTAAGCCGGCGTTTATTATGTCCATAAGATAGCCGTCTATATCTTCAAAGAAATAGCTTACGGCTTCATGGGCGAGTTTATCGTTTTCACACAAAAACTTTATAAGCACTAATAACCTTTTATCATAGAAGGATAACCTTTTCATAGCCCTATTATATCACACCTAAAAAATGTTTTCAATAGAAATTTTTAGAACGTATATAGGAGCATTTATCTTGACAAAGCCCGCCGTTTAATCTATAATATTTACAAACAGGGGGAAGCCATGCAGAAACAACGTTTTAATAGTAAGCTTAACCTAACCGAAGGACTTAAAAACTATCAAGAAAAACAACGGGCAACCAAAGACGAATCCGTTTTAACGGGCACGGTGGACGAATCTTCTAAGTTCGACACCGCCGTGCTTGTGTATATATCCGACCTACACATAGGTACTTTTGACCTAGATATAAACTGGCTTATTGAAGTAACAAACTACGTGCTAAACACTCCGAACGCAAAAGTGTTACTTCTTGGCGACCTTTTAAACACCGCCATTTTAAACGCCGTTAGCAATATGTATGAAGACATAGCCTATCCGCAAGAGCAGTGGCAGATAGCCGTAGACCTATTCTCGTCGCTATCTGCGCAGAATAAGATTATTGCAATTTGCGCAGGAAACCATGAAAGGCGTGTGTATAAACAGACGGGCATTGAAACTTTAAGGCAATTTGCCCACGCAATAGATGCAGAAAAGGTGTATGCGCCGTACTATGCGAACATAGACCTAATTTTAAAATGTGCGGACTCGCCTACCGGTTCCTTTACTATACCAATCGTTGCCCACCACGGCGACGGCGTTGGAAACATAAGCGGCGTGAAAAAACTTCAAGATATAGACTCTGGCTCCTACATAAACACGGTTGGGCACTTACATCGCGAGCAGCTTCTAATTCGCGGCATGCCGTACTACGACCCGGTTACAAACACCAAGCGCAAAAAGGCTGTGCTAGACGTTATCCTTCCTTCCGCAGGTGGTGGCTATTACGCCAAAGAAAAGATGCTTCAAGTGAACTACAAGTCGCCGTACTTGGCTCTTGAAGTTACGGCGGTAAAAAATCCGCGCTACGAAAAGTTTAAGAATGCGGACTGGCAAGAAGAAGAGATTATTCCAGCCGTAAGAACTATTCCAATTATGCAGGCAGCGGACACTGCTCAGAAAAATAAATACATAAAAACGGCAAACAGAATAATTGCTCAAAAAGAAAAGGAATTAAACCACGACTTTTTACTAAAACTAAACGACCTTCTCCGCTGGATGAAGGAGCAAGGCGTAGACATAACGAACTCTGTGCGCGCAGCGTTAAAGCAAGAGATAAGGCGCGAGCAGACGCGTGAAAACGCAAAAGAAATTGTGTTAAAACCAATAGATAGAAGTAAGGAGTGATTATGGCTAAAAAAGACCCCGACAAAGCCCTTGACGTGATTGGCAAAAAACTTAGAATTAAGGAAGAAATAGACCGCGAGTTCGACGAAAATGCGGCAATCGCGGAAGACTTCCAAGTTGAAGAGCCAAAAGATGAAAACAAACTTCAAAGCGTAGCCTACGCTTTAAATTGCAAGGACTTCGGCTTAAACGTGCTTGCAAACTTAAACCTTGGAAAAGCATATAAGCTAATTGGCGAAGAAGGCGGCGAATACAACGTTCCGCCAGACGCAAAAAGGGTTAAATATTCCGCAAGCGACAAGGACGCCATGGACGAAGAGTGGCTAGACTACATAATAAACAAAGTGGCAAGCGCAAACAATAGCTTCATAATTCTAGAAAACGTGTTCACGCGCGTAACCACGGGCAACTATACGGAAAATATTCCCTACAAAGAGCAACTTAAACTTGCCTATGAAAAGTTTTCTGACCCAAGATTAAAAGGAAAATTCCTAGCCCTTGTTCGCGGCACGATAGAGCAAGACATAATAAAGAACGGCGGGCCAGACCTAATGCTAAAACTTGGTAAACTTCTAGGGCTTGAAGATAGAGTGCTTACAAATCCAGTTATTGAAGTAGAACTTACAAACCCAAAACTTAAAGGCAAAGAAAAGCGCATTAGCATAATTTCCGTAAACGAGCGCACCACTGCCACAAAGGGCATCTTCAATATAATGACGCGTTTTGAAAAGACAAGGCCGGGTTTCGACATCTACTACAACACCACGGCAAAGCAAAACGGCATGGCGGCAGGCATGACAACAATCACGAACGAAAACGGCGAAGTTATTCACAAGCCCTGCTGGTTCCTATGTTTCGGCCCAATGTTTGAATACGACAAGGCAAACTTAAACCGCCCGTCACTAGAACCCTACGTTCCAAATAGGGCGTGGTATAAGATAGGTCACGCGTTTAGAATTTCAAACGGCAGACTAGAACCGCACGTTCGCGTAGACTTTGAAGACTACGTATATCCGCACAAGACCAAGGAAGATTTTTCTAACTTCACAAGCGCGGTAATTGGCGAGCATATAAAGGAAGTGTTAACCACGCTAGAAGATAGAGCAGCGGACTACATGGATAAAACGGTAGACGCCACAATAATAAAGGCGCGAAAGGACCTAGGCAGATTTATAAAATACGGTCACGACGACAAGGGGGAAGAAAAATGAGTTTTGGAACAAAGATGCACGGCGAAAACGTGGTATGTTTAAATTGCAACGTAGTTGTAGGAAAAAATCAAACTAAATTTAGCTTTTGCCCACGCTGTGGCGCGCCGCTTACCTTAGAAGCTGGCGAACTAGAAGAAAAGAAGTTCACGCAAGAGAAGTTAAAGCTTCTATACGCCATTCTAGACGAAAACGAAACCCTAAAACCCGCACTTGAAAAATACATAAAAGAGCTAGAAGAGTGAGAAAATTAGTTAAAGTTTTAAATTAAAAATTGAATAAAACAAATTTTTATATTTAATTATTATATTAATTATTATATTAAATAAAAACTCCTTTAAGAAATTCCTTAAAGGAGTTTTTAAATTTAAGATTTTTTCCAGCAATAATTGCTATAAGTAGTTTTTAAGCAAGTAGCGGCAATTGCTGGGTCTGAAAGGTCTTCTATAAAGCTTGTTCCACTTGTAGCATTAGCATTAGAAGTATACCACCAGCCGTTAGGGTCAGCAAATTCAACATTATTTAAATTACAACCATTAAAAGCATAATGATTTATGTCTTTTACACCACTTGGAATAGTTATACTTGTTAAATTATTACAATTTTGAAAAGCACAAAGACCTATACTTGTAAGTGTTGAATTTTCTTCAAATGTAATTGTAGATAAGTTAGTATATTCAAAAGCATATTCGCCTATACTTATTATGCTGTTTGGAATAGTTATACTTGTTAAAGTATAACATTTATAAAAAGCGTATCCTTCTATGTTAATTATACCATTTTGAATAATTATAATTTCTGAATTTAATCCATCCATAACTGCTGTCGTACCTGGTTCAGGAATAGGTGCATAAATACTTGGAATATCAAATTCAATGTCTGCAACATTTGTCGTGCTAGTTTCCTCCCCTATTGCTGTTATAGGCGTACCATCAGGCGCTTTACTTGGAATAACTAAAATTTCCGGTTTTGTTTCTAAATTTTTATATGTATCCGAAAGTCCAGTTATTTTAGTGTTATCAGAACTATAAGTGAAATATTCTGATATTGCTTGAAGCGTTTCTTCAAAGCTTACATTTATAGTAATAGTGTCCGTTACAAGATTGCTTGTAAATTTATTTAACGTTACAGCAATTTTGTAGCAAGCTTGTCCTGGTGTTGTTTCACTTGTTCTTGCGGGTATATTAAAGGTGTAAGTTGGTGAGCTTGTGGCTGTGGCGTCAGATGACGCTGTTCCTGTGTAAGTAGTAATGCTAAGCTGGTCTGTGTAACTAGCAAGCGCTTCGCTTATGCCTTCCACCGTGCCTGTTACTTCAAACTCAGAGTAGTTACTAACTAAAAACTCATATACAACTACAACGTTTTCACTTGTATATGTTATATCACCTATTGCCCATGTGCTTGCTTGCGCGCCAGTACTATCCACAAAGTGCTTTGTTGACGGTTCGCCGTTTGGTGCGTCTGGAGTTGTACCTGTTGCCATTCTTGGATAAGAATAAGCTTTATATGTAGGCTGCCCTGTTGGTGCACCCTCGCCGGAAAGTACTTGCGCCGTTTCCACATCCGCACCTTGTTTTAGGCTAGCGTCTACCATAACATATACGCCGTCGGCTGAAAATTTTAACGTGCTAGTAACACTAAGGCTAGCAGTAGTTGCCGCAAGCACGCCTACTACAAATAGGCTTATGCAAATGCAAAGCGTTGTAATTAGTGCGGTTATCCTAGTTCTCTTTTTCATAACTTACTCCTTTGTTTTATTGTTTTGTTTTTTAAAGATTTTATTCTAATACTAGCTTCTAATTATTTATAATAATAACACAAAGTATTAATATTGTAAAATGAATTTTGATAAAGCAACTGAGATTTCTCCACTGCACGAAAAATTTCTGCGCTTTGGTCGGGTTTGCTATCCGCAAACGCTCGCCTTTTACGCTTGAAATTTTTCTTTTACCGACCAAACGCAAACTCCGCTTACGCTGGGAGTTTGGTCGGTACTCTCGTGCGAAGTTTTTTCTTCGAAGGCTCTAGCGTAAGCCCTACCCGCGCCGTCATCCTGAGCGTAGTCGAAGGATCTTGCCGCTACAAACTGGATAAGAATACGGCATGCAGAGTTAATAAAACTAAACCCAACGTTTTTAAATTCCCAGCGCCCTACCTGCCGTCATTTCGACCGGAAGCAATTTTTATTTATAAATTCTATTACAATTAATGCTAGACGTTAAGTTTGCTTTATGCACTTAGCTAATATGTAGTGGAGAAATCTCGGCTACTTTATTCTTCAAAGCCTCTTAAACACCGCTACTTATAAAAAAATAAAAAACCCAAGGAGCTTAAACCCCTTGGATTTTTTTAGTAACATTTTAAATTATCTACCAATCTTCTTGTTGAACTTTTCAACTCTACCGCTTGAATCCACTATCTTTTGCTTACCACTGAAAAATGGATGGCATTTGTTACAAATGTCAACTTTAATTTGGTCGCCCTTAACTGTGGAACGTGTTTGGAACGTGTTTCCACAAGCACATGTTACTGTTACTTCGTGATAATCCGGTTGAATCTCTTTCTTCATGTTTCACCTCTATTTAAAATTTGCTTTGCTATAATATCAAAATATTTTATATTTGTCAAGTAAACAAGCAAAATTTCTATTCCTTTTCCCTATTTGTAAATTTGCCAAGTTCCTTTTCAAAGAATTTGTTTTTTAGTTCGTCCTTTATCCATGTAGGCCTTTTGAAATTTAAAGCGTCTTCTTCACTGTCGAAATTAATTTTAACAACTTCTAAACCAAAAAGCGAGCCCTTATACTTAAAGTGAAGAGCGTTTTTGCCGTTTATTTCTATTTGAAAAACTTCCTTTTTAACTTCGCGAATTTTGCCTTTGTTGGAAAGCGCAAAATATAGCGCGTCGTCTATGCCGTGTTTTTCAAACACACGTTCTTCTCCACTATATATATAATAGGACCTTTCCCCAAATTTAGTGTGAATTACCTTTGTTGTGTTTTCTTCGGTAGAATTTAAAAACAGCAAACTCTCGTCGTGCGGATTTCTTCTCTGCACACTGCTTGGAAGCATGCTTATTGTGTAAAATTTTGTTATCTTGTTCATATAATCTCCTATGTTTTTATAGTATATCATATTATGCTGCGTTTGTCAAATTTTTGATAGTTATCCACATTTCCACAATAGGTTATCCACAATATTGTGGATAACTTGCCTAAAAATATAAGATTAAAACGCCCAAAAGCTGCATAAAATATGTTGATGACAATTTGGCAAGCGTTAATTTTAGGCATAATTCAAGGGGCAACGGAGTTTTTGCCCGTATCTTCCAGCGGGCATTTGGTGCTTTTCAATAACATATTCGGCATAAGCGGAAACACAATAGCTTTTTCCGTGTTTTTGCATCTTGCCACACTTTTTGCTGTTTTTATAATTTTAAGAAAACAGATTTGGTGGCTAATAAAACACCCGTTTTCTCCGCTTGCTAAAAAGCTGTATCTTTCCACAGCCATAACAGTTGTAATAGCGCTAATTTTTGAAAGCTTTTTTAAGAGTATGTTCTCTGGCGCATATTTAAGCTTATTCTTTATGATTACCGCCGTACTCCTTGTAACTACGGAGCTTGTTGCGTCAAAGCGCCCGTACCACGCGTTTACCTACAAAACAGCAATAGTTGTGGGTCTTGTGCAAGGCATAGCCGTAATTCCCGGCATATCTAGAAGCGGTTCCACTATTTGCGCGGGCGTGCTAGAAGGCGCAAACCGCGAAGAGTGCGCGGAGTTTTCCTTTATACTTAGCATTCCTATAATCATCGGCTCCATGCTATTTGAAATCTTCGACTGCATAAAGCTAGGCGTGCCCTTTTTCGACGCGTCCGCACCCGAGATATTAATTGCTTTTGTAGCTGCGTTTTTAGTGGGGCTTCTATGCGTAAAGGTAATGCTAAGCGTAGTAAAAAAGGCAAAATTTTTACCCTTTGCCATATATTTAGTTGGGCTTTCAATAGTATGTTTATTTATTTGAAAAATTTCTGCGCTCTTGGGCGGGTTTGCGTTACCTTCCGCAAAATATAAAATTTTGCGGCAAGAATATACCGCCTAAAAGCAATCTTTTTGGCTATATGGCATAAAAACGGCGCATAGCTACGTTTACTGCCAAGCGTGCCCAAACGGTCATTTAGGGAACTAAACTCCCGCTTGGTCACACTTGTCGAGCCTTGCTCTGCTTGTTTTTATGTCATATAGCTATATTTTTGCCAAAATTGGCTGACCGCCCAGTGTAAAACTACACTGGTCAGCCATTTTGTCAAAATATATCAAAAATCTTTACTTTTATGCTACTGTACATTTCTAATTAACTATTGCTGTTAAGAGACTTCGAAGGGTCTTCGTAGGTTTTGCTCCGCTGCGACGAAAAAGGCTCTCCTTTTTCGTCATTCTGAGCGAAAGAAATCGTGTTAAACACAGCTAATGCTAGACCTGTGTTTTATTTAATATTTTGTAATTGTGCAGTCGAACGAATCTCCTCCCGCGACCCGCCACTAATAAAAATAAGAGTCTCGCTAGCTCGGGCGGCAAGGAGATTCTTCGCGGATTGTCGTGTTAAAACACTCGCCGCTCAGAATGACGCGAAAGGGTTTTCCCTTTCGCTCGCAGCGGAGCAAGCCTACGCAAGAGTCTTCGAAGAATTCTGTAAAGTCATGCAACGTATTGAAAAGGCATAAAAGCGAGCAAGACAAGGCTCGGCAAGTGTCATATAGTAGAAAATATTGAAACGCTTTAAAAGTAGAGTATAACAAGGCTCGGCAAGTGGGATTGGGCGAGAGCGTACTAAAATGTACGTGACCGTCCAAGCCCGCTTGACAGTAAACGCAGCTAGACGCTTTTTTGTTTTATGCAGAAACGTATTGAAAAGGCATAAAAGCGAGCAAGACAAGGCTCGGCAAGTGTCATATAGTAGAAAATATTGAAACGCTTTAAAAGTAGAGTATAACAAGGCTCGGCAAGTGGGATTGGGCGAGAGCGTACCAAAATGTACGTGACCGTCCAAGCCCGCTTGACAGTAAACGCAGTTAGACTCCGCTTTTAAAGCGTTTCAATATTGGCGTTTTTTATGAGAAATACCCTATCCGCACTCCCCTCGAACTCCGTACACGTTAAAAACGTCTGCGTTTTTTTGCAGAAATTTAGTAGCCTTTTTTTACGGCTTGAATCCAGTTCGCTTAACACGTCGTCTAGAAGAAGTATGGGCTTTTCGCCTGTGTGCTGCTCTATTATTTCTAGCTCGGCAAGTTTTAGGGAAAGCGCGCAAGTGCGCTGCTGACCTTGGGAGCCAAACGCGCGCACGTCTATGCCGTTAACGCTTACCTTTATATCGTCTCGGTGCGGGCCTACACTTGTAAAGCAGAGTTTTAAGTCCTTTTCCAAACTTTTATCTAGCGCCTCCAAAAATTTTTGCTTTATCTCTTCTTCCGTTTCACCCTTTAAGCCTGTGTATTCAAGCGCAAGAGTTTCCGCGTCCGACGTTAAATATTTATGGCTAAGCTCGGCGTAGGGCGCAAGCTTTTCTAAAAAATGTATTCTACTTAAAATAATTTTGCTGCCCGCGCGCGCAAGCTGCTCATTCCAAATGGAAAGCGTGTCGATGAGTTTTTCTCGCTCTAACCCCTGCTTTAAAAGCTTGTTACGGTTGGCAAGAATTTTTTCGTACTTAGATAGTAGATAAAAATACGCCTTGCTCATCTGGGAAATACTTATGTCCATGAATCTGCGCCTGTCTTCTGGGCTCTCTTTTATAAGTTTTAACTCGTCGGGCGAAAAGAACACGGCATTAAGCTCGCCCATAAGTTCGCCTATTTTTTTAATAGGAATTTTATTTATTCTAACCGTTTTCTTTTCGCTTTTAGATAGAATTATTTCAATTGTGCTTTTACCAAATTTCTTCTCCACTTCAAGCTCTATTTTTGCACGCTCTTCGTTCCACTTGATAGTTTGGCGCTCCTTGCTGGCGCGAAGGCTTTTGCCTATGCTGCACATATAAATGGCTTCTATTAAATTGGTTTTGCCCTGAGCGTTAGAACCCTTAATTATGTTTAAGCCGTCGGAAAAATCTACTTGGACACCCGAGTAGTTTCTATAATTATTCAGCTTTAAACTTTTAACTTTCATAGGCTTATAGTGGTTTTAATTTTGGCAAATTTTTGCTTCTAGGATATTTACTTGGCGTGTGCTCGAGCTTTTTAATTAAAACTATTGTTCTGGAATTTCCTTCTAAGTTAAACTTTTCCACGCGCTCTACTACCCCGCCAAGAATTTTAAGCGCGTTTTCAGACTGCTTTAACTCTTCTTCCACGTCCCCGCCCTTATAGCAGAGAAGCCTTCCGCCCACCTTTAAAAGTGGAAAAGCGTACTCTATAAGCGTTGGAATTTTAGCCACGGCGCGCACTACGGCGTAATCAAAACTTTCCCTACTTGTTTTAGCAAAGTCTTCCGCTCGCGCGTGAAAGGCGGAGATGTTTTCTAGCTCCAATTTTTTAATAACGTCGTTTAAAAAATTTACGCGCTTATTTAGGCTATCTATCATGGTAACGTTTAGGTCTGGTCTATATATTTTAAGTGGTATGCTAGGAAAGCCCGCGCCCGCGCCAATATCTATAACGCTAGAATTTTTTTCTATTAGAAATTCGGGGAAAATGCTATCTAAAAAATGTTTAATAAATACTTCATTTTCTTCCGTTATGGCGGTTAAATTAAAGGAATTATTATAAAAAATTAATTCAGAATAAAAAATATTTAATTTATTTAATTTTTCTTCTGTTAAATTTAAATTATATTTTTCAAATAATTTAATTTTTTCCATTTTCCCTCAACTTTAAATAAATTATTAAAACGGATATATCCGCCGGAGAAACGCCAGAAATTCTGGACGCCTGAGATATGGTTTTTGGCCTTATTTTATCTAGCTTTTGCCTTGCTTCTAGGCGAAGACCCTTTATATTTAAATAGTCTATATTTTCAGGAATTTCTAAGCTTTCTTCGCGCTCTAATTTTTTAATATCGTCTTCCTGCTGTTTTAAATATCCTTCGTATTTTACTTCTATATTTATTGTGTTAATTATTGAATTTTCTATGCCTTCAAAAACATTAAATTCTTGATTTAATTTAAAGGCGTCTATATTATTTCTTTTAATTAAATCGTGCACGGTTAAGCTTTGAACGGGAATATTTTCATTATTATTTTTTAAGAATTTTTTTAATTTTTCATCTAATTTTATTTTTATTTTTAGTCGCTCACGCGCTTCGTTTAATTTCTTCACCCTTTGCTTAAATTTTTTATAGCGCTTGTCGTCCACTAGCCCAAACTTTCTTCCAATTTCCGTTAGCCTTAAATCTGCGTTGTCTTGGCGAAGATATAATCTATACTCCGCACGTGACGTCATCATTCTGTACGGCTCGTTCGTGCCCTTTGTAACTAGGTCATCTATTAGCACGCCAATGTAGCTTTGGTTGCGCTTTAAAACAAGCATGTCCTTTTCTGCGTTATACGCGCTTGCGTTTATTCCCGCAACTATGCCTTGCGCCGCCGCCTCTTCGTAGCCGCTAGTACCGTTTACTTGCCCAGCAAAGAATAAGCCCTTTACCTTTTTAGCTTGTAAGGTTGGATAGAGTTCTAGCGGATTAATGCAGTCATACTCTATGGCGTAGGCGTTGCGCATGATGCTTGCGTGCTCTAAGCCCTTAATTGTGTGATACATATCTTCTTGAACGTCCACAGGCAGCGACGTGCTGACGCCCTGAATATAGAACTCGTTTGTGTCTAGCCCTTCTGGCTCTAAGAAAATTTGGTGGCGCTCCTTATCTTTAAAGCGCACAATTTTATCTTCAATAGACGGGCAGTAGCGCGGTCCCGTGCTCTTGATTATACCTGAATATAACGGCGCGCGCGATAAGTTCTTTAATATAACTTCGTGCGTCTTTTGGTTAGTGTACGTTAGGTAGCACACCGTTTTATTCTTAGGTTTATGGTTCGTCATAAAGCTAAAATTTTGAATATCTTCTTCGCCGTACTGAACTTCTAAGCTAGAAAAATCTATGCTTCTGCCGTTAATTCTTGCCGGTGTTCCCGTTTTAAAGCGGCGTATTTCAAAGCCTAAATCCGCTAGGCTTTTAGTTAGTTCGTTAGCCGGAGCAAAGCCGTTCGGGCCGCTGTTTTTTGTGTACTCGCCTATAATTATTCTACTTTTTAAATACACGCCCGTGCAAATTACAATGCTTTTACAGCTAAACGTTTCCCCAACTGCCGTTTTTATGCCCACAATTTTGCCGTTTTTAGTAAAGATTTTTGTAACTTCGCCCTGTTTAAGCGTTAAGTTTTCCTGCTCTTCTAAAACACGCTTCATTCTGGCGTGGTACTTTTCCTTATCCGCCTGCGCGCGAAGGCTATACACTGCCGGGCCTTTTCCGCGGTTTAGCATTCTTAGCTGAATGAGCGTTTCGTCTATATTCTTTCCCATCTCGCCGCCAAGCGCATCTATTTCGCAAACTAAGTGCCCCTTTGCCGTGCCGCCAATAGACGGGTTGCACGCTAAAAACGCTACGGCGTCTAGATTCAAAGTTAAAAGAAGAGTTTTATTTCCAAGGCGCGCAAGAGCTAGGCCTGCTTCGCAACCAGCATGCCCCGCACCTATAACTATGCTATCAAAATACTCTCTTTTCATTTTCCTAAACAAAATTTGGAAAAGATTGCATCTATGATGCTCTCAGTTTCCGTTTCTCCCGTAATTTTTCCTAGCTCCTGCCAAAGCTCTTTTAGCGTAAAGCTAACTATATCCGGCGTGTGAATTTCACAAGCGCTTATTCCCTGCCTACACTTTTCTAGCGCCGCGTTCAAGGCTTCAATGTGGCGTACGTTTGTAAGAATTAAGCCGGACGTATCTATTTTTCCGCCCGCAAACACGTTAAAAATTTCTTCCTTTAACTCTTCTATATTTACGCCATCTTTTGCACTTACCAAAACGTATTTTTCCTTTAAATTAAGTGCCTTTTTCTTGTCGCTCTTATTTAAAACGAGTATTCGCGGTTTACTCTTGGTAAGGTCTAAAAGCTCCCTATCTTCGTCTGTAAGCTCTTCTGAGCTATCTAAAACAAGCAGCACTATGTCCGCCATGTCTATTGCGCGCTTAGACCTATCTATTCCGATTTTTTCCACAACGTTTTCACTATCTCTAACGCCCGCCGTGTCCACAAAGTTTATTTTAATGCCCTTGTAGGCTATGCTTTCCGTAATAGTGTCACGTGTGGTGCCGGCAACGTCTGTAACTATTGCCCTATCTTCGCCAAGAAGCGCGTTCAAAAGGCTACTTTTCCCAACATTTGGCTTGCCCACAATTGCCGCGTTTATGCCGGACTTAATAAGTTTGCCCGTACCCGCTGTGGCAAGCAGAGCATGAATCTTACTCTCTACTTCTTTTAGTACGCTCTTCGTGTGTTCCAGCGTCTCCCCTTCGTCGTCGTGTTCCGGATAGTCTAGCGTCATGTCCACACTTGCAAGCTCGTCCGTAACTTTATCTTGAAGAGCCTTCACTTCTTGATAAAGTTTTCCGCTCATAAGGTTGTAGCCCGCTTTAAGCTCAGCTTCCGTGCCCGCGTTTATTACGTCTATAATTCCTTCTGCGCTATCTAGGCTAACCTTGCCATTTAAAAACGCACGCTTTGTGAACTCGCCGTTTTCAGCAAGTCTCGCGCCGTTATTTATAAGCGCGTTCAATACTTCGCGAGTGAGTAACTCTCCGCCGTGGCACTGAAACTCCACGATATCTTCGCCGGTATAGGAGTGTGGCGCTTTAAAGTAAACAAGAAGGCATTTTTCATTTATACCGTTATAGGAAAAGGTGCCCAAAATAACTTTTCTTGGGGTAATATCTTCTTTGCATGAAAAAAGCCTGCGTGCAATATCCAGCACGCCGTCGCCGCTCATTCTCACAATGCTAATTGCGCCCGCCCCCACCGGAGTAGACACCGCCACAATAGGTTTCATGAGCTTATTATAGCACAAAATAAAAATAATAGTAAATATATTATTGCAAAATAGAAAATTTAAGCGGCTGAGATTTCTGAAAAATTTCAAGCGTCCGCGGCGTGCGTTTGCGTTTAGCAAACCCGCCAAAAGTGCAGAATAATTTAAAAATTAGCTACTTAGACTTCGAAGAAATTTCTTCGCACGAGAGTACGCACCAAACTCCCAAGCCGTTAGGCTGGAGTTTGCGTTTGGTGCGTATACTGAAAAATTTCAAGCGTCCGCGGCGTGCGTTTGCGCTTAGCAAACCCGCCCAAAAGCGCAGAAATTTTTCTTGCGAAGAATCTCCTCCCGTGACCCGCGCTAGCCAGACTCTTGTTTTTTGCAAAAAAAATCACGCCTAAAAGCGTGATAATTTTCTATACTCTTATCTCTAATATTTTAAGCTTGTTTATTCCAGCCGGAGTTTCTACTTCCACTTCGTCGCCAACCTTCTTGCCTATAAGCGCTCTGCCTACTGGGCTTTCATTGCTGATAAGGCCGTTAAGTGGGTCACTTTCCGTTGAACCTATAATTCTGTATTCAACTTCTTCGTCAAACTCTTCGTCGTATATTTTAACAATGCTACCAATGCTCACTTTATCCGTAGCAAGCTTGCTTGTGTTTATAATAACCGCGTTTCTAAGTTTGTTTTCAATTTCAAGAATTTCAGATTCAAGTTGTGCTTGCTCTTCCTTGGCTGCATCGTATTCTGCGTTTTCGCTAAGGTCGCCGTATTCCCTTGCAATGCCAATTTTAGCAGAAATTTCCGGACGTTTTTTTGTTTTATAAAACTCTAATTTTTCTTCTAATTGTTTTTTTCCTTCTGGTGTTAAAAATGTTGCTGACATATTCTTTGCCCTCCTAATAATAAAAAATAACTTCAGGCTGTAAAAAAACTTCGCGATAAAGCTTTTTATGCCTATAAGTTAAAATTTAATAGCCTAGTTAAAAACTTTAACTAGACAATCGACATTATAGACTTATTATATTTTATTGTCAAGAAATTTGTTAATATTTTTAAAAATTTCCTAGCATATATTATTCAATTTTGCGCACAATATTCATGAAATTTTGAATTTGGAGGGTTTATGATTACGTTTATTTCCTTTGTTCTTGTGCTGCTCGGAGCGCTGAACTGGCTTTCAATAGGCGCGCTGCAATACGACTTTGTTGCCGGACTTTTCGGCTCCCAAGCCAGTATGTTTTCTAGAATTATCTACTTTTTTATAGGCATAGCTGCCATTTGGATAGTAATTCAAGCTTTTCGCGGCAAGGGCAGAATTAAAATAAACGACGACGGCTTTGATAAGAAAAAAGACGTTTTAAGAAAAGAGTCTACGCTGGCAAACACGGAAGCTGGGCGCGACTACTCTGAAAACTACGAGCGTAGAAACACGAACACGGAAGCTGGGCGCGACTATTTAGACACAAACAACAGAGAAGATTCAGGCTACATGAGCCAAGGTTTCCCAAGAGATTATTCTAGATATAATAGCCAAAAAGATAGTTTTAGGCAAGACACTATCCAAGAATGCAAGCCACAAAGGCAAAATAATGAAGTGGACTACAAAAGCCTAGGCTATAAAGATTTCCACGAAGAAGACTTAGACAAAAAATAAAAATAACAGCTGTTTTTAATAAAAATTGAATTTTTTTGTTTACTTTTGAGGACGTTTTGTATATTTTTCGCCAAAATTCTTGAATAAGGGCAAAAACACGCGAAAATAGCCAAAATTTTGCATATTGTTTTCAAAAAGTTTTGTGCTAGTATCACCTTGTCGCGATTAAAAAGTTTTTTGGAGGAAATATGAACGAAAACGAAAAAATTAAAATTTTTATTGCAGATAACTCAGAGGAAACCACATCGGAAATTATTGAATACTTTGAAAATAACAAAAGATATGAAATTGTAAACAGCTGCAAAGACGGCAAAACCGCGCTCGCCGAAGTTGAAAACACTCCCGTAGACGTGCTAATTACAGACATAGTTCTTGCGGGCTCAGACGGCTTTGTGCTCATGGAAAATTTGAAAGAGAAACTTGGAAGCAAGATGCCAAAAATAATAGTGACGTCAAGTTTGTCTCACGAAGGGTTTATAAACAAAGCGCTTTCCTTAGGTGCGTCTTACTTCATGATTAAGCCCTATGAAATGGCGAACCTTGAAAGTAGAATTGAAGACGTGCTTGGCTTAAAGGAGCCAAGTAAAGATAAAGCCGTGCTTCAAAAGGATTACAAGACCATGCGCACAAAAATTGTGGAAGAAAAAATTTCCAACGTATTTATAACGGTAGGCATACCTGCGCACATTAAGGGTTACCAATTCTTGCGCGAAGCCATAAAGATGGCTATCGACACACCAGACATAATAAACTCTATAACAAAAAGGTTGTATCCTAGCATTGCGGAGAAGTTTGAAACGAGCGCAAGCAAAGTGGAGCGCGCAATTAGGCACGCAATAGAAGTGGCATGGAACAGGGGCAAAATTGAGAATATAAACTCCTTATTTGGTTTAAAGGTCTACAATCAAAACGAGAAGCCCACGAACGGCGAGTTTATAGCGCTAGTTGCGGATAAGATGTTAATGGAAGGCCTCGGGAATTAGGGGGCAACAAAATTCAAAAAAGGCGTCGAGCTTTTACTCGAACGCCTTTTAATTTTGTTTCCCCCTAATATACCCCCTTCATTAAAGCTGTCGCCATATAAGGCGAGTCGGGCGAAGCTCGACCACGCCTTATATGTTGCTCCCAAACTGTTTCTTTTCTACACTTCCTTTGCAGTTCTCTCGGATTAAACTATGTTTATTTGAATACGCACCAAACGCAATCTCCAGCTTACGCTTGGAAGTTTTTATGGGGGTCCCCGAAAATTTTTAATTTTTGGGGAAAGGAGAAACTGCGTAACCTTTTAGACAGTTGCTTTTAGCAACTTCTAGGGTGAAGCATGTTTCGACGCACTCTCTTGCGAAGAAATTTCTTCGAAGAAAAGTAGAAATATTTAAAATTGGTTTCCCCTAATATACCCCTTTCCTTGCGTCAAAGCACGCTGCGCTAGGCGAGTTACTATTCGCAAGCCATTCGTTTGTCGCTCCGCGGCTTTTCCTTTACCCCAAAAATCAAAGTATTTTTGGGGACCCCGTTTTGTCGCCATATAAGGCGAACCCAAGCGAAGCTCGACCACGCCTTATATGTTGCTCCCAAACTGTTTCTTTTCTACACTTCCTTTGCAGTTCTCTCGGATTAGGAATGTTTATTTGAATATGAGAATGTTCTTCGAAGTCTCTTGCAACGGCACCCCCCCCGCTGCGACTCAAATGGGTACAACCCATTGCGTCACCCTGAGCGGAGCGCGCAAGCGCGCAGTCGAACGGGTCTCCGTCGGGCCAGCGGAGTTAAAAATAAAGTAAATAAAATTTTTTAACTACTTCATATACGAGTCTCGCTAGCTCGGGCGGCAAGGAGATTCTTCGCGGATTGTCGTGTTAAAACACTCGCCGCTCAGAATGACGAAAAAAGAGAGCCTTTTTCGTCGCAGCGGAGCAAGCCTTCGCAAGAGACTTTGAAGCATTCTGTAAAGTCATGCTACTAATTAAACTCAAAAAAACAATCCCATATAGCAATAAAGAAAAATACAATAGCATAAAAGTAAAGATTTTTGATATATTTTGACAAAATGGCTGACCAGTGTAGTTTTACACTGGGCGGTCAGTAAGTTTTACTAAAAATATAGCTATATGACATAAAAACAAGCAGAGCAAGGCTCGACAAGGACTAATTTGGGATCCCCGAAAATTTTTAATTTTTGGGGAAAGGAAAAAGCAAGCGAAAACATGATATTTTGCTTTTAGCAAAATTCATAACGCGCGCAGCTTTTGACGTGGGCGGGAGTTTAGTTCCCTAAATGACCGTTTGGGCACGCTTGGCAGTAAACGTAGCTATGCGCCGTTTTTATGCCATATAGCCAAAAAGATTGCTTTTAGGCGGTATATTCTTGCCGCAAAATTTCATATTTTGCGGAAGGTAACGCAAACCCGCCCAAAAGCGCAGAAATTATAAAATAAATTAGCTACTTATACTTCGAAGACTCCACTTCGCAAGAGAGTACGCGCAAAACTCCCAAGCCGTTAGGCTGGAGTTTTCGTTTGGCGCGTATACTGAAAAATTTCAAGCGCCCGCGGCGTGCGTTTGCGTATAGCAAACCCGCCCAAAAGCGCAGAAATTTTTCACTCACTCCGGTAACACTACCACATTCACCTTAGCAGTAACTCCTTGATATAACTTTACACTTATTGTAAAGTCGCCAAGATTTTTTATGCTCTCTTTTAGTTCTATCTTTTGCTTAGATATGTCGAAGCCCTGCTTTGCTAGCGCTTCGCTTATTTCCTTAGACGTTACCGCGCCAAATATCTTGCCGTTCTCTCCGCACTTTACATATACGGTAACAGTTTTACCTTCTATTTTTTCAGCTAAATTCACGGCAGCAAGGCGCTCCTGTTCCTTGTGATAGCTTGCAGCTTCCTTTTGCCCCTTGTTTTCGCTTATCGCCGAATTTGTAGCAAGGCTTGCAAGCCCGTTTTTAATAAGAAAATTTCTGCCGTAGCCGTCAGCAACGTCCACAACGTCGCCCTTTTTGCCCGTGCCTTTAACGTCTTTGTTTAAAATAACTTTCATAAAAACTCCTTAAAAATAAAATAGCAAAATATAAAAGTTTTGTCAAAGATATGATTAAATAAAAATTTTTAGTTAAAACTTATTTTATGGATTTAAGATGTAGAAAGACGCAGTGCCTATATAACCACAAATACACCTGCACCGCAAAGAGCATTAAAATAAATAAGAAGATAATTTGCTCCACCTATGTTAAAGGAAACAAGGAAGAGCCGGATACATCTAGGTTTATTTTTGACAGAGCACCAGACTATGCCCCACAGCGCGAAAGCAAAACGGCAGATATAGAATGCTGCGCAAATTGCCTTTTTAACCAAAACAAATGTTGTGAAGCAAACGGTATAACTGTGAACTCTATTGGCGAAAAGCCCTATTGTGTAACATACCTACAAAACGACGATAAAAAGGATAAAAAGTTTGATTAGTTCTATTTAATTCTAAAATTTCTACATTATTTTTTTGAATTTTGTAAAAATATTTTAATTTTGTAAAAAATGTTTAAAAATCCTTTTGACATTTTTGATTTTTATGCTACTATATGTAGGTCACGCGGACGTGAAATAGCTAAATTTTATACAATATGTTGAGAAGGAAAGCTAACCCTGCCAAAAAAAAGTGCACTAAAAAAACGGCGGGAAAAAATATTTTAAAAATTAAAAGGAAAAAATTATGGATAATAAAAAATTAGAGAAAATTTTATCTGATATAATATCAGTAGTGGGCGTGCCTGCAAACATTAAGGGGTATAAGTATTTAAGAGAGGCTATTTTTCACGTTGTAAAAAATAATAAACTAGCTAGCAGCATAACAAAAACGCTTTATCCGCTTGTGGCTGAGGAGAACAGTACCTCAGCTTCCAAGGTGGAGCGCGACATTCGCCATGCAATAGAAGTAGGATACAATTCTGGAAGGCTAGTAAATATAAATAAAATATTTGACGCTGAAATTTTTCAGCCGTATTATAAGCCAACAAACTCTGAATTTATTATGCTTATAGCAGATAGAATGAACTTTGCTTTTTAATTTAAATTATTTTTTATTATTTTTTTTAAAATAAAAATAATTTTTTATTTTTTGCTAAAATTAAAAAATTAATTATAGCTATTATTTTTTTAAAAAATTTATTTATGAATTTAATTTTTAATTTTTTAAAATTTTTATAAAAATAAATATTAGAATAATTCTAATAATTTTTTTATAAATAAACGCGTGTGAAATTCACACGCGAACTAACTTTTAATTTTTAAACTATTTGATAAATTTTATCCCCTTCTTCTCCGTACTTTTTCTCTTGCTCGTAGTAATCCTTGTAATACTCTTCGCTTTCTCTATATTCTATTTCTTTATCCACTTCTTCAAGTTTTGTTTGCATTTCTTCCGCGCGCTGCTCGGCTAGGCTTGCCTGATTTCTTAAAGCAGACATTTGAAAACTTTGCACTATACCAATTATTAAAAGTGCAAGTAGTACCACAGAGCTAAGAATTAAAAGTGTTTTAGCTAGGCTTTTCGTCATGCCGTTTTCTCCTTGAATTAATTTTGTTTACTAGTTTTACAAAGGTATTATAGCACGCTTCAATTATTTTTTCAACTATTTTTCCAAGACTAAACCGCTCTAAGCTAAAAAAGCCGAAGAACACAAAAAATTCATAAAATCTAAGCTCGCCGAAGCTATAAGTGTATATACAAAGAAAAAAGATGCCAAAAACGGAAATGCAAGCAAAAAAATCTAAAAAATGTTTTAAAACTTTATTCTTTTTACATAGCTTTAAAATAAAGTTAGAGATATCAAAAATTATTCCGCTTGCAAAGCCAAACAGAATTAGCATTAAAAATATTAGCGGCTGAGCTAGCGTTTCATTTAGCATTACTTAAATATCCTTTTAAGTAGCGGCACTTTTGCACCTAAAAACTTCATGCTGTTTATTTTGCCAAGAATTGTTAGCACCTTATTTTCAACGTCTAGCGTTTGGACTTCCATGCCTTCACCTGTGATAAGCAGCCTATCGCCTTCCATTTCTAGCATAACTTCGCTAGGACTAACGCCGCTAACTTTGGTTACCCCTAAAATGTTTAACGTTTGCCTATTTGTTAGTGTTATTACGTTTTGCAAGTGCCACCCCCTATATTTCTATCTTATTAGCGCTTTAACTAAAATATGATAAAAGCACGCGGGGTAAAATCACGTGCTTTTTGTTTAATATTCTTTTTATAGGTTCAATATATTGAAATAAAATTAAAAATAATTTAATATTTTGAACAGCGTTTAAAATTTTTAAAGCTTTGTAAGGGTGTAGCCTTCTTTTGTATCTAAAACTTGATAGCCTTTTTGCTTAATTTTTTCTCTTAATTCGTCGGCTAAGGCAAAGTTTTTATCCTTTTTAGCTTGAAAGCGACTTTCCGCAAGTGCTTTTACATCTTCCGGCACTTCTTCCACCTTTTCATGTGCCTTTAAAAATTCTTTTGGTGCTTCTGTGAACAAACCTAGCATCGAATACGTAGCCTTAATTGCGTTATAGTCTTCAACTACGCTATTGTCGTTTACGGCAAGCTTTGCTTTCATAGTTTTAAAGTAGCCGTAAAGGTTTGCAAGTGCCTTTGCCGTGTTAAAGTCGTCGTCCATGGCGGCGTTAAAATCTTGGTCTATGGAAGGGTTTACCTTATCCGTTTTAACCCCAAGTTTTTCCACGTCGCTTAGAACCTTATAGAATTCTATTAAGTGCTTTTCTGCTTCTGGAAAAAGCGAGTTTGTAATATTCACGTCGTTTTTATAATTGGTTTGAAGTATGCCAAAACGTATAACTTCCGCGCCATATTTGTCTAAAAGTTCTTGTATGGAAATCACATTTCCAAGGCTTTTGCTCATTTTTTGACCGTTTAGTTTTAGTAGCCCATTATGCACCCAATATTTTGCAAACGGTTTACCCGTTAAGCACTCCGTTTGAGCAATTTCGTTTTCATGATGCGGGAAAATTAAATCTCTGCCGCCGCCGTGTATGTCTATCTGCTCGCCCAAATGATAGTAGTTCATGGCAGAGCACTCTATATGCCAACCCGGCCTACCTTTACCCCAAGGGGAGTCCCAGTAAATTTCGTTGGGCTTTGCACTCTTCCAAAGGGCAAAATCTAGCGGATAGCGTTTATTATCTTCGCTTTCAATTCTAACGCTCGATATCATTTCGCCAAGCTTTCTGTTGCTAAGCTTGCCGTAAGTTTTATCCTTCTCCACAGAAAAATATACGTCGCCTTCCGGGGTGGCATAGGCGTAACCCTTGTCTATAAGCTTAGAAATAAAGTCTATTATATTGCCAATATTTTCCGTAGCCTTTAAATTAAGGTTTGGCGGAGTTACTTTTAGCTCTGCCATAAGTTTTTCCACTTTTTCTATGTTCTTTTGTGCAAATTCAAGTGCGTTCACGCCAAGCTTGTTGGCATTAGCTATAATTTTGTCGTCTACGTCCGTGTAATTTCTAGCGTAGGTCACGTTGTATCCGCGCTTTTCTAGATATTTTCTAATAATATCAAAAATAATTGCTTGCACGGCGTGCCCAATGTGTGCGTCCGCGGACACCGTTATTCCGCAGGCGTACATCTTCACGTTGCCACCATCTAGCGGCACAAACTCTTCCTTTTTTCTTGTAAGCGAATTGTATATTTTCATAATATTTCCTTGATTATTTATTCTAGTTTAAACCTTTTTGTTTAAAACTTCAAGCGCCCTATCCACGAACACGTCTTCACGCACGAGCTTTGAAAGTAAATTAAAGTACGCATTAAGCGCATGTTCGCCCTTTTCCGTAATTGTGTAGACCCTTGAGCGTTTGTCTTCCTTTCCCCTTTTAGATATAATATAGCCTTCCGTTTCAAGTTTTAGGCAACTGGCGGAAAGGTTTGTTTTAATAAGCCCAAGCTTACTTAATAGTAAACTTGCAGATGCTGGCGAGTATTTTTTTATCATAAACAATAGTTTTAAAGTGCTTAAATTCATATCATAAGAAGGCTGACTACATAGAGTGTCAGCTAGTGTATATAATTCAAATAGTTTCTCAGGTTCAGTCATGAGTATATTATATATAATAAAAATTTTTAAGTCAAAGGTTCTTTGAAAAAAGAGAAAGAAAAGATAATATTGCCGCAAAATATAAAATTTTGCGGCAAGGACACCCGCCTAAAAGTAATCTTTTTGCATCTTTTGCCAAAACTTGCTGACCGCCCAGTGTAAAACTACACTGGTCAGCAGCTAAAGTCAAAATATATCAAAAATCTTTACTTTTATGCTACTCTACATTTCTAATTGAGTATCAAAATTGCGGTTAAGAACCTTTAAACTCTCTTAGCTAGCCAGACTCTAATAAAATAAGTAGCCGAGATTTCTCCACTCCAAGAAAAATTTCTGCACTTTAGGCGGGTTTGCTATTCGCAAACACTCGCCTTTAACGTTTGAAATTTTTCTTAATACCGACCAAACGCAAGTTCCAGCTACGCTTGGGAACTTGGTCGGTACTCCCCTAGCGAAGTAAACGCTCCGAAGTAAAAGAATATTTATTGTCTCTCAGAATGACGGGAAAAGGTCTGTTCCCTTTTTCGTTGCAACGAAGCAATGCCTTTGCAAGAGCCTTCGCGGGTGTGTGTAAAAACCCGCCAAAAGTGCAGAAATTTTTCTTATATTTTCTCCACTACCCTTAGTTTTGCGGGCGCGGACCTTGGGTTTTGTTTCACTTCTTCCGCACTGGCTATTATCGGCTTTTTGTTTATTAAGCGAATGCTCTTTTTGTGCCCACATACACATATCGGCACACCGCTTGGGCAAAGGCAGTCCGTGCTCTCCGTTTTAAACACACGCTTCACTATTCTATCTTCAAGCGAGTGGAAACTTAGCACGGCTAGTCTTCCGCCGCTCTTTAATTTGGATATTAAATATTCAAGCGTGCTATCTAGCCTGTCAAGCTCGCCGTTCACTTCTATGCGGATGGCTTGAAAGGTCTTTTTACTAGCGCCGCCGCTCTTGTATATTACCTTTTTAGGCAGCGCGCTTTCTATTATATCCTTTAATTCTAGCGTGGTTTCTATGGGCTTAACTTTTCTTTGCTCCACAATTTTTCTAACAATAGCCTTAGCAAAGCTCTCTTCGCCGTATTCGTATAAAATTTTTACAAGCCTATCTTCCGGATAGTAGTTCACAACTTCGTAGGCGGAGAGCTCTTGCGTCTTGTCCATTCTCATGTCTAACCTTCCTTCTCTAAGAAAGGAAAAGCCGCGCTCGCCGTCGTCTATTTGGTGCGAGCTTATACCTAGGTCTATTAGTGCGCCGTCAATTGAGCCTATATTGTGCTCGTCCAAAACGCGCTTTACGTCTTTAAAGTCCGCTTTTACTATAAGCTTATTATTATAGCCCTTTAACCTTTGCGAGCTGTAAGCTATGGCGTCGTCGTCCTTATCTATACCAATCAAAAGTCCGTGCGCATTTAAATGTTTTAATATTTCTTCGCTATGCCCAGCGCCGCCCAACGTGCAATCTAAATAAATACCAGAAGGGTTTATATTCAACCCTTCCAGTACTTCCTTTAACATTATTGGATTATGGTAAAACTCCATTTTAAGCTCCAATTCCAAGAATTTGTGAAATTTTGTCCTTTAAGCCCTGGTCTATTTGCGTATTTTCAATATATCCGCTAACGTCAGATTTCACTTCTTCCGGAATATTATCTAAAACGCCGCCGTTGTCTGCAATTGTGGTTACAATCTCTTCTAAGTCAGAACCCGTAAGTTCGTCTACTAAACTATTTACGTCGTCCGCCGTAACGTTGCCGTTTGAAATTTTATCCAAAACGTCCGTAGCCGTTTCCGCAACGTCTAAAAGCGTGTCTAGCGGAACGTCGCCAATGCCGTCTAAAATATCTTGGCTTAGCCCAAAGTTGTCTGCAATTGTGCCCTTAACTTCGCTATTTACGTAAGCTTCAAGTAAGCCATACACTTGTTTGAACACGCCGTCAGAGCCGTTGTAGGTGTTTTCAGCGTTTGTTTTTAATGCGTTTAGAAGCGGTCTATAATCTGAAATTTCCGGATTTTCTAGCGTTATAGCCTTAATAGCTTCCTTAATAACTGTTAAAATGTCCGTGCTTTGTGCAGCTAAATCCGTTTCAAAAGGTATTTTTGTAAGTGTGGATGTGTCTTCTGTAACGCTCTCGTTGGTTATCTTTTCAACCTGGAAGTTAAGTTCGTCTAACACCATTATGGCTAGCTTTTTAAAGAGCTGTCGCTCTAATATCGGCTTCATAATTGTGTCCACATCGTTAGTTACGTCCGTGTCTTCCGTGGTGAACGTCTTAACAATTTCCGTAATGTCGCCGCCGTCTAATATGGCTGTTAAAAGGTTCTTTTCTTCGCCGTCAAGCGTTATAGTTTTGCTAATAAGCCTTTCAAGTGAGGTTTTGTAAGCGTTTAATTCTATGCTCCAAAATTCGCCGCCCACGAAGTTTTCAAGTTTAGCTGCGCCGAAGTTTATAAACTCGCCTAAGCCTTCCTTGTTTTCTAGGGCTATAATTATGTCGTCGTAAATATTTCCACCTTCATAGCTCCAAACTGGAAGCGTTGCAAAGGCGTCTAGCGCGCCGCCAAAGTTGTCTATGCAAGAGATAAAGTTTTCGTCTAGCATTGTTATATCAAACACCAGCTCTTCGCCTTCGTAGGCTAAAACAACTTCGCTTAGTTCGCCAAACATTGTCTTAACGCCGCTTTCTAAGTTCTCCCAACCGCTCCAATCTTGCGTCTTAGGCTCAATTCTATTTAAAGTAATTTCAAGTCCGTCTTCTACCACGCCTACAACTACGTTCATAGCACTAATAAAGGTGTTTTTAAGAATTGGAGAAGATAGGAAGCTTTCAATTAAACTTTCGTACTGCTTTTTGCCGGAAACTTCTTCGCCTAAGTTCCTAACAACAGTGGCAAAGTTCACGTTGCCGTCTACCATTTGGTCTAAAAGCTCCGCCATTCCGCAAATTTCGAACACGTCTAGAAGGCTCATAACGTCTGCTTCAAGCTCGGTAAAGCTGTCCTTTTCTTTCATGTCGCTTACTATGCCGTCTAGAAGATTTTTTACGTCTTGGTCTTCAATGCTAGCAAAGGAATCGGAGAACTTATCTAAAACGTTCATATTAACCGCGTCGAATAAATTAGAATCGAACAGCGCGGTTACGCTCGCCTTTAAACTTGTGTAGTTAAGCGTGCTAAATTCCGCCGTCTGACGCACAATAGGCTCAGTTTCTCTTAAAAGGTTCACAACTGGCTGCGTGAGCTCGTTCCAAGAGAAGTTCTTGTCGCTCTTCAAGGCGTCCACGTTTAAATATGTGCCAAGTTCGGTATCTCTTGCGGCATTTAAAAGGTTATCGTAGATATTCGTGCCGTTTACCGTATTTTTAAATATTGTAGTTGTGCTAGCTGTGTCCAAAATTTTGAAGGCTTGCGTAACTAGATTTTGATAATTTAATTCATATACAAGTTTTAAGTCCGCGGAAATTTGGTCTATACTGTACTCGGAGTCCTTTAAAACTTTATACACTTCAACACCGCTATTTACTATGGTGTTAATCTCATTTCTAAACGTAGACCACTCCACTTTGCTTACGTCTACCCTATCTAGATTTGTGCCTTGTGGCAAGGTGTCTTCAAAGGCGTCTAAGCCAATATTTATAGCGCCCACAAGCAAGCTTTTAACTACGTTAGATTGGAAGAAATTATTTAATATATCATTTAGATTTTTATTGTTTTCCGCAATTAAAGTATCTAAAACCACGTCTAGTTCAATTGTATCCGCCGTAAGTTCGTCCATAATTCCGCTTTCGCACATGGTTTCAAAAACGCTTAAAATGCTTTTAAAGTCTGTTTTTAAAACTTCGGCTTCCACCTTGTCGCCAAAGCCAACTTTAAGCGCGTTTGTAAGTTCTAAAATTTGGCTTTTATATTCTGTGCCGTCTAACACGTCGCTAGTTTCTATATAATCTAAGGCATAAGGAATAACTTCTGCGCTTAAACTTCTAAATAACTCGGATTCAAATATTAAATCCACCGCCTTATTAAGCCTTGTGAAGTTTAACGTTTTCCAATCCATGTTTTCAAAGTCTAGCGTGGTTAAAAATTCCACGGAATCGTACACTTCGGCAAAGGTTACTATTTCATTTCTTAAAACAATCTTGCTGCCGTTCACATTCATAGACGCAAGGCCGTTAAAACAGAAGTCGTCGAAGCCGATAGCGCCGCCCACTACGTTTATAATTGTGCCATTATAGGCATCGATGTACGCTCTGTACTCTTCTGGGATATACTCGTTAAGCAATTTTTGAACAGCCGTTTCGCTATCTTCTGCATACACCACTTGGGCGTTTGACGCGTCCGTGTAAATTCCAACTAAACCAGAAACTGGAAGAAGTGTAAAGAAGCAGAGAAGAAAGCCCGGAACTATTCCAATAAGCGCGCCCCAAAGCCTATATTTTTTAGGTTTTTTATCTATAAGCTCCACCGCTTGACCTTCTTTAATTGTGTACACCTTGCCATTTAAGCTTTTCTTCTTTCTAAACACAATGGCAGCAACAATAAGGTAAGCTATCCACATTAAGAATAGGAAAACGTAGAGTGCTAGCACAAACACTACAAGGTTTGCTACCATAACAGGAAAGTTATCCACAATGCCGGCAAATGACGAACCTTCTTGGTACAAGCCGCCAACAATTTCCTGCTGCGTTATCATGTTTACAATCATATCGCGAAGAGACTGATTTTGCCCGTCGATATTAAAGCTAATATCAATTATTCCGTTTGTGATAAGCGGAGTAAAGATAAAGGCAAGCACAATTGCGCCCGTAAAGAAGGCAAGCCAAAGTGCTTGTTTTTTTAAGCCTTTTCTAAGTCCGTCTAAAAAGCCCATTAAAACGAAGAACAAAAGAACTAAATTTGCAATTAAAGTGATAAGCCCAGCGCTCATAAAAATCTCCTTTCGGTTATTTTAACAAAAATATATTAAAATATCAAGGAAAGATGCCATAAATGTTTAGTAATCTTGTCGTAAAATTTATGTTTTTATTAATGAAGGCTATGCCTCTTACCCGCGAAGGCTCTTGTGATTGCTCTGTCAGCACCGTGCTACGCTCGCTTGCCTTCGAAGGCTATTGCGTTAGCCTTACTCCACTATCATTAAACCCCAGCGCCCCGCTTTCGTCATCCTGAGCGGAGTCGAAGGATCCTGCTGTTGCAGTTTTTTTATAATTATGGTTCGTAGAGTTTGTAAAGCTAAACCTAACAAAATGAAAACTTTAAAAACTCTGCAAGCCATAAAAGAAAAGTTAACATAAGTACCAAGATCCATTCGACTGCATATAAACTAAGCTACAAATTCAAGCAAACCATCTAGCAAAATCCACATTTAACATCTTTCCTTTCGCTCAGGATGACGAGAGTAAGGTTAGGCGTTGCAAGAGTCTTCGAAGACTCTTCGTAAACTTTACTCCGCTATGACGCGAGACACAGTCTAATTTTTTCTATTCAATCTCCACTAACTTATTCCCCACTTGGTCGCAGGACGTTAAGTAGTACTTTATACCATTTTTCTCTTTTACCTTTTCTCTATTCACATACTTTCCGTGCAAATGCCCGTACACCACGGCTTGCACGCCGTACTCTTCAAAAAGCTTTGTAAAGCCGCTATCGTCCCATGCGCTGTTCGTTGGCGGATAGTGCATCATACAAATAATTTTTTCGCCATTTTTTTGAAGTGCTTTCGCGCTCTTTAACGTAAGTTCTAGCCTAATCTGCTCGCGCGCGTATATCTTTTTATCTTCTTCGCTGCCGGCATTTGGTGTTTCTGGCACAACCCAACCCCTAGTGCCGCAAATAATGTAGTCTCCTGCTTTAAAGGCGTCATTTTGAATTGCTGTAACATTTTCAGGTAACACCTTCCTAACGGACGATATTCCGTTCCACCAATAGTCGTGATTACCCTTAATCATGTAAATATGCCCGTTTAGCGAGCCTAAAAATTTGAAATCTTCTTCCGTGTCTTCAAGGCGCATAGCCCAGCTAATATCGCCCGCCACAAGCACTACGTCTTCCGGCTTCACCCTTTCTTGCCAATCCGCCTTTATAATTAAAAGATAGTCCTTCCATTGCTCGCCAAAAACGTCCATTGGCTTGTTGGAGCCAAAGGACAAGTGAAGGTCGGATATAGCATAAATTTTCATTTTAAATTTGCAAGCACGTTTCTAACTGTGTTCATGTCGCACTTGCCGTTGTATTCTTGTTTGAAGAATTTCATAACAGAGCCAATGCTCTTGTCTTCAAGCCCTAAAATTATCTCCTTAATCTTCTCTTCGGATAGCATCTCTGGAAGATAGCCTTTAAGGCAGTCTATTTGAACGTCTATGTTTCCGGCTTCAACCGTGTTTGAAACCTTTAAATAGTTTTCCTTTTCTTCCGTAAGCTCTTTAATTGTCTTTTGAAGAATTTGAACAACGTCAGGGTCGGTTATTTCTTCGCCCTTCTCTCTCTTTTTAATGCTTTCGAGCATAATTTTATTTAGCACAACGCTATAAATATTTCTTAAAACCACGTTTTTATCTTTAAGCGCTTGAACGTTTGCCTTCTTTATTTCCTCAACTATCATAACATCTCCTTAAACTTGTTTTAAGAAATTATATCTAGTGCAATTTAATTTGTCAACTCGGCTAAGCCATTAAGAGAAAATAATTTTAATTTTTGAACTAAATCCATTACGAACATTTTTGTTGTGGTGTAGTTATTCTTTTTGTATTCAGATTTTAAAATTGCGTTTCTAACGCTCTTTTCCACGTTGATGTCCTTTGTGCCATAAATTTTTGCCACTTCCGGAAATACCTTTGTATTAAAAGATAACATTAAGTTACTATTAAAAAACACAAGTTCCACAACATTTACAAGATACTGTCTGCCTATCCATTTAACGTTTAAGCCGCGTTCGTCTAGAAGTTTGTTCAAATAATCTAATTGTTCTTCATTAAATTTTTCCTTATTCATAAATCCCCTTTTAACGTACCCCTTTGTTTCCAGTAAAGATAATACTATTTTTTACAAAATTCGTCAAGCCTATTGTAAAAAAGAAGCCGCGCGTGTGATTTTCACACGTTTAATATAATATAGCATAAAACATTTATAAAATACAAGAAGAATTTAAAATAAAAAAAATTACAAGAATTAAAAATAATAATTATTAACAAAAAATTACTATAAATTAACAAAAACATGTGAATTTCACACGCGTGTTTTTATTAATAATTAAAAGGGTTTAAGGCATTTCGCGTGTAAATTTTACACGCGATTTTTTTTAATATTTAAGGGGTATTTAATTAATAAAAAATAATGAAATATAAATTAATAATATTTTGTCTGCTTTGGCAGAAATCTTTATTTTTTCTTTAACTCTTCGCCAGCCTTGGCGGAGATCCGTTCGACGCGTCAAAGCACGCTTCGCTAGGCGAGTTACTATCGTAACTGCGCATATCACTCCGCGGCTTTTCCTTTCCCCAAAAATCAAAGTATTTTTGGGGACCCCTATTTTTAATTAAATTTTTGTCAGCCCGACGGAGATCCGTTCGACTACATAATTGCTTTTATTAAAAAATAATAACCTAAACGTCTAGCAAAAGCCGTCTTTAACATTTTTTCTTCCGCTCAGGATGACGAAAGTAAGAGCTTCGAAGAAAATTTAAGATCTTAAAATATCATTATATAGGTCTTTTAATTCTGGGTTTATTTTTTTTATTAATTCTAATTTCTTTTCTCTTGTCCATTTTTTTAATTGTTTTTCTCTATTTATTGCATCCGTAATACATTTTGTACTTTCCACATACAGAACTTTATTAACATTGAATTTTTGTGTAAAACCTTTAAATATATGATTTTTATGTTCATAGATTCTCTTTTTTATATCCGAAGTTATTCCAACATAAAAAACATTATTATATTTATTTGATAAAATATAAACATATCCAATTTTCATATTTAATATTATATTAAAGCAAATTAATAAAGTAAATAAATTTTTAAACTTTCTTCGAAGCCCTTACCTTCGTCATCCTGAGCGGAAGAAAAAATGTTAAACACGGCTTTTTGCTAGACGTTTAAGTTATTATTTTTTAATAAAAGCAATTATGTAGTCGAACGGATCTCCGTCGGACCTTCAAAACTTTAAACAACGTACCGCCGTTTAAACCGCATAAAAGTGGTGCATAGCAAGGCTCAAACGTACCGCCGTTTAAACACAAAAAAACAAAGCAATACAAGGCTCAAAAATTTACGGGGTCCCCAAAAATACTTTGATTTTTGGGGAGAAGGAAAAAGCAAGCGTTAATATGACATTTTGCTTTTAGCAAAATTCATTAAAGCGCAGCTTTTGACGTAGGAGCGTACATAGACGTACGTGACTGTCTGACCCCGTTTTTTAGAAACGCCGCTAGGCGCCGCATAAAAATAAGAACGCACAGCCGTTTAAACCATAAAAAAACGAGCAGAGCTAGGCTCGTAAAATGAGCCCAAGCAGGAGTGTACCAAAATGTACATGACTGTTTGGGCTCGTTTTACAGTAAACGACGCTATGCGAAGTTTTTTTATGGTTTAAACCGGAATTAAACGTAAAATGTGCTTAGACACTATCATAAAAATCAAGTCTAAAATCCATACGATAGTGAAACCAAAAATAAGCCTTATTAAACCTGCTACGATTTTGCCTTCCATAAATCTTGTAACAAAACCGCAAACCCATGCTGTAACTGGAATAATTGCAAGTATAACGCTTACAAGGTAACTAAGTCCAAAATAATCTCCCTTCTTTGCCATTTTTTAATCTCCTTTTTTAAAAATTAGCAGATAATTAAAGAAACCCTTTAACTTCCTTTTATTATATTAAAACTTTTAAGATAAAATGTCAACTTTAAAATAAAAATTTTGTAAGTTTATAAGGAATTAAAAAACACTGCTATAATAAATTAAACAGTGTTTTAATATTTTGCAGTATCACGAAGTTTTTAATTGTCTGTTTCTTTAATTGCAATGGTTAGATACCTATTAGGCTCTTCGCCAGTGCTGTAACTTGTAAGCTCTTCGTAGTTCTGTATTACTGTGTGAATAATCCTTCTTTCGTATGCCGTCATTGGCTCTAATTTAGAAGAATGTCTTGTTTTTAAAACCTTTTTAGCTATGCGCTCGGCAAGCGCTTCTAGGCTGGCTTTACGCTTGTCTTTAAAGCCGTCTATATCTAGCCTTACCTTTTTAGAATGCCTGTTATTTTTAGAATTTATTAGGCTAATTAGATATTGTATTGAATTTAAACAGTCTCCACGAAAGCCGATTAGCGAGCTTACCTTTTCCCCTTGAATTTCGTAGAAAATTTCGCTTTCGTTTTCTTCTACAAGCACCTTTCCGTCTATGTTAAGTACATTTAAAAGCCCTTCAATAAACTTCTTACCGCGCTCGGCTTCGTTTAACTTTTCTATGTTTAATTCATTACTTTTATTTTCTTCTATTTTTTCTTCGCGTTTTTCTTTTATTTCTCTTTTTTCTTCTACTTTTTTAGGCTCTTCTACTGCCTGTTCTTCTTTCTCTTCACGCGCTATCTCTTCTTTTTTATCTTCTTCTTTAAGCTTTCTAACCTTTTGATATTTTTCTATTGCGTCGTCGGAAATTTTTACGTAGACCCTTGCCTTTTTAAAAAATCCGCCTTGGTCTAAAATTTTAATATCCACATCTTCACGCATGGCTTTAAGCTCGAAAAGTGCGTTTGTTATTGCCTGCTCTATGTTTTTTCCAGTAGCTTCACATTCTATCATACTTCACCCCTACTTTTTCCTACTATAATCTACCACTACCTTTGCTTCCTTCTTCTTTTCAGCCCTAGCTTCTACCTTATCTAGAATTAAGTCTATAAGCGGCGTGGTTATTATTGATATAAGCTGGCTGGTTATGATGTAAAGGGCAAATATCGAGTTGTAGAAAAGTGTAAATATACCCATAATTATAGGTAAAATTATCATAACAATTTTATTTGAAGCTTGACTTTTTGGACTATCTCCGTTTCTAGATTTCGTCTTTTTACCTACTCTGTATGCATTTAAGAACTGAGATAAGAACGCCGTTCCAACGGCTAGGATTACTAAAATTAGATAGCCGTTTGCTCTGCCCGTACTCTCGCGAAGCGGATTCATTACGGTGTTGTATCTATTTTGTATTTCCGTTTGCTCTGTTTCCGTTAGGTCGGAGAAATTCACACTCTCCATTTCGCCCGTTTCAGTATTTAAAATGTCCACTTTATTTCCTATCATGGATAGATAGGCGTTAAAGTCTGGAATAGAGTTCGTCCAAGGTGTTTCGCTTACCCATACGCTTTCAATCCAAAGCCAACTGTCTTTAATCTCGTCGTATTTTACTACAACGGCTTGGTTTGCAGCTGATACCTTTTCTTCGTCTGTGCCAGAAGTTTGGTCATACGTTTGATAATACACCGTTTCTAGCTGATTATACTGGTCTGCAATTTTGTAGTTTGCCATGGAATTTAAGCTATTCCAAAGTGTAAAGAATATCACGATAATTAGCACGAAATTTACAAGCATGAATATACACGAGCCAAAAATATTAAAATTATTCTTTTTATAGAGTTCGTTTAATTTTTGGTTGTATAAGTTCTTATCGTGGCCGTATTGCTTTTGAATTTTTGCCATTTCTGGCGCAAGTACGGCTTGAATCTGTGCGTTTTTTCTTGATATCTTTTTGTTAAAAAAGTCTAAGGGCGACATTACAAGCTTTATACAAATTGTGAGTAGTATAATAGCCCAAGCGTAGTTGCCAACTGCTTCAAAGGCGTTTATAATTGTTGGCCACACGCCAGACGGCGCCGTTATAAGTAACGAGCTTAAAAAAGCCATTTTGTATCTCCTTTAAGGTTTATAGGCACGGGGTCGTAACCGCACCTTCCGTTTGGCGTGCATCTAAAAAGCCTTTTAAGGCCAAGGAAAATTCCCTTAACGCACCCAAAACTTTTAATACACTCTATCATATATGTGGAACAAGTGGGCTGAAATCTACAAGTTTTAGGCTTTAATGGCGAAATTGTTAGTTTGTATAGCCACACAAGCCCTATAAAAAAATAATCGATAGGAATAGTTACAATCCTATAAAACTTATACACGGAAAAGGTTTGCCTTTTTTAAAAGATTTATTACTTCATTTTCTAGCTCTTTGTAACTCAATTTTTCTATGCCGTCTTTAGCTATAAACACCAAGTTATGCGTGCCTTTTATGCTAGAAAAGTTCAAGCGGACAATCTCTCTAAGCCTTCTTTTTACCTTGTTTCTAACCGTACTTTTTCCTATCTTATTTGATACTGAAAAGCCCACTTTAAAGGGCTTAAATTTTGTTTTTAAAATGCATAAATTTAAATGTTTTTCAAAAAATTTTTCGCCCTTTTTATAGATATAATTAAAGTGTCTATTTTTTTTAAGTCGGTTTTCTTTCTTTAACATAAAAACCTCTTAAAGCGTTATGCAGCTAATTTTTTTCTGCCTCTATTTCTGCGTCTTTTAATAACGTTTCTTCCGCCCTGTGTTCTCATTCTTTCGCGGAATCCGTGAACTTTACTTCTTTGACGCTTTTTTGGCTGATAAGTTCTCTTCATATTTTGCCTCCGTTTTTTTATTTTTTTACCTAAAAAAAATTTAGGATATTTCAGTGTCCGCAAAGGATTATATCCTAAACTTTTTTTATTGTCAACAAATTTTGTTAATTTATCATTCTAACCGGCAAAATTAAGAATAAGTAATCATCGCCTTGAAGCGGTTTTATTATACATGGGTTAGACGGGCTATTAAAGTTTATTGTAACAAACTCGTCTGAAAGTACCCTTAACGCTTCTATAAAATATCTTGCGTTAAAGGCAATAGTAAGGTCCTTACCGTGAAGCGCAATGTTCACATTTTCCTTAATGTTACCAATCTCGGAATTGGACGTAAGGCACAATACATCGCCAGACATCTCGAATTTTACAAGGTTGTTTTGACCTATTTTAGAGAGAAGTGAAGCCCTTTCAAGCGCGTCTTCAAACTGATTTTTATTTATATTTACAACGGTCTCAAAGCTTGTGGAAATAATTTGATTGTAGTTAATAAAGTCGCCTTCTAACAGCCTTGTTATAACCTTGCAATCTCCAAAATCCGCCATTATGTAGTTCTTTTGAATGTATACGTTTATAATATCTTCGCTGTCGTCAAGAAGCTTAGATATTTCCGCCAAACTTCTAGATGGCACTATAAACGACGTTTTAACCGTGCTAGCTTTAAGCTCCTTTTTCATGTGCGCAAGCCTATAACCGTCTAGCGCTGTGGCCAAAATTTCCTTTTCTTCAACTTCAAAAAGCACGCCCTTTAAAATTGGTCTAGAATCGTCTACGGCAACGGCAAAAAGCGTTTTATTTATAAGCTCTTTAAAACTCTTTTTCTCTATTCCAAAGTACTCGCCGCTTTCAATCTTCTTAAAGCCCGGATATTCAAGCACTGGATAGCATTGAAGAATACTTTCCGAGTCTGTATACTTAATTTTAAGTTGATTTTTTTCATTTAACGTAAGCTCTATGCTCTCTGCGGTAAGCTTTTTAATGAAGTCTGAAAAGAACTTTCCAGGAACTACGGTTTCCCCTTCTTCTCTAACTTCTGCCTTAATCTTCTTCTCAATGGAAAGCTCTAAATCCGTAGCGCTTAAAGTTAAGGTATTGTCTTCTGCTACAAGTTTAATGCCTTCTAGTATTGGATTAGTAGTTCTAGTTCCTATTGCCTTATTAACTGTGATTGCTGCGTCGCAAAGTTCTAGGCCATCGCAAATAACTTTCATGTTTCCCCTCTTCTTTTAATTATTTTTTTTAATATTTAAATAGTATTAATAACATTAGGCGCTGTGAATATGTGGATAACTTTTTGCGTATACCATATATTGTATAGCCCGCTTTAATACTAATTAAAGTATTTATATTATAATATATTAAGAAAATTTTTTCAATATATTGATTAAACTTTTGTGGACAACTTTGTGAACAACTTAAAATTTTTATCCACAACACCGTGTTTTTCTATGTGGATAAACGCCTTTACAGAACTTTCAAATTTTGTGATTTTTTTCCAAAATAACAAGCTATCCACCAATTGTTGATAGTTATCCACATGTTGTTCACTTGTTTACATAGCCAGAGAACATGTTTTCTATGTCTTTAACAGTGTTTGCCATGCGAATGTTGTTTTTAACTTGGTCTGTAATTTTATCCCTTGCGTGAATTATAGTGGTGTGGTCACGGCCGCCAAAGTACTTTCCAATGGAAATTAGAGGAATATCTATAAGTTCGCTTATAAGGTAAATTGCAATCATTCTAGGTTCCACTATTTCCTTACTCTTCTTCTTTCCCACAATGTCCGCCTTGGAAATATTAAAGTAGTCGCACACGCACTCTATAATAATATTTGGGTTTAAGTCTTCCTTCTTCTTTTCAATGGTTTCTTTCAAAGCTTCCTTGGCTTCTTCAATTCCAGCAATCTTTTTGCCAAGAAGGGTGGCAAAGAAGTAGACCTTTGCAAGCAGACCTTCCATTTCACGAATGTTTGTGTCCACCTTTTCAGCTATAAACTCTATAACTTCGTCGTCTATAAGGTACCTTTCTTGCTGGCTCTTCTTTCTAAGAATTGCTACCCTAGTTTCAAAGTCCGGGCTTTGAATGTCTTGAATAAGCCCGCATGTAAAGCGAGAACTAAGCCTTTCTTCTAGCGTTGCAATTTCCTTAGGTGGTCTGTCCGAGGATATGATTATCTGCTTATTGTTTTGGTAAAGCTCGTTAAAGGTGTGGAAAAATTCTTCTTGCGTGCTTGTCTTATTTGAAATGAATTGAATGTCGTCTATCATTAGAACGTCTAGGTTTCTATATTTTTCCCTAAATTCTATCGTTTCATTTTCTTTATTCGAGCGAAGGCTTTCTATGTAATCGTTAGTAAACTTCTCGCACGTTGCATACATTATTTTAAGGTCTGGCATATGCTCGTGAATGTAGTTGCCTATTGCGTGAAGAAGGTGCGTCTTTCCAAGACCAACGCCGCCGTATATAAATAGCGGATTAAATTTTTGACCGGGGTGTTCTGCTACCGCCCTTGCTGCTGCGTACACGAACTGATTGCTCTTGCCTACTACAAAGTTATCAAAGGTGTATTTCGAGTTGAACATTCCTTTATTTGGGTGTTCTTCTCTTGCTTCCACTGCGGGTTCCACTACAACGGTATCCTTCAAATATTCCTGCTTTTCGTTTTGGTCTAAAATTTCATAGCCCACGCCTTCACCAAAGACGTCTAATATACACTCTGAAAGTTTATCCGCATGATTCTTTAAAATTTGATTTTTAGCCGTGGTGGAAGAAGCCCCAAGCACTAGCGTACTTCCGTTTTTAAATTCAAGCAGTTCAAGCGGCTTAATCCAAAGGTCAAAGGATACTGCGCTCACCATCATTTCAAGTTTGTTTAAAACGGCTTCCCAATTTTTTACATATTCGTCCATATATTTCTCCTAAAGTTTTAAAAAAATTTTATCACTAACAAGAAAAAAAATCAAGCAAGTATGACATTTTACTTTTTTCCTATCATACCACGAAAATTTAAAAATTTGAATAAAAAACACGAAAAAAACGGCAAAAAACGCGTTTTTTTATTAAATTTTGTAGAATTTACGCTAATTTTGTCAGAATTTGTAGAATTTTTGTAACTTAAAATATTTCAAAGTAAAATTTTTCTTGGAATTATATGTATATTATATATTCTATATATAGTATATACAAATAATATATATATAAATCAATTAAAATTGTTGCCTAAAAATGTAAATTGTGTTAAAATAACTGTATTCTAAAACAATGGAGAAATTATGGGTAAAATTATAGCTTTTGCAAATCAAAAGGGCGGCGTTGGAAAAACCACAACTTGTATTAATCTTGCTGCCGATATTGCTTTAATGGGAAAACGTGTTCTTATTGTGGATATGGACCCGCAAGGAAATGCCACTAGCGGCGTTGGAATTGAAAAGAGTTCTCAGCTAAAAACTATCTATAACGTTATAGACGGCGACTGTTCTATTAAGGAAGTAATTTTAGAAACACTAATTCCAAACCTAGATATCATTCCTGCCACCGTAGACCTTGCCGGTGCGGAAATAGACCTAGTGCAGATGAGTTCTAGGGAAAAGATAGTTAAAAACATACTTTCTAGAATTATAACAAACTACAACTACATAATGATAGACTGCCCGCCATCTCTTGGTCTTCTAACAGTAAACGCACTTACGGCATCTAATAGCATTATAATTCCAATCCAGTGTGAATTCTTTGCCTTAGAAGGTTTAAGTCAGCTCATGAACACGGTTAGGCTTGTAAAACACCACTTAAACTCTGAGCTAGACATAGAAGGCGTAATTCTTACCATGAAGGACAAGCGCTCTAACCTAGTAGCCGAAGTTAGCCAAGAAATTTTAAAGTTCTTTGGTAAAAAAGTTTATGAAACTTATATTCCAAGAAACGTTCGTTTGGCTGAGGCTCCAAGCCATGGTAAACCTATCATGCTTTACGACGTAAGCTCAAAAGGCGCAGAAGCATATCTAGAACTTGCCGAAGAATTCTTAGAAAGAAACAAAGATAGTTATAAAAAAATAACTAAACATACAAAATTTAAATTAAGAGGAAGTAATTAATTATGAAAAAAGGTTTAGGAAAAGGTTTAGAAGCTCTCTTTTCTATCTACGACGAAGAAAACGAGAAGGAAGAAAAACCTGTAAGCAAAACGGCTGATAATATAAAAGAAAACAACGACGGAGTTTTAGAAATAGCTATTGAAGAAATCCGTCCTAATCCAAACCAGCCGAGAAAGAATTTTGACCAAACTGCTCTGGAAGAGCTTGCTCAAAGTATTAAGAACCACGGTGTCATTCAACCACTAGTTGTAAACAAAGAAGACGACGGCTATATGATAATTGCCGGAGAAAGACGTTACAGAGCTGCCAAGCTTGCCGGACTTGAATTTGTTCCATGTATTGTTAAGAACTATACAGAAAAACAAATTAAAGAAATAGCTTTAATTGAAAACTTACAGAGAGAAGACTTAAACCCAGTTGAAGCAGCAAAGGCAATCAAACAGCTCATGGACGAATACAATTTCACACAGGAGATTGTAGCTGATAGAATTGGTAAGAGTAGACCAAACGTAACTAACCTTTTAAGACTACTCTCCCTCTACCCTGACGTTTTAAAACTTGTGGAAAACGGAAGGCTTTCAGCTGGTCATGCCAGATGTTTAGTAGTTGTATCCGATTACACACAACAATTAAAGTTTGCTAACATGGCATGTGACAACAAGATGTCTGTTAGAGATTTGGAAAAGGCTGTTAAGAATTATCTTAATCCTAAAAAACTATCCAATCAAAAGACAGAGCAAAGTGTAGAACTTAAAGAATTAGTAAACGAAATGCAAAGGGTTTTCTCTACAAAAGTTTCCGTAATTGGTAACGATAAAAAAGGCAGAATTTATATAGATTACTATTCTCGTGACGACTTAGATAGAATAGCAGAACTTATAGAACTTGCCAAAACAAAAACTCTTACACTTAAAAATTTAAAAGATATTAATAAGAGATAGCAAAACGTCTGAAACCCTTTATTTATAAGGGTTTTTTGATATGTTTCACGTGAAACATCTACCTATAAAATGTCTTAAAGCTCTTTACAAACCTATAATGTTTCACGTGAAACGTTTAGTTATAATTCGATAGAATGTAACCAATATAATTCTTTATATAATGTATAACTAGTTATATAATCGTGGCTAGGAACAATACTATTAATAGTTATATTGCTTTTTAAATTATGGTTTTGTTATAACTATTTATCATTTAAACAAAACAAACTTAAAAATATTGTTTCACGTGAAACATTACTTAGTTAAAGGTTTTAAAGAAAATAAAACATTTTTAAAATATAATCGTTTTAATAGAATTTTTTAATATAAAAATGACTTAAAAAGTACAAAAAATAAAAAAAAATATTACTGCACTACCATATTTTTTTGCTAAATTAAATAAAAAATAGACTGTAAAAATCTTATTAAAACTTATACCAAAATAAAATATTGTATATGTTTTTAATAGAACTTATATCATCACAATGAAATATTAAGAAATAAAATATTAATAAAATACTAATTTTAATCTCTCTTTATACTTTAAAACTGACTTTGTACCAAAAAATAAAAGAAAACTAGAAAATTAAAAATCTTTGCTGAGAAGGCAGTTTTTTACACTTTTTTCTCATTAGTTACTACTCATTAAAACATTAAAAAACGGTTTAAAACTAAGATTTTTAAATAGTTAAAAACACTAGATGCAAAGGATATTTAGCTATAAAATTGTTTACAATAAAAAATACACAAAAAATATTAAAATCTATAAAAAAGGATATAATTACACTATGTACGGAATTACCATAGATATACTTATAATAGTTTTAATCCTATTATTTGCAATTGTTGGCACATTTAGAGGCTTCTTTAAATCTCTCACTGCACTAATGGGGTTAGGTCTTGCGGTACTACTCACCTATCTACTTAGAGAACAAATACTCGCGCTAGATAATTCAATTGGAATTGCGTCTTCTATTTCAAATACGCTAGGCGAAGGTGCGTCTAAAATTATAACACTGCTTATATACGGCGCAATTATTTTTGTACTTTTAAAAATTTTAGCGCTTATTTTAAACGCAACGCTTGGAAAAATTTTTAATTCTAAGTTTTTAGGTGGAATAAATAAATTTTTTGGTTTTCTATTTGGGCTTGCTAAGGGTTTACTTATAAGTTTTGTGCTTCTTTTCATTCTTACTGGTGTAATGCAAATTCCAAGTGTAAACGATTATCTTCGCCCAAAGCTAGCCGATTCCTTTATAACACTCCCAATAGTAGACTATTTAGAAGAAAACATTCTTGAACCGCTTACTGCGGATACTAGTCCGGCGGAGAATCCGGTACTATGAAAAATTTCTGCGCTTTTGGGCGGGTTTGCTAAACGCAAACGCTCGCCATTAACGCTTGAAATTTTTCAGTATACGCGCCAAACGCAAACTCCGCTTACGCTGGGAGTTATTATGGGGTCCCCGAAAATTTTTAATTTTTGGGGAAAGGAGAAACTGCGTAACCTTTTAGACAGTTGCGTTTAGCAACTTCTAGGGTGGAGCATGTTTCGACGCACTCTCTTGCGAAGAAATTTCTTCGAAGTCTAAGCAGTTAATTTATTTTATAATTTCTGCACTTTGGGCGGGTTTGCTATTCGCAAACGTCGCCTTTTATGCTTGAAATTTTTCTTAATACCGACCAAACGAAAACTCCAGCCTGACGGCTTGGGAGTTATTATGGGGTCCCCGAAAATTTTTAATTTTTGGGGAAAGGAGAAACTGCGAAACCTTTTAGACAGTTGCGTTTAGCAACTTCTAGGTGGAGCAAGTTTCGACGCCCTCTCGTGCGAAGTAAATGCTCCGAAGTTAAAAAATAGATTTATTGTCACTTAGGATTACAAAAAAGAAAAAACTTTTTTATTGCAGCAGAGCAGAGCGTTTGCATGAGCCTGATAGAGCTGTTGGAGAACCTTTGAAGGTTCTTCCTAGGCTTAATCCAATATGTCATTTTGAGAGAATTTTTTTAGTATAAATATTACATAGGCGCAAAAATGGCTTTTTTGGCGCTATATTGTTTTTATTTGCATAGTACTTGATTTGTAATCAAAATATTGTTTACGATATTTCGTAAAAATGTATTAAAAATTAACTTATTTTTATTAAAACTTAAAGTGTTAAACTTTTTAACTTTTTGCCTTTAAATTTATAAAATTATTTTGCTTTTTTATGTGCTTTTTCAAGGATTTTTCTAATCTTTTAATTTTACAAAAGTTTTCCTTTTTTGCAAATTTTGCGCGTCAAAAGATTTGGCAATAACGAATAAATATGTTATAATTCACTAAAATAAAATAATTAGTGGTTTAAAAGACTTGCTTTTAACTTCAAAATGTTTTAAAATGCTGTGATTGGAGGAATTATTTTTTGGACAAAAACGGAAAGAAAAAAATACTATATTTGTCACTAGTGCTTTTACTTGCACTTGTGATACTGTTTGCTTTTATAGACACCGGCTCGCACGGGGAACGAATCTCTGGCGACCAAGCCTATTCTATGCTTACAAATAATGAAATCGACGAATGGTATGCTGTTAACGGTAATACTATCTATATTCGTGTGGAAAACTCTGAAATTCCGGAAGAGGCTTTCCCAACAAATTCCGATTATTACGTAAGTTGTGATGCGGCTTTCTATCAAAGGTTCTTAGATAAAACTTTGGAAATAAATGCGGATATAGCGGGCAATAACGTGGAAAATCCTTCCTACGTTTCTTATAGCCCTATGCCAGAAGGCCCGTCCGTGTTCGATTACATTATGCCTATTATGTATATTATATTAGGTGTAGTATTAATCTATTTCTTATTTAAAATGTTCAGCTCTAACGGCAAAGGCGCTATGAGCTTTGGAAAGTCTAGGGCAAGAGCATCTGTGAACGTTAAGGTTAAATTTGAGGACATTGCGGGTGCAGACGAAGAAAAGGCTGAACTTCAAGAAGTTGTGGAATTCTTAAAGAATCCGGCAAAATTCACCGCTCTTGGAGCCAGAATTCCTAAGGGCGTGCTTTTAGTAGGCCCACCGGGTACTGGTAAAACCTTGCTAGCTCGTGCTGTGGCAGGAGAGAGCAACGTGCCGTTCCTAAACATAAGCGGCTCAGACTTTGTGGAAATGTTTGTAGGTGTGGGCGCGTCCAGAGTGCGTGACCTTTTTGACCAAGCTAAAAGGTCAGCTCCGTGCATTGTGTTTATAGACGAAATTGACGCCGTAGGACGTCAGCGTGGTGCTGGTCTTGGCGGTGGAAACGACGAAAGAGAACAAACACTTAACCAACTTTTAGTTGAAATGGACGGCTTTGAATCTAACGAAGGAATTATTGTGCTTGCCGCAACCAATAGAAGCGACGTTCTAGACCCAGCGCTTTTACGTCCAGGCAGATTTGATAGGCAAGTTTACGTTAACGTTCCAGACGTTAAGGGCAGAGAAGGAATTATTAGAATTCATGCTAAAAACAAGCCACTCGACGAAAACATTGACTTTAAAACACTTGCAAGAATTACAAGCGGCTTTACAGGTGCAGACATTGAAAACATGCTAAACGAAGCTGCAATTTTAGCAGCGCGTGCGGGCAGACCTAAAATTATAATGGAAGACCTAACGGAAGGCATAAATAAAGTTATAATGGGTCCGCAAAAGAAGAGTAGAATAATAACAGAAAATGATAAGAAGATTACAGCTTATCACGAAGCTGGTCACGCCATACTTTCAAGTAAACTTAAATTTACAGACGGCGTACAAGAAGTGTCTATTATTCCAAGAGGTCAAGCTGCTGGCTACACCATGACTAAACCAGAAGGCGACGACCAACACGTTAGCATAAACAAACTTAACGACAAGATTGCCGAACTTATGGGCGGTAGGCTTGCCGAAGAAATAGTTTTTGGTGACATAAGCACGGGCGCATCTAACGATATAAAGGTTGCTACAAGAATTGCAAAACGCATGGTAACACAATGGGGCATGAGTCAAAAGTTCAATTTCAGATGTTTTGAAGACGAAGAAGAAGTTTTCATAGGCCGTGATTACCAAGCTAAAAACACTTATTCAGAAAAAGTGGCAGGCGAAATAGACGAAGAGATTCAAGAAATTTTGAATAGAAACTACGAGCGCGCTAAAAAAGTTCTTTTAGAAAATGAAAAATATTTGCACGAGCTTGCTAAACTTCTAATTGAAAAAGAGACCATTTACACGAACGAACTTGAAATGCTTCTTGCTGGAAAATCTACTGAACAGATTGTAAGGCACATGAACAACGAGATTAAGAAGAGAAAGAAAAAGGAAGAAGAAGCAAAGGCTGAGTTCGATTTAATAAAGAAAGTTAAAGAGAGTGAAATAAAGGTAAAAACTGCGGAAGTCTTCTTAAAGAACGGCATAATCAGTAAGGAAGACTACGAAAAGATTGTGGCGGAAAAGGAAGAAAACGTTAAAAAACTTCAAGAGCTTAAAGATAAAAAGGCTAAAAAAGAAGAGTTAAAATACGCCGAGGTTCAAGAAGTTAAGGTCGAAGAAAAGCCTGAAACGGACGAAAAACCCGCAGAAGAAGAAAAAGAAACAAAAGAAATCAAAGAAGAAAACAGCGTTTCAGCCAAAAAGCCTAGAAAACCTAGGGCTAAAAAACAAGACGAGAATAAGGAAGACAAAGGAGAATAATCATGACTAAAAAAATAACGCTTATAATATGTTACTGTTTGATAGGAATAATAGCTGCCGCGCTAATTATCTGCGCAATCGTTCCAAAGGACTATCTTCCTAGAATGGAAGACCCGGATAGGCTAACGGTTGAATACGTAGGAGATAGCACAAAACTTGCCTTCTACGACACAACGTCATCTTCTTTTACCGGTCAAACGGAAGAAGATTACAACAGGCTTGTAACAAGCTTTAGAAATTCCTTTAAGCAAAGTGTGCTTTCTGCGCTATTTGCAGGAGAGCTAATAGTAAGCCAAATAGCTACGGGAATTGGAGAAGGTAGCATTACAACGCCGGAATCTGGCTTTAAAATTACTTTTGAATATAACGAATATCAAAACGTGTATGTAAACGGGCAAATTTACAATAATCCGAACTACTCCACAAGGCCAGTTCAAACAAATATAATGTATTGCTATATTACTAGCGACGTAGGTTTTAGCGGAATATATCTATATTTTGAAGACGACACTCAGGCAGATGTGGAATATTACAGAGTTACTACACTTGCTTCCACAAGCGCACTACATGAGCTATGTATGGATATATTAAATGTGGAAGTGGAAGAAGAGAGCTCAGAAGCTACAGCTTAAAAATTTAGGTTTTTAAAACGTCGCGACGAAGTAAGAATTGCAAAACGCAAAAAATTGCCTTAAAGGCATATAGCCTTATAAAATTTAACCTTTGAAAAATATTTCCAAATAATTTGGAAATATTTTTTATATATGTTAAAATAAAGTTAAAGTGGAGGGAGCAATGCGAGCAGAAGCTATTTTAAACAAACTTACTGGCGGAACTGTGACGGATAAAGCATATTTGGTGGACATGATTACAAAGTATGGTAGGCGTGAAAAGGATAAGGAAGAAGTGAAGAAGTTAGGGCAAAAGCTCTATCAAATACTTCTTGATAACGGCCTTAACGAAAAACCGGAAATAGACAAAGATAGACTACTTGAAAAGGCGGATAACTACATCTATGCCGACCGTAATAAAGACGCCATAGAAATTTTAAAGGTGCTTGAAAGTCAGGAAGATTGGGAACTTAAAAAGGATAAATATCCTATTTACTATTTTAATAATGAAATAGAAGTGAAAAAGTTTTCCTATTTAAACCCAAATCTAGATTTTTTATGGAAGCCGTCTATAAAAAATGAAATTTTAACCTTACTCAGCCATGCTGAGATAAAATTGAAGCTATATAAAGAAGCTAGGGAAACCTTAGGTTTTTTTAGAAAGATTAACCCTGTAAACATAAACCTTTTTATGCTAGAAGCAAAGCTTGAAAAGGAAAAGAATTTAGAAAAGTTTAAAAACATTCTTTTCGATGCCTTTAACTACGCCTATACGCAAGGTCAGTATGCGAACATTTACTCCGAACTTAGCTATTACTACGAGAAAAAATCGGAATACGAAATTGCATATTGTTTACTTCGTGCAGCTACAAGCTTTTCCGATAGCTTAGAAATTGAAATAGCAGAGAAAAAACTACACGAAAAATTTAAAGACCTTGGCTTAAAACTTCCAAAGCTTACAGGAGAAGAAGTTGGAAATAAGCTTACAGCTATAAACATTCCTATTATGATAACAGAAGAGATGTTTACAGCCGTTAGCGAAGGATATACCGCATATTTAGAGAGTGGCTACGCAAATCCGGAAGGCAAGGACTATTTTAGAGCTGTACTTCTTAGCGTAACTAACGATCCAAATTATGTGTATAACCTAGAAGATATGGCAAACGTTCCAAAGACAAGCGAAGAGCAAGCTATAGAGAAAAAAGAAGAGAAAGAAGAAAAGGAAAGAGTAGTAAAAGCTAAACCTAAAAACTCTTCTAAAACTACAAAAAGTGCGTCTAAACCCAAAAATTCGACAAAAACCGACAAAACTAGCACTTCCAAAGGGGGTAAAAAATGAAAAAATTGACCTTAGTTTTAAGTTTAGCACTTGTACTTTTCACGCTAACCGCTTGCGGAGAAGAAGCTTATAACTTTACAAGCAAGGCGTTCTCTCGCCCAGTTTACGAAGAGTACATGGACATCACCACAAGGCAAAGCTCCTTTATTTCAAATGTAGAAGAAAACATAATAGAAGGTTCTATGCCAACGGCGGATAGAAATGTGTTCACAAGCGGGCTTGAAACTTATAAAAGCGTTTCAGACGACATTCTTTTAATAATGCCAATATTCGACCTTGGGCAATCTGGCGCAGAAACAAACGGCGTGTACGATACGTCACATTTTTATAACACAACTTATAAAAATATATCCGTGTTCCAAGTAGAGCGTTTAGCTACCAGCCTTCTAGACGAGCAGAACACCTATAATTATAGAATGGATTGGTCTGCCGGCGGCATAGTTATAGACTACACCTTAACCATAACCTTTAACGAGAGTTTAAATGCAAACGAATACAACATTGCTTTAAATTTCCAAGACTCCAACACGGCAGTAAACTCATTTGAAAAAAATTATTTAGTTCGCTACGAGCAAGGCTCTTCTTACTTTTATTTCCAAATTAAAAACACGCCAACTTCACTAAACGGCGTTGAAGTGGAATACTACGCGCTATCCGATGGCTACTATATTGCAAGAATTAGAGAATGCGAGTACGTGAACTCCGTTCCAAATTATACCTACACAGATATAATGTTCAACAACTTTAACGGTAGGTTAAAGGTGGCAAGCAACGGCACGCAAAATCCAACGTCTATAAAGGATTTATCCACAATAAGCTACACTTCTTTCGCGTGCATTTCAGATGCCGACAGGGGTAGCACGCTAAATAAATATGCGTTTAATATCCAAGACGGAACAATAGAAGTAGATAAAGTTACAAGAGGGAATTAATGTTAGAAGAAAAAGAATTAGAACTTGAAAAGGCGCACTTAAAGGAAGTGTTTAGTGCCATAAAGGCAAGGTTAGAGCTTTTAGAAAGCGCGCTAAATAACTATAACGAGCGTACGCATGAACTATCAAAGTTTATAGCGGACAACTTTTACGACATGGACGCGCAAGAAGCTGCCGTTCAAAGAAATTTACTAGACAACTTAAACTTAGAGAAGGCGGGCGTAGAGCACGCCCTCTTTAAATGTGAAAAAGAGCTTAGCCGCGCTTACTTTGGAAGAATAGATTTTAAAGAAGACGGAGAAAAGGAAGCAGAAAGCTGCTATATTGGCATAGGATACGTGGAAAACGAAAAGGGTTTTCCGTACGTGCTAGATTGGCGCGCGCCCATTAGTTCGCTTTATTACGATTACGAGCTAGGCGAAGCTTCCTATCAAGCTCCCGACGGCGAAATTAGCGGAGAAATTTTACTTAAAAGGCAATATAAAGTGGAAGGCGAAGACCTTATTTTTGCCTTTGATAGCTCGGTTACCATAAACGACGACATTCTTCAAGACGTGCTAGGCGAAAGCTCGGGCACAAGAATGAAGGAGATTGTTTCCACAATTCAAAAAGAGCAAAATAAAATTATTCGTAGTAACGACTATGAAAATTTACTTGTTCAAGGTGTGGCAGGCTCGGGCAAAACGTCTATTGCGCTTCACAGGGTTGCGTATCTATTATATAAGAATAGGCTTAGCTCTAAGGATATTGTTATAGTGTCGCCTAGCACGCTATTTTCAAGGTACATTTCCGACGTGTTGCCAGAGCTTGGCGAGCAGAACGTTTACACAACTACCTTTGAAGAGATAGCAAAGGAAGAGCTTCACGGCATACTTTGGTTTGAAAGCAGAGCAGAGATGCTCGACGACCTACTTTTAGGAAATCAGGCGAGAGCAAACGAAGTAAGCTACAAGGAAAGTGCGGAATTTTTCCAGAGCTTAAAGACCTTTTTAAACGACGTGGTAAGCCTAAGCTTTGAAGCGAAAGATATAAACCTTGGCGATAGAAAGATAAAGGCGGAAGAAATAAACGCGCTTTATAACGAGCGTTACAATAATAAAAAGCCAGCTACAAGAATAGAGTGGATAGCAGATTACGTGGCAGACCAGCTAGGCGAAAACGTTAACAATAGTGCGGTGACGTCTAGAATTAAAAAGGTACTACTTGGTATGTTTAAAATAAACAACATTACGGAAATTTACCTTGCCTTTTTAAAAGCTATCGGCATGAGTCAAAATATATTCGTTGCCCAAAACTATATACGTTTTGAAGACGTTGCGCCAGTTCTATATATAAAAGATTACATTTTAGGCACTCAGGAATATAAGGAATTCAAGTTTTGCGTAATAGATGAAATGCAGGATTATGGCGAGATAGCCTTAGAGCTAATTTCAAAACGCTATCCTTGCCCAAAAACAATTCTTGGAGATATTTACCAGAGCATTGAAAGGGTGCTTAACCACGCATATCTAGACGACCTTGCAAAAAAATTAAACAACGCAAGGCTTGTTAAACTTGCAAAAACTTACCGCTCTACTGTGGAAATTACGGAATATTCTCAAAACTTAATAGGCCTTACGGGCGCAATAAACTTTAAGCGTCACGGCGACCCGGTTAAACAAATACAAAGTGTAAATTTTAAGCAAGAAATTCAAACAGAACTAGGGCTTTGTATGGAAAAGGGCTTTAAGCACATAGCAGTAATTACGCCCACCATTAAAGAAGCGGAAAGATTATATTTTAACAATCCGGAACTAGAAAGTGTAAGGTTAGTTCTTAACAACACAAGTGAACTTCCAGAAGGTGTGATGATAGTTCCAGCAACAATCTGTAAGGGCTTAGAGTTCGATGCCGTAGTTCAAGTGAGAAGAAAACCTAAAACGTATCTAGAAAAAAATGCAGATTACATTGCTGCAACTAGGGCACTTCATAAGTTGGTAGTTATTACTATTTAGAGCCTTTGCGGGCGATAGCTTTGCTATCGCAAAGGGCAAAGCCCTTTTAAAGCGCATAGCGCTTTCCGCAAAGGCGGCAATAAAGGAGAGAACATGACGTTTGACTATGCAGTTTTCGGCGGCGGCGTGATAGGCGCGGCAATATTCAACAAATTTATAAGAAAGGGCAAATCTTGCGTGCTATTAGAGCGCGAGCCAGACCTTGCCACAGGTGCAACCAAAGCAAATAGTGGGCTTATTCATGCCGGCTTCGACGCAGAAACGGGCACGCTAAAAGCGCGCTTCAACGTTCGCGGCAACGAACTTACGGAAGAACTTGCCAAAAATCTAAAAGTTCCTTTCAAACGCACGGGCGCGTTAGTTGTGGGTAACGACCTAGAAAAATTAAACGCACTAAAAGCGCGTGGCATAGCAAACGGAGTTAAAGAACTAGAAATAGTAGAAGGTGAAGCTTTAAGAAAACTAGCTCCCAATTTAAAGGAAGATATAAAGTACGCGCTGCACGCAAAGTCCGCAGGGCTAATTTCGCCATATATGTTAGCAATAGCGCTAGCCGAAGAAGGCGTAATAAACGGCGGAACGTGCAAGCTAAACTTTGAAACTGTAAGCGTACAAGAAAAGAATGGCTATTTTGAAATAAGTTCGCCTTCGGAAACAATAAAGGCAAAAAGGGTGATTAACGCAGCGGGCGCGGGCTTTAACCAAATTTCAAAGCTTTTAAAAGTGGAAGAAAAGCCCTTAAAGTTTAGGCGCGGCGAGTATATAATTTTAGACAAAACGGACTTTGTAAAACTTTCAATCTTCCCGCTTCCAACGGCGCTAGGCAAGGGCATACTTGCCACACCAACGGTAGACGGCAACGTGCTTTTAGGCCCTACGGCAGAAGATATAGAAAGCTATAATACGGAAACAACTACGGAAGGCATAGATAAAATATTAGCGTATATTAAAAGCACTTTTAATAATGTGCCGCTAAATAAAAATATAAGGCAATTTTCCGGCATAAGAGTTTCATGCGGGGAAGATTTTATTGTAGAAAAAAGTAAGCTAAATGAAAGCGTTGTGCTAATTGCGGGCATAAACTCTCCGGGGTTAAGCTCTGCGCCTGCAATAGCGGAGTACGTGGTAGAAGAGCTTTTCGGCGAAAAGAATAAAGATAAAACCATGATAGCCCGCGAAGGCTACTTCGCCGAGCCTGCGGGAAGAATAGTTTGCAGGTGTGAAAAGATAGGCGAGAACGAAATTATTCGCGCAATAAATGCTCCTATTCCAGCGCACACGGTAGACGCGGTTAAAAGGCGTGTTCGCGCGGGCATGGGAAGATGTCAGGGCGGGCAATGCATGCTTGAAGTTTGTAAACTCTTAGCAAAAAACGCTGGGTTAAACCTTGAAGACGTGAAGAAGGAAAGCGCAAATAGCTTTATTATGCAAAAGGGGGAGTTATGAAAACAGACGTTGTAGTAATAGGCGGCGGGCCGTCCGGCATGTCTGCTGCCCTAAAAGCAAAGGAGCAAGGGGCGAGCGTGCTTTTAATTGATGTCGAGCCAAGGCTTGGCGGCATACTCAACCAATGCATTCATAACGGCTTTGGCTTAAAGCATTTTAAGGAAGAGCTTACTGGCCCGGAATATGCAGACAGGCTTGCGCGCGAAGTGGAAAGGGAGGGCATAGACGTAATGCTAAATAGCTATGTAAACTTCATTCAAAAGAATAAGGTGTATGTAATAACGCCAAACTCCCAAGAAGTTATAGACTGCGGCGCAATTGTGCTTGCCGCGGGCGCGCGCGAGCGTACGGCGGGAGAAATCTATTTAAAGGGCAAACGTCTTGCCGGCGTTTACACTGCGGGCACCGTTCAAAAAATGATAAATTTCTATGGCAAACTTCCGGGTAAAAAGGCGGTAATACTTGGCAGCGGCGATATAGGTTTAATTATGGCGCGCAGGCTAACGCTAGAAGGCGTGGAAGTAAAACTTGTGTGTGAAATTATGCCGCACTCGTCCGGGCTTAGAAGAAATATCCGCCAGTGTATAGAAGATTTCAATATTCCGCTTCTCTACAACCACACGGTTACGCGCGTGGTGGGCAAGGAGCGCGTGGAAGGCATCTACTACGCCGAAGTGGACGAAAACAGAAATATAAAGAAAGAAACGGAAAAGTTTTTGGAGTGCGACTGCCTTTTGCTCTCCGTAGGCTTAATTCCGGAAAACTCGCTACTTCCGGAGAGCGTACAGCGCGGAAAATACGTTATAGTAGACGACGAGCGTCAGACGAGCGAAGACGGCATATTTGTATCCGGCAACGTGCTTCATATTCACGACCTTGCAGACAATGCCACGGAAGAAGGGGAAATTGCGGGTAAGTTCGCAGGTCTCCACGCGCTTGGAAAACTGCAAAAATATCCAAAAAATAAGATATATTTTTCAAATAAAATATCTTACACCATGCCCGAGCTTGTAAATAGAAAGCCGGAAGGCAAATTCACAATCTATATGCGCGCGAACGCAAATTTTTTAAAGACGAACATAGTGGTGTCTAGCGGCGGAAAGGTTATAGCAAAAAAATTCTGTGTGGGTATAACCACGGGCGAGATGCAAGAAATAGAAGTAGATTACGAGCAAATTTCCGGAGATATATTTGTGGATATAGGAGAGTAATATGGAAACGGTATGCATTTGCTGCCCCATTGGGTGCAGGCTAAAAATTGAAGAAATAAACGGCGAAGTAGTGGTAAGCGGCAACAGCTGCCCGCGCGGAAAAGCGTACGGCATAACGGAGTTCACTGCTCCAAAGCGTGTGCTAACCACAAGTGTAGTTTTTAACGGTGTAACCTACACTTTAAAGACGTCAGATGCCATATTAAAAGAAAAACTTAGCGAAGGAATAAGAGAGATAAAGAAACTAAAAAAGCAAAACCTAAACATTGGCGACGTAGCCATAAAGAATCTTTTAAACTTAGATGTAGACGTTATTGTAACGGGCAAACTAGAAAAGGTGTGAAAGAAATTTAAAAAAATCTCCTATTTTAAGCCAAAAAATAGGAGATATTTTAATAAAATAGGAGATAAAAGTTGACAAATCTCCTATTTTTTTATAAAATATAGGAGATACTTAATTATTGGTAGGAGATTATGAGAACATTTGACTATTCAAAACTAGAAAATTTAAAGTTAAGTTCAGAAATAATGTTTTTGCTTGGAAGGATTCATGAAGCAAAGGGTAAGGAAGAACTTTTTTTATCTCAAAAACCAAAAGAACTAAAAAAGATAGTTGAAATTGCGAAAATTCAAAGTACGGAAGCTTCCAATAGAATTGAAGGTATTCAAACAACTAACACTCGCTTAAAGCAACTTTTATTAGAAAAAAGCGAGCCTAAAAATCGTGCAGAAGAAGAAATTGCAGGTTACAGAGATGTTTTAAGCGTTTTGCATGAAAACTATGAATTTATCCCACTTACGCCAAACTATATTTTACAGCTTCATAAAATGCTTTATAACCGTACAGGACTTGAAATTGGCGGAAAATTCAAAAGCGTTCAAAACTATATTACTGCTGTGAATTCAAAGGGCGAAAGTTTTACTCTTTTTACTCCGCTTGCTCCTTATGAAACTCCGGAAGCAGTAGAAAAAATTTGCGAAGAATATAATAAGGAAATTTCAAAAAACAGGGTTGACCCTTTAATTTTAATTCCCGTTTTTATACACGACTTTCTTTGTGTACACCCATTTTTAGACGGTAACGGAAGAATGAGCAGGCTACTTACAACGCTTTTATTATATAAAAGTGGCTTTATGCTAGGAAAATATATTTCTATAGAGAGCAAAATTGCAGACAGTAAAGATTTGTATTACGACGCTCTTCAAAAATCGCAAACAGGCTGGCTTGAAGGCAAGGAAGACCCTATGCCTTTTATAAAGTACATGCTTGAAACAATTGTTTCAGCGTATAGAGATTTTGAAAACAGAATTGAAGTTATAACCTATAAAAACACATCGTTAAACATGGTAAAGAGTGCTATAAATGATATTATTGGAAAATTTACTAAAAATGATATTGTAGAAAAATGTCCAACTTTAAATGTTAAAACTATAGAAAAAAATTTGAAATTGTTATGTGGTTTAAAAGAAATTCAAAAACATGGCTCGGCTAGGTCAACTTTTTACACAAAAAACTATTAAAAAAAACACGGCAAATTTCCTGCCGTGTTTTTGTGTGTTTTACTTCTTTACAACTTCAAAGTATGCTTGTGGGTGTTCACACACTGGACAAACCTTTGGAGCTTCACTGCCTACATGAATGTGTCCGCAGTTACGGCAACGCCATATAACTGTATCCGTCTTCTTGAAGATAGTGTTGTCTTTAAGCTGTTTTGCTAGCTCTAAGTAGCGTTCTTCGTGAACTTTTTCAATTTGAGCTACGCCCTTAAACTGAGCTGCAAGCTTTGTAAAGCCTTCGCGCTCTGCTTCTTTTGCCATTCTTTCGTACATTTCTGTCCACTCGCCGTGTTCGCCAGCTGCTGCGTCTAGAAGATTTGAATACGTATCTTTTATTGCACCGCCTTGAAGATACTTAAACCACATTTTAGCGTGTTCTTTTTCGTTGTTTGCTGTCTCTTCAAAAATTGCTGCAATTTCTTCGTAGCCGTCTTTTTTAGCCTTAGATGCATAATATGTGTATTTGTTTCTTGCCTGACTTTCGCCAGCAAAAGCTTCCATTAAATTTTTTTCTGTGTTACTTCCTTTAAGTTCCATAAAATTCTCCTTTTTATTTTTTACACGATTAGTATACGAAATTTTTAAAAATAAAGCAAACAAAATAGTGTACCTTTTTAATTGACTTAAAATTTTTCTTTTGTTAATATAAAAATATGGAAGAAAAAAAGGTGGAAGTAGCTCCTAAGGAGAAGTCGTTTGATATTTTCAACGCGCTAAATTTAATAAATGAAAACTTAGGGAAGGCGTATGAAGAAAAGGGATACAACCCTTTTGGCGAGCAGTTTTCCTTAGACGTAGATTATGCTAGAAATTTAATAGAAAAGGCGAAATCTAGAAAAAGTTTAGACGTGGAGCCATTTTTAGAAAACGGCAACAGGGCGGTGTCGCAGAGTTTTAAGCTTGCCATAGAGAATGCAGAGAACTTAAAAACGGACATACTCAACGAAATGGAAAGCGCAGAGCCTGCTATGAAGGATAAACTCAGCGAAATAGTGTTATATTTAAATAATAGAATAGAGCTTTTAAGTCAGGCGGTGGAAGAGTTAAAATCTGGCGAAGCGAACAGCCTAGCGCTATACGAAGACGTGTACAACATAGATAGCGTGTACGGGGAAATTTTAAAGGAGAGCTTTTTAAAGAACTTTAATAAAACGGTAGCAATAGAGAACTTCCTTAGCACGTGTAGGCTTAGAATTAAGTTTGAAGAATTTAGGCAACAGCAGATTTTAGAGCAGGAAAAGCTTGCGCGCGCGAAGGTTCAAGAAATAGAAAAGCGTGTTAACAAGGAACTTGACGCGGAAGAAGCAAAGGCTAAAAGAGAAGCGGAAGAACTTGCAAAGAGAGCGGCGGAAGAAGAGAAGAAAAAGTACTCGAAAAAGTCTCTTGACAGTGGCATAGAAAAATAGCACCAGATTTCTGGTGTTTTTTTTATGGGGAGATAGAGCGGGTAGTGCGTTGGAGAGCCTTCGAAGATTCTTGCGAAGGCTTCGCTTCGCTGCGAGCATTAGCCAGACTTTAAATTAACAAGTAGCCGAGATTTCTCCGCTTCATATTAACTAGGGCAACAAAACAAATTTAACGTCTAGCATTAAGTGAAATAAGGTTTATAAGCAAAAATTTCTTCCGGTCGAAATGACGAAAGCAGGGCTTCGCTTTTTTTAATTTTCCAGCGCGCTCCGAGCCGTCATTTCGACCGAAAGAGGAACTCCCTAATTTCTTCGAAGCATTGACTTCGCATGAGAGTGCGTCGAAACTTGCTCCACCCTAGAAGTTGCTAAACGCAACTATCTAAAAGGTTACGCAGTTTCTCCTTTCCCCAAAAATTAAAAATTTTCGGGGGCCCCATTATAACTCCCAGCGTAAGCGGAGTTTGCGTCTGGTGCGTAAAAGAAAAATTTCAAGTGTTAAAGGCGAGCGTTTGCGAATAGCAAACCCGCCAAAAACGCAGAAATTTTTCTTGCGAAGGATCTCCTTGCGGTTAGGGCTAGCGAGAGTCCTATTTTATTTATGGCGGGTCGCGGGAGGAGATTCGTTCGACTGCACAATTACAAAATATTAAATAAAACACAGGTCTAGCATTAGCTGTGTTTAACAAGATTTCTTTCGCTCAGAATGACGCAAAAGGTAGAGCCCTTTTGCGTCGCAACGGGGCATGGCCTACGAAGAGCTTTCGCGGGTAACTGGCGGAAGTGTGTCGCTGATAGATCCGCTGAAGAAGTCTTCGTAGGCAATGCTCTCGTCATTCTGAGCGGCGAGCACCCAGCGTAAGCGGTGCGACTATCCGCGAATGAATCTCCTCCCGCGACCCGCCACATATTATTTTTGTGTTGCAAAAATAGGGTTCGCTCTATTTATAACATTTTTTTATAAAAGCTTCTCAAAATGCCTTATCAGTGCCTTTTGGGCGGTGTCTGTTTTGCAGTAGGTTATCCAGCGGAGCTCGGCTATGTTCTTAACTAGCCCGTCTTCCGTTTTGGCTATCTCTAAGTTTATCTTGTCACCTTCGGCAAGGCGCGTGTATATTGGAGACTTGGACGGCGAGCCGTTTAAAAAGGCGTACTTTACGGAAAAGCCAAAGTCCTTATGTATCTTAAAGGCAAAGTCTAGCACGGTGGAGCCTTCCGGCATAAAAATCTCTTCGCCGGAGCGCGTCTTCACTTTTATGTAACGCGTAACTATTTCGCTTGCGTGCTCGTCTACTAGGTCTATGTCCGTGCCGTCCGTGCTGCCGTTTCTAAATGTTACGTAGTCGGCAAGGTTGAACACTTTTAACTGATATTTGTTCCTGAATCTGTCCTGCATCACAAGATAGTTGAAGTTAAATAGCGTATTTTTTTCGTAGCCTATAATTTTTAAAACGTCTTGTAAATCGTTTTCAATTATGTTAAACACAATGTTCTTAGCTTCGCGCGTGGGAATGGAATTGTTTAAAATTATGTAAAGCTTTGTGATAGGCACCTTGTTGAACTGGCTCTGCTTTATGTTTTTAACTTCCTTTATGTCGAACGCGTCTTCAATCATGTTCACAACTTCAAGCTTGGTGCAAGTTCTAAGTTTAACTTGCGTGTTTTCCGTGGGCTTTTTGTTTTTTCTTAAATAGTCGTTTAAACTAAGCAGCAAGCTTTCCTTCACTTCGGAATATATGCGCTTGTTGAAGGAATAGTACGCGTCGTAAATTATGTTGAATTTGGTTAGGTCGTCTTCGTTTAGAATGCAATAGCACTCGTTTGCAATTTCATTGTAGAATTTGTACGCGCGGAATAGCTTTAAAAGTGGGAGTATCCAGCGCAACGTTTCGCGCACCTTTTCCACCTGCTTGTATCTTGGAAAACAGCTTATTGTGCGAAGGTTGTTAAGCCTATCTGCAAACTTAATGTAGAAGGCGTACTTGTTGATTTTGCCAAGGCTTATTAGCTTCTGATAGCTCATTTCTTTTAAATCGAACTTGGCAAACTCGTCTTGCTTTAATAGCTCCGCGGCTTCGCCTTTAAGGCTTTTTGCCGTAATCGCGGACACGGCGTCTACAATGTTTGCTACTTCGCTGTTGAACTCGTGCTTGATTTCTTCCACAGTGTAGCCGCAGTCTTCCACAACATCGTGAAGAAGGGCGGCGCTTATCACGTTGGAGTCGAAGTCGTGCTGCTCTAATGTGAGCGCTACTTCAACGGGATGCAAAATGTACTCTTCGCCGGACTTACGCTTTTGCCCTGCGTGCAAACTTTCCGCGAGTTTAAACGCCTTTTGTACCTTTTCAATTCCAAGCGACTTTTTAAGCTTCATGTCTGCTATTAGCTTGGAAAAAATTTCTTTGTAGTCCTTTGCCATGGCGCTATTCCTCGTCTCTGATAATTCTATAATAGTTGTCGTCTTCCATGCCAGAAACCTTGGCAAATCTGAACATGTTGGCGTCGATAAGGTCTAAAAGAGTGTTAGATAGGCTGTCTTCAAAAATTTTTAGCCTTTGATATTCCGTCAAGCTGTCCGCGTTTTCCGATAGGTTTTGAAAGAGCTTATATAGCTGCTCCGTTTCGCTCTTTACGTTAATTTCCGCCATGCCAAGCGCGAGCAAATTGTATATTTCACCGTCTGGAATTTGCAAAATGTGCCTTGATATTATCATAAATTGCACGCACGGCATATGTTCGCGTCCGCGAGATACGCTGTTCACAGTGCCAAGCCCGCCAATATACGTTTTGTTGCTAGGCGGATTGTTTAAAATGATTAGCCCTTGGTCGTTGTTGCCCGTGTTTTTTATGTATATGAACACCTGTGTGCTTGTGCTCTCTATGCTGCCCGTGTAGGTGTCTTCTTTGCTGTAAACGTCTAAAATTTCTTCAATATTTCTGCAATCTTCTAGCTTTTCCTTTAAAATTATTGCGTTTTCCTTGTCTTTCATAAGGCTTGCTAGCACTTTTGTGTCGCTGTTTTGCTTAAACACGCTAATAACGCCGTACCTGAGCGTGTTTTTAGAAAGATTGCTAGCTTTGCCTTTGTATACCGAGCTATCGTAGTAGTACACGATATAGTTGCCTACAAACTTGTCGTCTACGGTGCTACTGCTCGCCACGTTTGTGTTAGAAAGTTTTTCCGTTATAAAGCGGTCTATGTCTATGCCGAAGTGCTCTTTTAAGGCAAGCAAAAATTTGAGTGAAGGCTCACTCTTTCCGCTAATATATCCGCTAATGCTGGCGGAAGAAAATCCTGTTTTTTTAGCAAGCTCGTTTTGCGACGTTTTGCTTGCTAGTTCCTTTAAATTATCTTGAAAAAAGTTGTCCATGGTGTAATTATAGTTGCGGAGAGAGTCTTTTGTCAACAAAATTTTAAACTAATTTCAACATTTTGAATTTTGCCGCATAAAATATTCAATATTTTGAACAATATTTGGGATTTTTATTGAAAATAGAGTCCGCTCAGAATGACGGCAACGGGGCAAAAGCTTCGCGGGCGAGTAGCTTCCGCGGGTTAGGGCAAAAGAAGAAAATTGTATAGCGTTGGGGTACAGCCTACGAAGAGCCTTCGAAGACTCTTGCAACGGTTATGCTCCGTTGCAACGAAAAAGAGTTTCTCTTTTTCGTCATCCTGAGCGCAGTCGAAGGATCTGGGTAGTAAAGACTGAGTAAACAAATATGGTTAGAAGAGTTTTAAAAAAGTTAAACTTAACGCTAAAAAATATCTATTTATCCTGCATTTTTGTTCAAGCTGCATGGTGGAAGGAAAGAAAAGTAAAAAAATCACAAAAGCCTGTAATTTCGCTTGACAAAAATGCGGGGGGGGGTAAAATGACCTTGCAAAAATAATTTGCAAGGTCATTTTACCCAAACTAGCAGAAATTACAAAAATGTATAGCCCGACGGAGACCCGTTCGACTGCAAACTAGCTTATTTAGTAAAGAAAAAGTGACGTCTAGCAATAATGATAATTAACACGATTTCTTCCGCTCAGGGTGACGAAAGTAAGGGCTACCGAAGATAAGGTGGAGTCTCGCTAGCTAGGGTGGCAAGGAGATTCTTCGCAGATAGTCGCACCGCTAACGCTGGGTGCTCGCTGCTCAGAATGACAGCGGGGTTAAGCCTTCGCTAGCGTCTTCGAAGGTACTTGCAAAGGCTCTTCGTAGGCTTTGCTCCGCTGCAACGCAAATGGGTGCAACCCATTGCGTCATCCTGAGCGTAGCCGAAGGATCTCCGTCGGGCTTGCGGAGTAATTAAAAACCTTAATTATTTAGATAAAATTATTTTACAAAGCGTATTAATCTATGGTAATATAGGGCTAGTAGAATAAAATACTAATAGACTAATAACACTCTGCATAAAAAGACCAAAACTAAAAATAATAAACAAAGGAGAACATTATGAAAAAAAGAAGCAAAATAATAGCCTTGGTTACAACACTTTGCCTTTGCCTAAGCCTATTTGTAGTAGGCGTGCTGGCGGCAACTAGTGCTAAGTTTAATGTGACAAGCACCCTAAACTTTACCGCTGACGGCGTGTACGTAATGGTAGACGCAAGCCTAAAACAAGGCGCAGATGTTAGCAGTGCAGCTGTGCTTACAGAAGGCGCGCCAACAGGACAACCTACGTTTAAAGCGTATTCATATCCACGTGCAAGTGGGCAGGACTATCCAAACGGTGAGCCGTCTACAACATATTTTGTAAACCAAAGCGGCGTACAAGCAGACACTTGGGCAATAGGGGATATAAACTATACAAGTACAAATAAAGTGGTAGTTTACGAATTTACAGTATCAAACTATTCTCCGTTTGAAGTGCAAGGAACAGTACAAGGCATAAGCGAAGCACTAGCAACCTATGTAGAACAAGGTCAGCTTACTATTACAACATATACAGGAACAAGTTCTAGTTCTGCCACTGCCACTGGCTCGCCTACATATAGTTTTACAATACCTGCAAGAACAAACGAAACAACACCAGGAACTACTTGCTACAAAATAGCAGTAACTTTAAACGACTTTATGAATAGTTTAGCTACTGGCGAAATTGAAATGGATGTTAGTTTTACTGAAAAGCAAGCTATAAACTTAAATGGTATAACATATACAGGGGAAAATCATGCGACATTAGCACCAAGTAGCAGTAATAATTTTATAGGTGGAGCGAATACAGGTTCAAGCGCTACATGGTCTGGCTTACAAGCTAGTTTAACGGAAACAAACAAAGCAGTTAAATATAGGATGGAAGTAACAAATAACACAGAAGCAGGAATAAAGGGAGTAGGTAATTTTACAATAGCAAACCAAACAACGCCAGAACCAAGCTTAGTAGCAGGCGGAGTAAACACCTATGAATTTACTAATTATACAGTAACAGAATATGCTCAGTATATACAAAACATACAACCAAATGATACACAAGTGTATGAACTAGTAGTAGAGCTAAACCAAAGTGCTACTAGTGCAACTATAAATGTAAGTATAAGCTTTGATTTTACAGATGATAAAATGTATCAAATAGAATGGGAAGGAAATACCTATAACTATGTAAATATGGGTAAATATCCACAACGTTATGTAGGTAACACTATGAATGTAAAACTAGAAGCGTTATTATCATCAAATGATGCAAGCCTAGTAGAAACAGGAAAAATTTATACTACCTTTAATGATTGTAATCTACCAAGCTCAACCTCAGCAAAAGATGCTACACCAATACTAGTGGAAAGCAAAGAGTATACATACATAGACGGCAATACCTATGTAAGAATGGAAACACCAGATTTTTATAGTAGTTCATACACCTACATGAACGGCGAAACAGTAACAAATCAAGCTTCTTGGTATAAGGTAGAACCAATTCAATGGAGAGTGTTAAATCCAACAGAAATAGAAACGGAAAATGCTGTACTCTTGAGCGAATTAGCCCTAAGTGCTAATACAAGTTTCTATCCAACTAGTACCACATCTTATGGAGATATAAATAACTATGCAAGAAGTGATAACGCTATAAGGAACTACTTAACAACATATTTTTACAATCAAGCTTTAACAAGTGAAGAACAAGCAAAGGTAACAGGCAGGAACTTTACAGAAGGCGAATTAGAATACAATGGTGTAGATGAAGCAGATATAACTTCAGCCTTATCAGACCAAAAGGTATGGTTACCAACATCAGCAGATTATATAAATGCTGAGTATGGCTTTGATTCAAGCCCAATAACAAGTTATGTACAAGATAAGGCAAGGCTCTGTTCACCAAGTGATTTTGCGTTAGCAAATTATTCATGCCTATCTACAATGAGCAGTTACACAACGCCAGCTAGGCAAAATGGCGGTACAGTCCAATATTGGACTTCTTCCGCGGGTTCCACCTCCTCCGGCGCCTGCAACGCGGGCTACCGTGGTTCTGTGTCCGGCAGCTATGTGAAACTTGAGTTCTACGCCGCGCGCCCGGCTTTGCTCTTCAATCTCGCGGGTTAATATTGAGAGTTTGATAAGAGAAAGCTACTTTGTGTTTAAAAAAGGTTATATAATTTTTAACTGTTTATGGCATAGTTTTTACTATGCCTTTTTAATTCCTTTACTTTTTATTTGGTTTTTTGCTAAAATTAATAGCATGGAAATTAAAGAACAGGAAAAACCAGTAGAACAAATTTTAAAGGCTATAAATAATAAAAAGTTAAGAGTTGTGGGGGCGTGCGCGCCGTCCGCTAGGGTGGCTATGGGGGAAATGTTCGGCATGGAAGTGGGGCTTAACCTTAAAGGTAAACTTGTTACCGCCCTTAAAACCTTGGGCTTTGACGACGTGTTTGACCTAGATTTCGCCGCTGACCTTACCATTATGGAAGAAGCCGCCGAGCTTGCGGATAGGCTTATTAGCGGAAAGAACTTGCCGCATTTAACTTCGTGCTGTCCGGCGTGGGTTAAGTATGTGGAAAAGTTTTATCCAGAATTAAAGGGAAATTTATCCACTACAAAATCGCCACAACAAATTTTTGGAGCAATCTGCAAAACGTACTACGCGGAAAAGCTGGGCGTGGAGCCGGACAGTCTTTTTGTTGTGTGTATAATGCCTTGCCTTGCTAAAAGGTTAGAGCGCTTAAAAGCCGGCATAAACGTAAGCCGCGGGCTAGACGTGGACGCCGTGCTTACCGTGCGCGAGCTTGGCGATCTATTAAAACAAAGGAATATAGATTTTGTAAACTTAGCAGACACCGCCTTTGATAGCACTTTTGGCATGGCGTCCGGCGCGGGCGTTATATTTGGCACTTCGGGCGGCGTGCTTGAAGCCGCGCTAAGAACGCTTAGCCAAAGGCTTAACAAAAATTCTATAAAGCACCTAGACTATCAAATAAATAGGGGTTTAGACGGAATTAAGGAGCGCGTTATAGAGCTGGACACAAGAAAAATAAAGGTGGCGCTTGCAAGCGGGCTTAATAACGCAAAAATTCTACTGGATAGGTTGAAAGCCGGGGAGAAGTTCGACTTTATAGAAGTTATGGCTTGCCCGGGCGGGTGCGTGAACGGCACGGGTATGCCGCTTTATCCTAGAGATTTTGACAAAACGCCGCTAGTAAAAAAACGCGCCAAAGGGCTGTTTGATACTGACCTTAAAAGTTCTATAAGAAAGGCTCACGATAACGAGCAGATAAAAAACTTATATAAGGTATATTTAGGCGAGCCAAATAAGGACAGAGCGAAAAGCCTTTTACATTTGCCGGAAAGAAAAAACTAGTAAATTATTTGGATTTTTAACGAATATAATATATAATACCATAAGTAAAATGCCATTTTAGGCGCATGAATTTAGGAGAAATTTTTTGAAAAAATTTTACTACACGAAAACGGACAGTGGAAAAATTTATCTTTGGAGCATATTAACGCCGCAAATGCTTGGCGCGCTTTTTGTTATACTTTTAACCTTTTTTGCGGGCACGGAAGAAGCATACAACAATTTAATAAACAACATTGTAGTTCAAATTTTTACCGTTATGCTTGCGCAGATTGGCTTTTTAATTGTGTATTTTGTATATAATAGAGATATAAACTATAAAGTAGCAAGTAAAATAAACTTTAACATTGGCTGGAAAAACGCGGCGCTTTGCGTGCTTATTGCAGTTATTGGCGTGTTTGGAATAAATCCGCTAATTTCTAGCATAGACGGCTTTTTGGTGGACATTGGCTACAATCTAGCGGGCTCGTTGCCGCTACCTATGGATAACTTTGGCTGGCTTATTTTAAATATAATTCTTCTTGCCGGCGTGCCTGCAATTTTAGAAGAGCTTATTTTTAGGGGCGTAATTTTAAACGGCTACAAAAAGCTAGGCGCTGTGCCGGCTATGGTGATAACGTCACTTTTGTTTGCTCTAATTCACGGCTCCGTGCAGCAGTTTGTGTTCCCGCTTTTATTCGGGCTAATTTTAAGTTATGCTGCGCTAAAAACGGGCAGCGTGCTTGCACCTATCATAATTCACTTTGTAAACAATGCGCTTGTGGTAATTTTAAACTATGTGAATTTTAGTTTTGAAATAGCTATTCCAACCTGGGCGCTACTTTTAATAGGTTTAGCTACCACGGCGGCGGCTTTTGTAATTATTTGGCTTCTTGGAAAACTTTTTAAAAATGTGGATAAAAAGTTAGTTCTAACAGAAGAGCAGCTTGAAAGTTACGTTGCTATGGAAAGTAGAGAAGTAAGCTCTAACTTGCCTATAATTTTGGGCGTAATACTGGGCGCTATGTTTTTAATTATAGATTTACTAAGTGGACTGGGGGTAATTTTGCTATGAAGCCAAGAACAGATTTTTTCAACGCAGGGCTAACGTACTACGTTTTAATAATTTTATTTGTGCTAGTAAGAATTTCTACCGCGGTTGACCTATTTTCCTTTTTAGGCGACGCGGAAAGCTATATTTTAAACGGGCTTATTCAAATAGGCTTTATGTTTTTAGTGCCCGTTGTTATGTTCACGCTTTTAAACAAGCAGAGCTTTAAAACCACGTTTAAAGATTTTAGGTTCAACAAAATAAACTTTAAAAGCGTGCTAATTTCTATTGGCATTGGCGTGCTTGTGTTCCTATTAAATATTGCCGTTTCTTCCTTTTTTAGCTTTATATTGCAACTATTCGGCTACAACTATTCCACCGGCGGCGGAACTATTATCACAAGCTATCCGTTCTGGATGTTTTTAGTAAACCTTCTAATCACTGCCATACTTCCGGGGTTCTGCGAAGAAGTGGCGCACCGCGGGCTTCTACTTCGCGGGTTTAAAGATTTAGGCATGAAAAAGGCAATAATTTTGTCCGCGCTACTTTTCGGCCTTATGCATTTAAATATAGAGCAGTTCTTCTATGCAAGCATTATAGGCGCGCTTTTAGCCTTTTTAACAATATCCACAAACAGCATTTTCCCGGCTATGATTGTGCACTTTATGAATAACGGCATAAGCGTGTACCTAGATTACGCCGGCGCAAACAACTTATTTTTAGGCGACTTTTTAAGCGAGATTAGCTCGGCTATAACGGGCTCTAACTTCTTTGTGGCTATGCTTATAATTCTTCTTGTATTAATAGCTGCAATATTCCTTTTAGTTTGGCTTATCTACCTACTATTTAAGCAGACTACGGGCAAGCGGATAGGAAACCTTGTGAAAGATTTCAAAGAACAGTTCGAACCAAACGCTCAAACGTACGCAAAGCAAGAAAACGCAGAAGGCGCATTAGTTCAACCAGAAAGCCAAACTTCATATTTAAAGGAAGTGTCTTTAAAAATTCCGGTAGAGTATATTGGCATCAACATACACCAAACAAGAAAGCCTGCCTTTAAGGAAAAGATATTTTTGTACTCTACACTTATTCTTAGCATAGGCGTTACAATTTCTACGTTTATTTGGGGAACGCTATGAAAGAAGTGTACATGAACCTTGCTTTAATGGAGGCAGAGAAGGCATATAAACAGGGCGAAGTGCCCATAGGCGCTGTGATTGTAAAAGACGGCAAAATTTTAGCCAAGGCGCACAACACAAGGAACAAAAGTAAAAATGCTGTAAACCATGCGGAGATTTTGGCAATAGAGAAGGCGTGTAAAAGGCTAAAAGATTGGCGCCTTGAAAACGCGGAAATTTACGTAACCTTAGAGCCTTGCCCAATGTGTGCGGGCGCAATAGCAAATGCAAGAATTGCGGAGTGCCACTTTGGCGCGTACGATAAAACGTCTGATATAGATTTTTTAGAACTGATATTTAAGGACAAGCGTTTAAACCACAAGGTTATCTACTCGGGCGGAACAATGGAGAAGGAGTGTTCTAGGCTCCTTACAGACTTTTTTCAACAAAAAAGGAAAAAATAATAAAAATTCTTTACAACAAAAGCAAAATATGCTTAAATACCTATGGAGATTTTTATGAAAAAAATAGCAATAGCAACAGATTCAAATAGTGGAATTACTCAGGCGGAAGCAAAGGAAAATGGCATTTTTGTATTGCCAATGCCTTTTACTATTGGCGACGATGAGTATTTTGAAGATATAAATTTAAGCCAAGACGAGTTCTATGAAAAATTAAAGAACAACGAAGACGTTAAAACTTCTCAGCCAGCTCTTGGCGCGCTTGAAGATTTTTGGGACAACATTTTAAAGGACTACGACGAAATAGTGTATATTCCAATGTCTAGCGGGCTAAGTAAAAGCTGCGAAAGTGCAATGAATTTTGCGGAAGAAGAGAAGTTTGCTGGCAAAGTTTTTGTTGTAGACAATCAGCGCATATCTGTAACGCTTAAAGCTACCGTGTTCCAAGCAAAGCACATGGCAGAGAGCGGCAAGAGCGGTGCGGAAATTAAGCAAATTCTTACCGATACCAAGTTCGATTCCAGCATTTACATAATGGTGGACACGCTTAAATATTTAAAGAAGGGCGGTCGCGTAACGCCTGCCGGTGCCGCACTTGGAACGCTATTGCACATTAAGCCCGTGCTTCAAATTCAGGGTGGAAAACTAGACGCTTTTAAAAAGGTTATGGGCGTTAAGGTGGCTTGCCAAGCAATGATAGATGCCGTTAAAGCCGACCTAAACACTAGGTTTAAAGACGTAAGGCAGGATATGAAACTTTGCTTTGCTCACACACATAACGAAGAAAACGCGCGTAAATTTGTGGAAGAAGTTAAAAAAGCAATTCCAGACGTGGAAGTAGCTTTCTGCGACCCGCTTTCACTAAGCGTGTCTTGCCATATAGGGCCTGGGGCGTTAGCTGTTGCTCTTTACAGAGAAATAAATTAGTGTTATAATAAAGCATGCTTATAGCATACTTTTTTTAAAGGAGAAAATATTTTATGAAAAATATAACTTTAAGTGGAGATAGCCTTGCAAATAATCTCTTAATTTTAAAAAAGGAGCATACGGGCATAAACTATGTTACTTTTTTCGAGCTAGTTAAATTTTCGTACGACGTAGAAAAATATTTACAAAAAAAATTCGATATTCAAGCAAGAACGCTTTTTGGCGACGTAGGCAAGGCTGGCTACATAGACCATATTAACGATTTAATTATGCTTAAAGAAAATGTGGATACCTTTGAAATGAGAAAAAACGTTCGCGCGCCTTTAAAATATGAAATTTTACAAGCGTTAATTTATGCAGAAAAAAAGAAATTTAAAAAATACAAAAAAGTTGATTTATATAGATAAAAAATGTTAAAATAAATAAAAAATATATATTTTTTAATAAAAAAATAATAAAAAAGGAAAAAATATGACAAAAACAAAAAAAGTATTTATTATTATTTGCATAGTACTTGCTAGCATTTTTTTACTACTAAGCCTTGCTACACTATTTTATTATTACGCCGATAATTACGACGAATTTTACACAAGGGCGGAAAAGAGTGTTGCTATTCCTGGAATAGAAGATGGTTTTACTCAGCAGGGCTTTACTTACGTTCGCGGCGAAGATATATACGCGTTTAGCGGATATATGAAAAATGAAAACTTGCCGTCTAGGGTGTATCTAGTAAATAGCGCGGGCGAAACAATAAAATATTTTACTTTAAAATTTAACGGTGAAGACTATTTTGGTCATGCCGGCGGAATTACACAATTTGGAAATTTATTTTGGCTTGCAACAACGGAAGGTTATGTTTACACGTTCTATTTAAGTGACGCACTTAACGTAGAAAATGGCGGCGCGGTTGTTATTAAAGATAGCTTTGAAGTTGGCAATAATGCGGATTATTGCTCTGTTGTGGGTAGCACTTTATGGATAGGTGAGTTTTATAGAGCTGGCAACTACGAAACGAATTCTAGCCACCATATAGAGTGCGCAGACGGTACAAACATGGCAGTAATTTTTGGTTATACAATTAATGAAGAAAATTTCGCCGGGCTAGATAGTACAGTTCCAAATAAAGTGCTTTCAGTAACAAATTTAGTTCAAGGCATGACTATAACGGATAGCGGAAAGATAGTTCTGTCTACGTCCTATTCCATACCGAACTCCACAATCTACGTTTATAAAGACGTGCTATCCGAGCCAAGCGATACAAATTTATATATAGACAACAATATTGTGCCCGTATGGATACTAGATAGCGAAGTTTTGGAAGAAAAAATCTCCGCGCCTTGTATGACGGAAGATTTGGATTACGTGGACGGCAAAGTTTACATTAGTTTCGAGTCCGCGTGTAAAAAATATTCATTATTTGTTCGCGAACAAGTGCCAAATGTTTATAGTATAAAAATAGATTAAAAAAATAATAAATAAAAAATTAATTAAAAAAACAACAAAAAACGCATATTTTACTTAAAAAAATGCGTTTTTTTATAAATTTTTCAATTTTTTAAATTTTTCCACGTTTTTATATGGTGTATGCTTACATTATAATTTAATTCTGTAAATTTATTTAAATTATTTAATTCATTATATAAATAATTTTTTCCTTCCTGTAAAAAGGTTACTATGTCTTCTTCTTCGCCCGTTTCCACGCCTAAAAATATTTCTTTATTTATGGTACTGGCATAGCTTAGCTCATCGCTGGCTACGTTAACTATTCCTTCCGCGCTGTCGCGGTAACTCATAATAAAAGTTCTATCTGCGTAGTCCATTAAAAATTTATAGGCTTCTTTTGTCTCGTTTTCAAACGTTATTTCGTCTTCTAGCCAAAAGGGTATGTCTATATCAAAATTAATTTGCGGATAGCGGTTTGTAACATTATAAATAAATTCTACGTATTTTGTAATAAGTCCTTCTCGCTTTTCGTCAAACTCTGGATGTTGATGTGGTTCAACGTCTAAGTGTACGCCGGCAAATTTATGTTCGCTCGACTCTTGAAAACTTAAATATTTTTCCATTTCATTATAAAAATCTTGCGGATTTTCTATCCAGGTATAGTCGCCTGTAAGCCAGTAAACAGAAATATTGTAACCAGCGGCGCTTTCAATAAAGCTTTTATTGTTCTCATCAAACGAGCTGGTATAGTAATAAATTTCGTCCACGCCGTTATTTGTAGCAAAAGTTAAATAGGAAGAATCTAGCCTATTATCCCACCACCAAACGCCAAGCGTGGTGTTCAAATTTAAAGTTACCGGGGTACTATCTCCCGCGCACGCAAAAAGAGCACAAGAGCAAAGCAAAAGTATAACAGCGGTGCAAAAATTTTTTAAAATTTTCATATAAAAATTATATCAAAGCAAAAAAAGTTTGTCAAAAGGTCAAAAAAGTTGTAATAACTATTGACAAACCGCATAAACTGTGTTAGAGTAAACACATATCGCGGGGTAGAGCAGTCCGGCAGCTCGTTGGGCTCATAACCCAAAGGTCGTAGGTTCAAATCCTACCCCCGCAACCAGTAAGAAGGGCGACATATTGTCGTTCTTTTTTTGTTTATACCTTTGGGTTCGCTTTTATAACCTCATTTGCGGAGGAGGTTCAAATCCTACCCCCGCAACCAGAAAAAATTATCACGCTTTTAGGCGTGATTTTTTTATAAAAAATCATCGCCGTTTATGCGTGTAATTTTTTCTTATACGCGCCAGACGAAAACTCCAGCCTTACGGCTTGGGAGTTTTGCGCGTACTCTCGTGCGAAGTGAATGCTACGAAGAAAAAGAAGATATTTATTCCTTTTGGCACGCATTTTCCCTCTATACCGCCCAAACGCAAGTTCCAGCTACGCTTGGGAACTTGGGCGGTACTCCCCTAGCGAAGCGAACGCTACGAAGAAGAATAGCATTTAAGCGTGTAATTTTTTCTTATACGCGCCAGACGAAAACTTCAGACTGTTAGGGCTCCCAAAAATTTTTAATTTTTGGGAATAAGGAAAGAACGCGGAGCGATTTGCATAGTTGCGGTTAGCAACTTGCCTAGCGTAGCGATTCTTGACGCTTGCGCGTACTCCCCTAGCGAAGCGAACGCTACGAAGCATATAATATAAATATTAAATAAAGTTTAAAAACGTATGGTAGCATAAAAGTAAAGATTTTTGATATATTTTGGACTTAGCTGCTGACCAGTGTAGTTTTACACTGGGTGGTCAGCAAGCTAAGACAAAAGATGCAAAAAGATTACTTTTAGGCGGTGAGTCCTTGCCGCAAAATTTTATATTTTGCGGAAGAAAAATACCGCCCAAACGCAAACTCCGCTAACGTTTTTACGGGGTCCCCAAAAATTTTTAATTCTTGGGAATAAGGAAAGAACGCGGAGCGATTTGCATAGTTGCGGTTAGAAACTTGCCTAGCGTAGCGATTCTTGACGCTTGCGCGTACTCCCCTAGCGAAGCGAATGCTACGAAGAAGAATAGCATTTAAGCGTGTAATTTTTTCTTAATAAAAAAATTGACAAAAACAAATGGCTACAATAAAATATTTTAAAAGGAGATAAGTATGTTACTAACAAAACCATATTTTATGAATAAAGAAGAGTGGTATTATTTTGTGCCACAAAAAGGAAATGAGCTTATAGGTAGATATGAGCTTACAGAAGAAGGTAAAAAAATACCAGAAGTAGTTCAAAGTCATAAAGAATATTACGACACAGTAGATAATTATGTAGACCCGGGTTTTTATTATGAGTCAATGATAGCAGCTGAAGAGCATAAAAGAAAGCAATTAGCAAAAGAAGGCAAGACAGAAGAAGAAATAGAAAAAATAATAAAAGAATGGAAAGAGAGTTAAACTTACACAAAAAAACTAGCCCAAGCTAGTTCTTTTTACTTTTTATTCTGTTGTGAGTAGTAGAATTTTGTTTTTATAAAAAAGTTTGTGCCGTTTGGGCAAGTATTTTTTCTTTATTTTGTTAGCATTTTATGCTATATTATTATAAATGAGGTAGTTATGAAGAAAATAACTTTATTGTTTAGTGCACTTCTTTTATGCGGTGTTTCACTTTGTTTTACGGGCTGCGGAAACACAGTCACATATTATTCCTGCGAAGATAAATACGAAGTTGGCGCAGACGGCTGGAAAAGGGGAATTGAATCTAACGAAATTATTACAAACCTTTCTAGTATGGGGCTTGATAACGTGGCTTACGATTTTAGTTATGTAAAAGAGCAGGGTTTTGGTTTGGACACTGCTGAAAATGCTAGCTTTGTAACTTTTGCTAAAAACAACATTGGCAATATGAAGTCGGATACAATCAAGTTTGAAAACGTAAACTATTTTGGGTTTTATAACTATGCCGAGTACTTATTTACAGATTTTTCAGCTATTTACAATACAGAGCTTGCAGAGGCTCGCTCTGTGGACGATTTGATTACAAGAAACGAGCAAGACGGACTTGTGTTTTATGAATACAAATCCTTTTTAAAACACGGAAACAAGTATTATAGCGTGGAAATTTTTTACGTGCAAAGTGGGAATAATAGCAGGGTTTCCGCTATGGAAATGTACGTAACCGTGCCGGTGTATTTGAAAAATAAGCTAAATGGCGCGCAAATTGTAACAAGGTTCGGCGACGTTGTGGAAACGTGGCCGGGCTGGACGCACTTAAACTATGCAAAAACTCCTATGTATAGATATATTCCAAGCATTTATAGTGAATATTACGAAGTGTCCGAAATAGACGGGCTTACACAAATCTACGTGCCAAATTATACGCGCGACATGATAAACTTCTATGAAAAGGAGCTAAAAGACGCGAACTTTGTTGCCGGCGATTTAGACGCCTGCGAGCCACTTGCAAACATTGTAAAAAAGAGTGTTGGACATACAAATGTTTCCTATTTTACCTACACTATGGTTAACAACATTTGGCATTTAGCTGTGTTTGAAAATAAAGGCTATATGCAAATATCCGCTTATCTATCTACAAGAAATAGAATTGAAATAGATTTGAACGCGGCTTTCCCAGAAGGCAACACCTTTGAAAGTTACGACGATTTTCAAAGAGCGTTCAACAAGGCAAGTGGCGACTTAGGTATTTCTATACCATACAAAAATTATGCCTTTATAGATAGCTACTACATAACGACTTTTGTAGATAGACTAGACAATGAAGGGCTTAAAGTAGGTTTTAAAACAACGAGCAATACGCCGTACTCTGAGTACAAGGCTGGAATTGAAAACATAATGAAGGAACTTTACAGAGATTTCATAAATCAAGGGGCGGGATTGTATGTAGATTGGTCTAATTCATACACTATAAGAAAGCAAATAGAAGGCCTTGATAATTATTTTTACGAAATGGCTACAAATTTAAAGGTGTTCGAAGAGAGACAGTATAATTACACTTTTAAAGAAACGGATAACAGAGAAGTTTTGATAGACGCCATTCAAAACGGGCATTTAGTTTATAATCCTGAAACAAATAGCTGGGAATTTCCGCCGTATTTAATACCCGGACACAATTATTTAGGCACGGACGAAAACGATAGAATTATTTATGAGTTCGACTATTACGTTACTTACACAATAAAAAAGTTTAATACAGTTAGTCCAAATTTTGCCGACCTTGTGTATGCAAACGCAGATTTACAGCAAAACATCTTAGACGCCGAAGTTTTAAGCGGGTATATAGACGGCTTGCCAATTATAATTCAAAAGCAAGATAACTACATATATTTTACTGAGCTCACGGCGAACACTCTTGAAGAAAGTTACAGAGAAGTGGTATTCTTCCAAGATGAAAGCGCAAGGCTAGAATTTGAAAAGAATAAAACGCTACTTGGAAATGAGACGCTATACACTTCTAGTGGAATTAGTGGAGAACTTAGCGAGAATTTAACCAATAGCAAAATAATTTCTTATTTACACAAATTTTACGCATTGCAAACTGAGAGTCAAAGCTTAGTAGACGAGTATATTTCTAGATATGTGGGCGATGAAGAGTGGATATTCAAGTTTGTAGAAGAAAACGTCCACCCATCTTCGCAAACGGCAATTTTACAGGGACAATATATAGACGTGCTTCCTGCCTATTCTGAGAGCGGGTTAGGCAGCATACAAAACATTTGGTTTTCAAGTAGTAGTTTAAAAATTCCTGAATTAATAATTTTAAATTTTAACGCATATTACGGTAAAAATGGCAAATTAAAATTCCATATTTACGCCACGGCAGACGACGAACTTTTTAAAGCGCAGATAGATGGCAAGGAGTATTACAATTGTTGCAATAAAATTTCCGATACAACACCAGTAGCACTTTACAAAATAGTTCAAAACTTTATTCAAAATTTATAACATAAAAATAGGTTTGTTGATATATATTTTAACAAGCCTTTTTAATTGACATGTTATTGTTAAATAACAATTGAATATTTTTAAAAGACTATTTGGGGCAAGGGCACAATATTACATGATTATTGCTTCCGGCGAAGACCAAAAGGAAAAAAGTAAAAGGCTCGGAATTCAGTCTATAATTTTATCCGTAATAGGCTTAGTGGCAGTTTTAGTATTTGTGAGCCGAGGAACTGTAACAGCTGCCAACGTAACAGCGGAAGGCACAGCGCCAATAACTTCCTTTTTCGGTTCCATTGTGTTTTACGCGATTGCACTTGTAGGGTTTTTAAGTTGCACTTTAACTAGCATAACTTTTGCAGTGTATCAAAGAAAGTTAAACGGCAATAAAATAGGCAATATAAGTTTAATAATAAGTTTAGTAAGCCTTGCTATTTGTTTAATTTTTACTATTGCACTAATTTTTATAATGCTTTAAATTTATTATTCCGCATTTTATCTGTGTCGGGTCACGGGAGGAGATTCGTTCAACGCGTCAAAGCACGCTCTGCTAGGCGAGTTACTATTCGTAACTACGCTTGTCGCTCCGCGGCTTTTCCTTTCCCCAAAAATCAAAGCGTTTTTGGGGACCCCGAAATTAAAGAATAAGAATTTTTTCTTTCGCTCAGGATGACGGCGTTGGGGCGCGTCTTTGCGGGAATGCGGCGGAGCAGGTCTTCGCTGGTTTGAAAAGTTCTAAAAGCTATATATTTTTATAAAAAAATATCTCTAAGTTAAGCCTTAGAGATATCTTTTTTATTTGGTGATCCCGAGGGGAATCGAACCCCTGATACCGCCGTGAAAGGGCGATGTCTTAACCGCTTGACCACGGGACCATGAAAATTTGTCGGCCTTTTGGGCTCGTTTTGAAGCTTTGCTTCAAAAGCTTCGCTTGTCGGCCGCAAATTTTCAGTTTAACGGCCAGACGAAAACTCCGCTTACGCTGGGAGTTTTGCCGTTACTCTCGTGCGAAGTAATTTCTTCGAAGAGTAACATTGATTGTTTTTAATTTGTTGA
>DVOJ01000001.1 GCA_018713725.1 Candidatus Caccopulliclostridium gallistercoris | reverse complement strand
TTGCCTAAACTCAATAGAGTAATGCTTCATACCTTTTTTACCAGCCATATTAAAAAACCTCCTGTGATAAATTCATTATACCACAGAAGGTCTTTTTTTTAAACTGTCTACTTTATTGGGTGCTGTTCATTAAAATATGCTTTTTATTTTTAAATTGAAGATTATCTAACTTTCATCTTCTTTCTAAGTAGTATCATTACAACTACAACTGCTACAACTACAACGCAGCCAACAACAATAAGTATTATTGCTAGTGTGGAAAGCGGCTCTGTTTTAATAACCTTATAGCTATATAGAAGTCTTCCGCTATCTGTTAAAATTTGAATGAAGTAAGTTCCTGCTCTATCTATTGTAATTTCTTCAACGGTAGGGCTGGAGTTTTCTGCATTAATTGTAGCTATATTGTTTCCTACCACTACCATACAATCGCCTGCGTTACTGTAAAGGTTATATGGGTTATATGTAACAGTAATTGGGTCTGTTGTGCTAGTTCCTTCTGCAACGGAAACCTGAATAGGAATTTCTGCATCGTTTATCCAGAAACCGAAGCTGAAACTTTGATTTTCAATTTCACCATTTGTTCTTATTGTAATCTCGTATCTGCCTGCACCTGTTCTTTCATCGTAAAGTGAAATTAAAACGTTTTTGTAAACTACATATTCGTTATCTAAACCTTCATTGTAAACTACATATTTAGACGACCTTGTTAAATCTAATTCTACGCCGTCTTTTGTTACAGAAGTTATTTCGTAGTTTTCATATTCTGAATATTCAAATGCCCAGCGCGTTTCATTGGCGTTAATAATTGTGAACGTGCTGCCTTCAACTCTTACGTCTCTGCCGTTAATTCTTGCCGTGAAGTAAACGTAATAGAAACCAGTTTCTGTGAAGGTGTAAACGCCATCTTTTCTGCTTATTTCATAGTCGGCACCATTTCTTTGAACGTGAATTTGTGGCTGATAACCTGTGTCGTAATAGTCTACCGTGTTTTCTGGAATTGCTACTACAACATTTCCGTTATATATTGCGTTGTCGATAGGGGACTCTCCATTAACTGTAAACACAACGTTCTTTATAAAGGTTAGGCTATAGCTTTGGCTTTGATATCCAAAGGTTGGGTGAGTAAAGGTGTGAACGTTTCCAGCCAGGTCTTTAAAGGTAATTGTGTATTCTCCGCTAATTGTTAGGTCTAGTGAATACATTCCGCCGCTTTGTGTAATATTTGAAGTGTTGTAAGTGTTTTCAGCATTGGAGCCATATTTAACTTCAATTTCTATCTTATTTTCTGGAATTAAATAGTAACTGTTCCATCTAATAGTTAGTGTATCTAAGTCTAGCTCTGTTGCTTGCTCGTCCGAAGTAGAAATAATGCTTAGTGATATACCTGTGAACGGCGTTTCTATACCAGTGCTATTAAAGTAGGTGAAGTTGTTTACAATAGAAGATGTGTTTGGCACTGTTGTTACTGCAACTGTTTTATTAAATAGATTGATATTCGGGTCTGTACTTCCATAGTTAGATATTCTATAAAATCTTGTTGTAGTTCCGTTTCTAGTTTCTTCTAGCCCTGTAAGTTCGGTTACCGTTATATCTTGTACATCATTTGTGTAAAATTCATAAGAAGAGTTTAAAATGTAGTGTGTGGTGTAACTGGTAATTCCGTCTTGTCTTACGTAAGGGCTACCTGTCTCTATTGCAGGAGTGTAATTTCCTGTGGCTTGATTATAGTATACCAATTGATAGAAATCTCTTTGAGAATCGGAAATTGTAAAGGTTTTGGTTTCAATCAAATGTCTTCCGTTTATTACGCCGTAAATTCTTATTGTATACGTTCCTACTTCTTCCACAACTGTGCCAGCGATTAACGCTGTTTCTTCGCCATTGCCAAATTGAATTGTCAACTCATAAGGGAAGAAGAATACTGTTTCTACAGATGGGCTTAAATAGTTAAATATATCTGAATATTCAATTCTTAATTGCCCTGAGAAGATTGCGTAGGAATCGAAAAGTGAATTTTGGTTGGTATCGTTTCTATCGTAAAGGTTAACGTTTGGCTTTAAAGTGTTTATAATAATGTGATAAACTTGTTCAGAGCCATCGTTAACGTTTATAAGCCTTATTGTGAACTTATAAACTCCGCCAGTGAAAGGAAGTGTTGAAAGTATATCTGTTGGCGTTTTTAAGCTAATAATTCCAATTGTTGCATCATTAGATGGGCTTGTACATGAATAGTAGATGTTGTTTGTGCTTGGTGTTGGATTTACTACATCTCTTTCGCTTAGCGCTGTTTGGAAGGTAAACCTAGAAGCACTAACTGTTAAATAATCTACTGCAATTCTAGCGTTGTAATCTACTTCGTTATAGTAGAAACTCATTGCGTTTATTCCGTAGTACCAAGTGTTGTAATCTTCGTCTACTATCTCTGCTATTTCTCCAACTACTGCATCTGTTATAACCGTAGTGCCGTAGGTGTGGGCTATGGAATATGTTTTTCCAAAGTTATCTACAAAGGTGTACCTGTAAGCTACGTTTAATGGGTTTCTTACCATGAATGTCCAGGAAGTTGAACTTGCTGTAACGTCTATGTATTCATTTGAGTTATATGTTCCAGTGCCAGTGTAAATTTGAACGAACTCTATTGTTGCGCTTACCCATTCACTTATTATAATAGAGTCTAACGTCAAGTAGTTTGGTGCTGTTATTGTAATGCCTTCGCCGTTAGATGCAAGAGTTACGTTTAAGTCCTGCCCAGAACAATAAATGTTGAACGTGTATACTGCGTTTAATGCAGAATCTTGAATTCTTAGTTGTCTATAAGCTGATGAAAGCGATACGTCCATATTTAAAATTTCTGATAAGGTGACGGTTGTTGGGTAGGTAGTGCTAGAACCAGACCAAGATGTTATATTATAGAACGTATTTTTATCTAAGTACGGAGAAGCAAGATAGGTGCTATTTCCAACAGAGAATACAAAGTAGCCTTGTGTTCCAATGTTGAAGTCGTAAAGACCAAACTGGCTGACGTTAAAATTGTTTCTAGCGTATATGTTTTGTGTTGGCTGTGAAGAAAGCATATCTAAATTGTAGCCAGTGAAGGAAATGTTTCCGTCACCGTTTGGGTTTGCCCCGGTTGCTTCTAACATGGAAACTGTTCTAGTGTTAACGTTATTTGGGTCTAGCAAATAGATTGTGTAAATAGAAATGTTTCCAGCTAAGTCGAATTCTATAATTTCATAATAGGTGTTTGTGTTAAAGTTTTCAAAATTCGTTGTAGACGTTAAAAGTGTGTGGCTAGCAATTGCGTTCTGAGCATTTATAACAGAAGTTTCTTGCCAATACTCACTTGAATTGTATTTTGTTCCGTCTGCAAATGCTCTGTAATAGTAATAATAACCTTCGCCGTAGTTGTTTGTTATGCTTGGAGTTACAAAATTTCTAAATTCTGCTGGCGTTAACATAAACGAGAAGTATGCAAGTGCGCCGGTGTTTGCCGAAATATTGTACTTATAATTTGTGCTAGTTCCAATGTTACTTACGCTAAGACCTGTTAAACTTGACGTTTCTTCAAGGTCTACATAGCGTCTAGCATATTCGGCAAATTGATTTCCACTAAGTTCTGTTTTGTCTGCAAGCGCTTGAAGTTTTTGAATTGGTGCTTGTCTATCTATGTAAAGCTCGCGGGTTATGGAGTAGTATCCGTTATTATAGTCAGTTCCTTCGTATGCCATATAAACAAACACGCTAGAGCCTGATGCTATTGTAGAAACGTCAAGGTCGAAATAGTAGGAGTTTAACATTAAATTGTTAACTGAACTCATTGGCACATAGTGTAGGGTAGTTGGGTCGTTTGAAGTGTACCAATAAATTTTATCTAAAAGTCCATCTTCGTTTGCATCTGTAAATCTGTCTATTTTAGCAATATATTCGCTTGTTGAATCCGTCCAAGTTACTCTAACAGTTTCGCCGTTAAAGTAAGTAACAGCAGTAGGGTCGTTTGAAGGATATGTGTTTAAAGCTTCGTTAGAAACCGTTGTAAATTCAAATTCCGGTGCTCTGTTTAAAATTTCAACAATGAAGGATATGCTAGTTTGAACGTTAGGGTAGGCAGGGCTTGTAGCGTTTTGAGTAATTGTAATTCTATAATAACCTGCGTTTGTTATAAGCCCGGAAGTAAAGTAATTAGTTTCATTATTTACAGTTAAATTCTCAAATACAGTGTAACTAGAAAAATCTTCTGTTAAGGAATAATCTATTCTAACTGAAAGGTCGAAGCTCGTGTTTGAAACGCTAGAAGCAAAGGTTGTGGTTGAAGTTCCTGTAAAGTTTGTTCTAGCTAAGTTCTGTACTGGTCTACCATTTACGTCTAGTGCGCCCGAATCGTTATTTATTAACACAAAAGTTCCATCGTCGTTTCTAGGAGAAAAGTCTCCATAATAATAGTAGGCGCGGCTTTCTGGGTCTTGCCAGCTATAATAGTAGTAAGAAAGGTCGTTATAAGGTTCAACTGCGTTAGCTATGCCATTTTGAACGTTAAGCCCATTTACAAACTTAAAGTTTGGCACGAATATTTGAACTGGCAGTTTGTTTGTTTCAAGTATTGCAATATTGTTGTTTGAATAAGTTCTATAAATCTCATTAAAGGTAGTTCTTTCATTGCCTTGAAGCATGCTTACATATATGTGTTGACCTATTAAGCTTTGATAGCTTTCATCTACAAGCGTTTGCGGAGAAGAAACTATGTTTTGTCTATCTACGATAAATATGTTCTTTCTAATATAGTAGTCGAACCTATCGTTTGTGTCCGTGCTTTGAAGATAACTTTCAGTTTCGTCTGTGTAAGTTCTTTCTATTACGTATTTGCCTTCAAGTGTTTGATATGCTTGATTAATATAAGATACGTTTATTATGTAGTAATAGAAACCTTCGTATTGTACGGATTCAAACGCCGTAGCCAAGTTTATTCCGTCCGACCTATCATAAATAACAATAGGTTCTAGGTGTGTTTCAGAAAGTTTGTAAGTTGAATAGTTATTTTCGTCTACTTGTTCAAAAGGGTAGAAGTAAAGTGTTACATTTTCTACGTTTATGTTGTCGTTAGGGCTCGGTTTAAATATGTATACAAATTGGTTTACATTCTCATTAGATGCGTTTCTGATACCAGAAGCGGTGTAGTATTTTATTCTTGTATCTATGTAATTTCTATTAACGCTATAAACGTTGTTGGATTCTACAACTTCGTAGCTATCCGTAGTTCCTACTTCGCTAAGCGGACTTGTGTTCAAATTATACAAATCTTCAACGTCTTCTGGCATTATAAGCACGTCCGCTCCCGATGCATCTGAAGAAACTTTAATATTCAAGCTTGCAGAGCTATTATTTACAAAGTGCTCTTGGGTAAGTGAGTTATAATATTGGTTAGATTCGTCTATAATGAAGAACGTGTAATTAGATTCGTTTGCAACGTTGTTTTGAATAAACTGAATATTATATGAATACCTATTATTTAAAGCTGAATATGTGTTATTTATTAGTAGATATGCCGTAGAGCTAATTTCTGGGCTAATATATAAGTTTCCGTCTGTGAAGTATGCGAAATCGTTAGAGCCATCGGCAAGTTTTTCTTGAATTATGGTTTTTAACCATGGGTCGATTTGATTGCCATTTAAAGATGTGCTTGTAAGGCCTGTGCTTATAAGTTTGTATTGCCCCCAGTCTATTTTGGCATCTGCTGAAATTACGTTATATGGGTTAGCTGCTTCATAAACGCCGTCTATTTCTTGTAAGATTATTGGGCTAGTGTTGTCTATAATTAATGCAGCGTAAGCTTCGTTTCCAGCGGCATCTGTTATGTGGAACAGGTATAAACCTTGTCTTGAAAGTATGCTAGAATCCGTTACAACGTCTCTTTCCGACGTGTTGTTATAAATGGTTTCAATTAAGGTTGTACTTAAACTATAATTTAAGGCATAACCATTTCTAAGTGCGTTGTTATTATCAAAGAAAGTTTGTGTTACAGTGTTGCTGAAACCAGAACTACTTGGATTATCTGTAAGGGTTGAAGTAGTGAAAGGTATGTATTTATAATATGCTGTGCTAGAAGCTCCGCTAGGCTTTTCTGTCCATTCAAAAGTTGCGCTAGTGTTTGTAAAGAAGTTTATAACTGCGCCTTTTGTGTAGGTGGACGCTTGTCCTCTTGTTGCTACCTTAAAACCCATTCCAGAAATTGGTGTGCTATCAATTGTAAAGTAGCTAACTCTGTTTTTTGCCGAGTCTAAGTTATAATTTGCGCCGTAATATAATACAACCCTATAATTTTTATTTTCAGTAAGTGTGTACGTGCCGTCTTCGGCTGCCTCTAAAGCTGTGTAGGTAGATGCTTTGTAATCTTTAGATTGTACTACAAGTCTTACAGGGGAGTTGAATATACTTTGTTCTTCCACGCTAACTTTAACTTCGTTTTTTGTGTATGCGCTAGAACCAAGATTAACAGAACCAGTTTCTGTAATTTCCTGTGTAATAGCCCTTGGAATTTCCGTAGTTATTTCAAAGTAGAAGTATTGTGTAAAACTTGTATTAGAATTTATAACACCGGAACTAATGTTGTTTGCATACGAGTAATTAACTTCAAGTAAATAAATTCCGTTTTCTGTTATTGTGTCATTTGACCATGCAGCGCCGGAGTTCCATGTGTTGTCATCTTGATTATAAGTATAAAGTGTTCCGTTTGAAATGTTTCCGTTAAACCTAAATGAAATTGGCCCTTGGTTTGTAGATTGTGGTTTTGTAACAGTTGGGTCTAAGGCAATAACTCCATCAGAGATAATATTATTTGTAGTGCCTACATTTTTATACGTTACATCAGCTAAAAGTGCGGTGCCATCTAAAACTTCAATTTCGTTATTTGAGTTAATTTTTTTAAACTCTACCGGTCCGCCAACGTTTACGTCGTTATAGAATATTTGATAACCGTAAACATCTAATTTATTTTGCTTTATATTGTTTAAAGTAGGGTTGTTTAAAACATCAAGTTCAGTAGGGGAAGAAACTGTTTGTCCGTCCATTAAATATATAAAGTGGTATGTAAGCACATATTCGCCAAGGTCGTTAAAGGTAATTACAACAGTTTTTTCGCCTGTAAGCTTTGTTAAAACAATGTCGTCGCCTTGTACTACAACGTTTGTACCGTTAAAATACACATGAGCTGTTTGTATTTGTCCTTGGAAAGTTTTTTGAATTTCTACTGAAAATTTGCTTCCGTCAAAGGTAAGGGTAGGAAGGTTTAAAGTTGTGTTAATATTAGAGTTTTGGTTTTGATAGTTAAAGAAATAGTTTCTTTGATATGTTCTTGAAGAACTTGCTAAGTTTTCCGTTCTAACGTTGCTAGCAGTAATTCTAGCTTCTCCTGATGTAGTTAAGTAATCTGTTTCATTAAAAATGTAGAAGGTAACAGAAAAACTATTTGTAGAGGAAGTTATATAGTCTGTGCCTGAATATTCGTAATAATCGTTAAAGGTAAAAGTGTATTTACCTGTGGTAAAATTGCCAGCGCTAAGTTTTAAGGAGAAATTTTCAAAAACCTTATGGGGGTTTGTTCCTTGTGTAGGTTCTGTTCCGTTGTAGTTGAATGAAAAGTAGTGAACGTTATAAATTAAACGGCTGGTATCTTGAAAATCTTCAAGAGCAATTTGCTCGTTATCCCTGGTAACCGTAATTTGAGATAAAGATAAATCTAATGGGAAAAACTGGGAAGGGTCAGGGCTATTTATATTTCCGTCTATTGTAGCAAAATCTGATTCTTCCAATCCTAAAGATGTAAAATCCGTAACACTACTTAAATTTAAGCTTTTACCATTGCCAAGCCTTATTTCAAAAGTTTCGCCTTCTTTAAGTAAAACGGTATCTCCGCTATTATAGGTGGCTACGTCTGCACCCGTATCGTCGTTTGTTACGGCGGCGGTAAAGTAAGAAGGAACTGTGCCATCTTCTGCCTTTGCAAAATTTAAATTATTATTTGTTGGAAAAATTGCCATGCCGCAAACAAAAGTGCAAAGCGAAATTATTATTCCAAAAAATAGGTTTTTAATTTTCGTAGAATTCATAAAATTTCCCCCATATATTAAACTGCTATCATTTTATCAAATTTCGTCAAATTTCGCAAATAAATTTAATATATAATTTATATATTTATATATATAATCTAATATAGTGTGGATAAAATGGGCTAAAAAAATTCATTTTTAACATAAAATAAATACAAAAAAGCACTTCTAATTTTTTTAAAAGTGCTTTTAATTATTTTTTTATTTAATTTAAAAATCAAAATCGTCAAAAGAAATGCTTGAGCTAGATTTTTTATATACTTTTTTATTTCTTTCTATTATATCGTAGAATATTTCTGATTCATTAAGTGAATGGCTAGGAGCATATTCTTCTGCTGCAATTTTCTTATCGAATTCTGGAACTTTAAAGTATTGTGTAAATTGAACTTTAATAGGGTTAACTTGGAAAATTTTAACAATAGCTGTGCCGTAGGGGAGTTGACCAAGTTCGTAAGGGTAGATAAGTGGACGCGTTACCACTTGGCTGCTCGTTGTGGAAGAGCCCATGTCGTCCTTTTTCTCAGATTTTGAAACAGAAGTGTTCTTTGTTTCAATGGAAACGTCGCCGCACATCTTAGAGAATTCTTCCTTAGTTTTCTGGTCTTCCGTTCCAAGGAATATTTGAATGTTACAGTTACCACGAATAGTTTCTGCAACTTCTTTGCCGTATTTGTTATCTAATTGGCTATAACTTTGCACAACAAGTTCAAAGAAAATTTTTCTAGAACGGGCAACTGTAATAATGCTGTCCATTTTTTCAATTTTAGGTAAGTTTGCGAACTCGTCGAGTAGAAAATATACGGTTTTTGGAAGTTGAAGGCTAGGGCGCTCACTTGCTATTTCAATTAGCTTTTTATAAAGCTGAGAAATACACATTGTTGCAATACAGTGCCTAGATTCCTTTTCGTCCGGAACTTTAATAAATAGTGCGGTAGGTTGATCTACGAAGTCGTCGAAAAGCATATCGGAGAAGCTTGTTGCATAACAAATTCCGCCGTCTTGGAAAATGGATATTCGAGAGAGTAGCACACCCATATAGCTTCGCGTTGTGTTTGGCGCGTTGTTTATAACGGTGGAAACAAGGCTTTGAACTTTGGAAAGCTTGTCTCTTCCGCCGCAATATTCTCTAATAGTGCCAAATGGGTTGTCTGGGTCTGGGTCGCGGTAGGTGGCAATTTTAGCTAAGTTATAGAAGTTAAACTTTTCCTTTGTCATTCCAAGTTCTGGGTTTAAACTATCTTCAAGCATGGCAAGCATTAAGCCGTATAAAAAGTCTTGCGCGCCACGCTCCCACGACGGGTCGTTTTTATTTTCAATAGGCACAATGTTTACAGCAATTTCTCTAAGTTCGTTTTCTGCTTGGTCTATAAGTTCTTGCTTTTTAGCGCCAAGGTCGCTAAGAAGTTGCTCTTTGTTAGGGTAGGCTATGCCGTTATATTCGTACCATTCGTGGTTATACTGCTTTGCTATAACTTTTAATTTTAAATCTGCTGGGTTAGAACCCTTATGAGCAATAACTTCGTTCTCTAAATTCATAGCCTTATGATATTTTTCATAAGCGTTGCTCATTGGGTTCCAACGGGTAGAAGCGTAGGGGTTTCTAAGGTCTAGTGTAAGCAGTCTATATCCGTTTGCTTTTAGTTGAATGCTATGGTTATTATAAAGTTCGCCCTTAGGGTCTGTTACAACAAGACAAGGCTTTTCGCCTGTTCTAGAAAGAATTCTAATAGCCGGGTCTATAATCATAGTGGTTTTACCACTACCAGTAGTACCTATTACCAATGTATGAATAGGATTATACATATTTATTTGTAATTTTCCGCCCTTAACTTCGTTTCTAATAACAATTCCAGATTTTTTTACGTTTGGAAGTGTGTTATAAGTGTTGTACATGAATTTCGGGTCCGTTAAAAGTTCTTTTTCCGTAACCCAACGAGCGTCGAAATATTGTTTTAATTTTTCTCCGCTTGCCGTTGTTCCAACGCCTGTTGCTGAAGAAGATTTGACGTTTTTACTTGAAAGTAAAATTAACATTGCTGCAAGCACCCCAGCACCAATACCAACAATTCCAAAAGTTCCAGTAAACGCACTGGCAATATTTTCCGTTCCTTCTAGTGCTATACTAAGAATAATTCCCGCAGCGTAGCAAAGAACTAAAACCACTAGTGCACTAATTAACTTTTTTTTCATTTTTCCACCCTTTGTATGTTAATATAATTATTATATATCATAATTCAAAAATAATATCAAAACAAATTTTAAAAAAAAATAAAGTTTCCGCAAATAATTTTTAAAAAATTACAAAAAATAGTATCGCATAAAATATTTTTAAAAAATTTTTAAAAAAATGTCGAAAAATGTTTTGAATTAATTTTATTTTATGCTAGTATAGCATTGTAATTAATTTTGCATTGGAAAAATGCGGGGTTTTTGCAAATAAATCTTTATGGAGGTAAAAAGGTATGACTCTATTATTGACAAAGATTATGGCAGGAATTTCAGGACTAGGCGGCTGGATCATTTCAGAAGAGGAATGGGCTGATATTTTAGGTGGAGAGACTTCAGATACTTATCAAAGATTTAGTTGGTTAATTCAAGTTGTTGATGCTGTTTCTTACGTACTTATTCCTTTATTAATAGTCGTTGGTGCGGCTGGCATGATCTACGCCATTATTTTAGGTGTAAACATGGCAAGAGCAGACTCTACTGAAAAGCGTGAAGAAGCTAAAAAACGTTTAATTAACGTTATAGTTGGTTTAGCTATCATGATCGGCTTAATCTTGTTCTTTATATTGTTTATTAAGTTTATAATTCCAGCGTTCTTCCCAGCAGAAGAAGTTTAAAATTAATAAAAAATTAAAACCTTTAAGAATTTTTCTTAAAGGTTTTTTTGTAATTTTTTTAAAAAATACTATACAATTATGTTTTTTTTTGTTAAAATAAAACAAAATAAGGGTAAAGGAGCACGTAATGTTTAATTTAATTAGTTCATTAGGAATAGGGGCAGGGCAATCTATTTGGAATATTATTATTAACATTTTTTCATTTATCCCTAAACTCATGTATCTTATTACAACAAGTTTCTTTAGTATACTAGACGTGCTTCAACTCCTTTTTCGTAAACTTGCTGGACTAGATTCATATTATATCCAAACAGGTGGAATAGAAAGCGCAGGAGACATAATCTCAGGTGGACAAACAGTACAACAAACTGGCGATATTGTAGAAGAATTTATATTAGGCATTTTTACAAATAAATATCCAATTTTATATAATGTGTTTTGGAGTTTTATTATTTTGGGAGTTGTTATGTTATTCCTTACAACTCTAATTGCATTAATTAGAAATGAATATACTCCAGAAAAAGACGGTTCAAATTCAAAATCTAAAGTTATAGGTAGAAGTATAAAAGCCTTACTATCTTTTGCAATTGTTCCTGTTGTAGTATTCTTTGGGGTGTACTTATGTAACATATTGTTGCGGGCGCTAGATGCTATCACTAGCGGTAGTAGCACAGACGCTCTTGGTATGCCTACTACCAATTTAGCACAATACTCGCGGTCGGACGAGGGTGGAGGCGATAGTTATATAGCATACTCATTATTTGGCATTAAAATAGCCACTAATACCACGCCGTTTAGCGGTGTTGCCTTTAAGGCGTCGGCATATAGGGCAAATAGAGCAAGGCTTTCCGACGAGTTTGTTCAACTTTTAAATAATGACCAAGGTAGTGATAACTATATTACAAACTGGAGTGGAACTTTCATTGGGCCAGATGCAGAAACTGTTGCAACTTATATAGACAATGCTTTTGCTAATAACGTACAATTTAGTAACCCACAAAAATTAAGCTATAATACTACCTATCAAAAAACCAACAACGTTACAGCAGTTGATATTATTTCTGGTTCAGATATTTTATTAGCTTCAACGGTAGCGTTTAGAACGCTAGATAGATACAGAGTTGGTGTTGTTTGGTATTATTACGACTTATGGCAATTCGATTTTCTAGTTGCATGGGCAATAGTTATATCAATGCTTACCGTATTTATAAACATTATCTTCGGGTTAATGAAAAGGTTCTTTGAAGTAATTGGCTTATTCTTAGTATCTCCACCAGTGGTGGCGCTAATGCCGTTAGACGATGGGGCGGCATTTGGTAAATGGAAAGGTCGGTTTATTTCAAAGATGCTGGGAGCTTACGGTGCCGTCGTCGGCATGAATATAATGTTTATAATACTACCATATATTTATAGAATTAAATTCTTTAATATAGGTATAGTAGATGCAATAATTCAATCGCTATTTATAATTGTAGGCTTAGTATCAGTTAAGAGCTTTATAGCGCTTATGAGCGAAATAGCTGGTGGCGACGATGTTCAAAAAGCCGGTGGCGAAATAGCCAAAGAGGTAGGCGCTACAGTTCAAAAAGCTGGCGCTGCGGCAGTAAAAGTTGCAGGCTTAGCTACAGGTTTTGGTATGGCTACATCAGCGGTCGGCTGGGCTGGAAGTGCGTTGGCTACAAACGTTGGATATGACAACAGACAGGAAAGCAGGCAGGCAAGAATTGATAGCCTCAATAGAGATATTGCGGAAGGAAATGGAGACGCCGATGCTTTAAGAAATGAACGTAATGAAATTCAAAATGATATGCAAGCTGCTACCAATCGTCATAACGAGAGGTTGGAACGAAGAGAAGACAGAAGACATAATAGGGAACAAAGACGTTTCAATAGAAGATTCTATAATCAGGAAGATGTAAGTAATTGGGCAGCTGCTAATGATTATCAATTGTCGCCTGGCTTACAACCATCCGATGAAGCAACTGATACAGGTAGTGTTACAGGTGGTGCTACAAGTAGTGGCACAGGCACAGGTGCTAGTGCTGGTGGTGGTATAGGCGGAGCTGGAGGAAGTGCTCCAGCAACTGGAGGTGCTACACCAAGTGGTGCTCCTGTAGTAGGTGCAGCTAGAGCAAGAGGAGGCTTTAGAAGATTTGCATCAAGAGCAGGAAGGAATCTTGCAAGAAGTGGGCTTAACCTTCTTAAAGGCATGGGTGGCTTGTTCATGGACGTTTGGAAAGGTACGGACTTCTACAAAGGTTGGGACGAAGCTGGCGGCGGCGATGGCATAATGATTTATGCTCGTGGCGGTGGTGCTGGTGACGTTAAGGCTTATAGAGCTGCAAAAGATCACTACAAGGCAAGAGCTGCCGCAGCTGCAGTTGAAGGCGCTGGTGAATTCTTACGCGATCCAAATGGTAACTTAATTCCAGAAAGAAATGCCGATGGCACTGTAAGGCGTGAATTAAGACCTAGACTTGATGCTAGTGGCAACCCTGAAAGAGATGCGTATGGTGAAGTTATTATGGATCCAACTGGTCCAGTAATATACCAGAGAGGTAACAGAAACCCTAATGCTGGAACATGGGATATAAGATAAGGTGAGTTATGGGAAAATTTAAAGATATATTCAAAGGACTAACTGGTTTAATTGGTGACCTATTTAGAGATACTGAAGTTTCAAAAGGTTTTGAGGAAGCGGGCGGAATAGATGGCATGACCATCCATGCCCGCGGAGGCAATGCATCCGATGTAAAAGCTTTTAAAACGGCTAAAGAGCGTTATCAAGCGTTAAAAGCACAGGAATATGTGGATGGCAAAGGTGAAATTATAAGAGATCCAAATGGCAATCCAATTCCAGAAAGAAACGCCGATGGTTCTGTAAGAAGGGATATGAATGGGCGTGTTGTATATCAAAGGGGCCCAAGAAAGCCTAGCCCATACGATTTTCCAATAAGATAAGGAGTAAATATGTTTACAAAAAACACAACACTTGGTGAAGTTTTAAAAGAAAATGAAAAATATGCAGATATCCTCATGGGTTTTGGAATGCACTGTTTTGGCTGTCCAGTTAGCCAAATGGAGACCTTAGAAGAAGCCGCCGAAGTTCATGGCATAGACGTAGATTTTCTTTTAGACAAGCTAAATAACGCAAAATTTTAAATAATTTAACAAAAAAACAATAAAAAAACTCAAAATTTTACTTAATTTTGAGTTTTTTTATGTTTTGTTGAATTTATAAATAATTCTTTTCTTGCTTTCGTTATCCTAAATTTTCGGGGCTTTGAAAACGCTTTGATTTTTTTGGGGCCCCGAACGCTCAGGATGACGAGGGCAAGGGCTTAGGAAGAGATTTTTGGGTAAGTTCGAAGTTTGGCTTGCGAAGCGTCTTCGACGACTCTTCGTAGTTTTGCTTCGTTGCAACGCGAAAAGGAGTCTGCAACCTTTTCGCGTCACTTAAGAGCGGCGAGCGTTATTTTAACGCGACAATCCGCGAAGAATCTCCTTACCACCCGAACTAGCGAGACTCTATTTAATTCTTCGGTAGCCCTTACTTTCGTCACCTTGAGCGTTCGGGGTTTCAAAAACACTTTGATTTTTGGGAAAAGGAAAAGTCGCGGAGCGATATGCATAGTTACGATAGTAACTCGCCTAGCGGAGCGTGCTTTGAATGGGTCTCCGTCGGGCTAGCGGACAGAGTGAAAAAATGACAATTTAGAGCACTCTGAAAAAATTTCAGCTACTGTATAAGTTTTAAAAATTTTATCTAAAAATGTCGATTAGGTATTTTAGTTACTAAGGCATAATAATTTAGAGTATGAGCAAAATTTCAGAAATCATCTCAAAACAAGTTGTTAGCCTTTATGAAGCTAAAATTGTTGGTACTGTTGTAAACGTTACTTTCGACGAAAAGCTTTCCAAGCTAAAAAGCTTTATAGTTATCGATGAAAATAGCGACGAAGAATACGAACTTTCCTTTAAAGACGTTTATGCTGAAAAGGATAGTTTTGTTATAAAAAATCAAACTAAGCTTAAAGGCGTGTACTTTGAAGCGTTTTCTAATAATCCTATAAATAAAATTTGCCTTTCTGTTGAAGGAGAAGTTTTAGGCAAGGTTACGGAAATAGAAGTAAGCGGCGAAGACGTTACGGCTATCATTTTAAATGATGAAAGTAGGGTGGCGCCGGCAGAGGTGCTCGCATGCGAAAGTGTGCTTATAATAAATCGTGGCGAAAACAAGGTAAAAAGGGCGGGCTTTGCGCCGCGTGCTAAAAAAGTGAGCCCAGATAACATTGTGGTTAAAATTCAGGAAGAAGAGAGCGCTTTTGAAGAAAAGATTGCTCCAAAGCCCGTTCAACTAGTTCCACCAAGGTTTGTAGCTAAAACGCTACTTGGGCAAATTTCTTTAAAGACTATAAAGGGCTTAAACAATGAAATTATAGTTAAAAAGGGCGAGCAGATTACAAACAAGGTTTTAGAAAGAGCAAAACTTCACAATGTTTTAAACCAACTAATCAGCCAGTAGAAAAACGTCGGGATACTGCGTTTGCTGTCAAATAGAGCTAGGCAGTTACGTACGTTTATGTACGCGCCTGTCTGCGTCAAAAGCTGCGCTTTAATGAATTTTGCAAAGCAAAATGTCATATTAACGCTTGCTTTTTCCTTTCCCCAAAAATCAAAGTATTTTTGGGGACCTTAGCTTAGCTTGTCTCGTTCGTTTTTGTACTGTCTGATTTTTAGTTAAATATATTTATATATAATAATATAATATATCTTCCTATTTATCTTTTAATAGGAAGGTATTTTTCTATAATTTTAGTCGAAAATTAAAAAGCGCGGAAAATTTAAAATTTTTAGTAAAAAGTGTTGACATATGAAATTGCCTTTGATATAATGCTAACATCACGTCAAATGGGTTGAAGCATAAGGTTACTTTGTTTAGCCGATAAACAAAGAGAATTTATGCGGACTATGTAAAGGCTCAGACCTTTGCGGGCAAATCGCTTTATGCGACATTTTTTTTGAGTAGGGGCGTGACACACACGGCTGTGTGTACTAGAACACTCCGCATAACAAAAGGGTTTGCTAAAAAATTTTGCTAGGAGGATAAAAAATAATGGCAGAAAAAATCAGAATCAAATTAAAAGCTTACGACCACGCACTTTTAGATGAGGCTTGCAAGAGAATTATCGACACAGCTTCAAAGGGTGGGGCAAGAGTGGCAGGACCAATTCCTCTTCCAACAGATAAAGAGGTGGTTACAATTATTCGCTCACCACACAAGCACAAAGATAGCCGTGAGCAATTTGAGTCTAGAACGCACAAGCGTATGATAGACATTTTCAGCCCAAATTCCAAGGCAGTTGATGCTTTAATGAAGCTTGAACTTCCTGCTGGGGTTGACATCAAAATTAAATTATAATAATCAAAAATCTATATGGAGGACAAAATGAAAAAGGCAATAATAGGCAAGAAATTGGGCATGACACAAGTTTTCACACCTGCGGGCGTAGTTATTCCTGTAACAGTTGTAGAAGCAGGCCCATGTGCCGTTGTTGGAGTTAAAACGGAAAGCAAAGAAGGCTACAATAGCGTTGTTCTTGCTTTTGGCGAGACCAAGGAAAACAGAGTTAACAAAGCAGAGCTTGGTCAATTTAAAAAAGCTGGGGTATCCCCAAGAAAAACAGTTAAAGAATTTAAACTTGATGGCGACTTCCAGGTGGGCAGTGAAATCAAGTGTGATATCTTTGAAGAATCAGATAAAGTAGACGTTTCTGGTATCACAAGAGGTAGAGGTTTCACAGGCGTTATCCAAAGATGGAACAACCATCGTTTAAAGATGACTCATGGTACAGGACCGGTTCACCGTGAAGTTGGTTCTATGAGCGCAAATTCAACACCATCTAGGGTTTTCAAAAACAAGAAAATGCCAGGACAATATGGTAACGAAAAAGTTACAATTCAAAACCTTGAAGTTGTAAAAGTAGACCCAGAAAGAAACATTCTTTTAATTAAGGGTTGCGTTCCAGGTCCTAGAGGTTCAATAGTTCTTGTAAAAGAAGCCGTTAAGGGTAAAAGGAGTTAAGTATGCCAAGCGTAAAATTATTTAATATGAATGCCGAAGAAGTTGGCAGCTTAAAGCTTAACGACGACATCTTTGGCGTGGAATATAACGAACCAGTTATACACGAAGTAATCGTAGCTATGCAAGCTAACGAAAGACAAGGCACAAAGAGCGCCTTAACTAGAAGCGAAGTTAGAGGACATGCTAAAAAGCCTTACAAACAAAAACACACGGGCAATGCTCGTCAAGGTTCTACAAAAGGACCTCATCAAATAGGTGGTGGAGTTGCTTTTGCTCCAAAACCAAGAGATTTCTCTAAAAAGGTAAATAAGCAAGTTAAAAGGCTTGCACTTGTTTCCGCTTTAAGCGAGAAATTAAGACAAAAAGAAATAACCTTCTTAGACGAGTTCAAACTTCAAGAAGCAAAAACTAAGGAAGTTGAAAAATTCTTAAACGCTTTCAAATTTGATAGAACTGTACTAGTTGTTTTACCTGAAAAGAGCGAAGAAGTTTTAAGAGCTTCTAGAAACATTAAAAACGTTACAGTTGCAACCGCAGATAACGTAAACGTATACGAAATAGTTACAAATGCACGCGTTGTTATGCCAAAAGCTACTGTAAAAGCAATCGAGGAGGCTAGAATATAATGAACGCATACGAAATTATAAAAAAGCCACTTATGTCTGAAAAAAGCTACGCTGGAATTCAAAACAAGGTTTACACCTTTGTTGTAGATAAAAGAGCTGGCAAAGTAGAAATTAAAAAGGCAGTTGAAGAAATCTTTAAGGTTCAAGTGGAAAAGGTTAACACACTTATCGTTAAAGGCAAAACTGTTTCAAGAAACACAAAAAGTGGTGTTACAGTAGGAAATACTGGAGATTATAAAAAAGCTATCGTAACTCTTACAAAAGACAGCAAACCTATTGCTTTCTTTGAGAGTTTGAGCTAAGGAGGAGTTATGGCAATTAAAACTAATAAACCTACGTCTGCTGGTCGCAGATTTGCCACACACGCTAGCTTTGAAGAGCTTTCAAAAGTAGCTCCTGAAAAAAGTTTGCTTGTAAGCAAAAATAGAACTGGCGGAAGAAACGCTCAGGGTAAAATAACAGTTCGTCACATTGGTGGCGGTGGCAGACAAAAATATAGAATCATCGATTTTAAACGTAATAAAGATGGTGTTCCTGCCAAAGTTACTTCTATTGAGTATGACCCAAATAGAACAGCATACATTGCACTCTTAACATACGCAGACGGCGAAAAGAGATACATCTTAGCACCTCTTGGCCTTACAGTTGGCGACGTTGTTATGAGCGGCGAAAACGCAGAAATAAAAGTCGGAAACAACCTTCCACTTGCAAATATTCCAGTAGGTTCTGTTGTTCACAACATAGAACTTAGCCCTAAAAAGGGTGGTCAAGTGGTAAGAAGTGCTGGTGCAGCAGCTCAGCTTATGGCAAAAGAAGGTAAATACGTTATGCTTCGTATGCCAAGCGGAGAAATGAGAAACGTGCTTGCTACTTGCAGAGCTACTATTGGAACTGTGGGTAACTTAGACCACGAGCTTGTATCTCTTGGTAAGGCTGGAAGAAAGCGTCATATGGGCGTTAAGCCAACCGTTAGAGGTGTTGTTATGAATCCTAACGATCACCCACACGGTGGTGGTGAAGGTAAGAGTCCAGTTGGTATGGCAAGCCCTGTTACACCTTGGGGTAAACCTGCACTTGGATACAAGACAAGATCCAGGAAGAAAGCATCAAATAAGTTAATTGTAAAGAGGATTAATTAATATGAGTAGATCATCAAAGAAACAACCATACGTATTTTCAAGACTATTAAAAACAGTTCAGAAAATGAATGAAACAAACACTAAAAAACCGATTAAAACTTGGTCAAGAGCATCAGTTATCTACCCAGAATTTGTCGGCTTTACATTCGCTGTATACAACGGCAAAAAACATATCCCTGTATACTGCACAGCAGAAATGGTAGGGCACAAACTTGGCGAATTTGCTCCAACAAGAACTTTTAAAGCTCATGCTGGTCAAAAAGCTAAGGTTACCCCAGGAAAGAAAGGATAAGGAGGAAACTTTAAGTGGCTACAAGAATGAGAGAAAAGTCTGAAAAAAGACTACAAAATAAAGATCAAAGACCTTTTGCCAAAGTTAAATACGTTAGAATGAGTCCTTCAAAAGTTAGAATCGTTCTAGACACGGTTAGAGGCAAAAAGGTAGAAGAAGCAGTGGCAATACTTGCTAACAGCCCACAATCTGCCGCTGAAGTTTGCCTTAAACTTCTAAAATCTGCTATAGCTAACGCAGAAAACAACAAGGGGCTTAATAGAGGCGATTTAATTGTTGACGAAGCCTTTGCGACCCCAGGACCAACACTTAAAAGAATTAATATCCGTGCAAGAGGCAGAGCAGATAGGCTTTTAAAGAGAACTTGCCATATTACAATGATTTTAGGTGAGGCAAAGTAGGAGGATAGTATGGGACAAAAAGTAAATCCAATTGGACTTAGACTTGGCGTAAATAAATCTTGGGATTCAACTTGGTACGCTAGCAAAAAAGATTTTGCCAAATTTGTTAAAGAAGATAACGAAATTAGAAAGTTCATTAAGAAAAAATATGCAAACTGTGCTATTTCAAAAATTGAAATTGAAAGAACAGCTACAAAACTTATTATAAACATCTACACAGGCAGACCTGGTATGCTTATTGGCACAAAGGGCGCTGGTGCAGACCAACTTAGAAAGGAACTTGCAAAGTTCACAAGCGCTGGAACAAACCTTATTGTTAACATTAAGGAAGTTAAAAAGCCAGATTTAGACGCAGTTTTAGTAGCAGAAAGCATTGTTGCTCAGCTTGAAAAACGTGTTGCTTTTAGAAGATGCTTAAAACAAGCTATTCAAAGAGTTATGAAGGCAGGAGCTAAGGGTTGTAAAGTTCAAGTGAGCGGTGTTGTAGACGGAGCTAACAGTATTGCTAGAACAGAGCACTATATGGAAGGAAGCCTTCCACTTCACACTCTTAGAGCAGACGTAGACTACGGCGTAGCATCAGCTTACACAAACTATGGCAAACTTGGCGTTAAGTGCTGGATATACAAAGGCGAAATCCTATCAAAGGAGGAAAAGTCAGATGTTAATGCCTAAGAGAGTTAAAAGACGTCGTGTTCATCGTGGCAGAATGACTGGTGTTGCTACCAGAGGTAACACACTTGCTTATGGTGACTATGGTCTTGTTGCAACAGAACCATGCTGGATTAAATCTAACCAAATAGAAGCCGCTCGTATTGCTATGACACGTTACATTAAAAGAGGCGGTCAGGTTTGGATTAAGATATTCCCAGATAAGCCTGTTACAAAAAAGCCTGCTGAAACCAGAATGGGTTCAGGTAAAGGTTCACCAGAGTTCTGGGTTGCAGTGGTTAAGCCAGGCAGAATTCTATTTGAAATGAACGGCGTTTCAGAAGAAGTAGCAAGGGAAGCTTTAAGGCTTGCTTCACACAAACTTCCTTGCAAAACAAAGTTTATTAAAAGGGAGGAGGAAACGGCATGAAAAAGAACGACATTAGAAGTATGACCAACGAAGAGTTAAACAAAAAACTTTCAGACCTTACTTCCGAACTTTTCAATTTAAGATTTTCTCATGCTACAGGAAATCTTCCAAACAATATGCAACTTCACAATGTGAAAAAGGATATTGCTAGAATTAAAACTATTCTCAGAGAAAGAGAATTAAAAGCACAGGCGGAGGAGTAAGATGGAAAATTTAGAAAGAAATTCAAGATTATCTAAACAAGGAACAGTTGTTAGCGCTGGAAAGATGGACAAAACAATAGTTGTTGCAATTGTTTCAAATTCTAAGCATCCGCTTTATAAAAAAGTCGTAAAGAAAACCAAAAAATTCAAGGTGCACGACGAAAATAACGAAGCTGGTATCGGCGATACCGTAGAAATTATGGAAACACGCCCAATCAGCAAGGATAAATACTATCGTTTAGTGCGCATTGTAGAGAGAGCTAAGTAGGAGGAAAAGAATATGGTTCAACCACAAACAAATTTAAAAGTTGCCGATAACACAGGCGCTAAAAAAATTATGTGTATCCGTGTTCTTGGCGGTTCTTTCAGAAGAAGCGGTAACATCGGCGATGTTATTATTGCATCTGTAAAAAGCGCTATTCCAGGCGGAATGGTAAAGAAGGGCGACGTTGTTAAGGCTGTTATAGTAAGAACATCTAAGGGCTTACGCAGACCAGACGGCACACATATCCGTTTTGATGACAACGCAGCAGTTATCATAGATAACCAAAAGCAACCAAAAGGCACTCGTATTTTTGGACCTGTTGCAAGAGAGCTTCGTGATAGAGATTACATGAAAATCATCTCTCTAGCACCAGAAGTGATATAAGGAGAAGACAATGGCAAAATCATTTATTAAGAAAGGTGACACTGTTTTAGTTATCACAGGCAAAGATGCCGGCAAAACTGGTAAAGTTATGGAAGTTATGCCAAAAGATGGTAGGGCAGTTGTAGAAAATATAAACGTTGTAACAAAACACCAAAAGCCAAAGTCGGCTCAGGATAAGGGCGGCATAATCAAGAAGGCTGCACCTATGGAAGCTTCAAACTTAATGGTAGTTTGCCCAACTTGTGGAAAAGCTACAAGAGTTTCTAGAAAAACTGTTGAAGGCGCTAATGTTCGTGTTTGCAAAAAGTGCGGAGCAAGCCTAGATAAGAAATATGTAAAAACAGTTAAGAAAGAAGCTAAAAAGGAAGCTAAACAAGAAACTGTAAAAGAAACTTCTAAAAAGGAAGTTAAAGATAAAAACGTAACTAAGAAGCCAGCAACACAAAGCAAAGTTTCAGCGCAATCTAAAACAAGAGACAACGTTAAAACTACTGTTAGAAAAACCGTTGCAGGTGGAAAATAAGGAGGAATAAATGGAAAACAAAGCAAGATTAGCCGTTATGTATAAAGAAGAAGTTGTTCCTGCCCTTATGAAACAGTTTGGTTACAAAAACATAAACGAAGTTCCAAAGTTAAACAAAATTACGCTTAATATGGGGCTTGGCGATGTTAAGGACAACTCAAAAAGTTTTAACATAGCACTAGAAGAACTCGAAGTTATAGCTGGTCAGAAGCCAGTTGCAACAAGAGCAAAAAAAGCTATTTCTAACTTCAAGGTTAGGGAAGGCATGAAGGTTGGTGCAACTGTTACACTTCGCGGTAACAAGATGTACGAATTTTTAGACAGATTAATCTCTATAGCTCTTCCAAGAGTTAGAGATTTTAGAGGGATTTCTCCAAAATCTTTTGATGGCAGAGGAAACTACTCTATGGGTATCAAAGAACAACTTATTTTCCCAGAAATATCTTACGATAAGATAGATAAAATAAGAGGTTTTGATATCAACATTATAACAACTGCAAAAACCGACGCAGAAGCACTAGAACTTCTAAGGGCACTAGGAATGCCTTTTAGGAATTAGGAGATAGTATGGCAAAGAAAGCATTAAAAGAAAAACAACAAAGAAAACAAAAGTTTGAAACAAGAGAATATACAAGATGTTCTATTTGTGGCAGACCGCATTCCGTTTTGAAAAAATATGGCATTTGTAGGCTTTGCTTCCGTGATCTTGCAAACAAAGGCGAGATTCCAGGAGTAAAGAAGTCAAGCTGGTAAGAAGGAGGAAAATATGATAGTTACAGACCCAATAGCAGATATGCTTACACGCATTAGAAATGCAATCACAGCTAAGCACGACATTGTTTTAGTTCCTGCATCTAAGGAAAAGCTAACAATTGCCGATATCCTTATGAAAGAAGGCTACATTGTTAGTGCTGAGGTTGAAGATTCAGATTCTGCACAGAAATTTATTAAAATAGTTTTGAAATATGCTCCTAACGGCGAAAGCGTTATTAAGGGCTTAAAGAGAATTTCAAAACCAGGTCTTAGAGTATATGCTGGCGTAGATAATCTTCCAAAAGTTATTAGCGGACTTGGAATTGCCATAGTTAGCACAAACAAGGGTATACTCACAGACAAACAAGCAAGAAGTCAAGGAGTGGGCGGAGAAGTGCTCGCTTACGTTTGGTAGGAGGTCAGATATGTCTAGAATAGGAAGAAAAGAAATAATCTTACCTGCGGGCGTACAAGTAACAGAAGCTAACGGCGAAGTTACAGTTACAGGCCCTAAGGGAACTTTAAAACAAAAAGTTCAAAGAGTAATTAAAGTTAATGTCGAAGGACAATCTGTTAAACTTACCCGTCAAAACGAAGAAAACGAAACAAAGGCTTTACATGGCTTATACAGAGCGCTTATAGCTAACATGGTTAAAGGTGTTAGCGAAGGCTATTCTAAGAGCTTAGAAATTAAAGGCGTTGGTTATAAAGCAAGTAAACAGGGAAATAAACTTGTGTTAAACTTAGGTCTTTCACACCCTGTTGAAGTTGTAGAAGAAAATGGCATTAAACTTGAATGCCCATCAGCTACAGAAATTAAAGTTAGCGGAATTGATAAGCAAGCAGTTGGTCAATTCGCTGCAAAAATTCGCGATTTAAGACCTGTTGAACCATACCACAACTACGGAATTCACTATGTAGGTGAAAGACTAGTTCACAAAGTTGGTAAAACCGCAGGTAAAGGTAAAAAATAAGAGGTAAGGAGCAAATAAGATGATAGGAATTAAGGATAAAAACAAAGAAAGAGTTGTTCGTCATGCTCGTGTTAGAAAAAACCTTTCTGGCACAACTGAATGCCCAAGACTCTGCGTTTATAGAAGCTTAAATGGCATCTACGCTCAAATTATAGACGATTCAAAAGGTGCCACACTTGCTAGTTGTTCCACCCTCGAAAAAGATCTTGAAAAAGAGCTAAAAGGCAAATCAAAAACAGAACAAGCAAAAGTCGTTGGAGCAAAGATAGCTAAACTTGCACTAGATAAAGGTATCAAAACCGTTGTATTTGATAGGGGTGGATACCTTTACACAGGAAGAGTTCAAGCACTTGCTGATGCAGCTAGAGAAGCTGGCTTAGAATTTTAGGAGGGAACCGTGGAAGAAGTTAAGAAGCAAGATAAAAAAGAGCGTGCTAAGCGTGAAGAACGTGTAAAACGCGAAGATGACGGCATTGAAAAGAACCTTGTTGCTGTTAGAAGAGTAACAAAGGTTGTTAAAGGCGGAAGAACAATGCGTTTTAGCGCCCTTGTTGTTGTAGGAGATAAGAAGGGCAACGTTGGTCTTGGAATAGGTAAGGCAGGCGAAGTTCCTGCGGCTATCGACAAGGCAACAGCTTTTGCTAAAAAGCACATGGTTCATGTAGCCATTGTAGATGGAACAATCCCTCATGAAATTATAGGAAAGTACGGCACATCTAAGGTTCACCTTTTCCCAGCTAAACCTGGTACTGGTGTTATTGCAGGTGGAAGCGCTCGTTCAGTACTTGAACTTGCAGGTGTTAAAGATGTCGTTACAAAAATTCATGGCTCAACAAATAAAATCAACTGCGTAAAGGCAACTTTAAGAGGTCTTGCAGAAATTAGAACTAAGGAACAAATCGCAGCAATGCGTGGAATTCCTGTAGAGGAAATATAGGAGGCGAGCTATGGCAAAGAATTTAAAAGTAACTTATGTTAGAAGTGCTATTGGTTATAATAAAAATCAAGCTAAAATATTAGAAGCACTTGGACTTAGAAAATTAAATCAAACTAAAATTTTACCAGATAACGCTAGCATTAGGGGCAGCCTTGCTCACGTTAGCCATCTAGTAAAGGTTGAAGAAGAGTAGGAGGTCGGAAATGGATATTCAAACACTTAAACCAGCGGAAGGCTCACGCCAAAAGTCCGTTAGAGTTGGTAGAGGAATAGGTTCTGGCATTGGAAAAACCAGTGGTAAAGGCCACAAGGGTCAAAACGCACGTAGTGGCGGTGGTGTAAGACCTGGTTTTGAAGGCGGACAGCTCCCACTCGTTAGAAAACTTCCAATAAGAGGTTTTAACAATAAAAACTTCAAGAAGCAATATTCAACGGTTAACGTTGGCGACCTTGACAGTTTTGAACCAAACACAGTTATAACTCTTGAACTTCTATATGAAAACAGAGTTGTAGGAAAAATGCTTCCTTATGGGCTTAAAGTACTTGCAGGTGGGGAAATAACAAAACCACTTACAGTTCAATGTAAAAAATACACTGCCGCAGCAAAGGAGAAAATCGAGAAAGCTGGTGGAAAAATTGAGGTGATTTAATGTTTAAGACCATTGCAAACGCATTTAAAGTTAAAGAGGTTAGAAATAAAATTTTACTTACTCTTTTACTACTATTTATATTTAGAGTTGGATGTTGGATTCCACTTCCAGGAATTGATATCAGCGTGTTCTCGCAAACAGCATCTGAAAATCAATTTTTAGGGCTACTTAGCTCTATAAGTGGTGGAGCTCTTGCCAATGGTTCAATTCTAGCACTAGGCGTTTCACCTTACATTAGCGCTTCAATTATTATCCAACTTTTAACAGTTGCAATTCCAGCTCTTGAAAGGCTTTCAAAGGAAGGCGGCGACGAAGGTAGAAAGAAGATTAATCTTTACACACGTATTGCAGCTTTAATCCTTTCAGCAGCACAAGCTATTGGTATAGTTGTAGCATTTAGCGGAAACTTAAACGCAAGCACAGCACTTTGGGCAGGCGCACCAACATGGCTCATGGGAACTATAATCGTTTTAATTCTCATGGCTGGTGGTATGTTCACAGTATGGCTTGGCGAGAGAATTACAGACCTTGGCATTGGTAATGGTATGAGCTTACTTATTTTCGTAGGTATCTTGTCCAGTGCAGGTTCAGCACTTCTCACAGCGTTCACAGAAGTAGCAAACGATATCAACTACTTATGGAACATTTTAATATTTATAGCAGCATTACTACTTGTATTTGCTTTGATAGTATTTGTAGACTTAGCAGAAAGAAGAGTCCCAGTTCAATACGCAAAGCAAATTAAGGGAAGAAAGATGTATGGCGGACAAAGCACATATATCCCAATTAGAGTAAACGGCTCAGGGGTTATGCCAATTATCTTTGCGTCAGCACTTCTTACATTCCCACAACTATTAATTAGCATATTCTGGCCAGATGCACTTGAATGGTACACAACTTGGCTCGGCGCTGGCTCATGGATATATATCGTTTTAACAGCTCTATTAATTCTATTCTTTGCTTACTTCTATTCAAAGATTACATTCAATCCGGACGATGTAAGCAGACGTATACAACAAAACGGAGGATTTATTCCGGGAATTAGAGCAGGTAAACAAACAAGTGAATATCTAGGGAGAATATCCAATAGAATTACACTTTTCGGTGCTATATTCCTAGCATTCATTGCCTTAGTTCCAAGCCTTGTATTTAAAGGTATTGGCGGAACGGGAAGCATAGACACCTTACTTGTAAACGCATTCAGTACAACTGGACTTATGATTGTTGTTTCAGTAGCACTTGAACTTGATAAACAATTAGATGCACAGATGTTAATGCGTAACTATAAAGGATTTTTAAAATAATTGGTTTCGGGGCTTTACTAAAAGCCCCTTGCCAAAAAATTTAAGGAGGTTTTCAATGAATTTAATTATGTTAGGTGCTCCAGGAAGCGGAAAAGGAACAATGGCAAAACTTATTGCTAAGGATTTTGAACTTCCACACATCTCAACAGGGGATATTTTCAGAGAAAACATCAAAAATCAAACGGAAATTGGCAAACAAGCAAAAGCTATAATGGATAAAGGCGAGCTTGTTCCAGATGAAATTACAATTAAAATTGTAGAAAACAGATTAAAGGAAGACGATTGTAAAGATGGTTTCATTCTAGATGGTTTTCCTAGAAATCTAATTCAAGCAAGAGCGCTTGAAAAATTCGCTAAAATCGATAGGGTAATTTTACTTGATGTTCCTAACGAAGAAATTGAAAGAAGAATAGCAGGCAGAAGAGCTTGCAGAGATTGTGGCGAAATTTATAACACAGAAACTTATGATAAAACTACTTGCGCAAAATGCGGTGGAGAGTTATATCAAAGAGACGACGATAAACTAGAAACAGTTCGCAACAGACTAGAAGTTTATGAAAAACAAACTGCACCACTCATAGATTTCTATCAAGATAAAATATTCAGGGCAGAAGGAAAGGACACTCCACAGGAAACATACGAACCTGTTAAAATTGAACTTTCCTTGGTGAGATAATGATTGTAAGAACTCCTGATGAGTTAAGCCTAATGAAAAAGGCGGGCGAAATAACAAAAAATGCACTAAATTTAGCAAAATCGTTAATTAAACCCGGAATTTCAACATTAGAACTTGACAAAAAAATTAAAGAGTATATAATAAGTTGTGGTGCAACTCCATCTTTTTTGAATTATGAAGGCTATCCTGGAAGTATCTGTGCATCAGTTAACGAAATGGTCGTGCATGGAATACCTTCGGATAAAATCATATTAAAAGAAGGGGATATAGTAAGCATAGACGTTGGCGCAATTTATCAAGGCTATAATGGAGACGCCGCACGAACTTTTCCAGTAGGAAAAATTTCCGAAGAAAAAGCAAGGCTTATAAAAGTTACAGAAGAATGCTTTTTTGAAGGAATAAAACACTTAAAAGTAGGAGGCAAACTTGGCGAGCTTTCTAATGCTATACAAGAGCACGCTGAAAAGAATGGCTATTCCGTCGTTCGTGAGCTTGTAGGGCATGGCATAGGCACAAAGATGCACGAGTGGCCAAATGTTCCAAACTACGGAAGAAAGTCCGACGGTCCAACCATGGTGGAAGGCATTTGCCTTGCAATAGAGCCAATGATAAACATGGGCAAAAAGGGCGTTTATCTACTAAATGATGGCTGGGGTGTTGTAACACAAGACGGAAAGCCATCAGCACACTACGAAAACACTGTTATATTAACTTTAACAGGAGTTGAAATTTTAACTTTATAAGGAGTTTGTATGTCTAAAGACGATGTGATTGAGTTTGAAGGAGTTGTAGAAGAAGTTCTTCCAAACACCACATTTTTGGTAAAATTAAGTAACGGTCATACTATAACTGCGTACATTTCAGGAAGGCTTAGAATGAACTATATAAAAATTCTTGAAGGTGACAAGGTTAAAATAGAAATGAGCCCTTACGATTTAACCAAGGGTAGAATTACATGGCGTGCAAAAAACTAGAAGTAAAAAGGAGAAATTATGAAAGTAAGAGCATCAGTAAAACCAATGTGTGACAAATGCAAGGTTATTAAAAGAGAAGGCAAAGTAATGGTTATTTGCTCTAAGGACCCAAGTCACAAACAAACACAAGGTTAGAAAGAACTCGCGTCAAATGCGGCTGATTTTTTTGACGCGTTTAAATATATTAAATTAAATTTCGGAGGAAAATAAAAACATGGCAAGAATAGCAGGCGTAGACTTACCTAGGGAAAAAAGAATTGAGGTAGGGCTTACCTATGTTTATGGCATCGGCCTAAAAACATCACAAAAGATATTAAAAGAAACCAATATCAACCCAGACACACGCGTAAAAGATCTCGATGAAAACGATGTTGCTAAACTTCGTAACTACATTGAACATAACTACGCTGTGGAAGGTGATTTAAGAAAAGAAGTTTCAATGAACATAAAACGCCTAACTGAAATAGGCGCTTATCGTGGTGTTCGTCACAGAAGAGGTCTTCCAACTCGTGGACAAAACACCAGAACAAATGCTAGAACAAGAAAAGGCCCAAGAAAAGTCGTAGGCGGAAGTTCTAAGAAGGGTAAATAGGAGTTAAAGTATGGCACCAACAAAACAGGTTAAGAAGAAAAGAGTAAGTAAAAATATAGATAAAGGTCAAGTGCATATTCATGCATCTTTTAACAATACCCTTGTAACTTTCACAGATATGCAGGGAAATGCAATTTCATGGGCAAGTGCTGGTATGCTTGGTTTTAGAGGTTCTAAAAGAAGCACACCTTATGCCGCACAACAATGCGTAGAAGCGGCTGCAAAGCAAGCAAAAGAACACGGAATTAAATCCGTAGAAGTATACGTAAAGGGGCCAGGCAACGGAAGAGAAGCTGCTATTAGAGCAATTGGCACAGCAGAACTAGACGTTACACTTATTAAAGATGTATCGCCAATTCCACATAACGGTTGCAGACCACCAAAACCAAGAAGGGTATAATAAAAGGAGAAGAAAATGGCAAAGTTAATAGCACCAGATTGTCGTCAATGCCGTAGAGAAGGTTGCAAACTTTTCTTAAAAGGCGAAAGATGCACAACTAAAAAATGCGCTATGGAACGCCGTCCAGTAGTTCCTGGACAACATGGCGCTGCTAGAAAGAGAGTTACTCAGTACGGCACTCAGCTTCGTGAAAAGCAAAAAGTTAAAAAGGCTTACGGCGTTTTAGAGAAGAAGTTCCGCGAGTACTACGAAGAAGCAGAAAGAATGAAGGGCGTTACAGGCGAGAACATGTTATCACTTCTTGAAAGAAGACTAGATAACGTAGTATATAGAATGGGAATCGGCTCTAGCCGTTCAGAAAGCCGTCAGATTGTAAATCACGGACATATCACTGTAAACGGAAAGAGAGTTAATATTCCATCTTACCAAGTAAAAGTTGGCGATGTGATAGCAATCAAGGAAAACAAACGCGATCTTGAAATGTTCAAAGCTTTAAAGGGTATGAAGATTATAATGCCAAAGTGGCTTGAATTCAATTCTGAAAAGCTTGAAGGTAAAATATTAGCTCTTCCAAAGAGAGAAGATATAGACCTAAATATTCAAGAACACTTAATCATCGAGTTGTATTCGAGATAATAAAGGAGAATTTGTTTTATGATGGAAATTGAAAAGCCAAAAATTACTTGTGAAGAAACTGAAAATGGCGAGTTCGCAAGATTTGTGGTAGAACCATTAGAAAGAGGTTACGGAATAACCTTAGGAAACTGCATGAGAAGAACGCTTCTTGGCAGCCTTCCAGGCGCAGCTGCAATAGGAATTAAAATTGCAGGTGTTCAACATGAATTTTCAACAATACCAGGCGTTGCGGAAGACGTTGTAGACATAGTTTTAAACATTAAAAAGCTTGCTGTTAAAACTACGTCCTTAGATTCCGATTTCATGACAACAATCCGCATTAAAAAGAACGGCCCAGGCGAAGTTACAGCTCACGACTTCGAGCCAAACGACCAAGTTGAAATTTTAAACCCAGATCTTCACATCTGCACATTAGATTTCGATGCAGTTTTAGATATGGAAGTTTTAATTGCAAGAGGAAGAGGTTACGTTCCTAACGTTTTAAACAAGGAAAGAATAGAAAATCTTGAATACATTGCAATCGACAGCTTATATTCTCCTGTTAAAAAGGTTAACTATAACGTTGAAAGCACACGTGTTGGCCAGAACATAGACTTTGATAAACTAACACTTGAAGTTGAAACAAACGGAACAACTTCTGCCAGAGATATAGTAGCCCTTGCAGGTAAGATTATAGAAGAACATATTCAGCTCTTTGTTGACCTTTGCGAAGCTATGAACGGTATGAGCTTCATGGTTAGTTCAGATGAAGACACTCAAAGCAAAGTTCTTGAAATGCCTATTGAAGACATGGAACTTTCCGTACGTTCATATAACTGCTTAAAGAGAGCAAACATCAACACAGTAGAAGATTTAATTAAAAAATCTAAGTCTGATATGTTAAAAGTAAGAAATCTTGGATTAAAATCTATTGAAGAAGTTATCCAAAAACTTGAAAGTTACGGTCTGGCTTTAAGAGCTGACGAAGATTAAAAAGGAGAGAAAAATGGCAAACGATAAATTAGGATTGCCAACAAAGGAAAGAAACGCATTACTTAGAAATCAAGTTTCTAACCTTTTATGGTATGGCAAAATAGAAACCACCTTAGCAAAAGCAAAGTCTGTTAGAAGCAAGGCTGAAAAGATTTTAACTCTTGCAATCAACTCTTATGACGACACTGTTAAAGCAGTTAAGACCATAACAGATTCTAAGGGCGCTAAGGTTAAGCAAGAAGTTATAAACGATGGGCCAAAAAGACTTGCTGCAAGAAGAAAAATTATGTCTTATGTTTACGACCTTCAAGAACAAAGAAAGGAAAAGGAAAGCATTACAGCTTTCAAAGCTAGAACAGAAGGCATTAACCACCCACTTGTAGAAAAGATATTCAACGTATACGCTCCAAAATATGCTGAAAGAAATAAAGAGCAAAATTGTGGCGGTGGATACACAAGAATAATTAAGCTTGGTGCACGTCGTGGTGACGCTGCTGAAATGGCAATCGTAGAATTAATTTAATATGTTTAAACAGAAGAGGACGCTTTTTTTAGCGTCTTTTTTTATGCTGGCTTTTTTGTACGCTTCCCGCGCGGGCAAGGCGCTAGCAGCGCCTTAAAATGCCTTTTAGGCATTTTAGCTTGGGGCTTTGCCCCAAGCTAGCCCGCGCGGGGCTAGTTATTTTAGAAATGCCAGTAGTTTTTACTTTTAAGTAATAAAGTAATTTTAGAAGTACGAGGAAGCGTGGCAAAAAGCAAGCTGACTTAGAACGCGTAAAGTAAAGTTTAGCCCTTAGTTTGTTCCCCAAATGCTACGCTTTTGTCATGCGATAAACGAAAAAAGTTAAAAAGTTTGTAAAAAGCAAAAAAAGTTTGATTTTTTTTAAAAAGCATGTTAATAAATAACTCTTAAAGCGCCAAAAAATAAGAGTAAAAAATTTAATTAAATTAAAGTCCTAAAAGTAAATTTCTTTTCAGTAAATTTCTTAAAAAATAAAAGCCGAAAAAATCGGCTTTTATTTTTATTATTTTATTTTCAATTAATAATTTATTTTATAGTTTAATTGAAAATAATTTAAAATTTAACCAAATTTTTATTAAAAATTCTCCAGCGCCCAGCTAATCGTCATTTCGACCGAAAGAAAAGTAAATTATTAAACAATTTAAAGTTAATGCCAGACGAAAATATCTATAATAAAAATAGTTAATATGCAGTGGAGAAATCTCAGCCATTCATAACCTAATTATACTTATTTTTGTTTATCATATAAACAATTTTTAAAATTCTCCAGCGCCCAGCTAATCGTCATTTCGACCGAAAGAAAAGTAAATTATTAAACAATTTAAAGTTAATGCCAGACGAAAATATCTATAATAAAAATAGTTAATATGCGGTGGAGAAATCTCAGCCATAAAAAATAAGCCGAGATTTCTCCACTACACATAAATTAAAAAACAAATCTAACTTCACGTCTAGCATTAACGCTTTTTATAAACATACGTTAATTTCTTCCGGTCGAAATGACGCGAGTATGGCTTCGCTATTTTAATTTAATTTTACATAATATCGTCATATAAATCAATAAAATTAGGGTTGTATTTTTTAATTAAATTTAATTTTTTACTTTTATTCCATTTTTTTATTTGTTTTTCTCTTGTTATTGTATCTATAATATTATTTGAATATTCAACATAAAGCACTTTTGTAATATTATACTTATCTGTAAAACCTTCAACCAAATGATTTCTATGTTCGTATAAGCGACGTTTTATATTGGAAGTCATTCCAACGTAAAGTATTTCATTTTTATTATTAGATAAAATATAGACATAACTATCCATAACTTAATTATACTTATTTTTATAAGTTATGTAAATATTTTTTTAAAATTCTCCAGCGCCTAGTTTATTTATTTTCTTCCGGTCGAAGTATAAGGCTTTGCAATTTGATAATAAAAAATAGCCCAAATAGGCTATTAATTTAAATTAAATTATTTTTGTTAAAATTTTCCTAACAATTTTATTTTTTCTATTAATAAATTTTTTACTTCTTCTTTTCCAGCGCCTAAATATTTTCTTAAATCAAATTCTTCCGGATTTTCCGTTAAATATTTTCTTACAGCAGCTGTAAAACAAATTCTAAGGTCTGTATCAGAATTTATTTTACAAATATTATGCTTGTGACAAGCTTCAGAAAGCAAACTTTCATCCACTCCTTTTGCGCCCTTTACGTTTCCACCAAACTTATTTAAAAGTTCAACATATTTTTGTGGAACACTTGACGCGCCATGCAACACTAGGGGAGTGCTAGGAATTAAATTTTCAATTTCACTTAAAATTTCCATATTAAGTTTGCTTTCGCCAGCAAACTTATACGCTCCGTGGCTTGTTCCTATGGCTACAGCTAAGCTATCACAGTTTGTAAGCTCCACAAATTTTTTAGCTTCGTTTGGGTTTGTGTAAATATTTTTATCAGCATGAACTTCATCTTCTATGCCTGCAAGCGTTCCAAGCTCGGCTTCAACGAACACGCCTTTTTTGTGTGCATAATCTGTAATTTCTTTCGTCTGCCTTACGTTTTCTTCAAAAGGGTGGCTAGATGCGTCTATCATAACGCTATCAAAGCCTAAGTCTACCATTCGTTTTATAAGTGTTAAATCTTTTCCGTGGTCTAAATGAAGATACACTTTTGCATCTCTTTTAGCCGCTTTAAACATGGCAACGGTCTCTTCTTCGCCCATGTATTTTAATGCGCCTTCGCTTACGCTAGCTATCACTGGAAAGTTTGTTTCTTTGCTAGCGGCAATTATTGCTTTAAGCATTTCTAAATTTACAAAATTGAATGCGCCCAAGGCGTATTTTTCTTTTAGTGCGCGTGTTAGCTCTGTTTTCATAAATTCTCCTATAATTACTATACAATAAATTTTAATTTTTTGCAAATAATTCTGCGGACAAGCTCATATATTATAGCATGAAAAAATTAGTATGTTTAATGCTTGTTTGCGGCATTTTGTTTTTGGCGCCACTAGGCTGCGGTCAAACTTTAAGCGCGGCAATAGAAGATAATATGTCTGAAATTAGAAGAAATGTATTTGAAGGGCAGAACGATAGCTTAAAAGTTAGTTTTATGTCTGGCGAGCGCGAAGACCCGTACGAATATAATGGAATTTCAGAAAAAAATATAGATTTCGGCATATTTACAGTATATTTTAATGAATTTATTGGAAATTACAAGGTTCCTTTTGTTGCAACAATAAATGAAGAAAAGTTTGAAGGGATGCTTGAAAAAAATCCGTATAATGAAAGCTATATGGTGGACATAGAAAAAAGCGCCGCGGACGATGCTGAAATAATAATTTCAATAAATAATATGCCAGCAGTTGTGCTTGAAAATATTTCATCTACTTGGCAAGTGGACTATAATCAAGCGCTTGAACTTGGAAAAACGTATTTAAATGATGAGTTAAATGAAATTTATTCTTCTGGCAAATTTCAGGCGGAATGTTATTTAAAACCCATAACAGATGAAAAGTTCATTTCCGGGCAATATTTTTGGTCTTTTTACGTCGTTGATACAAAGTTTGTTAGGCACACAGTAATGTTCGACGTAAATTCTGGCGATTTACTTGTAAAAAATAAAACCAATTGACAAAATTTTAAAAAAATATTAAAATATAATTATGAAGTATAGCACGGAAAAAGTAAAAGAATATGCCTATTTAATAGGCGTTACGTTTAGAAATAACATAAGTTATGAAGAAGATTTAAAAGAACTTACAAGGCTTGCTGAAACGGCAGGTCTTGAAGTTGTGGGGCAAAATGGGCAATACGTTAGGGAAATAACTCCTGCCACACTTCTTGGTAGCGGCAAGCTTGAAGAGATAAGGGAAGAAGTTCAAAAATTAAATGCCAATGTTGTAGTTGTAGATTATGAACTTTCCGGCTCACAGGCAAGCAATATTTCAGAAATTTTAGGCGTTAAAGTAATAGATAGAATGGCGCTAATTTTAGATATATTTGCACAGCGTGCCACGTCTAATGAAGGTATGCTTCAAGTAGAACTTGCTCAGCTTAAATATACGCTCCCAAGGTTAAACCAAATTCAAGGCACAAGCGGAAGATTCGGCTCGGCTGGCGTTGGCATGAGAGGACCTGGCGAAACCAAACTTGAAATGGATAGGCGAGCAATCAGGCTAAAAATTCAAAAGCTTGAAAAGGAAATTGAAAAAATAAAATCTCAGCGAGATTTAAAAAGGCAAAAGCGCTCTACAAGTGGCAAGAAAAAGGTAGCAATTGTAGGTTACACGAACTCTGGCAAAAGCACGCTTTTAAATGCCATTTCAAAAGCCGGCATTTACGCCGACGACAAACTTTTTGCCACTCTTGAAACCACAAGTAGAAATGTTTGGCTAGGCGATGACAAACAAATAATTTTAACGGACACCGTAGGTTTTATAAATAAGCTTCCACACATGCTAGTAGATGCCTTTGCGTCAACCTTGGAAGAAGCCTTAGACGCCGACTTAATTTTGCACGTTGTGGATATTTCCAACCCAAATTTCAGAGAGCAAATTAAAGTGGTAAATGATACCTTAAAAGAAATAGGCGCAGAAAATATTCCAGAAATTATTGCCTATAATAAATGTGATAAAATTCATGAAGAAATAATTTTAAAAGAAAATGAGATATATATTTCTGCAAAAACTGGTAAAAATTTAGAAAATTTAAAGGAATTAATTAAAAAATATATATAACTATAAAAAACGCCATATTTTTAGGCGTTTTTATTTTTAATTATTAACATTTATTCCTTCTAATTTTAAAAGCTCTATTTTTTTATCTATACCGCCAGCGTAACCGGTTATTTTATTATTTTTTCCAAGCACTCTGTGGCAGGGAATAATTATGCTTATAGGGTTGTGTCCAACAGCACTGCCAACAGCGCGTGCAGACATTTTTTCTTTATTCATTTTTTTAGAAAGCATTTGTGCGATTTCGCCGTAAGTTAGTGTTTTTCCGTAAGGGATAGTTTTTAAAACGCTCCAAACGAGTAATTTAAATTCACTTCCAATTAATTTAATTGATAGTTTTTTAACGCTTGGATTTTTCCCTTCAAAATATTTATCTAGCCAATTTTTTACTTCATTAATAGCTAAAATGTTGTCATTTATTTCGTAATCTTCTAAATTCTCCGGCATATATTTTTGATTATCAAAATACACGCCACAAACGCTAGCATTATCTGTCACTATAATTATTTTTCCAAGGGGAGAGTTATAATAAGATTTAAATTTTGTGTTCATTAATAAAAGTTTATCAAAATTAAGCTTAATTTGCAAGTAAATAAAAAATCCGCGCAAAATTTTTCAATCTCGCGCGAATTTTATGTATTTTTTATTTTAGCATCTTTTGTTATCGCCGTTTCCACAACCGCAGCCACAGCAATTCATTAAAAGTATTAACCATATTAAGTTGCCACAGTCGAAGTTAGTGTTACAGCCACAGCAGGAAAGGAGTAATAATAATGTTATTATTGAGCAGCAGTCGCATCCGTTTCCGCCGAATCCGCCATTACCAAAACCACCGAAAAAGTTCATACTTACCTCCTCTTATAGTTTAAACCAAATTAATATGTATTTTTTTATCTTTTGTACATTTAAGCTTTATCTTTGGCTTACATTATCATACTATGTGGCTTTTCAAATTTTGTTACAAATTTCGCTAAAACTAGGCACTTTTTTCTCGCATACTTTTTTAAAAGCTATTTAAAATATAGTCAAAGCTTCAAGTTTTACCCCTTTTAAACAAAACTTTACGAGCTTTTTAAGAAAACATAAAGAAAAATGTAAAAATTTGTTTTGTTTTCGTTGACAAAACACGTCTGATGTTATAAACTAGGGGAGTTCAAATAATTTTTTGAACGTTAAGGCTTACTTTTATTTGGGGTAGCAAAAGTTTAAAGCCTTAAAACTTCTAGATTATTATCAGTTTTGATTTTTGCTTGCTTAGGCTTAAACAAATATGATAAAATCAAATTTAAATAAAACTTAAAAAATTAGGAGCAAGAAATGAAAAGAATTAAAAAGACCGCATTAGTTTTAGCATTGCTATTATGCCTTGGTTTTGGTATGCCTTTAATTCCAGCAGGCTTTGCTTTTGCAGATAACGAAGGCTTTACTGAGGGCAACAGCATAGTAATTGAAGACTTTGCAACGGAAGGCGTTGTAGGCAAACCTTACACAATTAGCACAGGAACGTCTTCAGATGGCGCAGTTAGCGTTGCAGTTAAAAACCCATATGGCGTAGACGTTCAAGTAACTGCAAATACGTTCACGCCAACTATTTCTGGTGCTTATAGCGTAGTTTATACAGTAAACGACTATTCAAAGACAATGTACGTAAACGTTACAGATTCTAGCGACGGCATAGAAATTGTTTACCCAGCTAACTCAGATAGAATTATCCCAACTGAAATTGGTAGACCAGCAGAAGGTGAAACAATTACTATAAAAGTTCCAAACGTAACAGTTAACGATGCAGACGGAAACGCTATAGAAAACCCTACTATAAGTGTAGACGTTAATGGCGTTGAACTTGTTAGAGGCGAAGACGGTAACTTCACATATAACGTTACAAACACAACTGCATATGGCGAACACACCTTTACTTTTAAATATATGGTAGACGGCAGTGTTGTTGCTTCACTTAAAAGAACAATGCAGGTTTCAAGCAGTTTTGATAACGATTACGAGTTCACATATTCTTACGATTCAACACCACCAACAAGTGCAGTTTTAGGCGTTGAAAGAACTCTTCCAAGCGTTACTGGTAAAGATAACGACAGCGGTGCAGAAGTATCAGTTTACTATACGGTAAAAGCTGAATATCAAAGCGGAACTTCTACCACAGACGTTACAAACGATGTAATTTCTGTAAATGAAGACGGCGCTTACGTGTTCACAGCAAATAAAGAAGGAAACTATACTTTCACATACAGTGTTCAAGACTATAAAGGTCAAGCTGCAAGAGTTTCAAGCTCTAGCTTCCAAATTAGAAACGTTGAAGACAGCCAGGACCCAGAACCAGTAGTTGTAGAACCATACACAACAATAGACGATGAAACGTATGTAGAAGCAGAACACAAGCTTGCAAACAACGTTAACATTTCAGACTCTCCAATTTTAATATATCCAATTTACGCAACAGACAATGCAAATGGTTATACAGAAAACAACTTAGAACTATATAGAACAGTTAGAAATTCTTCAAACACAGACGTATTCGACGAAAGAGATATTGAAGAAGATATCACAGGAAAAATTTTAGTGTTCAATTCCGACATTGTTCTTTCAGATTATTCCGACGAACAAGAAGTTATTGAAGGCTACACAAAATCTCAGCTTTACATTGTAGACACAGAAATCACAGCAGACACTTACACAATTTTCTACAATGCAAAAGATGCTGCTGGAAATGAAAACTCCATTTCTTACACATTAAGAGCATTAACAGATTTTAGATACAACGACGAAGACAAACCAGAAATCACTTTCACAGAAAACCTTCCATCAGCTGTATTCTTTGGCGAAAAAATTTCTTTTGCTACACCAACAGCACAAGACGTTAACACAGTATCTTCATCTTACGTAGATACAAGAATGAAGGTAGAAGTTAGCTACACACTATATGCAGGAGACTTAGAACTTGAATCTAAGAAAGCTGACGAAAAAGATTCACTATTAGTTTGGAATGAAGATACTTCTAAATATGAAATCACAATTCCAAGCACATACGAAACAGCTACAAGACTTGTAATTACAGCCACAGCAGAAAACGATAGCAAAATACAAGGCTCAGCTACAAAAGAAGTTGTTATAACAAATTCTGGCGACACAATGGCAACTACAATAAACTCTGTAACAACATCTGGTTTAAACGATAGCTATATCCAAGGCGCTGAAATAGTTCTTCCTACTGTAGTTTACTATGAAGACATTCCAGAATACATGAGCCTTACAATTCAAATCACACACGAAAGTGGTTCAACATTCACAGCTTATGACGTTCAAAAAGAAGTAGCAGACGTTGCTTCACAAGACTATAAGAGTGTAACTTACTATGATGCTAAGTTTACAGCAACAAGAGCTGGAACTTATGAAATCTCTTACACAACTAAAGACGCAGGAAATAACGTAACAATTAAAGCATTTACACTTGTTGTTTCAGAAGACCCAAATTCAACTGAAATTAGAATGACAGGGCTTCCAACAGCAATCAACGAAGGTTCACTTGAACTTGGCGAAACAGCAGACCTTGCTATTCCAACACTCACAACATCACTTGAATATTCTTATGAAGTTCAAATAGTTAGTGGCCCAACAGGTGCAGATATCAATAACTATAGATTCACACCAAAAGCAGTTGGAACTTATAGTTTACAATATGTTGCAACAGTTGTTGGCAGAGACGAACCAATTAAGAGTAAAATTTATACAGTAGAAGTTGTAGATACTACAGCGCCAACTCTATCACAAGTTTACTATCCAAACTCAGCAGAATATGGTACAGATTTCTTTATCAAGCTTCCAGGTATGAATGATATAAGCGGAATCGACCTTGAAAATTCTCAAGTTACAATTTCATCTTCTAGATCTACTTCAACATTTAGATATTCAAAACTACTTGCTAATGGGGTACAAAAACCAGATTCTTCTTACACAAATCTTGAAGCAGACGGAACAATTAAGTATTCACTTCCATACAACAACCTTCTCTATACAATAGAGTACACAGTTGCAGATATTTATGGAAATGAAGCTTCAGCTAGTTACGAAGTAAAAGTAGGCGATACAGAAAGCCCAACACTTAGCATTCCAGACGACATCTTAAAAGAAAGCTATAAGTTCTCTGAATTCAGCAATGGTAAAACATTAACAATCGATATTAGCGGAATTACAGCAGACGATAACCTTTCACTTACAGATAATGAATCTACAACTGTTGAAGATTATATTAGAAATAATATAGAAATTACTGTTACTAGGGGAAGTACAGAAATTAAATCTACAACAGAAGGCAGATATATCTACAACATCAACGAAGTTGGAACTTATACAGTAACATTCTCTCTATCAGACCCAGCAGGCAACGTTAGAGAAGTTTCTAGAACCTTCACAGTTACAGAAGATTCTACAACACCTATGACACAAGAAGAAATTATAGGAACAGTTCTAATTGTAGTTTCAGTGTTAGTTCTTGCCGGCGTAGTAATTTACTTCATAGTTTCTAAAAAGAAATCTAACGTTAAAAAATAATTTAAACAAAAAACGAGGCTAAATTAGCTTCGTTTTTTTTACATATAAAGCTTTCATTTGGCAATAATAAAAATATGTTAGATATAAGAAGCAAGGAAGTTTTAAAGCTAATTGCTAGTTACTCGAACGAAGGCTCTTATCAGGTTATTGAACTAGAAGAAATAATCTCTTCTTTGCCGCCAAAATATAAAATGGATAAAGAAATTATAATGCAAATTTTAAAACATCTCAGTTCTGCCGACTACATTTCCATAAAATATAAAGACGACAACGTTATATGCGTTTGTCCACTGCCATTTGGAAGACAGTATATAGAAGCGGAAGAAGAGCGAAAGAAAAATGCTAAAAAAATGAAGAACTACGCAAAAGGTGCTTTTATTTCTGCCATTATATCCGCATTAATTGGTGCTTTTTTGGGAACACTTATATATAATATCATTTTTTAAGGAATGGTAAGTGTTAGACAAAAAAGAAAAAACTGTAATGACATATTTAAGTGAGGTGTGCCTAGCTAAAAGGTCATACCTTATTTCTGCTGAGCAGATTGCCGAACACGTATCAAAAAAATTTATACTATCCATAGCCGAAATAGACGACATTTTAATTTCCTTAAATAAAGATAACTACTTAGACTTTGTAATTTCCGACAGTAAGCATGGCTATTACTATGTAATAACGCTAAAAAATAAAGGTTTAACCTTTAAAAAAGACGAAAAAAAGAAAAAGAAAGAGCTTTTAATGCTATTTCTTCGAACGCTTGGAATTACAATTTTAAGCTTTGTTTTAGGCATACTTTTAAGAATAATATTTAACGGATAAATTTAAAACAAATTTTCTAAAAACCTTGAAAAGAAGTAAAATAAATGGTATAATAAAATGTTATGGAAGAGAGAAAGTTTGAGTTAAAATCTAAATTCAAGCCGTCTGGCGACCAGCCCGAAGCAATCGACAAGCTTGCCGAAGGAATAGAAGACGGGCTACAATCTCAAGTATTATTAGGTGTTACTGGTAGCGGTAAAACTTTTACTATGGCAAATTTAATTGCTAAGGTAAACAGGCCAACGCTAGTTATAGCGCATAACAAAATTTTAGCGGCTCAGCTATGTAATGAGTTCCGTGAATTTTTCCCAAATAATAGGGTGGAATTTTTCGTAAGTTATTACGATTATTATCAGCCGGAAGCCTACATTGTAAGTTCAGATACTTACATTGAAAAGGATATGGCGGTAAACGAAGAGATAGATAAACTAAGAAACTCTGCCACATCTTCCTTATTGGAACGCTCGGATACAATAGTTGTGGCGTCCGTTTCCTGTATATACGGCTTAGGTAACCCCGACGAATATTTAAAACTTCAAATTTCACTTCGCGAAGGTCAACAAATTTCTAGAAACGAAGTAATGAAGAAGCTTATTGCCATACAGTACACAAGAAACGAAATGGACTTCCACAGAACTACGTTTAGAGCAAAAGGCGACACGTTAGACGTCTTTCCAGCAAACAGCTCGGAAATTGCCATTAGAATAGAGTTTTTTGGCGACGAAATAGACGGTATATACGAATTCGATCCAATAACTGGAAATAAGATAAACAAGTTAAAACACACTGCTATTTATCCAGCTAGCCACTATGCCGTAGGTTCAGAAAGGCTAGAAAGAGCGCTAAAACAGATAGAAGAAGACTGCAAAATAGAAGTAGAGAACTTTGAAAAGCAAGGCAAACTTATAGAAGCACAAAGGCTAAAAGAGCGCACAAACTACGATATTGAAATGATGCGCGAAGTAGGCTATTGTAGCGGTATAGAGAACTATTCTAGATATTTTGACGGAAGAGAGATAGGCGAAGCGCCGTTTACACTTATGGATTATTTTCCAGACGGCTTTTTAACGCTTATAGACGAAAGCCACATGACTATTCCACAAATTCGTGCCATGTATAATGGTGATAGAGCTAGAAAAACAAGTTTAGTAGACTATGGTTTTCGTTTAAAGTCCGCTTTTGATAACAGACCGCTAAATTTTGGTGAATTTAATTCTAAACTTGGTCAAGTGGTGTACATTTCTGCAACGCCAGCAAAATACGAGCTAGATAGAGCAGGACAAGTCGTGGAACAGCTTCTTCGTCCTACTGGTCTTTTAGACCCTAGCGTAGAAGTGATAAAAACGGAAGGTCAGATAGAGCGTTTGCTAGTTGAGATTGAAAAGGTTATAAAGAAAAATCACCGCGTGCTTGTTACAACGCTTACAAAAAAAATGGCGGAAAGTTTAACAAGTTATTTGGGCGAAAAGGGCGTAAAAACGCGCTACTTGCATAGTGAAATAGACACCATGGAAAGAATTACCATATTAAACGGGCTTAGAAATGGCGATTTCGATGTGCTTGTGGGCATCAACCTTCTTCGTGAAGGTCTAGACCTACCAGAAGTGGAACTTGTGGCTATATTAGACGCGGATAAGGAAGGCTTTTTGCGAAGCGAAGGTGCACTAATTCAAACTATTGGCCGTGCCGCTAGAAATGCAGAAGGTCACGTTATAATGTTTGCGGATACAATCACGGATTCAATGAGAAGAGCAATAGATGAAACGGCAAGAAGAAGAAAAATTCAAGACGAGTTCAATAAAGCTCACGGCATAGTGCCAAAAACAATTATAAAGGAAATTAAAAACACGCTTGAAATTTCAGAAAAGGTATACGATGACGGCATTAAGAAGAGCGATATTCCAAAAGAAATCGAGCGCTTAAAGGGCTTAATGAAAATTGCTTCTTCTAACCTAGATTTCGAAACGGCAATAGAGCTTAGAAACAGAATAGCAGAACTAAAAAGAAGGTAAAACATGGAAAATAAGATAAAGGTAGTAGGTGCAAAAGAAAACAATTTAAAGGACGTAAGTTTAGAAATTCCGCGCGATAAGCTTGTAGTTTTTTCAGGTGTAAGCGGCTCCGGAAAGTCTACGCTTGCGTTCAACACGATATTTGCAGAGGGGCAAAGGCGCTATATGGAGAGCCTTTCTTCCTATGCAAGAATGTTCTTAGGTCAGAGCCAAAAACCAGACGTTGAAAGTATAGAAGGGCTTTCTCCGTCTATTTCAATAGACCAAAAGAGCACTAATCATAACCCGCGTTCTACCGTTGGAACGGTTACGGAAATTTATGACTATTTGAGGTTACTCTTTGCGCGCGTTGGCGTTCCATACTGTCCAAATTGTAACAAGCCTATTGAAAGGCAAACAGTTGACCAAATAGTTGATAAAATAATGACGTACGGCGAAGGCGAAAAACTACTTGTAATGGCACCCGTAGTTAGAAAACAGAAGGGAACACAAGCAAAACTGTTTGAAAGTTTAAAAAAGAGTGGCTACGCGCGTGTGGAAGTGGACGGTAACATCTACATGCTAGATGAAGAGATAGACTTAGATAAAAACATAAAACACACAGTAAACGTTGTGGTGGATAGGCTCGTTATAAAGGAAGATATTTTAAGTAGGCTTACAGAGAGCGTAGAAACTGCATTAAAACTTGCAGACGGTCTTGTTATAGCTGCACATGGCGAAGAAAGAGAGCTTTTTTCCACAAACTTTTCATGTCCAGACTGCGGCTATACACTTGAAGAGATAACTCCAAGGCTATTTTCTTTCAACGCGCCGTTTGGAGCTTGTCCAAACTGTACTGGGCTTGGCTATACTGAGGATATCGAAGAAGCTAAAATATTAAAAAATGCGCATTTAAGTGTAAATCAAGGTGCGTTCAATCATACGGGCTGGAATGTGTTTACAGGCTCTATGGCAAAGATGTACTTTAACATGGTTTCAAAGAAGTTTGGCATAGATTTAAACATTCCTGTTAAAGATTTACCAAGAAAACAAATAGAAATCCTTTTATACGGCTCAGACGAATACCTAGACGAAGGGCACAGATACAAGTTTGAAGGCATATCAAAGAACTTAAAGAGAAGATACTACGAAAGTACTTCTGAATTTATCAAGTTTGAAATACGCAGATTTATGAGCGAACAGACCTGCAAGGTTTGCCATGGTTCTAGATTAAACACAGCGGCACTTTCAGTAAAAGTTGACAAAAAAAGTATTGCAGATTTTTGCGATATGAGCGTTGAAAACTTATACGACTATCTAGAGAAATTAAAGTTTAGAAAGTACGAGCAAGAAATAGCGGAGAGCATTTTAAAAGAGATTAAAGCACGTTTAAAATTCCTAATAGACGTGGGCTTAAACTATTTAACGCTTTCTAGAAACGCGCAAACTTTAAGCGGCGGCGAAAGCCAAAGAATTAGGCTGGCAACGCAGATTGGAAGCGGACTTGTGGGCGTTCTATACATTCTAGACGAGCCAAGTATAGGGCTTCACCAAAGAGATAACGATAGGCTTTTAAACACTCTTTTTAAGTTAAGAGATTTAGGAAACACCTTAATAGTTGTTGAGCACGACGAAGACACCATTCGCGCTGCGGATTACATTGTAGACGTAGGGCCTTATGCTGGCGTGCATGGCGGTGAAATAGTGGCAGCCGGAAGCGTTCAAGACGTTATAAACTCAGAAAAATCCGTAACAGGCAGATTTTTAAGCGGTAAGGAAGTTATAGAAGTGCCGGAAAAAAGGCGCGAGCCAAAGGGCTTTTTGGAAGTTAAGGGTGCCAAAGAGCACAACCTTAAAAAAATAAACGTAAAAGTGCCGCTAGGTGTATTCACGGCAGTAACCGGCGTATCTGGTAGTGGAAAGAGTAGCTTAGTTAACGGAGTAATCTATCCTTATCTTTCCAATGAGTTAAATAGAAGCAAATTAGAACTAGGCAAGTTCGACGAAATAAAAAATGCGGACGCCTTAGATAAAGTAATTTTAATAGACCAAGCACCGATTGGCAGAACGCCAAGAAGCAATCCTGCTACCTACACCGGCTTATTTACACCTATCCGTGACCTTTTTGCAGCCACACAGGACGCCAAAGAGCGCGGTTATTCATCTGGACGTTTTAGTTTTAACGTTAAAGGCGGAAGGTGTGAAGTGTGCGAAGGCGCAGGAATAAAGGAAATTGAAATGTATTTCCTTCCAGATATAGAAGTTCCTTGCGAAGTCTGCAAAGGTAAGCGCTATAATAGGGAAACTTTGGAAGTAAAATACAAGGGTAAAAACATAGCCGACGTGCTTGATATGACAGTAGAAGAAGCCATGAATTTCTTTGAAAATATACCTTCAATTTACAACAAAGTTAAGGCTTTATACGATGTTGGACTTGGTTATATTAAGCTTGGGCAGTCGGCAACAACGCTTAGCGGTGGTGAAGCGCAAAGGGTTAAGCTTGCCACGGAGCTAGCTAAACGCGGCACGGGTAAAACGATTTATATATTAGACGAACCAACCACCGGGCTACACATGTACGACGTTAAAAAGCTTATAAACATACTTCAAAGGTTAGTGGACGCCGGCAACACCGTGCTTGTAATAGAGCACAATTTAGACGTAATAAAATCTGCGGACTACATTATAGACTTAGGACCAGAAGGTGGCGACAAAGGCGGCGAGATAGTAACGGTAGGCACACCGGAAGAAGTGATAAAGTGTGAAAAATCCTACACAGGAAAATTTTTAAAACCGTATATAGAAAAAAAGTAAAGGCAAAAATTTTGCCTTTACTTTTTTTAATGTTATATCAAATTCTGTAAACTAATGCCCATAACGTGATGGTAGGCGTCGGTGTAGTGGATTATTACTTTTATTGTGGCTTTAAAGTCTTGTTCTTGATTTGTTTCACTATAAGATTTTAGCCTAGTTATCTCCGTGGAAATGTCGGCTATATCCTTATGATTTATTATAAAACATAACATGCTTTCGTGCTTATCCCAAGAGTCTTCAAGACGGTCTACCATGGCTTGAAGCTCGGGCGCGTTTACGTCGGTTATATCGTCTACATAGTTTTCTATGGCTAATGCTTGATTATAGATGTCGTTTAAATATTTGTCTACGGAAATTTGTTCCCAAACACAAACGAGAGCAAGAAGCACTAGAATTATTAAAACGGAAAGAAATCTTTTACTCATGTGGCAATCTCCACGTTTTCAAAGGTTTTAAAGGGTTTATTTTTTTCTTGAATATACACTGTGCCGGCATTATTTAAAGTTAAAACTAATATTTTTGAAATTTTATCTATTCCGGCTTTTTGCATGAATTTTTTAATAAAATTTTCGTCTACACCTGCTAAATTTAAGTTGTCTTTCATAACCGTGCCTTCGCTAACCAAAGTTACTGGAATAGAAGTTTCTTCTATTTTTAACTTTAAATCTTTATTTACAACAGGAGAAAAGTCCGCCTTTGGAAGCACGTTAACAGTGCCGTTTGTTTCCATAATTGCATATTGAACTTCTTCTAAATTGAAGTATCCTGCGCCGCGTATAGCTTCAAAAAGGTCATCTATTGTTATATTAAGACTATGAAGCGCTTTTTCGTCTATACCGTCTGGGTTTATTACAATTACAGGTTTTCCGCTTATAAAATACCCGAATTTAACACTACTTTTGGAAATTAACGTTAAAAAATAGTGGGCAACTACAAGCGTTAGAAGCGGTACAATTCCATGCAAAACGGGCACGGAGAGCTCTGCCATAGGAATAGTGGCTAGGTCGGCAATAATTAAGGTTAGAACAAGTTCAAACGGCTGCATTTGACCAATCTGCCTTTTGCCCATAAGCCTAAATACAAACAAAACTAAAATATATATTACTAATGCTCTTATAATAATTGTTAACATATTTTAAGTTTGTTTAATTTTTTTCTTTTTATGCGGTCTTTTAAATTTAATTTTCTTTTTAAATTCTACAAAGAACGTAGATATATTAATTAGTCCAAACACGCTACAAAGCAGTATAAAACAAATAGCTCCTATGCTGCACGATATTGCAAGATTAAAAAATAGCGGCATAAAGTTGTTTAAAATTCCTGTAATAAAGCTAACGATTGCGGCAACAGGAATGCAGCAGAGAATAGATTTTAAAAGCGGTTTCATTATGTTTAGCTTGCAGTTTGTGGCTTTTGAAATCATTCTTATATTTAAAAAACTTGCAAGCGTCATGCATACGCCCATGCCTACAATTATTGCGCGCACGCCTATAAATTTAGGCAAGAACCAAATAGAGCATAGCATGAACACGGAGCCCACCACGTAGTTTTTTAAAGATTTCATTTCAAGCCCTAGTGCGTTTAAAATGGAAGAGCTTATATTTGTAAGCCCAAGCGGAAGCATTATCCAAGCCGCACTTTGAAGCAGAACGCCGCTAGTTGCGTTGTCATAGAAAAATATGCCTATATTTTCTCCCGCGCCCATGTAAAGCGGAATAAAGAAAATAGAGATAAACATTGTAAACACTAAGGAAGAAGTTATGCGGTTTTTTATGTGGTCCGTTTCCTGTTTTACAACTGCGCTAGAAAGGTCTGGTACAAGCGCCATAGAAAGCGAGCCCGTTATTGCAGACGGAATAAAAAGAAATGGTAGCGTCATGCCCATGGCAATGCCGTAAATGGAAAGCGCTTGCGCGCTGGTGTAGCCCGCAGCAACTAGCCTTAACGGCACAATTATAGCAATAATCGGCTGAATTAAACTTGAAGCAATTCGAACTGCCGTGATAGGCACAGAAGTTTTAAGCAGAGTTTTTGTATAGTTTTTAGGTTTTTTAAGTCGTCCGCCATAAGCAAAGTATAGCACTATCACAAATATAGCAGATAAAATACAAGCTATTGTCATAGAGCCAGCAGCGGACATAGCGGACTGCATAACGCTACTTGCTCCACCTATTATAATAACGCAAACAATTATTCTTACCACTTGTTCAAAAAGCTCGGCAAGGCATACGGCGAAAAAATTGGAGTGACCCCAAAGTGAGCCGCGAAAAGTGGAGTAAATTGAAGAGAAGACAACTGCGGGCAACATAATTATTAGAATAATCATGCATCTATCGTCTGTGAATAGAAGGTTAAATAGTTTGTTAAAAATAAGCACAATAGCACATAGAAGAATGCTTGAAATAAGCCCAATAATTAGCGCCGTTGTTACCATTGAATGTTCTTCTTTTCTATTGTTCTTAGCGTTTAAGCCTGCGGAAAGCTTTGAAATAACAAGCGGCAATCCGCTAGATACTATGGTAAGTAGCACGCCGAAAACGCTCATAGAAACTTGGTAAAGGCCTAACGCTTCCGCGCCCAAAACTCTTGAAAGATAAATTCTAAAAAAGAAGCCTAGCGCTCTTGTTAGCACGGAAAAAACTGTTATTAATGCAACTGCTTTAAATAAAGATTTCATTAAAATATTTTATTAGACAAGCTTTTTTAATATGAGTAATTTTTTCAAACTTTTAAAATATAAATATAACATGAAAGCAAATTTGAAAAGGCGAGTAAGCTATGTTTTAAAAGACGGCGACACCTTAGAAAGTGTATGTAAAAAATTTGATGCATGCGTGTCTACAATAAAATTATTTAATATGATAACTGACGCAAAGGCAGGGGATATTATATTTTTCCCAGAAAATAATTCTAGTGTTTACGTTGTAAAGCCCACGGATACCTTTAAAGGTGTTGCTGAAAAGTTAAAAATTTCAGAAAGCGAGCTTTATAAATTAACGAACACAACTAGGCTTTTTATTGGTCAAAGAATTGAATATTAGGGGGAGGAGATGATAAATTTTTTTAACGAGCTAAAAAAAGAATATAAACTTCCCGCTTTAAGTGAATATAACCTAGTAAACATAACAGGGAAAGCGCTATACGTGGAAGGGCACTTAGGGCTAATGACACTTTCCAAAGAACTTATTTCATTTAGGGTAAAGCGCGGCGTAATAATTGTGGAAGGCTGCGGGCTTAGTTTAAAAGAACTTTCTGAAAATACGCTTTTAATAGAAGGTAAAATTAAAAAAACCGAGGCTATTACATGAAAAAAATTATTTTTGAATTTAAACATAATAAAAAATATAAAATAAAAGGCGTAAATTTAGAAAAATGTTTTAATAATCTTATTAAAAACAAAATTAAATTAAAAAATATTATAAAAAATCAAGATAATACAGCAGAATTTTATATAAACTATAAAAATGATAAGGTTTTAAAGCAAAATTTAAATAAATTTAATATAACAATATTAGAAGAAAAAGATTTTGGAGTACAATATTTTTTTAGAAATTTATTTTTTCGTGTAGGTTTAATTTCTGCCTGCATTATTTCTTTAATATTTTTATTTATTTCCCAAATGTTTGTTTTTAAAATAGAAATTTATGGAAACGATAAACTTTCTAAAACTGAAATAATATCAGAGCTTGAAAAATTAGGCGTAAATAGTTTTACACCAAAATCTTCTTTAAATTTAAGTAAGCTAGAAAGTGAACTTTTAGAAAATATGCCAGAGATAAGTTTAGTAAGCATAATAACAAAAGGAAACAGTTTAATTTTAAATTTACAAGAAAAAGTAATAAACGACGAATATCAAAACGTTGGAAATTTTGAAGCTTTAAAAGCTACGGCGTCGGGAAGAATAAAATCTATAAATTTAAAGCAGGGCACGTTAAAGGTTAAAGTAGGGGACATTGTAAAGGAAGGCGACATACTAGTAGAACCATACATTATAGATAGCTCTGGCGAAAAGCGTTCTGTAAAAGCGGAAGCAGAGATTTTAGCTGAAATTTGGTTTGAAGCAAGGGTCACTCATTACGATAGCTCTATGAAAACTATAAAAACTGGAAATAAAATAGTAAAAGACAATATCTTTTTTTTAAATCTTCCAATTTATGTAGATAAAAAGGAAGTAACTTTTACTGAATACGAAGTAAGTAAAAATATAATTAATCTTTCAAACTTTCTTATTCCAATAAAAATTGAAAGATTAACTTACGAAGAAACCACTACCATTAAGGAAGAAATTCCGTTTGAAGACGTTAAAGATGAGTTAATTTTAGAAGCTAAAAATTTAGCGCTTGAAAAAGCAAAAAATAACAGCGTGGTAGATGAATACCACACTGTAACTTCTAATGCTGGGGTAACAAGTATTAGCTACGTTATTGTTGCCGAAGGAGATATTAGCCTTCAATAATATCTTCCGGCCTACGCGCTTTAGATTCTTTTTGTTTTTTGAATTGTTTTAAGTCCTTCTTCTTTGCCGGAGTTAAAACTTTGGTTATGTTTTTAGCATGTTCGTATCTAGATTCGTTCATTTCAATTATATCTTTACAATGCTTGTTTACAAGTGCTAAAAAGTCGTCATAATTTTTTCTATAATTTTGTGGATTGGAATCTAATGTAAAGGTAGCTTCCTTTCCTTTTACTTTACGCTTTGTTTCGTAGTTTTTATATACAACGTTTTCAAGTGCCATGTCGCATTTAAAACCTGTTCCACCAAAAACTTTATATACGTCCGCCGTTATTTCTATATCAAGTTTAGGCTTTGCCGCTTTAATAACGTTTTCAAGGTCAACTCTAAACTGCATAGAAAACATACTTGTAATAGCGTCTATTAAATAAAGTGCATGTTCTTCCGGTGTGTCGCGCTGAGCAATTTCATGTACAAATATCTGGTCGTCCGTTTTTTTAAACGCCTTTGGAATAAAGGATAATTTTTCTAGCTTAAAATAATATTTTCCGTTTTCAAAAGTTTTATAAAATAGAATGCCTGTGCGTTGAAGTAAGTTTTCCGGTGTGTCGTAATAGGAAATTGTGCTAACATTTCTTCCAATGTGGCGCAAAGTGTACGCCTTTAAATTAGAGCCAAAATAAAGTAGCTTTTTAAAAGCATGCTTTGTTATGGCAATATAATGTTTTCTGTTCCAATTATATTTTGCTACAAATTCTCCCATTTAACACCTCTAAATATATGATAAATAAAATTATAAAAAAAATCAAATAAATTTAAATAAAATTAAAAGTTTAAATAATTTTTTTTAGTCAATATTTAAAAAAGGGAGGAAAATTATGGATTTTAATAAATCTAGAACAAAAACAAATTTGGCTAGGGCGTTTACAGGTGAGTGCTTAGACGGCGCTAGATATCAATTTATTGCAAAGCAGGCGACGGCGGACGGTTTTTCCTATATAGCAGACCTATTTAAAACGCTTGCCAAAAACGAGATGGCTCATGCTAGGGTTTTTTACGACCATTTAATAAAAAATTCTAAGGGCGATTTAAGTAACATAGATATCTGTGCAGGGTATCCTTTCGACGATTACGATTTGAAAACGTCTATTAAAGCGTCCGCAGGTTCTGAGCTTAGCGAAAGTAAGAATATTTATCCAGCTTTTGCAAAAGTTGCACGCGACGAAGGCTATGCCGACATTGCGGATAGCTTTGAACTTGTGGCAATGACGGAAGAGTGCCACTTCAAACAGCTTTCTGAAATAGACGATATGTATCAAAATAACTGCCTTTACACATCTAACACAGAAGTTAAGTGGAAATGCTCTAATTGCGGGCACGAGCACACAGGTAAAAGCGCCTGGAAAACTTGTCCACTTTGCGGCTATCCACAGGGCTACGTTATGCTTAAGCTTCAAGATAATTAAAAACGTTTGATTAATTTTCATTTTTTTGTTAAACTAAAAAAGTGGAAATAAGTATAATAAAATTTTTGCAGAGCGCGAAAAATCCTTTTTATGATTTTGTTTTTATATTTGTAAGCGAACTTGCGTCATACAAAGGTTTTTTAATAAGCTTTGCAATTTTTTTTATAATTTTGCTTGTTTCTATGAAAAAAAAGAAAAATTCTACTACAAGTTTTTGTTTATTTACACTAAGCTATGGTGTTACATATGGTTTAAGCGTTTTAATCAACACTCTTTTAAAGGCTCTTATAAATAGACCGCGACCTTACGAAGTGGACGCGTCTATAATAGATGCGCTTCATGCTAGCGGACAAAGTATGCCAAGTGGGCACACACTAAGTGCTACAATTATTTGCGCTTTTGTGTTTTTTAGTGTATACTACTATTCAAGAAACAAGGCGCTAAAAATATCGCTTGCTGCTGTGTTAAGTGTGTTCATAGTTTTGGTTGGCATTTCTAGAATGTATCTTGGGCAGCACTACATATCCGACGTAATTGTGGGTTTTATTGAAGCGTTTAGTTTTTCCGTGTTAGGAATATATGTTTTTACTATTTTAGATAAAAGGATAAAGCATGAAAGAAATAGAGAAGATAACAGAGAAGAAGAGAAAAGGGAAGAAATTAAACAGGGCGGAAATTGAATTTTTTGTAAATGGCTACACATCCGGCGCGCTTTCCGACGAAGAAATGACAGAACTTTTGAAGGCAATTTGCGAAAAAGGCATGACGGAAAAGGAGACTGTAACGCTTACAACAGCAATGCTAAACTCTGGAAATAAAATAGACCTATCAGATTTAGGAGTGTGTTTAGATAAGCATTCAAGCGGCGGCGTAAGCGACTCTACCACGCTAATACTAGCACCAATTCTTGCTAGCCTTGGGCTTAAAATAGTTAAAATGAGCGGCAGAAGCCTAGGCTTTACAGGTGGCACAATAGATAAGTTTGAAACATTTGGAACAAACACAAGCCTAAGTTTAGACGAAGCAAAAGAAATTGCCCAAAAGGTGGGCGCGGTTATACTTTGCCAAACGGAAAATTTAGTGCCGGCAGACAAAAAGCTTTACGCACTTCGCGATAGAACGGGCACAGTTGCCAGTATGCCGCTTATAGCGTCTTCAATTGTAAGTAAAAAGCTTGCAAGCGGCGCTAAAATAATAGTGCTAGACGTAAAATATGGCGAAGGTGCTTTTATGAACAATTTAATAGAAGCAAAAAATCTAGCTAGTCTTATGGTTAAAGTTTTAAAAAAACATAAAATTTTAGCTTGTGCAGTTGTTTCCGACATGAATCAGCCACTAGGGTATAACATAGGCAACTTCATGGAAGTGAAGGAAGTTATAGAAGAGTTAAAACATAACACAGATTCTAGGCTTTTAACGCTAAGTAAAACAATAGCTAGCCTTCTTGTAAGCATGAAGGAAGGTATTAGCTTAAATGCAGCGTCAAAAAAAGTGGAATTTGCCGTTTCCGATGGACTTGCGTACGAAAAACTTAAAGAGATGGTTATAGCCCAAGGCGGAAACTTAGATATGTTCAAGGAAGAAAAATTAAGTTTTGTATCCGTTCCATGTGAAGAGTCAGGCTTTGTTAAAAGCATAAAAACAAAGGAACTTGGCGAGCTTACACATGAAATTGCAAGAATTAAAGGCTGCAAAGGCATAAAAGTGCTATTAAAAGTTGGCGATAGAATTAGGCTTGGGGAAGAGATGATAAGAATCTATGCGCCTAAAAAATATGCAGACATGTTCTATGAAAAATTTAAAAATACAATAGTAATTTGTAAGGAAAAAGTGCAGCCGCTTCCACTTATTTATGATATTTTAGATTAAAAGGAATTTATATGAAATTAAAAGTTAAAACAACATCGCCGGAAGAAACGGAGCGTGTAGCAGAAAAGCTTGCGCGTTCGCTAGGCTATCCCGCCGTCATTTCCTTAGTGGGTGATTTGGGCGCGGGCAAAACAACATTTACAAAGGGTTTTGCAAAGGGCTTAGATATAAAAGAAAACGTCACAAGCCCAACCTTTACCATTATGAACGAATACACGTCTGGCAGAAAACCAATGTATCACTTCGATATGTATAGGCTAAGTTCGCTTGATGAAGCGTTAGAGCTAGGCTTTGGCGAGTATTTCGATTTAACTACTTTAAAAGGCGCTAGCATAGTTGAATGGGCGGAAAATACAAAAGGCATTCTTCCGGCAAGGCATTTTGAAGTAGGAATAAAAAAGCTTGGTGATAATGCTCGGGAAATTTCAGTAGAGCCAAAGGGGTTAGTATGAACGTTTTATGTATTAACACAGCCTTTCAAACGGCAAACCTTGCCGTAACAAGCGAAGAAGGCGAAGAACTTGTAACCTTAACCACAAAACATAGCGAAACAACGCTTCCAAGCATAGAAAAGATGCTAGAAAACTTAAAACTAGCGCCAAAAGACCTAGATTGCATCTGTATTAACATAGGCCCGGGCTCTTTTACAGGAATTAGGGTAGGGCTTGCTCTAGTTAGGGGATTTAGCGCAGCTAACAGCAAGCTAAAATTTGTAAAAGTAAACTCTATGGAACTAATAGCAAAACAGTATGGAAAGGGCACTTTTGCAACGGTTTTAAACGCGCTTAGCGGCAGGTTTTACGTTGCGGAATTCATTGATGGCAAAATGGTAAAAGAGCCGTACTTGACGGCGGAAATAAAGGCAAAAAACACGGTGGGCTTAATTCAAGAGAATTTAGACTTTGTAAAACATAAGGTAGAAGTAGAAACGCGAACTTTTTTAGACCTTTGTTTAGAAAAGGTAAAAAACGGAGAGTTTGTAAGCCCAAGCGAGCTTGAACCTATGTATTTAAGAAAGTCGCAGGCAGAAGAAAACTTACAAGGGCTAAGGGTGGAAAAGTTAACCCAAAGATATTTAAACGACGTCTACGAGATTTCAAAGCAGGAGTTTGAAGACGGCTGGACGTATAAGATGTTTGAAGATGAGCTTTTAGAGCCAAACAGATTTTCTTACTGCGTAACGGAAAACGGCAGAGTGTTATCCTTTATAAACGTTCTAGAATGTGAAGGCGAAAATGGTAGAGAGTATAACATTTTAAACATAGCAAGCAAGGTAAAAAATAGCGGCTATGCCACAAAACTAATTGAAGAAGTTTTGGCACGGGCTAAACGTGAAGGCATTGTAAACGTTTGGCTAGAAGTAGACGCAAAGAACGAACGTGCAATAAAACTTTACACCAAACTTGGCTTTAAACAGATAGCAACAAGGAAAAAATATTATAAAAACGGTAACGACGCACTTATTTTAAGAAAAGAAGTTTAAAAATCAAAAAAGCTAATATTTTCATAAATATTTATGTGAAAGTATTTGATGGAACAAACGTAAACTACATAACTTTTGGCTCTGGGGAAGAATGGGTTGTGTTTTTGCACGGCTGGGGCGGAAGTATAGAGAGTTTTAAATACATAGCGGAAAATTTGAAGGTTAACAAAAAATTTCTTTTAATAGACTTTCCGTCTTTTGGTAAAAGCACAGAACCTAAAACGGTTTGGGGAGTGGAAGAATATGCAAAGGCACTAAAAGAAGTGCTAGATAAAGAAAAAATTGAAAAATTTGATATAATTTCGCATTCTTTTGGTGGTAGAGTTGCAATTTATTTCACAAGCGTTTATACTAATATGGTAAACAAGCTTGTGCTTATAGATAGTGCAGGGTTAAAATCTAGGAAGGGTTTTGTTAAATGGTGTAAAGTAACTTTTTATAAACTAGCAAAATATTTTGGCTTTTATTTTAATTTTGGCTCTAAGGATTATAACGCGCTTTCGCCGCACATGAAAAAGTGTTTTGTTAAAATAGTAAATAAGAATTTAAAGAAAAACGCTAAACTTATTAAAGTACCCACACTTATAGTGTTTGGAGAAAACGATAAAGATACCCCCGTATACATGGCAAAAAAATTAAAAAAGCTAATTAAAAATAGTAAGCTTGTAATTTTAAAAAATGCTGGGCACTTTTCATACTTAGATAATTATTACGAATTTAAACCGCTTCTAGAAAATTTTATTGGAGGATAAAGCTTGGATTTTTTCGATTTAGGAAATATACATTTCATACTTGCATTTTTTTTAAGCATAGCAAACGCTGCGCTTTTATGTTTAATTGCAGGCAAATTTTTGCAGATTTTGCAGCTTTCCGGCTATAAAATTAAGGGTTACAACGTTTGGCTAAAAGATACCAAAGCGCGCTATATTTCTAGAATTGCCATGCTAAGCTTTTTAAGCCTTGCTTGCGTGCTTGTAACGAACGCATTGTTCGACGTATATCATCAAGATTCCATATATTCCTATTTAGGTTTAATATTCTATATATATTTTTCCATAGTGTTTATAATTCACATGGTAAACTCGCCGCAAAAAACGCCGCTTGCTCAAACAAGGCGTATGGCAAGGCTAATTTCTTGCTTGTTTATTCTTTGCGTGGGTATAACTTTTGTGCTAATTTGGGTTTGCACGGAGTGGCTATATTTTATAAAATTCGGTGTAATAGTGTTAACGCCGCTTCTTCTTCCTGTGTTAGTTCCGCTTGCGCATTTTATAATGCTCCCGCTTGAAACATTCATAAGGTGGAACTATATAAGAAAGGCAAAGAAGAAACTAGCGTCGCGCCCAGACTTAATTCGCATTGGCATAACGGGCAGCTACGCTAAAACTAGTGTAAAACATATATTATTCGATATGCTAAGCGAAAAATACAACGTATGTATGAGTCCGCATAGCTTCAATACGCCAATGGGCTTAACTAAAGTAGTTTTAAAATATTTAAAACCAGAAAATCAAATACTAATAGCAGAAATGGGCGCAAAGCAGGTGGGGGACATTGCTTATTTATGCAATATCATAAACCCGCAACACGCCATTATAACGGGCATTGGTAGCCAACACCTAGAAACCTTTGGAAGCGTTGAAAACATTAAAAAGACGAAAAACGAGCTTGTTTTAGCTCTTCCAGAAAACGCCAACGTTGTGTTTAACATGGAAAACAAGGGCGCGCGCGAACTTTTTGAAGAATGCACATTAAAAAATAAGTTCTTAGCAGGCTTTGGCGAAGAGAGCGAACTTAAAGTAAGTAATGTAGATATAACGTCAAACGGAATGACGTTTACACTCGAATATAACGGTAAAAGTAAAAAATGCACTTCTAATTTAATTGGAAAGCATAACCTAGAAAACATACTTTTAAGCGCCACGCTTGCCTTAAAAGTTGGCGTAAGTTTAGAAGGAGTTGCGCGTGCTATATCCGAACTTCAACCAGTTGCACATAGGCTTGAAGTGATAAGAAATCAAAATATCACGGTATTAGATGACGCTTTCAATTCCAGTGTAGAAGGCTCCACGGCGGCGGTGGAAGTTTTGTCTAGTTTTAAAGACAGCGTAAAAATATGTATAACGCCAGGCATGGTAGAAATGGGGCAAGAAGAGTTTAACGTTAACGAGCATTTTGGCGAGCAGCTAGGCAAAGTTTGCGACTACGTAATAGTGGTGAACAAAGTAAATCAAGAAGCGTTAAAAAAAGGCTTAGAGAGCACGGAGATAGCCAAAGAAAACATAATTCTAGTAGACACCTTAAAGCAAGCCAAAGCGCGCCTAAACGAGCTTATCACGCCGGACAAAAACTACGTAGTTCTCTTTGAAAACGACCTGCCGGATAATTACACATAATAAATAGACCATAAAAATTCAACCTAAAACAATAATGTTTTGGGTTATTTTTTATTTTAGGGTAAGTGAATGCACTAAAAAATTTAAAACCTTACAAAGTATACTTTTTTAATTATTTGAATGCAGGGCTTGTAAGATACTTCGAAGGCACTTTCGAAGGCTCTGCTCCGCTGCAGTGGAAATGGTTATTACCCATTGCGTCACCCTGAGCATTCGGAGTTCCCAAAAATACCAGCCGAGATTTCTCCACTGCATATTAACTATGTCTACAAAGCAAACTTAACGTCTGGCATTAAGTAAAGTAGGGTGTATAAACAAACATTTCTTTTGGTCGAAATGACGAAAGCAGGGCTTCGTTATTTTAAAATCTCCAGCGCGTTCCCAGCCGTCATTTCGACCGGAAGGTAAACTTCCTAATATCTTCGAAGCGTTTACTTCGCAGAGAGTACCGACCAAGTTCCCAAGCCGTTAGGCTGGAACTTGCGTTTGGTCGGTATAAGAAAAATTTCAAGCGTAA
>DVOJ01000005.1 GCA_018713725.1 Candidatus Caccopulliclostridium gallistercoris | reverse complement strand
GTTTCGCCATTATCTGGGTCTGGTTGAAGTTTCCCAACTTTATCTATAATTGCAGCCATGCGAACTTGTGCGTATGGTGGAACGTTATTTCCTTCATTTACTTCTTGGTAACCTATAAGTATAGGCTCTTTTATAGTGCAATTTACTTCTTCTAACACTTCCCGCCTAAGTGTGCCTTCAATTCCGTTATCATATACTTCTGGTCTGCCACCGGCCAAAGAAAAATAATTTTCTTTTTCATTTTCTACGTGCCTTAGTAACGTTCGCCCGTCTTCTGAAAATAAAATGCCGTAAACTTGCTTTATTTTTAAATTTTTTGGCACTTCGCCGTTATGCCATGTAAAAACTCCCATAAATACCCCCTAAAAATACTATAACATTTTTTAATATATTTTTAAAGAATTTTCTTGAAATTTATTTTTTAAAGTAATATAATTTTTTTATGAATCAATTAGACCTTTTAAAGCTTGCAGAACTTCAAGACAGCGAAGCCTTTTATGACCAGGATTTTGAAGAAACTGAGAGCGAAAAATACTCCGACTTTTACGACGACGTAAAACAACCTAAAAACTACATAAAGGAAGATTGGTGATTATGGAGTGCAATCTTTGTCCAAGGCACTGTAAAGTAGATAGAGAAAAAACATCTGGTTTTTGCGGGCAAAAAGCGTTGCCTAAAATTGCAAATTACAGCTTACATATGTGGGAAGAGCCGTGTATTTCCTATAAAAAAGGAAGTGGCACGGTGTTTTTTAGCGGTTGCAGTTTAAAATGCGTTTATTGCCAAAACTACGAAATAAGTTCAGAGAACGTTGGGCAAGAAATTAGTATTGAAGACCTTGCAAACGTTTTCAAAGAGTTAGACCAAAAGGCAGACAACATTAATTTAGTTACACCTACCCACTTTTCAGATAGCATTATAAAGGCGCTAAAAATTTATAAGCCTAAGAACCCTGTAATTTACAATACGCACGGCTATGAACTTGAAAGCGAAATTGAAAAAATTTCACCTTATATAGATATCTTTTTATCGGATTTAAAATATTATAGCCCAGAACTTTCTCAGAAATATTCCGGCGTAAGTAACTATTTTGAAATTGCGTCTCGGGCGCTTAAAAAAATGGTCTCATTAAAAACTAACGTATTTAAAAATGGGAAAATGCTTTCAGGCGTTATTGTTAGGCACATGCTACTCCCTTCGCACCTAGAAGATAGCAAACAAATTTTAAAGTTTTTAGCTGAAAACTTTCCAAGTGTTACCCTTAGCCTTATGGCACAGTATACACCGCTTGGAAGAGCTAGTGACTTTCCGGAAATAAATAGAAAAATTACAGAAGAAGAGTACGACGAGCTTATAGATTTCGCTATTAGTTTAGGCTTAGACGGATATATGCAAGAACTTTCTTCTGCGGACGATTGTTTTGTGCCGAAATTTTCAAATAATGTATTACATAGCTAAATAGTTAAAGTTTATAAACATAAAAAAATTACGCTTTATTTGCGTAATTTTTTATAAATTAAAATCTGGCTCTTGCACTTTGTAATCATAATATTTATTGTAAATATAATCCTTTAAATCAATTTTATGAACTGTGCCAAGTTCTCCATTCAATGTAAATTTTTCAGCTTCTTCCTTGTTTGTAAAAATAGCAGCATTTTCAAGAATATGTGAGCGCCCTTTATATAATTTTGTTGCAAAAATTTCTTTGTCGTGTGGATATTCTGGTAAACTATCCAAGATTTTCAACAATTTTTCTCCACTAACATATCTTAATTTTTTGTATTCTTCTATATTTTCGAATACTGCTATTTTTGATTGTACTACGTGTGGCAAACATTTCTTAGCCTCTTCTAAGCTTGAAAATCTAGCCACTACTTCTGTATTATTTTTCCAAACGTGGTAAGCTTTAAATGTTGTAAGTTTATACATAATTATCCTCCTTTAAATTTACCGCAGGCTAGTATAGCATGCAATTTATGCGTTGTCAAGACAAACATATATCAAGCGTCATCATCAAAAGAAACCCAACTATAAAAGCAATTGTGCCTAGCATGCTTTTACCTTCCGATTGACTTTCTGGAAGTAGTTCCTTTATTGTAACATACACCATAGCACCCGCAGAAAAAGCTAGTAAATATGGAAGAATTCCTGTAATAGACCCAATTAAAAGAACTGTAACTAGCCCTCCTATTGGCTCCACTATGCCAGAAATTGCACCAAACGTAAAAGCTTTGAATCTACTCATTCCTTCGTGCCTTAGTGGAAGGCTTATAGTTGCTCCTTCTGGGATATTTTGTATTGCCATGCCAATTGCAAGCGTGAAAGCTGCGGCTATTCCAGAATTTTCTAGACAAGCGAGCGCAAGAGCCAAACCTACCGCCATTCCTTCTGGAATATTGTGAAGTGTAACGGCTATAAATAGCACGCCGGAGCGCTTTAAGGTTAAATTTTTGCGTTTTTCATAAAAACTTAATATTTTTTCTACTAAAAAAATAAATAAACACCCAAGAATAAAGCCTGAAAGTACAGGAATTATTGGAAAAACTCCATTTTCAGTTGCCATTTCTGTTGCTGGGATGATAAGTGACCATACGGCTGCGGCTAGCATTATGCCTGATGAAAATCCCAAACAAAGTTTATGAAATGTAGCTTTCAATCCTTTAACAAAAAAAACTACGCTAGCGCCAAGCACGGTAGCTAAAAAGGTTATGCCGGTTCCAATAAGTACATACAAATAAACGTTCATAGACTGCCCCATTATCAGCCTATGAACGTTTTTGATATTTGGTTAATTAAACTACTCGCGAAAGCGCTGGAGCTGAAAGCTTCAGCTAAAAATCACGAAGTGATTTTTTAAATTTTGCTTTGCAAAATTTGCTTTCGCGCCTACTGCTTATACCAACACGCATAAAGCGTCATATCACTCTGCACGTTTTCAAGTACAGTTACACCCTCTTTCGTGCTTAAATTGCCAAATGGTTCTAAACCCCAACTTTCAGTTTTCCATGTGTAAGTTTTGCTAATTCTAGTGTACTTTCTTTGAGTTGTAGAAACAAACTGAGTTAAATCTAAACTTTCTCCTTCAAGCACTTTAACAGGTTTTACTTCTGTTGGCGCGCTAACAAGTATCCCTTCACTTACCCAGCCAATTGGAATATACCACCTTGTATCAAAGGTTATAGTAAAGTACTCTCTTTCAAGGACGCTCCAATCTGCGTAAATTTCTATATTTTCATTCGGCATAAAGTAGTCAATTTGCACGCTAGATTTATAGCCGTTGAAAGTATAATCTATTCGAATTGTTTCTTTGTCGTCGTAATAATATGAAGCCTGATTAGGAAGAGTGTAGCTTTCACCTTGATAAAGGCTTATCTTACTATTTATTACTTCGCCGTAGTTTGACGTTACTGTAAGCTCGTATTTATTTCTAACAAAAAGTGTTAAATTTTCTTCCGGCATTGTAGAAATTTGATATTCATATGTGAAAGCATTATCTAAATAGTATTTTGTTTCAGCATTAATCTTTTCATGCTGTGGAAGAACTATTTCTTCCCCGCTCTTTACTCGAATGGAATAAATTAGTTCGTCTTCATCGTAAAGTTCAAACTGCTTTGTAACTTCTACGCTAATCACTTCCCAGATAGCAGTTAAAGTTTTATCTTCTGTTGGGATTGTTGAAGACGTGAATGGTTTCCCTTCTTCGTCTTGCCAACCTTGGAACTTATACGTTGTTGTAACGTCACCTTCCGTTTCCTGTTTAACGCTATAAACTGGAAGCTCTAAAAATTCTCCTTCAAGTTTTGTTATCTTTTCTTCTCCGTCTAATCCGCCAAGCAAGGTTATAGTTCTATAATATTCTGTTATAATATCCCACTTTGCGTATAATGTAACATCTCCACGCGGCATAACGTTTGATGTAAATTCTTCCGCAAAATCTGTGCTTGTGTACCAGCCTTTAAAATAATAAGATTTTTTAGTAACGCCGTCATCTTGCACGAAATCTTCTAAACTTGGAAGTAATACTTCCGCGTTTACCCTAGCCGTTATACTCTCCGGATTCCCTTGATAATCTGAAACAAAAGTTATAGTGTACTGCTTTTCACTAGCAAGGCTCCAAGAGCCGTTGCTTGCTTCGTACATCTGGTTTTCTAAATATGGATACTCTTCTATAAATTTAAGAACGCCATCTACATTAATTTCCTCGCCAATATTAACTAAGCTTAAATCTTCGGTTTTTAAATTTAGTTCAAACGCGCTTGCAATTGGCATATACACGTCAAAACAAAGTTTGCTAAAATATTCTTTATTATTTAGTAGCTGTGTATAGAAATCTAATGTTGCACTTTCTAGCATATCGTTATTAGCTATTTCTGCAAGATTAATTACTATTGTTTGATACGTGTTGTTGTTTTTATAGTCAAGTAAAATTTTACTGTAATCTAACGGCGTTTCTCTATTTAAAGACTTCTCTATTGCCTTATCTATTTCAGTCATTATATCATTAGAGAAACCAAAACCATATTGTAGCAAATAGTACATTGGGTCGGAGAATAGCTCCTCAGACGAAACCTTTAATTTCTTCTCATAAGTTCTGCTTGCAAAAACCGTTTGCTTAACCTTGTCTGTTCTATGGAAATAGAAGAAATTGTCGGCATAATAAATTTTTAAATTTCTGCTTTCTACTGACGTGTCGCCGCTCTTATATGGTACGTCGTTATTAACATTTATCTTTGTAAAGCCCGGAACGTTGGAGCCAATTACTGGAATGCTAAGTTCAGCATAAATTACCATCTTACCATCTAAAAGTTTAATGTTAGCTACCACTGGAACACTCATTTCAATAGGCAACCCAATAACGCTAGCTTCAATAATTATTGTACCTTTAATTTGATAGTCGGTTAAACTTGTCGTGTTTAAAATTGCCTTTAAAAGTTTACTACTTTCAGATATATCAATAAAGCCATCTAAGTTTTCAAGGCTTGGCACGCCGGCGTATTCATTTCTATTAATATAGGCGTTAAAATACGTGTTTTCTGCTGTGAAAATATTGTTTAGCTCTATGGCTTCCACACCGCTAGTAGACGTATAAATAATTACGTTCATTTCTCTTTTTATGCTTGTAATTTTATCGCCGTTTAGGTTTAGTTTTAAAGTAGAGCCGTCAAAGCTTAAACTATTTACAAGTTCTAATAAATTTAGGGGATTGCCAAAGTCTATATCCGGAAGCAAACCTTGAATGTTATCTAAATTTATGTCTTCCCCTATGCTATCTAGAAGTGGAATAGATGCTGGGTCTATACCTAAAATTTGAAGCGCTAAACTTAAAATTTCTTTTAGCGAGCTTATAGATACCTTTAACTTTAACTCTTTATATTTTGCATAAACGTATCCATTTTCATAGTAAACTTCTACTATTTCACTTCCTGCGCTCACCTTGCCGTAAAGTTTTATTTCGCTTTCCAAACTAAAAATTAAATCTATATCTATGTTTTCCTTTTGCCCGTTCGTGTAAACTACGGTGTCCGCAGAAATATTGAAATTCTTATCGTTTGCCGTGTTTAAAACGTTAGTTATTAAATTTGTAAACGTAGCAAAAGGCATATAAGAATTTTTATCAATTTCGTCAAATACAATGGCGTTAAAATCTGTACAATTTATGTCTATATTAAGCCCGTCTAAACTAAACTTAACCTTTTGCACGTAGCTAGAATAAGTGAGCTCTAAATTATAGCCATCTTTAAATAAAATTTTTGTAAGGCCGTTATTTGATATGATTTCAGAAATTATATCTAGGTTCAAATTTTCTAAATCTAACTCTTGAAAATCAAAACTTAAATCCGTATTAAATGTGTTGTTTATAAAACTTATAAGGTCTTTTATTTCACTGGTTTTTACATATAGTTTTAAGCCCGCTAGGTCTAAATAGAATGTGCTGTCAACATAATATATTGTAACATTTACACCTTTAAAGTTTGTTTTAATGTATGCTAAAATTTCATCTTTAAAACTTATTCCGTAGCTTGCGTTAACAGTGTTTTCTTCATTAAACGCATTAAATTTTAGTGTTAAATCGCCACTTATATAGCCGTTTTCTAAGGTGTGTTTAGTAGCAGAAAGAAGCGGTAAAATTTCTATTAAATCTATATAGTAGCCTTCTTTTTTGCTTACAACTTTTTCATTCGTTACACTTAAATTTGCACTTATTTCTTCATAAATTAAATTAATTGAATTTAATTTATTATTATTTAAATTAATATTTAATTTTAAATTTTCAAAATCTATTTTTAAAGAGTTTTTATCATAATTTATTAGTATTTTATTTAATATTTCATTTATTTTTTCTTTATTAAATTCTTCTTTAATATTATCGAAATCGCCAAGTAATTCATTAAAATTAATATTAAATTCACTTTGTATAAATTCTATTAGGTTTTCTATTTCCTTTAAATTGCAAGTAATTTTTAAGCCGTTAAATTCAGCGAAAATCACGTTATCTATAATTTTTAATGATATTTCTAGCATGTTATATTTTATAATTAAATCTGCATTAATTAAATTTTCTTTTATTCCTAAATAACCTAAAACGCTTACACCTTGATAGCTAAAAGCTATGTTAAAATTATAGTTTTTAGAATTTATAAATTCTATTGTATTAGTTATAAGCTCTTTAACGTCGGAATAGTTTACATAGTCATTTGAAGGCGCTATTTCTAAATTTTGGTCATCTACTTTATTTAAGTTTACTTTTACGTTTATATCTTTATAGCTTACTTCTAGTGCTGAAATGAATTCTCCGTTGTGGCTTAAAGTAATGCTAGCGTCAAAAGTTTTTAAATATAGTACGTTTACAATAAAAGCAAATTCTTGTATAAGCTTTTCGCTTGCAAGTATTTCTTCTGCTGAAAGGTTTGGAAGCTCTAACTTTAAAACTTCCTTTAAACTTTCTATTAAGCTTTCAAGTTCATTAAAACTAGCCTTTATTTTTATATTGTTTAAGTTGACGTAAATGTTGTTTTTTAAAATTAAAACTTGTAAATTAATGCCTAAATAGCTAGTAGAAATTTCCGCTTTTAAGCCGTCTTGCACGTTTAGTGCATAGTTTATAGTTAGCTCTTCGTCGAGATATTTTGCTACTATGCTTCCTGAAAAATTAGTTTTAGAAATCGTGTTTAAAATAGGGTCTACAAAATCTATTAAGTTATTTGCATTTAAGTATTCACTTTTGTTTACTGGCACTAGTTCATTTTCAAAACCAAGTAAAATGTTTACTGCATAGTCCCCTACTTCAAAATAAACTTCGCTTAATTTGTTTTCATTTAATTTAAAAGTAATTATGTAGTTGTTTATGTTTAGAACAATAACGTCGTCCGTTTTAGAAATTTCTTTTATATTTAATATCGCTCTTAAAATTTCAGACAACTTTTTTGAATCAAAAAGGTTATTTAATGAAGATAAATCTGTGTTTAATATCTTGTTTATTGCATCTAAATATGCATCAAAATCTTCAAGGTCTGCTTTTAATTTTACGTTGCTGTAAGATAAGAAAATTTTGTTGTTTTCATAATAAATTCCCGCTTCTTTATTAAATAAACTTGTGGAAAGTTGAACTTTTAAATCGTTTTCTTTACTAATTAATAAATTTGCGGCAAAATTTTCTTTTCCTGTAACACTTATGTTTGCAGAAATATTGTCTTCTTTTACTGTATTTAATAAGGCTTCAATTAAAGACGTGCTTTCTGAAATATCTACGTAAGTTTTATCTTCTGGCACTTCTATTTCATGCCCTGCATTTACTTCCTTTAAATTTAACGATAAATCTATTAAATTTTGATTGTAATTAAATTCATTTAAATAGATTTGCTCTATATTGTAGTTTAAATCCGTCTTAATTTTTACCTGTAACGCGTCTGAAATTTTTAACGTTAAAAGCTTATAATTTTCAAAGCTCTCTTCTGAAAGCATGCTTTCTATACTATTTAAAATGGACATGTCGAAATTTTCAAGTAATCCGTCTAGCCCGCTTACGTCTACGCCAGCAGTTTGCAAAATAACACCAAGACTGGAAATAAAGGAAGACGCTTTAAAGGTGTAATTAAATTCATTTAAGGTTAAAAAAACACTATCATTCTTATATAAAAGAGCTAAGTTATATTCTTCTCCGCCATAGTTTACGTTTATATTTGCGTTAACTTCTGCGCCTGTGTAGCCTTCATAAAGTATAACGTCTAAATTTCCACCAATTGTTAAATTAGAACTATCTTCCGTAGTTAAACTTAAAGCTAGGTCGGAAGAGAAATCTTTCATACTCATAAGATTATTTATTAAACTTGCAAAAGCTGTTGGCGGTTCTTCATCTTCTATGTCAAGCGTTGGTAGACTGCTTGAAGATGTGGTGTCGGTGCCAAGCACTATAACAAAGCCAAAACAAAATGATAAAATTACATACACGCCAATGTATGCAAACAATCTTTTAATGGAAAACTTCTTCTTTATTTCCTTTCTCTCTTCAAGCTCTTCTATTTTAGCTTCTAGATTTTTCAAATTTAACTCCTTGGAATCTCATAAGTTCCACCATACTCGTAAATTTCCGTAAGTTCGCCAGAAGTGGCCATATACATATTTCCAAGCTGTGGAACGGCAACTTGATAACTTTCTTTTATATCAACACGCAAAAAGTTGAAATTTTCATCTATTTCAAACGTTAATTCTATGCTTTCAAACTTTGGTAGTTTGCTTGAACCTGCCGTAGTTTTTAACTCGTAGGAATAGTTCATAACGGAAAAAGCCGTATCTAAATTTAGCTTAAATTTATAGTTTCCGTTTTCTGTTTGCCCTAAATATTCTTCACTTAAAACTGTGTTGCTGCTTACAACGTAATTTATAAAGTACGTCATTGGGCTGCCATACATTTGCTTATACTCTTCAAGCGTTAACACCTTTGTAGGCTCTGCGGGAAATGTGGCGGTTGTATCCTTTATGTCCGTGCCGTTAAAGTAGTCCACAGTTTCAGCGCCGCTTTTATAGTAAAGCCTTGTAGCAAGGCTAACTAATCCGCTAGATATTTTCATAGAGTAATATTCGCTGCCATCAAAAATTTTTTCAGCATAAAGCCCTTGTTTTATACCAGAGGCAGTTACAGTGCCAGACGTTATTTTCTTAACGCTAGTTTGTTTATTCAAATAATACTCTGCAATTATAAAATTATCTTTTGGAGATATCTCGCTTGGGCTTTTACCAGAATTCTCCCTTAACACTTTATCTATGTCGTCGCGAACTCTGTCTTCAGATTCCGTAACAGCTTGAACTTCAATCATAAACTTATCTATATAAAATTGCGCACCAAAATAACCCGTTATAGATGCAAGCACTATTACTATAACGAGTGAAATAATTGTCCTTTTATGAAATAATTTCTTGAAAACTGTCTTCATATGTCATTAATATGTATGCTTGGATTATAGCAAAAGCGTACAAAAAATTAAAGCAAATTTTAAAAAAATACCCTATTTTACCCAAAGTTCCATATAAAGTTCCAAAAATTCCCGCTAAAAGAGATTTTTTAAAAGCTTATCCAATAAAATAATTGTTTTTTATAAAACTTTGTGATATTATATTTTTATGAATGATTTTGCAAAACTACTTTATGAACTTAGAAAAAATAAACACCTAACGCAAGCAGAGCTTGCCAAACTTGTTGGTGTAAGTAATAAAACAATAAGCAAGTGGGAAACCGGAGAAACTTATCCGGAAACCGCTCAGCTTATAACGCTTTCTAATATTTTTAACATAACAATAGACGAACTTTTAAAGGGCAAGATTAAAGAAAAGAATTTAGAGCCACCTAAAATAGAAGAAGAGAAAAAGCCAGAGAACTCGCAAAAAGTAGACCCTTCCCCACTCACTAAAAAAATGGCACTTCAAATTATACTAGAACTCATTCTTGTTTTTGCCGACTTAATAATACTAGTTACGTGCCTTGCCTTCCAAGTTCCCTATCAAATATATGTTTCAGTAATTATAGCAAGCATTGCCTTTGCTTGCTGCATATTCCTAGATATGAGCGCAAGTAAGACACTAGAAAAGAACGGTTTAAAACTTGGGAAAAAGTATATTCATTACATATCTACCGGTGTATTTTTAAGTATAATATCCCCAATAATAATAGTTAGTTTGCACGAGTTCATTTCTTTTGGAATTTATCTTCCCATTTTCTTTACAATACTTGTTTTTGCCCTGTCCTTTTTAATTTACGGCGAAATTATGATGGATAGCTACGAACGAGAATTAGGAATAAAAAACCCAGACCATACAACAAACTTTTTCGACTCCGTTTCAGGCATAATATTAATTACCACCACTGCCCTATTTATATTGTTAGGAATTCTATTTAGGCTTTGGCACCCAGCATGGATACTCTTCCCAGTAAGCGGAATTGTAATTACAATAATTAACAGTTTTAAATATATAAAATGATATAAAAAAGAGCTTTACAACTAAAAGCTCTTTTCTATACTAATTTAAAACGATTGAGCATTTGCCGACCACATCAAGTTTTTAGGGAACGGATAACCGTTATTCATAAGCGAGTTTTTTGCCCAATAGGTTGAACTAAGCCCGCTATTTATTAAATTTGAAAGTTGTGTATTATTCTTTGAAGAAAATTTCACTGTGTTATTATATGAATTTGAATATAAAGTTACTTCTTTGTAACCTTCATCATTTTTACCCTCTCTCCAAAAGTATCTTAAATTTATTGAATATTTCATGGTATCGCCGTTTTTTGTTGTTATAAATTTTGTTCGTAATGAATCATCTACAGCTGTGAAGCCATTAGCGTCATCAAATGTAGTAGTTTTGGTAGAAGACGTTGAAAAAGATTCTGCTGAATCCCAATTATTATTATAATAAAATTTATACCACGGAGATACGTTGTGCACTAGTTTTATATCACTATAATTTTGAAAATTACCACCTATATTTAAATCATAACTAGCATTTCCATAACAATTAGTATTATTTAAATTTGTATTACCATTTATAGGTGAATAATAATATTTTGAAGTATATGAAAATACGACCTTTGAGGCTTCAAAAACTCCTTCCCAATTTTCTGCACTTATAGATGAAGCGTCAAGACAATAAAATACGAATGTAAAAGTACAATTTACAGTTTGTTTTCCACCTGAAATACTTCCTACGTTATAACAATAAGATGGAGAATATTTAGTATAACCACTTATTCCACCAGCATAAGCATTAGTTGTATATGTATAAAGAATATTTGCATTAGAAACTTTCCAATTGGGCTCCAATCTATAATAATATGGTTGGGCACCATTTTTAAATGCAACTATTGGATCTCCATTTAAATCTGTTTGACTAGTTTTCTGCTCACTATATGCATATACACTGCCAGAATTTCCAGAGTTACTTATGTTTCCACCATAACCAGTTATTCCGCCCGCATAAGATGTTGAAGTTGAAGTGTTGTATCCAGCCCTAATATATCCTAAATTATAGCATTCTGAAATTGAGCCAGCTCCGAAAGACCCAGCAATTCCACCCGCATATAAAATTTGCGAATTGTCATATTTACTTTGATAGGCTAGAATTGTGCCACTATTATATGATATGGAAACACTTGAACCTGTTCCATAACCAGTAATACCTCCCGAATAACCAGATAAAGTTGTCCCAGTTCTTGTCATAGTTACATCTGAAGTGTTCATGCATTTAGAAAATGTAGAACGAAAAGAATAACCTACAAGTCCTCCCGCATATCGTATGCTATCTATATCCACATCTACACTTTTGCAATTTTTTATTGCAGAAGAAACTGAATAACCAGCTAGCGCTCCAGCATAATAACTACTAACACTTCCACCAGCAATAGTTAAATTTTCAATTACCGAACCATAAATATAACCAAAAAGTCCACCATAAGCTGAGTTTGAAGTAGATGAAGTTGTTGTACTTGAATATTTAATTCCTGTAATACTATGCTCATTCCCATTAAAATGGCCTTGAAAATTATAACTATAATTACCTATTGGCGTCCAAGAACTGATGCCTGAAAGGTCTATATTTGCATCTAATTCAAAATATTTACCATCATAAGTATTATGTAAAGTGTTTACGTTATAAGCAAGTTCAGCTAGTTGGTCTGCATTTGAAATTATATATGGGTTTGAAGAGCTTCCAGTTCCGCTAGTAAAACTTAATTCCGAAGCATAATTTGCGCCCAAATTTGCACTATCATTTTTAGGCAAAATAAACATAACGCAAACAGCAATTAAAAACAGCATTGCACTTACAGAAAAATATATAAAATTAAAACTTTTTCTATTATTTTGCATAAAACTCCTTTTTCTTTAATTTTATATATTTTGCCCATAAAATGTCAAATAATTTTTTAATTTATTTAAATTTTTATAAACTTAGCTTATTTATTTTGAAATTTTTTTTAAAAACTGTATACTCTAATTAGAGGTTTAATGATGGAAAAGAAATATATTGTTGGTATAGACGAAGGCACTACTAACGCAAGAGCTGTTCTATACGACGTTAAAAAAAAGACAATAGTTAAACAGGAAAGTAAAAATTTTAAACAATACTATCCTAATCCGGGCTGGGTGGAACATGACGCGGAAGAAATTTTTAAATGCGTGGAAAGTTGTTTGAACGCAGTTTTAGATGGCTTGAAACCAGAAGAAGTTTACGGCATTGGAATTACAAATCAACGTGAAAGCGTTGTGGCGTGGAACAAAAAAACTGGCAAACCTGCCTATAAAAGCATCGTTTGGCAATGTAGACGTACGGAAAAGTTTTGTGAAAACATTCCAAATAGAATGAAAAAAATTATAAAAAAGAAAACAGGGCTTATTGTTGATGCATATTTTAGCGCATCTAAAATGAAATGGATACTAGATAACTCGGAAAAAGTAAGAGCGCTAGACGAAGAAGACAACCTTTGCTTTGGAACAATAGACAGCTTTTTACTTTATAGGCTCACAGGCGGAAAAACGTTTGCCACAGACGTTACAAACGCTAGCCGCACCATGCTTTTTAACATTAATACTCTTTGTTGGGATGAAGAGCTTTTAAAATATTTTGGCATAAAAAAGCAAACCTTACCTAGCATTGTATCTAATTCAGAAATTTTAGGCACGGCAAAAACTGCTATTGGAGAAATTCCTATTGCTTCCATGATTGGTGACCAACAGTCTGCTCTATTCGGACAAGGTTGCTTTTATAAAGGTATGGCGAAGGATACCTTTGGAACGGGTTGTTTTCTACTTTATAACTCTGGGGAGAAGCCCATATCTTCTAAAACTCTTCTAACGGACATTGCTTGGAAAATTGGCGACAAAACTACATACGCCTTAGAAGGAAGCGTTTTTAATGCGGGTAGCGCAATAACTTGGCTTGTGGAAAACATGGAAATGATTTCTAGCCCGAAAGAAACCAACGACATAGATAAAAAAGCCCCAACCAACCTAGGCGTTTACTTTATACCTGCTTTCACAGGGCTCGGAGCGCCGCACTGGAAGGGCGACGTTCGCGGAAGCATTACAGGTCTGACGCGCGGCACTACGAAGTATCACATAGTGCGTGCGTGCCTTGAAAGCATGGTGTATAGTTCGCAAGATATTTTGGCGTATATGGGCGACATTTCCGAGCTTAGATGCGATGGCGGTGTTACGAATAGCGACTTTTTACTTCAATTTTTATCCGACCTTTCCGGGCTTAAAGTTACAAGGCAAAAGAGCGTAGAAGCCACAGTGTTAGGCGCTGTTTATCTTGCCGGGCTTGCCACCGGAGCGTTCAAAAGTTTAGAAGATATTTCAAAGCTTATTAAACCGGCAAAAACCTTTACGCCAAAAGAGAGCAAAGAAAAAATGATAGAATGTTATGAGGGTTGGAAAAACGCCTTAGAACATATTTATTAGGAGGAATATATGATAGAAGACAGTTTTAAAAGTTTTGACGGCAAAGAACTTCACTACTACTTAGTTGAAGCAGAAAAACCAAAGGCCGTAGTGCAAATTGTGCATGGCATGCAAGAACACGCAAAAAGGTACTTACCTTTTATGGAATTTTTGCAAAAAAACGGTTATACAAGCTTCGCGTCGGACCTTAGAGGCCATGGAAAAAGTATAGACGAAATTCCAGGATACTCCGACGGCGATATCTTTCAAGAAATTGTAAAGGACCAAATAGAAATAACAAAATTTTTAAAAGAAAAATATAATCTTCCCGTTTACATATTTGGGCACAGCTTTGGAAGTTTTATAACACAATACTACATTGCAAATTCAGATAACATTGCTTCAAAAGCCGTGCTTTGTGGCTCCACTTTTACTAATAACGTGCTATATAAGATTGGAAAATTCTTTGCAAAATTAACTTGTGCTTTTAAAGGAAAAAAGCATGAAGCAAAACTTATAGAAAATATGTCACTTAAAGGTTATGGCAAAAAATTCCCAAACGATAACTGGCTTTCACGCGACGAAGAAAATTGGGAAAAATACAAGGCAGACGAATTCTGTGGTCAACCCTTCCCTGCCAGCTTTTATTTAAGCATGTTTAAAAATGGGGCTAAAAATTATAAAAACATTGGAAATATAGATATACCCGTGCTTATTATTAGCGGAACAAGTGACCCAGTGAGCGGTAAAAACGCCAAAGGTGCAGAAAAACTTTATAGAGTTTATAAAGATAACGGTATAGATGTACAACTTATTCTTTACGACCGCGCTCGTCACGAACTACTAAACGAAACAAATAAAGAAGATGTGTATAAGGACGTTTTAGAGTTTTTTAATAAATAATATAGTAAAATTATAAAAAAACTTAGATAGATTTTTCTACCTAAGTTTTTATTTTATAAATTATTTCTATATAAACATTATAGCACTTGCTATTAAAATTTGACCTATATAATATGTGAGTAAGTTGAACGTGTAAACTATGTCTTTTGTCCCCTTTCTAAAATATATAAAGGAAAGAATTAAATCGGACAAAGCAAAGAAGATTACACCAAGCATGAATAGAAGCCCTGCTAATGTGTAGCCATTTAGAGCTAAACTCATAATACCCTGACCTAAAACAGTCATTAAAAGTATAGAGTAAACTGCTACTATTATTCTAAACTTGCCAAAGTCTAGCTTTAACATTTTTTCTGAAAGAAGCAAGCCAAGTGTTAAAAGTCCGCCAATTAGGAATGACCACCATGTAAAGCCATATAGGAATATTAACCCTAGCAAATACATTAGTTGAGTAATGCAAAAGGAACCAAATCCAGCGTAAAGAGCACCATCTTCGTGTTCATTTTTAAAGTCCTTCCCTGCAAGATATAGGTCGCCAAAAATGCTGGCTGTTAAACCTATCAATATAAATAGCACTGGAAGCGTTAAGGCTTCGTTCATAAATGCGCAAACTAGCGCTAGTGCCATAAAAGCAAAACTTGAAATGCCCTTTAAAAGAGAGTTAAACGCAGGTTTAGCTGGGTCTCTCCAAATTAAAAATAATAGTGTTACTATAACGGCAAAGCCAAGTAAACAATAAAATGGAATATAATTCATATTTTCCCCCTATTTTTATTTTAACAAAACGTTTTAATTTTACAAAGCAAATTAAAGATATTTTTAAAATTCTGTAGCATTATCCGGCCAGAATATACTTGAAAAATGTGGATAGCCATTTAAAATTAAGTCATTTGAAACCCACTTACTGCCGCTAGCGCCAAAATTATTTAAAACTGCATTTTTTAAATTTGATAAAGTGGTATAACGCGAACCATCATAAGCACTTGGGGTTGTATTATATTTTAACGTTGTTGAATAGTTATTTGAAGCGTTTGACATTTGTAAGAAATTTTCTCTTGTTTTATCGTCATAATCTTCGTCGTACATCCAAAGATTATAGCTATTTGTTCCAACATATCGAACGTATTGCGTTGTACCACCAAGCTTGACTCCTAATTTCTGGTTAACGTAATTATAATCTTCATAATCATAAGTGCCACTAGCTGATGCTGCTCCGCTCATTCTAAAAGTAGAATAGGCATTATAGGAAGAATCTCTATAATAATAACCATAAGATACATTTTTGTTTGCTATTGGTCCGCTTTTATCATAATTATAAAAACTAGCTGTAATTGTAAAGTAGCTACTGTAATTCCAAAGTCCATCATATAACCTTCCGTAAAATCTAGTTGTAGTGTTTCCAGAATACCCGTTACTACTAAAACTGCCAGCATTATAACAATATCGAACAGAATCTGGATTATAAGCAATTCCATAGGCGTTAGAATTTTCAACATTCGTAGTTCTATAACACAAATTTTGCCCATCTTTTAAAATTCTAACATGAATAATGTTATTTTTTCCGTAAACCACGGTTGCTGATTTTATTGAATTATCATTATAATTGTTATTAAGTTTATAAGTTTTAGAATTATAATCATATATATAATAATTATTGTTGTATTTATAACCTGTTCCTTCAAGTCCAAAATAATAAGTTGTAGATGTTTGTTTTGCGTAGGCATAAATGCTACCTAAGTTAAAACAGTTTGAAATATAGCCGGCGTAAGCACTAATGCCAGCCGCGTAGGCGTTTGATGTATATGAAGAACTGCCCGCATAAATATAACCATCGTTAAAACATTCATTTATTGTAGCAGTTCCACCATCTCTTCCTAATATTCCACCTGCATAGGCAGAGGAATTAAAATAACAACTAACGTTAGCATAATTTAAACATTGAGTTATAGATGTAGTGCTAGAAGCATACCCAACTATTCCGCCGCAGTATGCCGTACCACTAATATTACTAGAAGTGCTAACTGAACAGCTTAAATTAAAACAATTTTGAATTGTGCCACCATATAAATAACCTACAAAAGCGCCTGCTCCGTAAGATTTCGTTAAATACACACTACCGCCGGACATTCGCAAATTTTTTATATCACCATAGCAATATCCAAACAAGCCTAAATAACCTGAATAAGTGCTTGAACTTGATATACTGAAATTGTAAATGACATTACCGCCGCCGTCAAAAGTTCCATCAAAGTAATAAGTTGACCCAGAGCTGCTCCTTTTGCCAATTTGAAGAGATTGTCCGCTTAAATCTAAGCTTGTTGTCAGTTTAAAATATGTATTTGCAGTAGACTTGCCACTATTTACGTGATTTGCAAGCGTATTAAGGTCAGAAACGTCGCTAATTAAATAAGGATTTGTAGACGTTCCAGTTCCACCGCTAAACCCAGAAATAGAAACAGCGGCATCTATAGGCGGGATTTCCTCTACACTACCGAACGATAAAACCAGTTGCAAACAAAAAACCGCTGCAACAATAAGTACAAAATATGTAGTTAACCACGACTTTTTCTTTTTCACTTATAGTTATTATACCCAAATTTTACGTTTTTTCAAAATAATTTAACGCATTTTACCTTGCAAAACGGCAAAAATATATGGTATAATCCACGAGTAAGTGAGGTAAATATGCTACAAGTTATAAATGTATCTCTCCAATTTGGCGGAAGAGTGCTATTTAAAGATGTAAATTTAAAATTTTCTAAAGGAAACTGTTATGGAATTATTGGCGCAAATGGCGCTGGTAAATCCACCTTTTTAAAAATTTTAACTGGCGAAATAGAGCCAAATAAAGGCGAAGTAATTAAAGACCCAAACGAGCGTATGAGCGTACTTGTTCAAAACCAAAATGCGTACGATGATAAAACTGTGCTTGAAACAGTGCTTTTAGGTCATAAGCGTTTACACGAAATTGAAGAAGAAAAAAATGTCCTTTACGCAAAACCAGATTTTAGCGAAGCGGACGGAATAAGAGCAGCTGAACTTGAAACGGAATACGCCGACCTTGGCGGCTGGGAAGCTGACGGCGAAGCCAAAACGCTTTTAACAGAAATTGGCATTAGTGAAAACGATTTTAATAAACTTATGAGCGAAATGGACCCAAAACAAAAGGTTAAAGTTCTTCTTGCACAAGCCTTGTTTGGCAACCCAGACATTCTAGTTTTAGACGAGCCTACCAATAACCTAGACTTTAAAACTGTTAGGTGGCTAGAAAATTTCTTACTAGACTTTGAAAACACGGTTATTATAGTATCCCACAACCGTCACTTTTTAAATAAGGTCTGCACACACATCTGCGACGTAGACTACGGGCAAATTAATATGTACCTAGGCAACTACGATTTCTGGTATGAAACAAGTCAGCTTATGCTAAGGCAGAGTAAGGAGCAAAATAAAAAGGCGGAACAGCGCGCAAAGGAGCTTAAAGATTTTATTGCAAGGTTTAGTGCCAACGCTTCAAAATCTCGTCAAGCTACATCTAGAAAGAAGGAGCTTGAAAAACTTACTATTGAAGACTTTAAGCCTTCTTCTAGAAAATACCCCTACATTAACTTTGAATTTACCCAAGAGCCCGGAAAAGAAATTTTGATTGTTAAAAATTTAACCAAAAAAGGCTATTTTAACAACATATCTTTCACAATAAACGCGGGCGACAAAGTGGCGATACTTTGCAACAACAGCCTAACCCCTACCATGCTATTTGAAATTTTAAATGGCAATATAGAGCCGGATAGCGGTCACGTTCACTGGGGCAAGACAATTAAACACACCTATTTAATGCAAAACAACAACCCCTACTTTGAAAACTGTACGCTTTCAATTGTCGATTGGCTAAGGCAGTATTCAAAGGACCAAACGGAAGCCTACATTCGCGGCTGGCTAGGAAGAATGCTATTTTCAGGCGAAGAAGCTTTGAAGCCAGTTAATGTTCTATCTGGTGGCGAAAAAGTTAGATGTATGTTTGCAAAAATGATGCTTGAAGCTGGAAACTTTATTCTACTCGACGAACCAACAAACCACCTAGACCTAGAAAGTATTACCGCGTTAAACAAAGGCATGATAAACTTTAAAGGTTCCATGATATTTGCGAGCCACGACCAAGAGATAGTAGAAACGGTAGCCAACCGCATCTTCGACTTTGTAGACGAAAACACCTTTATAGACAAAATGTGCACGTATGAGGAGTATATAAAGTAAATAAAAACACAAATTTTTAATAAAAATTTGTGTTTTTTATAAAAATTTTAATTATAATGTTTTATATTTTTTCTAAAAGTTGTATTTTTTTATTTTTATATTCTTCTTCACTTAAAATACCAGCGTCATATAATTCTTTTATTTTTTTAATTTTATCAAATGCATCATCTTGGTTTAAGTCTATTATTTTAGTATTTAAATAATTTTGTTCTATGTTTTTATATTTTATAATTTCTTTTTCTATTGTATCAGCCCAACCTTTTCTATCATAAACAATAAAAACATATTTGTTTTGATATCTATCAAATACTTTCTCCTGAAAATAAATTAATTTTACCTGATTGACATCTTACAAGTTGATTTAAACTTAAATCAATAACAGTCTTTCCACCAAAATTGAAATTATGTGCTTCAAATATAAGTCGAAAATTGGTTAAACAAAGTATACCACCTAAAGTATTTATTCGGCTTTTTTATAATTTGATTTACCTTTTTTTACAATTTTTTCATTTTTTTGTAAATCAATCATTAATTTTCTTCTTTAATAAATTTCAAAAAATTTAATCTAACTTATACCCTAAATCTTCAATTTCGCTTTCTACGTCGCGCCAGTTTTTGCGAACTTTTACAAAACATTCAAGCATTACCTTTTTGCCTAACATCTCTTCTATGTCCGCACGCGCACGAGTTGCTATCTCTTTTATTTTATTGCCATGCTTGCCTATTACTATACTTTTATGGCTCTCACGCTCACATATTATGTCTACATCTATATACGCAATGTTTTCTTGCTCGTCAAATTTAGTTACGTTTATTGCAAGACCATGCGGAAGCTCCTCGTTTAATAGTAGTAACGCCTTCTCGCGAATTATTTCCGCCGCCATAAAACGCACGGATTTATCCGTGTACATATCTTCGTCAAATTCAAAGTTTTTTGTGTCCTGCTCGGGTAGAATTTTTAAAATTTCCTTAATAACTTCATCTAAATTCCTATTTTTATAGCTTGAAAATGGAATTATTGCTTTAATATCCTTATTTTTTCCAAGCGAACTCATTATAGGATAAATTTTTTCATAGCTTCCGGCGTCCACTTTACTTATGCCTACAATAGTTGGTGCGGTGTCCGTAAGTTTTTTAATATAGTCGTTTTCTTCTTCCTTGAAGCGCGTTCCGTCTACCACATACAAAATAACGTCCACGCCGGCAACCACGTTGCGCACATTTTTCATCATGTATCTATCTAATTTGTTTTTGCTTCTATGAAGCCCGGGTGTGTCCACGAACACAAGCTGGTAGTTATCTCTTGTAAGAATTCCCATAATATTATCACGCGTGGTCTGCTTTTTAGGCGAAACTATTGAAACCTTCTCGCCCACTAAGGCATTTACAAGTGTACTTTTACCCGCATTAGTGTTACCCACTACGCCAACGTATCCGAATTTAAACAAAGCACCCTCCTACCTAATAACCTTATGCTCTTTTAAAATGCTTTCAGCCTTTGCCATCATCTCTTCTTCTTGCTCTTTAATTTCATGGTCGTAGCCAATCAAATGAAGTAACCCATGGAGCGCTAAAAAGCAAATTTCACGTTTATAACTATGCCCGTACTCCTTAGCTTGCCTTTTTGCTATCTCTTTACAAATAACAATGTCGCCAAGTGATACAAGCCCTGTGTCTTGGTCTAGTTCTTCGGAAAGCGTTTTTGTATCTATTTTTTTGTCCACAAAATTTAAATTCGGGAAAGAAAGCACGTCTGTTTCCTTGTCTATATTTCTAAATTTATTATTTAGCTCTCTTATCTCGCTTAAAGAGCAAAGTTTTAAATTTACAGAAAATCCGCCAAAGTTTAAATGGCTTACAGCGCTATTAAAAATTTTTTTAATTTTATTTTTTATGCAAAAACATTTAAAATTTATGAAATTTATTTTCATTTTTTATCCCTTTCGTGTAAAATATATATATCAATATAAATTAATTAACAAAAAATGTCAAATATTTGAATGATTAATTTATTTTGAGACAAACTAATGAAAAAGGAGATTTTTTTATGACCAAAGTTGTTCAGTATGGCTGCGGAAAGATGAGCGTGTACACAATGCGCTACGTTATTGAAAAGGGTGGCAAAATTGTGGGCGCGTTCGACATAGACAAATCTAAACACGGCCACGACATTTCTACCCTTATGGGCGGAGAAAAATATGGTGTAACAATTCAAGGCGTGGAAGAATTTGAGAACTTCCTTTTAAAGAAAAAGCCAGACATTGTTATTGTTACCACTATGAGCTTAATTGAAGACGTTAAAGATACTCTTTTAATTTGCGCAAAATGCGGCGTAAACGCAATTACCACTTGTGAAGAAGCTTTCTTTCCTGCAAACTCTAACCCAAAAGTTTTCAAAAAGATAGACAAACTTGCAAAAGAAACAGGTTGCACAATTTGTGGTAGCGGCTATCAAGATGTGTTCTGGGGCAACCTAATTACCGTTCTTGCAGGTGCAACACAGAGCATTAAAAAAATTAGAGGTAAAAGTAGTTACAACGTAGAAGACTACGGCATAGCTCTAGCTAGAGCGCATGGCGCTGGCTTGACATTAAAGGAATTTGACGAACAAGTGGCAAGCGTAGACAAAATTTCTGACGAAGAAAGGCAAAAAGTTATAAATAGCGGAAAATATCTTCCAAGTTATATGTGGAACGTAAATGGCTGGCTCGCTTCTCAACTAGGGCTTCACATTAAAAGACAATATCAAACTTGCGTACCGCAAATAGCAAAATCTAAAATTTTTAGTAGCACTCTTAACATGACTATTCCAAAAGGCAACGCAACTGGTATGAGCGCCGTTGTTACCACGGAAACGGAAGAAGGCATAACGCTTGAAACGGAGTGCATTGGTAAAGTTTACGACAAAACGGAATTCGACTGCAACGATTGGACAATTGAAGGCGAACCATCAACAAGAGTAGTTATAGAAAAGCCAAGCACGGTAGAGCTTACATGTGCAACAGTAGTAAACAGGATACCAGACGTTATAGCTGCCCCAGCCGGCTACTACACCACAGAAAAGATGATTAAAAACGAGTTTAGAAAGAAGATATAATAAAATATCTTATAAATTAAAATGACCCCAGTGGGGTCATTTTTTAATTTAAACTATGGTTTTCAACCATTTATTCTTTTTTATTATCGTCTAAATCGCCTAATTTTTTTTGATTTTCTTTTTTTAATTTATTATTTTCTTTTTTCTCTTCTTTATTATCATTTTCTGGCGAAATTTCTTTTTCTTCGGGATAGTCTGCTCCTATGGGCGAATCTAGGGCAAGCGACTCTTCTTCTGTGTCCTGCTTCTTATAAAGATATTTTATTAAAAATATTACAGCAATGCCGCCTAAAACTAAAAGTACAGACCAAAACTGAGATGGCGACATTCCTAAAATAAAAGCTCCCCTGTCATCTCCACGTATGAACTCTATACAAAAACGGAATACGCCGTAGCCAATCATATATAGAGGCAAGTTGTATTTGAAATTACGCTTATAAAATAAAATTGAACATAATGCAAAAAGCAAAAATAAAAATATTGCTTCAAAAAGCTGCGTTGGGTAAACTTTAACGCCCGGATGGGCTGGGAATTCTATCCCAAGCCATGAATCCGTTTCTATTCCATAGCAACAACCTGCGCAAAAGCACCCTATTCTACCAAAAGCGTGTGCAATTAAAATGCAGCATGGTACAATTTGCAAGAGCTTTAAAATTTCGCCCTTAGGATATTTTTTTCTAAATATAAAGTAGCCAATTAAAAATATGCCAGCACCGCCTAAAAGCCCGCCCATAAAGGTTATGTTTTGAAAGTGAAAACCGTTTTCTGGGTGTGCTATGTAATCGAGTATTGCTTGAACTAAAAAGGCAAAGAAAAATCCGCCTATTATACTTACAATGCCGTTATAAAAAACAAAGTCTAAAAACTTGCTATTCATTTTTGCACGTTTGCCGTAAACATACAAAACTACAAAGCATAGAATTATACCTACGCCTATCATTAAGCCATACATTGAAAATAATCCAAAAATCTTATCTGGTAACATAGTGTTATTTTATTCTAAACTATTAAAATTGTCAATTAAAAAAGAGTACTATAATGTTTTAATATGTAAAACAATAGTACTCTAAAATTTTATTCAGTTTTAGAACGTTTGTAATAAAATAAATACTGCTGCGCATACCCAGATAATTCGCCAAAATATTCAACTAATTTTTTTCTTATAAGCGTTCTATTATCGCACTTTTCAAAGAAATCGTTGTACATCTTTGCCATCCACGTATCTACTGGAAAAACGTCATGTCTAGAATAAGCAAAAAGTAAGATACAATCGGCAACTTTTGGACCAACGCCGCTAAGTGAAATAAGCTTATTTCGCAGTTCTTCCGTTGGAAGAGTTTTGCTTTCTTCTATATTAAATTCTTCTAATTCTTTTAACACTTTTTCTAAATATCTTGCCCTATAACCTGCACCAAGTTTAAAGAAATACTCTTCGTTTGCCCCTTTTAACTCTTCTAGTGTTGGAAATGCATAGTATTTTCCTATTTTTTTACCGAAATTTTCTCTAATTTTATTTAAAATTTTGGTAATTCTCTTTATATTGTTGTTTGCTGAAACTATAAAAGAAATTATTGTTTCAAAAATATCTTGTTTTAAAATTCTTATTCCACTGCCAAAAGAAATTGGCTCATTCATTATTGGATATTTTAAAAGTTTGTTTTTTATTTCTTTGTAAGAAGTATTTAAATCTAAATAATTAACAAAGTAGTTTGGCGTAGATGTGTTTATTATGTAATAATCTTCTTTTTCTTCTATAATTGCAATTTTATCCGCCGACTGCACAACGTAGTTTTCATTTTCTTTAAAATATGAAAAAACTTGCCCACACTCTAAGGTCTGGACAAGGTTAAAATCTTCTTTATCTACTATAATTTTATCTTTTTCTATGCTTTTTATCATAAGAGTTTATTAAAAGGTTTTTGCGAGAGCCCAGTGCTTAGCACTGGGCGAAAAGGGCTCCGCCCTTTTAGGCGCGAGTAGCGCCCTCGCAAAAACTATTCTGCTGGATAAACGCTTGCAATTTTTTTAGCATTTTTGCTTTCAAATTTTACTACGCCATCTACTAACGCAAATAACGTGTGGTCTTTTCCCATTCCACAATTTGTTCCAGGATAAACTTTGGTGCCACGTTGACGAAGAATAATAGAACCAGCAAGTACCTTTTCGCCAGCATAAGCTTTAACGCCTAAACGCTTGCTTTGGCTGTCTCTACCATTTTTAGTGCTACCGCCACCCTTTTTATGAGCAAAAAGCTGTAAGCTTATAAATTTCATTTTGCACTCCTTTTAATAGTATTGATTTGAATGTATTTTTCATTGCCAAGCTTTATATCTTCTAAAGCGAGTTTTAAAGTTTTAAATAAGTCCTGTGCTTTTAACTGGTCTTCTAAAACAATAACTTTAAAATACCCGTCGTGCTTTTCCATATCGCACTTTAAATTTAAAACTTTGCTTAGGCCTAGATATGTGCTTTGCGTTAGCGCTGATATTGCGCTACATAAAATATCTGTGCCTACATCACTAAAAGCAGTGTGTCCAAAACATTCAAACCCTGTGTAAATATTTTTATCTTTAAAAAATTTTACTGTTGTCATTATTTAATCTCAACAATTTTAATAGCTGTGAAAGGTTGACGGTGACCTTGTTTTTTTCTTTCATTCTTTTTAGCCTTATACTTGAAAACAACAATCTTGTCGCCCTTGCCATGCTCTGTAACTTCAGCGGTAACGCTTACGTTTTCTACATATGGTGCACCAGCCGTAATTTTGTCTCCGTCAGCAACGAGTAATGGCTTAAATGTAATTTTATCGCCTACTGCTCTTTCAAGTTTTTCTACTTGAATTGTGTCGCCAACGCTAACTTTATACTGCTTTCCACCTGTTTCGATAATAGCGTACATAGTATTCCTCCTTCCTAAAAAACTCGCTGTTAAGGTAGCTAGTAGCATTTGAACCTTTTCCACGCGGATAACTTAGGTATAGTAACAAAAAAAATGCTTGTTGTCAAGCATTTTTAGTTTATTATTTAATTTTTAAGCTTGCGGGGCCTGTGAAAGCGTAGCCGAGTCGTCTACACTTAACGTGTAAGTTACTTCTGCGGTGTTTGCATTCCATTTTATTTTAACTTGCACGTCATTTTCCTTGCTTACACTTGTTACCCAAACAAGAGAGCCGTCTTCTTCAAAAGCTGTCTCGTCGTATTCATTCCAGCCACCTTCATCTTGCCTATTTGTAGTTTTAACATAAGCTTCATCTCCGCCCACTGTAACACCAGACGGTGCTGTGAACCTTATTGCTACAATATTTCCCGCTTCTATTCCAAGCACACTTTCTGAATATGGAATTGTGCCCTTTAAAACAAGATTGTAGCCATCTTGTGTTAAAGAATACTCTGCATCGCTTGTTAATGCCGTAAAAGTTTGGTTAGAGCTATTATACGTTCCAAGCGTAGCTTTTTCTGCCGTGTTTCCACAAGCAACTAAGCCCGCCGTGGTCATACCAAACACAAGCATAAGTGCAAAAGTTTTTATAATTTTCATAACTCCTCCTTTTTTGAAAATCAAGGATATTATAGACAAGAAAAACTTAATTGTCTTGTAGAAAAAATGTGCTTTTATTGATATTTTGAATTATTTTAAGCTAAATATCTAAATTTTCCATTTTAAAAATTGAGTCGTCAAAAAATTCCGAAAGCGTCATTCCTAACGCATCTATTATTTTAACCATACTTGAAAACATTATGTCCGGATTATCTCCATTAAAAATCCTTATCATACTTGTGTGAGAAATACCGGATAACTTTTCAAGTTTATACCTAGAAATTTTTCTTTCATTCAATATTTTACTAACTCTCATAGCAAAAGCTGATTTTACGTTCATAACTATCCTTTTTACAAAAACCACATGCTTTGCTCTGGGGTTACACCCCAGAGCAAAAGGGCGCGCTAGCTAGCGCGCCCTTTTTAAGCGCGGCACTTTGGCGCGCCGCGCTTTAAAGCATGTGGTTCATCTTACAAAATTTACTTACCTTACTTAGCAAGTTTTAAAGTATCTAAGGCAATTGCAAGTTCTTCGTTTGTAGGTATTCTATAAATTTTAACCTTGTTTGAAGGAAGAGAAAGCTCTTCTTCCGTATCACGTGGAAGTTTCCAGTTTTTATCTTTATCTATTTCTATGCCTAAAAAGTCAAGCCCTTCTAAACACATTTCGCGAATATCTTCCTGATTTTCCCCTATTCCACCTGTGAAAGCAATGGCGTCTACTCCGCCCATGGCTGCGGCATATGAGCCGATATATTTTTTAATTTGATATGCTAAAATATCTAAGAAAAGCTTAGCACGCTCGTCACCTGCGGCTATAAGGTCGTTGTTTTCTCTCATGTCCGAAGTTTTGCCGTTAAGCCCAAGCATACCGCTCTTTTTATTTAAGTAGTTTGTTATTTCTTCAATGCTCCAGCCCGTCTTTTTATTTATAAATTCAATTATAGATGGGTCAATATTTCCTGAACGCGTACCCATAACAAGACCATCAAGCGGAGTCATGCCCATAGTGGTGTCGATAGAATGACCATCTTTTACCGCCGCCATGCTAGAACCGTTTCCTAAATGCACTGTGATAATTTTCAAATCTTCAATAGGTTTGTTCATTACGCTAGCAACTCTGCCAGAAACATACTTGTGGCTAGTTCCATGGAAGCCGTATTTTCTTATATGCCAATCTGTGTACGCAGAATATGGGAGCCCGTACATATATGCTTCCTTTGGCATATTTGCATGGAATGCCGTATCAAAAACTGCAACGTTGGGAGCGTCTGTAAGTTCTCTGCACGCCTTTATTCCCATAATGTTCGCAGGTTGATGTAATGGGCCTAATGGAATTAGCTCTTCTAAATTCTTTAAAACTTCTTCATCAACTAGCACGCTATCCTTATAAATTTCTCCCCCGTGAAGCACTCTATGACCTATGGCTCCAATTTCTGCAATATCCATTATTACGCCAACTTCGCTATCTTGAAGTGTTTTTAAAACAAGCTCTATTGCATCGGAATGATTTTTAATTTCTTCCGTGAAAATAACTTCCTTGCCATGTGCCTTATATTTCATAAAAGACGTTTGAAGACCAATCTTTTCACAATTACCCTTTGCTATTACACTCTTATCCGTCATATCAAAAAGTTGATATTTAAGTGAACTACTACCTGCGTTTAATACTAAAATTTTCATAAAATCTCCTTACTCACATTGAATTGCCGTAATGGCTGTTAAAATAATTATATCTTTAACGTTGCAACCTCTTGAAAGGTCGTTAATAGGCTTATTAAAGCCCTGCGTTATAGGCCCGATTGCGTTTAAACCGCCAAAATATTGTATAGCCTTATACACAATATTGCCAGCATTAATATCCGGAACTATTAAAATGTTAGCTTGCCCTTTAAGTTCGCTATTTGGTGCTTTTCTTGCACTGACTTCTGGAACAAGCGCGCAATCAAGTTGCACTTCGCCGTCCGCAATTATATTTGGGCTATTTTGCTTAAAAAGTTCGTACGCTCTTCTAACCTTATCTATACTTTCCCCTTTTGCGCTGCCCTTTGTAGAATAGGATAAGAACGCGAGCCTAGGCTCTAAACCTATAAAGCTTTTAGCAGAATTTACTGTTTGACCAGCAATTTCCGCAAGCCCTTCGCTAGTTGGGTCTTCCACAAGTCCAGCGTCTGCAAGGAAAAATGGCTTATTTTTCATAAACTTATTTTTCCCATAGAACATAAAACAAGAACTAACAAGCCCAGTTTTTCCCTTAATAATTTGAAGCGCTGGCTTTAAGTTTTTAGCCGTTGATACTTCTGCCCCACCAACCATGCCGTCGGCATAGCCTAAATGGACGAGCATTGTAGCAAAATAAAACGGGTCGTAAAGTATCTCTCTTGCTTCTTCCTTAGTTATACCCTTATTCTTCCTAAGCTCGTAGAAGGCGCTTGAAAGTTCTTCAGCAAGGTCTGAAGTTTTGGGGTTTAATATTTGCATATTATCAAGCTTGCCATACTTTAAAACAAGGCTGCTTTCGTCGCCTATTAAAATTACTTTTGCAATTTTTTTCTTGGCTATTATTTTTGTAGCTTCTATAATTCTAGGGCTAAAATCCGCTTCCGGATAAACTATAGTTTTAAATTTTTCTTTTGCTTTTTTTAGTAACAATTTTTCAACTTTCATACATTTTCTCTCATTAAACTAACTATTTTATTATATTAATATATCATGAGATTGTCAAACAAATTTAAGATAAATAAAAACGTAATACTAATTTTTATAATACTAATTTTGCTTATTGCAATTGTAGTTAACCCCGCCGTGTACATAACGTCTTGTTTGAATGGACTAGTTGTATGGGCAACCGTGGTGCTCCCAGCGCTTCTTCCCTTTATGTTCTTTACAAAGACCTTAACAGAACTTGGCGTGGCAGACATTTTGGCCACAAAATTTAAACTATTTCCCAAAATTTTTAAAGTACCAAGTGTGGCAATTTACGTGTTCGTTTTAAGCATACTTTCCGGCTACCCTGTTGGCGCAAAAATAGTGGCAGACCTTTATGAAAACGGAAGCATTACAAAAGAAGAAGCCTATAAAATTACAACCTTCACGTCAAACTCTGGCCCTATGTTTATTTTAGGTAGCGTAGGCATTGGCATGCTTGCTAGTAAAAACCTTGGGATAATTATTTTAATTTCGCATATTTTAGGCGCATTAATAAACGGATTATTATATAGAAATCATAAAGAAAAAAATATAGAAATAAATAAAAAAATAATTTTAAAAAATAATTCTAGCATTGGCGAACTTATGTGGAATACAGTGCATTCCGTGCTAATTATTGGCGGATTTATAGCACTTTTTTTCGTAATTATTGAAATTTTAAATAATTTGAATATTTTTTATCCAATTTCTAGTTTATTTTCTAAAATTTTTAATTTAGATATAAATATTTTTAATTCAATTTTTAATGGAATTTTTGAAATAACGCGCGGGTGTTTAGATATTTCAAAACTTGGGCTAAATGAGTTTTTTACAGGCGTACTTTGCACATTTATCATTAGCTTTGGCGGGCTTGCCACCACAATGCAAGCACTAGTATTCTTAAAAAAATTTGATATGAAAATGAGTTTTTTTCTTAAACAAAAAATAACGCATGCTATTTTTGCAAGCGCTATTTCTGCCCTTTTACTTTTAATATTTTAATTATTGTTCATAAGTGTTTCGTAAACGTATTCGTAAACTAGGTGCGCCTTATCTACCCAATTTCTTGTAGTTTCAATTGCGCTTTGCCTAGACGGAGTTTTTATTTTCATTTCAAATAAGCTTTGGTTTACAAGTGAAGAGCGAATTTTAAGCACAACTGTATAGGAGCCGTCGTCATTTTTATTATAGTCGCTAACATACTCTTGCGCGCGCTTAAAGTGAACTTTGTTTTCCTTTGCATACTCCGCTATTTGCTCTCTTAGTTCGGCTGGAATTCTATCATAAAAATGTTCCAAGCAGTTCTGCCCTTCGTATGTAATGTTGTAGCGCTCTTCGTTTGCGTTGCCCGTTCCAGACTTATACACAAAATTAGCCTCTATCAATTGATAGAGAACGTCTTTACATTCCATATAATTTAGCCAATCGTTCCTACTAGTGCAGATATCTATAATAGAGTTCTCCGTTAGTGGTATCTCCATTTTTTCTAAAATAAATAGTAGTGTTAGCTTACTTACAGTTGAGTCTTGTGAAAATTCCATATACTTTGCCCTTTAACGCTAAGATTTTATCACAAGTTTAAAAATTTAGCAAAGAATTTATGCCTAATGTTGTCAAAATTCTTTGTTTTTTATAAACTTTATGCTATTATTTATTTTGGAGTAAAGTATGATTTCAATAGAAGAAGTTGCAAAAATAAACAATTTAATTAATTCTTGTGATGAACTTATAAACGGCAAATTTATTTTATCTGAATACAAGATTGCAAAAATTTTAAATGACATAGGCGAAAGCAAGGAAGTATATAAGCTTCTTGCCGAATGCATGCAAAACTTTAATTTTGACAGAGAGTTTTCACGTGCGGAAATTACCCTTCCTAGAAAGAAGTTCGTTTTGCCAGAAGAACCTGAAAAAATTCTTCCCTTCGTGTTTTGCTTGCTTATGGAAATAAACAATAAAAAGCTAGATTTAAATTCCTTTTTAAACGAATATTATTCCGACGAAGAAGGCGTAGACCCCTTCTCTAAGTTTGCCAGCGAAACGGTAAAACCTTTTAGGAATATAATTTACAACTATTTTAAGGAAGAAGAAGCAGAGCCAGAGCAAAACTTTAACGTTCCAGAAACAGAGCAACCTGAAAAAGAAGAACCGCAAGAAGAGCAAAGCGAAGAAGAAGAAAATATAGAAAAATTTTTTAACGAGTGTGAAAACATTTGCAAAGACATTCTTTCCGAGCTTCAATATGAACGTAAAAAGGATTTAGTTGACGACGCGCGCTATGTAGTTCAAACCATGATAATGGCATGTGAAGAAAAGAATTTTAGAACGCTAAGCGCATTAATAATTTCCTTTGGAGCCATGAGTGAAAACTTAAAGAGCATACGTTTTCTAACGCGCGAGCTAAAAAACATATTAATTTCATTTTTTGGGTAAATAATAAATAGAGATTAATTAAAATCTCTATTTATTTTCGTCTAAGTATATATATCTTCTACAATTTTCGCATTCTAATATGCCGTTTTTCTTTAATTTTTCTATCTGAGCTACGGAAAGCTCCATCATGCAACCGCCGCAAGATGAGCCTCTAAGTGGAACAAATATCGGGAAAAATTTGTCTGTGCGCTTTGCTTTATAACGTGCAAGCAAATCTTTGTCTATTCCCTTTTCAAGCTCGGCAAGCTCGGCTTGAGCTTTCTCTATTTCCGGCTCTAATTTTGCTTTTTCCGCTTCAAACTTTTGCTTATGCTCCGTATGCTTGGTTTTAGCTGCATTATAACGTTTTTTAGTGTTGTCAAATTCGTCTAATATCTTCTTAACGGCGTCCGCTTGAGCCATTATTTTTTTCTCTAAATAATTTAAATTAGATACTATTTTATTTGTAAGCTCTTTTAACTCTTTTATCCCGTTTTCGTCTAAATTTGTTAGATCCTTCTTCTCTAAATTATCTAATAATTTTTGATTGTCGTCGAAAGCCTTCTTTAAATTATTGTATTCCCTTACAACGTCTTCCGCGCTTTTATCTAAACTAGCAGAGCGAGCTTGAGCGTCCTTCGCCACGTTTTGCATGCTTTGATAGATTTTTTTATCTTCGCTTGAATCTAGCTCTCGTTCTAGATTTATTACTTTTTTATCTTTTTCTTGATATTCTAGAATTTTCTTTATATCCATATTTATCTCCTTATTCATTAAAATCTACAAGTTTTTTTGCTCTAGATGGATGGCGAAGTTTTCTTAGTGCCTTTGCCTCTATCTGACGAATTCTTTCACGCGTTACGTTGAACTCTTTGCCCACTTCTTCAAGCGTACGTGGGTGGGAATCGTCTAGCCCGTAACGAAGCCTTATAACCTTTTGCTCTCTTGGAGTTAAAGTTTCAATTATTGAAAGTAGTTGCTCACGAAGCAAATTTTGGCTCGCCACTTCAACCGGAGATTTTATAGTTTCGTCTTCTATGAAATCCGCAATTTTGCTATCGTCTTCTTCGCCTACTGGGCTTTCAAGTGAAATAGGGTCTTGAGCTATCTTTTGTATTTCACTAACCTTTTCCACTGATAAATTCATAGCTTCTGCAATCTCTTCTGTGGTTGGGTCACGGCCAAGTTTTTGAATAAGCTGCCTTGTGGCACGCGTGAGTTTATGAATTGTTTCCACCATGTGAACTGGTATTCTTATAGTTCTAGCTTGGTCTGCCATGGCACGCGTTATGCTCTGACGTATCCACCAAGTTGCATATGTGGAAAAACGGAAGCCTTTGGTATAATCAAATTTTTCAACGGCTTTAATAAGACCTATGTTTCCTTCTTGAATTAAGTCTAAAAATTGCATACCAGAACGGCCAACGTAGCGTTTTGCTATGCTTACAACAAGCCTTAAATTGCTTTCAGAGAGCTTTGCTTTTGCATACTCGTCGCCCTGCAAAACTTTTTTAGCTAGTTCCACTTCTTCTTCTGGTGAAAGTAGCGGCGCCCTACCTATATCTTTTAAATACATCTTAACAGGGTCATCTGAGTTCACTTGCACTAAAAGATTATCTAAATTAACGTCCTTTTCCGGCTCTATGGTTTTTATAATTTTAATGCCATGGTCTTCAAGCCTTTTTATAAACTCGTTGGTCTCGTCTGCGGTTGCTTCCGCCTTAAAAAGCTTAGCATAAATATCTTCGTCGTTGACGGAGCCCTTTTTATGACCAATGTCTAAAAACTTTTTAAATTCTACTTCTAATTTTTCGTTAAGCATTAAAATCCTCCAAATTTTTATTCTTCACTTGTTTTGTTATTCTGTTCAATTCTTCTAAAATCTTTTTTCTCTCTTCCTGAGAGCTTGCTTCCTTAAACATTGTGGTAAGTTTTGCCTGTCTATCTTTTAAATAGCTCTCCACAACAAGCCACAAACACTCTTCAAAGTACTGTTTTTCGTCCTTAATCTCTTCAAAGTTGTAATTTATTATGTCCTTAATTTCTGGAAGGTTGTCCACGTCGAAATAGTCAAAAACTGTTGTAACGTGAAGTTCCTTGCCTTCGCTTTCTCTTTCCTTTATTAAGGAATATAGCGCTTTTTGATTTTGGTCTTCAATTAGTTTTGAAAGATCGAACTTAATTTCCACAAAGTCCTTTCTATGAAGCATGCAAGCTAAAATATAGCTTAAAGCCTTCGTGCTGACGTTAAGCGGCTTTATAACGCTTTCTTCCTTCTTTTCTTCTACGGCTTTGCCAAGTAAGTCGCGGCGAAGCACGTCCAGTGGCACGCCGGAAATATCCTTAACAACTTTTAAGTAAACGTCTTTTTCCGTTTCCGAAGTTAGCCCTCTTAAAACTTCCAAAGCTTCCGCAACAAACTTTGCCTTTTCAGCCGGATTTGAAATATTGTATTTCTTTTTAACGGATAAAATTTTAAAATCCGTTGCCGGCACGGCCTTTTCTAGAAGTTCTTTAAGCTTATCCGCACCAAACTCTTTTAAAAATTCGTCTGGGTCCTTGCCGTCTGGAAGCATGGCAACCTTAACGTTTAAGCCCGCCGTCTCTAAAATTGGTATTGCTCTAAGGCTCGCCTTAATTCCGGCAAAGTCGCCATCAAAGCAAAGCACGATGTTTTCAGAATACCTTTTTAGCTCTCTGGCGTGCTCGTAAGTAAAGGCTGTTCCAAGGCACGCCACAGTTTGCTTGAAGCCCGCCTTGTGCATGGCTATAACGTCTATCTGACCTTCTACAATAATTATGTTCGGAATGCCATTTGCCTGCTTTTCCTTTTTAACAAGATTAATTGCATACACCGTTCTACTCTTATCAAACACAGGCGTAGACGGCGTGTTTTTATACTTTGCCATACTTTTGCCCGTTAGATCTCTGGCGCTAAAAGCTATGCAATCTCCGCTTGCGTTCACAATTGGAAATATAAGCCTTCCTGCTAAAACGTCGTAGTAGCCGCCCTTGTTGCCGCTTTCAATAAGCCCGGCTTTTTTAATATCTTCAAGCTTTTTTCCTTTCTCCGTTAAATAATTGACTAAATCTGAATAATTTAAACTATACCCTATTTCAAAGTCTTCAAGTTCGTGCCTGCCAAGCCCGCGTAATTTTATGTAATCCTGAGCAGGTTTTGCTTCTTTTAAATAAATGTTTGCTTTGTAATGCTCGCGAGCGAGATTCAAAATGCTAAGTAGCTCGTCCTTTTCCTTTTTCCTTTCTAAAAACTTTTCGTCGCCAGAATATTTTGGAAGTTCCATGCCTGCATTTTTAGCAAGTTCTTCCACAGCTTCTGGGTAGTCCAAATTTTCATATTTCATTATAAAGGTTATAACGTCGCCAGATTCCTTACAGCCAAAGCAGTGATAGTATTGATCATATTCATTTATGCAAAAAGAAGGAGTTTTCTCGGAATGAAACGGGCAACAAGCCCAATAGTTCCTTCCTTTTTTCTCCACGTGAATATATTTAGAGATGGTGCTAACTATTTCATTTTTACTCTTTAGTTTTTCAATGAAATCCGAACTATATCCTTTGCTTAACATTATAATCCTTTAAAAAATCGCAACTAATAAGTATATTCGACGTGAAAAGTTAATATTCCTTTTTTATTTTTAAATATTTTTAAAAAGACGTAAAAAAACTGCAAAGAGTTTCACTTATAAAAGATTTTTTAAAATTTATGGCGGGTCGCGGGAGGAGATTCATTCGACTGCATACTAGCTTATCTAGAAATTCATACAATCCAACTAGCAAATACCACTATTAACAAGATTCCTTCCGCTCAGAATGACAGCGGAGTGAAGCCTTCGCAAGAGCCTTCGAAGTCTCTTCGTTAACCATTACCATCGTCACCCTGAGAGCAGTCGAAGAAGATATTAAAGCTATAAAATAAAATTAATTAAATTAATAATCCATAAAAAAACGCCCTAAAATTCAATTTTTTTTGAATTTTAGGGCGTTTTTATGTTAATTTTTATTATTTTGTTTCAATATTTTCTTTTTCTTCAATAGTTTTTTCTTCTATTTTTTCTTCACTTTCAGAGCTCTCTTCACTTTCAGTTTTTTCTTCGCTTTCGTCTGAACTTGTTTTTTTATTCGGCATTGTTACAACACCAAACACAACTAGCACACCACATATAGACATTATTATGTTTGAAATTAACTCTTCTTCTATTTCTAAACCAAAACATTTTGCTATAGATTGCGCTAGTATTACCACCGCACCGGAAAGCGCCGTCCAAAAGCCGTAAGATTTTATTCTGTCTTTAAATTTCATTTAATTTACTTCCTTTTTTCTTTGGAATTATTATTATTTTTTTCATCTCCTTAACGTCTTCGCTGATATCTTCAACAACGTCTAGATGATGAGAAAGTTTTTTTATTGCTTCTTGATATTTTTCTTCGCGTTTTTTGCTATCCTTAATTTGAATAAATAGAAGGGACACGAAAAGTATGGCAAAAATACCGTTACTTATTATTATGTTTATAATATCTTGCCACATTTTATCTATTTCTTAGAGTGCGCTCTAATTGCGAATAATAGTTGCCAAGTTCTACTTTGTATTGGTCGTTATTAAGTAGTTCAGCTAAGGCTTCGTTTTTATCTAGGGTGTAGAAATAAGAAAGTGCAGCGTTGTATTTTTCTTCTTCTTTAACTCTGTTTAATGCTGTGGAGCCATACTTCCCTATAAAATCTATTAATTCCTGATTTTGCTTTTGCTGGTCTAACTTATACTCGGCTTCTTTTTCAGCAATTTTATTGTTGTACTCTAATACTTCCTTCTCTTTTTCTTCAATTTCTTTGTTTATCTCTTCTATTTTTTCATTAAGTTTTGTAGCGTAAGAAATATCAAAGGAATTTAAAGCACTATTTTTTTGGCTTTCAAGAAGGCTCTTTTCTTCTTCAAGCTCTTGGAACTTTTTGGTATACTCTTGGTCGAGTTTTGAATATTCGTCTAGCATACCTTGGTCGAAAGCGTCTAGAATGTTTACCACAATTGAAGACCTTGCAAGCCCCCTACTAGTTGCATCTTCGGACGCATTTTGTTTAAGCTCTTTGTAGGTATTCTTTAAATTTTCTTTTTGTGAAGTTAAATTTTCCTTGTTTGTGTTTTGAAGATTTTCAATATTTGAAACTTTACTTGAATATTCTTCTAAAATATCGTTCTTGCCTTGGTCTAAATAACTTTGAAGGCTGGATTTTGCACTCTCTTCCACTTCTTCCTGAGAAGGCGCAGTGTACTCCATTCTATCTAGGGCAATACTGGAATTATCAAAAGAATATTTTTTGTCGATGTTTTTAAACTGGTCAAAAAGGTCAGTTTGTTTTTTTATTTTTTCCGACTGTTCGTCTGTGAATTTGTATGTATACATTTTTTCTCCTTTTGCATAGCTCGAAATTCTAAAATTTCTGGACTATTTTCATAATATTTAACACGTTTAAAACGTTTGAGTTTATAGTAGACTTCTAAATCATCCATACACTGAAAGCACCACTTCCGGACATGATATCTCTGCCAAAGCGTTTTCCGTAATAAAACTAATTTGAACGTATTCGCCGCGCACATTAGTTTTAATTCTTTGCGTACCAGATTTTCCTTTTACATTGTAAGTTTTTTCTTCGTAATCCGATTTAACGTTAATTTTACAGTCGTATTCCGACTTTAAATAAATTTCCTTAATACACTTTTGTTTGCCAGAGTATCCAAGGTTAGAATTTGGCGACGTCCACACGCTTTTTAAGCTATTTCCAAAAATTTTGCCGTCGTGAGTAAGTTCTCCCATTTTATTTGCATAACTTCCGTTAAAACAAGCCACAAGTTTGGAGATTTCCCCTTCTTCAAGGCTAATCATTTTGTTTATGTCAACTCCCCTTAAAACGTTTATTTCGCCGGATTTTAAATCGTATTCAATTAGCGCGTTATTTACAAAGCTTCCGCTTTCGCAGCCAATAACTTCGCTATCTGGAAAGTTTAACTTGCAAGCAAGATAGTATTTTCCGTTGTGAAAACAAGCAGACGCGTTTTCATTTTCTAAGCCTTCAAACATGTTCTCTATTCCAAGTTCTAGTTTTGTTGTGGAATAGCCGCTAAAATAATGAATGCCGTCTTTGGCTAGAAACATTATTCTATCCCCGCAAGAGCACACCGTTCCACCGTAAATTTTTACGCTAGAAACAAAAAGTTGGCTCACGCTAAAATCTTCCAGTGAACCGTATGCAGATACTCTTGCCACGCCATAATCTCTAAACACGTACACGTAGTCGTTAAAGGATAGCACGGCGCACATGCTTCCACGTTCGTCCACCATTTGAATAAAGCCTGCTTCGTCTAGTTCGTAATCCCAAGACGTTGGGTCTAGGTTGGCGCTGAATACAAGTGTGTTGCGCTCGCCTTCCAAAATTGCAAACAATCTTTCATAATGGATACAAACGGATACAAGTTTAGGTGCGTCTTCATAGGTTTTTGCAAGATAATTTTGTGTGAAAACTAACATATCGTCGGTTGGAGAGCTAAAAATCATACAATCTTCGCCATTTAACCTATAATTTATTGCAACGGGCACACTTGTGAAAAGTGGAATGTCCGGCACTTTAAAGGAATTTGATACATAGTGGAATACGTCGAAATAGCAAAGGTCGCCGTCCGCGGTAGTGTACATAACTTTGTGTCTTCTTTCAAGCGCGTTCGTGTCGTAATATCTGAAATGCCAGAGATTAGTTATATTTTTGTTTTGATAAATTTGTATAACCCTGTCTTCACCAAACTCGTCTGGAATTGTGTTGGGAAGCGTAAGTTCTTTAAAGCCAAGGCCTGTTTTTAATGCACCATTTTTTATTTCGTAGTTGTATACAACTTTCCCTTGTTTGTGTGGAAGAAGATTGTCGTCTACTTCCGTGTTCATTCCAGAAGCAAAACTTGTGTATGAAATTTTATAATTTTTCGTAGTCTTTGTTTTAACCCTATTTGAATAGAACACTAAATCCACCTCCTAACAGGAATACGGATTTCGCTCTTTTTTAAACAGGCGTCTCTAAGCCCTGAATAAAATCTTGTTTCCCAAACTTCTGCGTCGTCATACAAGCCAGAAATCAAGCAGTATTCCATTGCTATGCCATAGGCAAGCACTCTTTCTTGAAGTTTACCGCCAAACATAAAAACTTCGTCTTCAAAATCTAGTTCGTTCGGCACGTAGTTATATGTAAGCTTGGCGCAGAGTATGTTTGCATGAATACCGTCTTCTTCTATGGTGTATGGTACATTCTTGCCATTTGCGTATAGCTTTCTAACTTCCGTTATGTTTTTGGAAATATTTGCGTATGGAAGAACGCCGTTTATAAAAAGAACGTCTTCACTTTTTACAAGTGGCAGATAGGAAACAGCTATTTCATTGTACACAAGGTTAAAGCACTTTTTTAAGTTTAAAATTTCTTTTGCTTCTAGTTCTGGAACAGTGCTATTTTCTCCAAACGGAGTAAAACTAGCCAGTTCTTCCTTATTTAAAAACGTAAGTGCAAGCGATATAATTTCCTTAACTTTCATATATTCCTCTCTTTCTATTTTCTTCGTCCAGTTCTTTTAATAATCTATCACGATTTTCTACTCGAGTTTGATTTACAAAGTTTACCGTACGAGCATCGAGTTCATCATAAGGAACAGTCAGACAATAAGTGTCCGACTGCCCGCTGTGATGAATTTCGTATTTTTTCTTATCTGTGTTATAGAGGATAAAATATTTGAAATCTATTTCCTTTAACCTTTCTGCGACGTAAAAGACGTCATGCTTTATTTCAATTAACATTTTTCTCCTCCTTTTTTATATGGGTAAGGAAGCGGTTAATCTTTCAGCCTGTGCAAAAACGAGCGAGGCAAGGCTCGGCAAGTGCGCCAAAGCAGGAGCGTACACAGACGTACGTGACTGTTTGGGCGCGCTTGACAGCAAACGCCGCATCGCGACGTTTTTCCGCGGGCTGACGCTTCCTTACTCTGTAACGTGAGCCTCTTCAATAGCAGTAACAATATCGCTAAACGGACTAGAAACAGTAGCTGAAATGTTAGAGATTTTAGCTTGACCGTTTGGTCTGTCGCAGATAAGGTCTGCATATTTAACTAAGGTTGCGGAATATGTTGGATAGCCGGCATTTTGTTTAATAACCTTGCCGTCGTCACCTTCAAGCCACTTCCAATCGCAAAGTTGATGAAGAGTGAAATCGTTTGTGTTTAAAAGGTACATTGTGCCATCTTCTACAAAACGGTCTGCCACTACTGGAATGCCGTTGTAAGTAATAGCTTTATAGCCGCCAGCAAGTTCGCAAACGTCTATATTTCTTCTAAACTTTGTTAAGTAGTCTTGATATGCTCTTCTAACTTTTGTAGAGCAAGAGATGAAGTTAACTTCGCTTCCACTAGCCTGCTCTAAGAAATCTATGGCGTCTTGAATTAAAACGTCGGAAATTTCAGCAGAAGTTGTAGAAACGTAAGGGTTAAGCCAAGGATATTCGCTCTTTGTTAAGCCGTAAAGTGTTGTGCCAGAGCCAAATATTGCGCCAAGACCTGTAATTTCGTAGTCCTTAGAATTTTGAACGTATACCTTAGAATCAGCTGCAATAGTTGTACTAAAAGATGATTCAAAATTAAGATATATACGCTTATTTGCTCTATCTACGTAAGTTACTCTGTAACCGCTAGCACCTTCAATTTTGCTATCTGCATTGTAAATATCTACAACCATACCTTCTATGAAGTTTCTTACGTCGTCCATTTGAAGATATTTTTCGCTTGTTGAATATGCCTTTGTTACTGTTCCAAGAAGACCTGTTCCATCTCCATAGAGCATTCTTCCAAGATTAAAGCTGCTAGCCTTAATTAAACCTTCCATTTCATCGTTTAAAAGGTTTACAAAAGCGCCCGCATTATTTGCAGAAGCTCTAATTGCCTTATCGGAAATTTCAATTCTTCCGTAAAGGTTTTTTAATGACGTTTTGAATTGTACGTAATTATTTCCTGCTGCCTTTGGAAGTGGGTCTGTTTCATCGCCAGCACCAATGCCGCCGTTTATGCCGTAAGGCGCAAGTTTAATAATTTCTTTACCCCAAACGTCTTGTGATGATTGTTTAATTTTGCCAAGAAGTGGGTTTGCGTTCACGTTAAGCTGATTTGCCACAACGCCTAAATACACGCTTTTTAACGCTTCGTTGGCACTTGAAATTGATACCATAATTTTCTCCTATTTAAAAAATTTCTCTACATATTTTTTGGCATCACTTAAACTTTTGGGCGTAAACTCTTCCTTAGAAGAAGGGCTTAAACCGCTAGAACCTGAAATAACTTCTGGGGCAGTTTTTAGCTCCTTTAAATAGCTTTCTAAAACTTGTTTTTTAATTTCTTCATTGTTAAAAATATAAGAATTTAAAAAGGTTTTATCCTTAGCTAGTTTTTCAGGTTCAACATAATTTTTCATGGCTATGCCGGACCATGCTAGTTCTAAAGCGTTTTCCTTGCTTTTTAAATCTTCATTATTTAAAATTGCTTCGGAAATTTCTCTAGAATACTTTTTTGCCTCTGGATTTTTTTCTAAGAAGCTGGCTACGCGTTTATTCCAATCTTCTTCTGTGTACACAATTTTATTATTTTCTTTTTCCAAGGCACTTAGTTTTTGGCACTTCTTAGTAAACTCCGCCTGCAAATTGTTATAGGCTGCAAGTAAACTTTCCGCGTCTTTAAATTTACCAAGGGAGCCGCTAGTTTCAGGTGTTTCCAAGCTATTTAAACTATCTTGCACTTCGCCTTCAACTTTGGGTTGTTCCCTAACTACTTCTTCTTCCATTAATTTTCTTCTCCCATTAAACTAATAAATTGTTTGTGTTTTCTTATATGTTTTAAAAGCTCTTCTTTTTGTTTTTCATTAAGGTCGTTTGCTAAATAGAAAGACGTATGCTCGTCTATGTGAAGCTTATGATTATCTATCTCGCATGGCTCTGGCATACTATTTTCAAGAAGCATAGCGTTTTCCTTGCTTGCGCGCTTGGTGTGCTGTTCGTTTAAATCCTGAGAATTTTCCCAAATGCCAAAACCTAAAAGGTCAAGCGCCTTAATTCTCATACGGTTGCTAAGCTTTCCGTTTTCATCGTGAAGTAGCCCAGCATTTAAAAGTTCAAACACCATACTTCTACGCTGAGCCAAGCTTTCGTTTATCTCGTTTTCCGTTTCAAACACAACTTCGTCTGAAGTTATATCCGACGTTGTGAAATATAGCACTTCTAAGTCTCCATTTTCTCCAACAACTTTTAAAAGCCTAGGAAGCGTTGCAAATTGTTTATAAAGCCTTAAAACCTGTTGCGCCATTCTTCTTAACGCTTCGCGAATATTTTCCGCCGTTACAGAAATTCTAGTTTCGTCTTGGTCTATTAAAAGTTGAAGTGCAGTTCCAGAAAGGCTGTTTGTTACCGTACTATCGTTAAGTATGTCCGATGTTCCGCTAACCAAGGAAATTTCATTCAAAAGTTTTTCTTCTTCATAGGTAAAATCTAATGGCACGCTGCCTGTGCTCAAATATCTTGGTGCAGATGAACCTTGCCTATACACAAGCACTTTGCCCGGACACAAGCCTTCTTCTTCCAAGTTTTCCGTGTCCACAGAGCCGTCTTCTACGGTTAATACGCCCATAGAAAGCCTGTTCAAAAACTCATGTTTTCTATTTTTGATTGCGTTATACGAGCGTTGAAGCGGAATAACTCTCTCCACAACACTTGTACCCCAAAAGCTACCCGTTTGGTCTGACGCTACTTGTCTTATAAACGGAAAACCGCGTTTGCCGTCTTCGCCGTTTATAAAAGGAAGCTCGCCCACGTGTAAAAGTTTGTCGCCAGCAACTATTATAAGCCTTCCGTTTGGATACTTAATGGTCGGAGCTTCGTAGCGCTCTATAACTATTGCGTAGTTATCTCTTGCCGAAGATATAACCTTATTTACGTTAGAGTTATAGCCAAGCCCGCCCATATTTCTTGAAACGCCGTCTAGCGAGAACACGTTTAAAGTTTCCCCTTTAACGTCTACGCCCCACTTATTCTTGATTTCATCTACATGGTACGCCTTTGCGTGAATTATGCTTCTGCAATCTTCAATGTTAGAGCAGTTCACGCTTTCCGGATAAATTTCAAAGGGCGAAACCGCGGTAATTTCCACGTCGCCACTTTTTATAGCCTTTCCGTTTTTATCATTTACAAGTGTAGCGCCTTTTGCGCTATTCCAAATAACTTTATAAAACGCCGTTCCGCAAATTTCGCTCCATTTTGTAGCTTCCGTTATAACGTTGTACACGTTTAACTTGTTATATATGGAATTTACAATCTTTTTTGAAATTTTAGCCGTTTTAATATCCTTTTCGTCGCCAGAAGATGGAACAACCGTCATAGTTGGGCGAACACGTTGGAGCTTAGCGAGCCTTCTTTCAATAAGCGGCGCTATATGATTGTAAACTTCATGTTCCTGCCAAAAAAATTGTTTTTCAAAGTCTGTAATTTCTCCGTTATAGCCAATTCCACAGTACTGATTACCCATAACAAAGTTCATGTTTAATTGCCACTGAGCTTCAAAGCTTCTCTTTTCTTCCTGTCTTTTTTTGAAGTCTTCAACTACTTCATTTACTAATTTTTCTTCAACTTTCATAATTTCTCCTTTAAAATTTACTTAACCTTTTAGGTGAATACGGGGCGTCTAAGCTTCTTGGAACTATGCTTTTTCCAAGTTCTTCATAAAGCCCTTTTTTACAGCTTTCACAAAAGTGAATTTTTGGGCTAAAACGTTTTTTGGTAAACAAACAATATTTAGCCTCGTTTTTGCAACCTAGCATATCGCAGGTTGCCTTGTAGGAAATTTCTCTAACCATAATCCTCCTCTTCAAGCAGTTTAATAAGCCTGTTGCGCTCTGCCCTTAGCTCTTCGTCCGACATAAGTTCAATTTCTTCCCTACTTAAATTGCCATAGCGTTCAATTAAAATTTTCATAGCAGAGATATCTGGCGCATAGTGTTTTTTAGTAACACGTTTTTTAGAAAGTTTAGGTTTGCCTTCCTCGTCGTAAGAATACTCTTCCACCACTTCGTCGGCGTCGTAACCCAGAGCGCGTTTAATAATTGCCTTTTTTAATTTTTTCTCGTTAAATTCCTCCATATTAAACCTTCTTAAATTAAAAAAGTTACCGCCGGAGCATTCCCGCGATAACTTTAATTACCCTAATTTTATTTTATAACTTAAAAGAATTCAAATAATACTGACAAAATAGTTTTATTTTTAATTAAAAGGCGTCAGAGCTAAGCTCTGCGCCTTTTTTGAATTTTGTTGCCACCTAATAATAGTCGCTCATGAAGCTTGACCTTCTGGACCTTCTTACTATTAGCCAAATGGCTACACCTATTATTGCAGCTTCGCCTATGCCGCCAAGTGTCCACCAAAGCCATGTTAGGTCTGATGCCGCGCTTTCTGATTTTTCTATGTTAGCAATAAGTAAAAATTCTTGATTAGACGTTCTAAAAGTTATTTCTTCGTCTGACGCTTCGGAATCTCTTAAAAAGTTTTCAATAGGGTCTGACGTGTTGCCCGCTTGCCAACCTAAGAATTCATAGCCATCTCTTACTTCTATTCTTATTACAACGTCTGCATCACGAGAAATTGCGCCTTGGAAAATATAGCTATTTTCTTCTGTAAAATCGTATGGCACTTCATTGATGTATATGGTTGCACAGTTTTCCGTACTTAAAGACGTTCTTACTGTCATGCTGCAAATCTGGCTTGTGAATATTGCCCTTAAAGTGTAAGTTTGGTTCATTTCCGTAGGCGATGGAACATATAGATAAGAATTGCCTAAGTTTTCACTCGTAAACCTTACGGCAACAGATTGCCTTGCTTGGTTTCTAGTATCTTCCATGCCTTCCTCGTACTGACCAAGCCTTGCAGTTGTTAGAACTTCTTGCCCATCTACAATGGTTACCCAAACCCATTCTACAAAGCCATAATCTGTGGCTGGAACAGCTTCAAATTCGTAAACACCGTCGTTTGAAATGGAAATTTCAATGCTTTCAAGGTCTCTTTGTGCGCCCTTAATTTTAACGCCACCCTGAGCTGCATCTGCGCTTTCTATTATAAGAGTATGATTAATGGCTTCTGTTAAAATGTTATAGAGCCCAGACGTTGCTGCCGTCATTTCAAACGTTACTTTAACACTTAAAACGTTACCGGCTTCGTCCTTCTCTTCTTCAAAATTTAAATTAACGCCGTCTTTTTGAATTGCAGAAACCCTATATAAAAGCTCTTCGCCTTCTTTAATGCTAGCAGTAATTGTTACCGTGTCACCATATCTAATGGTGTTATTCTCCCCTAAACTTTCGGCCTCTAAGCTTGCAATAACATGGCTTGATGGCTCATCGTTAGAAGGCGCAAGCGTGATAGTAAAACTTTGAAAAGGTTGAAGCACAATGTGGTTGCTGTTAGCAATTGAATGCCAAGTAGAAGCAAAATCCCAAGGATAATATGAATTCCAAAGATTCCCAGACGTAAACGTGGATTGCTCTCTAAATATAGATGCACTTTCAAGCTCCGTGCAGTTTACAAGCGAATATTCGCTTGTTGCTCCAAGTAGATTATACTCTGAACTTGAAACCGCGTGATTGTTTGATATGCTTCCAGCGCTTGGCAAGTATACTCCCGTGCCAAGTTCGCCGAATAAGAGCCCTATTTTAGGTGTAACGGCATCGTTTACTGTGCTACCATAAACATTTCCGCTAACAAAGTTGTTGATAATATTTCCTTTCCATACAACGCCAACTAATCCACCCAAAATAACGTCTGATACAGGCATACTTTCAGAATCTAAATCTAGTTTTGTAGCTTCCGCCCTTAAAAGATTGTCTGAACTTTCCGAGAATACAAAGCTGTTGGTAATTTCACCTTCTACCATTTTTCCAACTAAGCCGCCAACTACAATTTGACTAGCAGTTAAGCTTGTGCCTGTTGCCATAATTTGTGCCGTAGAATAGCAGTTTTTAATTTGCGTACCCGTGCTTGAACCAATTAATCCGCCTGCCGTAATAGACGTGTTTGCTTCCACTTCAATATATCCGCTAACTTGAACGTTTTCTATTATAGCGCCTTCCGAAGTGCTAGCAAGAAGCCCAACGGTTGAAATTGAAGAAGTAAAGGTTGTCCAATTTTCTATATTTAAATTTTTAATAGTTGCGCCTGTAAGTCTATTGAAAAGTCCGCCTGCGTCGCTTATAGATGTTACTTCTGGCGCTGTGGTATTAAAACTATATGAGCTTGGCGTAATGTTTCCAAAAAGCGAGCTATATGTAAATGAAATTAGTTCACTTTTTTCTCCGCCAATATATCCAACAATCTCGCTAGATTCTATATTAGAGCCCGTGCCAGTGCTGTTTGGCGTACCTGTAACTATAAAAGCATATCTTACTGGCTGCGTGCTAGTGTTTTCCACATAAAATTCTATTTGCGTTAAGTTGTTTACAGTAAAATTATACAAACTTGGGTTTTGAAGCTGAGTGTTATCCGCAAAAATGCCGTCCGCTCTACTTGGGTCTCCACCAATGTAGAAGAAAATTTCATGTTCGCCCGGAGATAACACCGTTGTAAATTCGCTTGAACTAATAGTTTCGCCGCCGTCCTGAGATGCAACAAGTTGAAGGCTTAGGCTAATTGCGCGGTCTAGATTATTTACAAATACCTTAGAATAATCCGTAGGTTTTACCTGATTAAAAATAAAACTATCTACAAAGAAAGAATTTAAACTGCCAAGCCCAAAACTTATACTACTACTGTTTACAAGGGCGGCTAATGTGGAACCAGTAAAATCGTCGTCAACTATACTTTGTTGCCTATATTCAAATTCATTTAATTCATTTGTATATCTTACTAATAAAAGATTGCCGTCTTTTTCAATTTGTATATCTTTAACGTCTTGGCTAATATTATCTAAAATATAGTTATAAACATTTCCTTTATATGTAATTTTAAACGTCACTCCGCCGGCGTAGTTGTTATTTAAACTAGGAATAGTGTAAGTGGCAACGTCGTTATCTGCGCCGTTTAATGTTACTCTAACGTTATCATATGCTGATATGCCGAAATAATCATCTATATTCATAGAACCGGACTGCGCCGTTCTAACTTCTTCAATATTTAACGTGATGTTATTTTGAGGTATTAGCGTGGCAAGGGTTGCGGAGTCTTCCGTTGGGAAAAGCGTAGAAATTCTATCCACTAAGGTTTTATCCCCTGCCGCTAAGCCGCTATTTAAAGTTATTGATACAGATTTGTGAGTTTGATTATTTTCGTCTATATAGTTATAGCTATATTTAAGAGAAGTTAACTCGCTAGCAATATGGATAGTGCTTTCAATAACGCCATCGGCAACCTCAGCAACGTTTGTATTTTCTCTGGTTAAGTTTATTGCTTGGTTTTGGTCTTGGGAAAGCGAAATGGTGTAGCCGTTTCCATTTAATGTTCCAGAAAAGTTTAAGGGCGTATAATTAGAAAGTGTTATATTAGATGCTAAATAGTAATTATCACTAGAATTTGATATTGATAAAAAATCTTCTTCATTATTAATAGGCGTTCCAGTAGGCGTAGCAGCCTTTGCCACATAGTTTGCGTTTAAAACGCCGAACCCCGTAGCAGCCATACAAAATATTAAAATTAAGCTAAATATTTTTTTCAAAATAGTTACCTCACTATTTATATTCTACCTAAATATAACACAATTATTTAAATTAACAAAATTAATTTTAAATAATTAATAATATTTTTTTGATAATTTTTTTATTAATTTTTCTTTATCCTTTTGAATATCAGATTTTTCGCTTAATTTTTTAGGCGTTTCTGGGCGGCTAACTATGTAGTATCTAAGCTCGTCTAGCGCGTGGTCGTCCTTTTTTATGGGGTTATCGCCCTTACCCCAAAAATAGCCTTTAAATTCTCGAATTAAATTTGTGCACGTTTTAAAAATAAAAAGTTTTGCCTTACCTTCCGCATTTTTTAAATAGCTTTTAACTCTGGAAATTCCCGCAAATAAATTCTTATCTACCTTAGGGTTTGCAAGTATTCCGTTATCGTAAAATAGCTCCACAACACTCTTTTCCGCAGCTAACGTTCTTTGGCTTGCCGCACTATCTATAAGCGTGGAAATCATGCCGTTACTTGCCCTATGCCAATTTAGTTTATTTGAAATCTCTTTAATTTTTTCCGCATGATAAACAACGTCTTTTTTAGCTTCAAAGTGTTCTGCTATAACGTAGACGTTGCCGTCGTAGTCCACGGCATACCAATGCGCAGAAAGCGGATTATTAAGCCCCGGGTCTATGGAAATATTATCTTGCCAGCTTAGCGGCACGTCAAAGGGTTCTATAACGTGAATATTTTCGTCAAACTCGCTATAAACAAGCCCGCCCGAGCTCATAAACCTCCCATATTTTCTACTTTCTAGCTCGCTTTCAGAAAGTGTTGACGTTAAAAGTTCAATTTCGCTTTTATCTAAAAATGGGTTATCTTCCCACGTCATATTTTCGCACCAAACTTCCGGGTTATTCTTATCATTCAAATAGATTTCATTATACACCCAAGTTAAGCCTTTTAGCGGCGTCATTGTTCCAAAAATATCCCCTTTTTTATCAAAAACACGCATCAAACACTCGTAGTATATATCTTCCGGCGGCTCTTCGTCGAACCAAACAAAATCTAGGCTTGCACCTTGAAACTTTTCTCTGCCTTGGTCTGCACTTTTAAAGTAAATTTTAGAATTTAAGCCAGAAACGTTTTTTATAACTATGTAGTCTATTATTCCGTTCTCGTACCCTTCCTTTTTGCCTTCCATCATGCAGACGTCCACAATCCAATCTGGGTTTAAATAGTGCAAAATTTTACTTTGAGCCACTTCTCTTTGAACTTGCCTAGATACAGACACCACCCAGCCATTAACACACTTTTTATTCTTTCTAAACGGATGTATTCCCCTTGCAAGCCAAATGCACTCCACTGCGCCGCACTCCGTTTTGCCGCTTCTATTTCCGCCAAACACCCACCTATTTCTTTTTTGGCATTTATGAAAAAGCAACTGCTTTTCATGCACAATTTTGCCCGTATTGTACCTACTGAGCGCGTTCTTCATATATCTTTTAATAAGTTCTTTTGTTACGGCATCTAATTTTTTAATAAGTTCTTTCAAGTTAGCCCCCTTCCTGTTATATAAAAAAATGCAAAGTTGGCTAATTTAAGACAAAATTATATATGCCAATTTTGCAAATAAGATTTAAAATTAACTAATGAAAATTTTAATTATTTTAGCTATAATTTTTGCTAACGTTTTTAGTTTTTCTTTTTCCTTGCCTGCAAAAGCGCAGTCGGACGAAATTATATACGCCAGAATTACCACAAACAATGTGTGTTTTTACTCTGCGCCAAACGATACGTCTAAGCTTTTTTACATTCCAAACAGCTATTTTGTGCAGCTATTAGATAACGCCGGCGACTACTTTTATAGCGCGCGCTATTCCGACCTTTACGGCTACGTAAAGAAGAGTGAAGTAACCCCGGTTTTAGGCACGCCAATAACTCCATATGCTGAAAAACTATCTTTTAGAGTAATTTCTTTAAATGGCTTAGAGCTTAGAAGTGTGCCTAGTAATAGCTCGCCCTTTGAAATAGTGGATAACGTGCCATACTTAGAAACAGACCTTGTATATTACGGCTCAATAGACGGCGACACCATGGTGCCAGAATGCACAAACATTTGGTATTACTGCAAATATTTAAACGGAACTACTAGCAAGCTAGGCTACCTATACTCTTTATTTTGCGATAAACTTACCACAATCCCTACAAACACCGAAGTGCTTGAAATTAGAACGGAACCTATTTTTGTTGAAGAAGAAAACACGGGCTCGCCCAGCACGCTGAATTTTTCTTCGCCCACGCAAATTTTAATAGTTGTTGCAGTGTGCCTTCCCTGCCTTCTTATAATATATCTTCTTTTTAAGCCGGCAAGAATTTTAAGCAAGGAAAGTAGTGCTGAAAAACCTAAAAAAATCAAGCGTTTAAAAAAGAGCGACTACTACGAACTAGACGACTAGTTAGCACTATAAGAAAGTTTTTTATATGTTCTAATTATGCTGTTTAAATAGCTACTATCTATTTTTATATAGTCAGTAGCGTCGGATTCGTTAGAGATATCAAAAAGCCAAGCTTCCTCTTTGTATTCCTTTTCTATTTTCTCTTTATCGTAGCCCAAACCTTCTAATGCCATGCTCGCCATAGTTAAGGCTTCGTCTATTCTTCTATAAGCCGTTCTTTCCGAAATATTGAAGTGCTCGGCTAACATTTTAAAATTAAAACCATCTATGTATCTTAAAATTAAAATTTTAGCAAGCTTTTTATCTATGCCTTTAATAATAGAATCTGTTAGCACCTTTAAATTGATAAGTGCATTTTTTCTCTCAGTAAGCTTTAATAAATTTTCAGATAAATTGTAAACGTTGTTGTAACTTATTGCACTGCCAGACATTACTCCCCCATTTAACGCCCTAGCTTGAAACACTTTGTCTATGGAGTCGATAATTCTAGGCAAGTGCCTATAAATCATAAAAATTGTTTTAATCCAAGATTTCATTTTATTTCCCCCATTATTCAAATAATATATTGCCAAAACTATTAGCATCAAATGATTTGGCAACTTTTTGTAAAAAACTTCGAAATTTTTCTATTTTTTTACAAAATTTGTCGACGTTTTTGCTTTTTATAGAACTTATGTTCAATAATAAGGATAAAAAACTGCCAAAAGCGTGTCAAGGTTAGAAAAATTTTTAAAAAGTTTTTTCTGGGGAAATTTTATAATCACAAACCTGCCAAAATCAATAAACACTGCCAAAATTTTTGAAAAAAATTTAAAACGCCAAGTAAAACTTGACGTTTTAGTTTATATATTTATGTTTTACTTGAACTTTTTAGTTATATAGCTCAACGCGCGAAACTAACCCATTTCTCCACTAGTTAATAGAGATTTTGAAAGCAGGACGCGCGCAGAGAGTATAATAGGCATTGGTAGAATTACCGATAGCGCCGTACGCAGAGACATAGTAGACAATGTTAGGAATAGACGAAAAAGGCGAACGGAGCCAATAGTCATCATCCCAACTTCTTGCTCCTGAATCTGCTGATGTACCTTGCGTCATGGTTATTTTTGATGCTTCGTAGTAGCTAAGTAGCCAGAGCTTATCTTGTGTAGTATCAGGATCAATTCCTGCTAATTCTCCTACACCATTTTCTACATCAGTATCAAATTCTACTGCTGAACCTGTTGTACCATACGCCATTCTTGAATATAAGTCAGATAGAGCCCTTCCTTCTATCATGTTGTATACTGGCGAGCTTTCAAGATTAAACTTTGTTATAAAGTTCTCTGGTTCTGTTTGACCGGTTGCTAGTGCCGGAATTCTATCCGAGCCACTAGAAGTATATCCTCTATATACGTCTGTTCCTGTTAGGTACTCACGGATATTACTTACTGCATAGTCGTTTACTTTTACTGTACTTCCATATTCGTCTAATCTTGGAAATGGCCTAGAATCAGTAAAATTATTTTCAAAACTGCAATTAAATACATTTGCTTTATAGGTATCTAGTAAAAAATAATAACTTCCGCTTAAAACTGTATCTTGTGTATAGTTTGCTACACTGCTTACGTCGTTACCTTCTTCTTCCTTTAAAACCATGCGCCATACTAGTGGTGTACCTTGGTATTCTCCCATAGTTAGTGTCCAGTAGCCGTCATTTGCAGTGGTTGTACCTGGGTCGTCTGCTACCCATTCTAAATAATCGGTAACCGATGGAAAATATTCTGTAAATTCAAAATTTAATGCAATAGGCTGACTTAAACTGCTACTAAAATTATTTAAAGTTAACGTTATTGTATAATTCGCAGTACCCGGCGTGCTATCACTTAAAGCTGGAATTTGTATAACTCCGCCTTCTACGCTCTCTTCCGCCGTAACGTCTTCACCAAATGAATCAAGCGCAGTAGTTAGGGCTGGTGTTGAACCGTCTGCTGTGGAATAGTTTACTATTGTGGCATTTACTGGAAATTCTGAGTAGTTTGTAAAGGTAAAGTTGTACCTTATTACCTTATTTGTTTCGTCAAACTCTATTGTTCCAATGCTCCAAGCCGTCATTGTGCCGTTTGATGCTGTGCCTACCGGAGTGTCATCAAACGTTGTAGCAGTTTGTCCGGTTTCCGTCTGCTCGGTAACTGCGTCGTAGGAATAACCTATGTATTTATAGTCTGTTCCTGTGGTATCCACTGCATCTGCAAGTTCGCCCTTGCTAGCGCCCTTTTGTATTTGTCCGTTAACCTTTACGTACACACCTTTTGCTTCAAAGCTAACGTTACTTGTAACGTCTAGGCTAACTTGGCTTGCGGCAAGCACTCCGCACGTTAGCATTGCCATGCTTATGGCAAGAGCAGAAATGCTACCTATAATCCTAGTTTTCTTTTTCATAATATTCTCCTTTGTTATTATTTTATTTTTTAGTTTTTTTATTCTATTTTAGCAAATGTCTTTACATACTAATAGATTATATTGATATATTAACATAGACTGGCAGACTTTGTAAAATAAATTTTATTATTTTTAAAATCACGTAGTGATTCTACCCCCCCCCCGCATTTTTGTCAAGCGAAATTAAACACTTTTCTAGTTTTTTTTACTTTCCTTTCCTGCCACACTGCAGCTTGAACAAAAATGCAGTATTTTAGAAGATTTTTTAAAATTTGTGGCGGGTCACGGGAGGAGATTCATTCGACTGCATATTAGCCTATCTATAAATTCATGCAATCCATCTAGCAAATACTATTATTAACACGATTCCTTCCGCTCAGAATGACAGCGGAGTGAAGCCTTCGAAGACTCTTCGTCAGCCCTTACCCTCGTCATCCTGAACGAAGCCGCCCCCAAACAAAAAACGCAAGGAGTTCTTTTCCTTTGCGTTTTTCTTTTAATTATTAAACCTAAATAACATTACATCGCCGTCTTGAACTACGTAGTCCTTACCTTCAATGCGAACTTTGCCCTTTTCTTTGGCTTCCGTGTAGCCGCCACAATCTAGTAAAGTTTGATAGTTTATTACTTCCGCCTTTATAAAGCCTTTTTCAAAGTCTGTATGTATTTTGCCAGCAGCTTGCGGAGCTTTTGTTCCCTTCTTTATAGTCCATGCACGCACTTCCTTTTCGCCCGCCGTCAAAAAGCTCATGAGCCCTAAAAGGTCGTAGCTGCTAACAACTAATTTTTCAAGTCCGCTTTCCTTAATTCCAAGCTCTTCCTTGAATGCTTCTTGCTCGTCTTCTGGAAGTGATGCAATCTCTTCTTCAAGCTTTGCGCACATTGTTATAACTTGTGCACCTTCCGCCGCCGCAACTTCCTTTACGGCATTTACATATTTGTTATTTTCGTTATTTATGTCCTTATCATCTATATTGGCTACGTAGATAACAGGCTTTGTGGTTAAAAGGAATAAGTTCTTTACAATTGGAGTTTCTTCCTTATCAAAACTAAGCACTCTTGCCGGTTTTCCCGCTTCCAAACACTCTTTAATCTTCTTTAAAACTTCAACTTCTTGCAGCGCGCTCTTTTCTCCCGTTCGAACTAGTTTGCTTCCGCGCTCGTAGCGTTTTTCCACACTCTCTAAATCGGAAAGAATAAGTTCTAGGTTTATTATCTCTATATCACGCTTTGGGTCTACGCCTTCGTTTACGTTTATAATCTTTTCATTTTCAAAGCATCTTACCACTTGCACAATGGCGTCACATTCACGTATATGGCTTAAAAATTTGTTCCCGAGCCCTTCGCCCTTACTTGCGCCCGCAACTAGCCCGGCTATATCCACGAACTCTATTGTTGCTGGCGTAACTTTTTCCGTGTGATAAAGCTCGGCAAGCTTATCTAGCCTTTCATCTTTTACCGCCACAATTCCAACGTTTGGCTCTATTGTGCAAAACGGATAGTTTGCACTTTCCGCACCTGCATGTGTAATTGCGTTAAAAAGCGTACTTTTTCCAACGTTTGGTAAACCTACTACACCAATTTTCATATGTTACTCCCTTTAAAAGTTATTATCTTTAATATAATGTCAAAAACTTGCCAGTAATTATTTTTTACTAAATAGTCCACCTTTCCAATTACATTTTCAATTGGCAGTGAACCGTAATCCGAGCTATCCGTTGTGTGCCCGCGGTTATCTCCCATTATGAAAACTTCGTTTTCCGGCACTTTAAAAAAAGGATACACTAGTTGTTCATTTTTATTGATTATAAATACGATATTTTCCCTTTCCCCAGCAAGCATACTTTCAAAATGTTTTTTTTGCGTACTATTTCCAGATATATCTGAAATATACGGCTCTACAACTTTAAAATTTATTAAATTGTTTTCATACTCTTCTCTTTCCGTGCCCGCAGGAATTCTATAAAAATACGTGCCGTCGTCTTCTTCTACAAAGCCAACTATATCACCTTCTAAGCCTAACACTCTTTTAATAACCGTTGTACCCGTTTCAGTTTTTGCTACTACTATCTCTCCGTAACTTCCCTTGTTGTAGGGGTTTACGTAAACGCCGTCTTCGTCTATGCCGTTTGCGTTTATCGTTGGGTACATAGATTGCCCTGTTACTGGAAAATATTGATGCGTATAGATAAAAGCAAATAAACTTAAAAATAGCGCTATAAATATAGAGCAAATAACATAGGATATCTTTTTCCATATACTATTACTATTTTTAATTACTACTTGCTTCATTATCTCCCTTTTTTCTTGGCATGCAGCCGCAATATTCTTGCCTATATAAACCATACTCCTGACTAAGCTGCAAACTTCTTAAATATCCATTTTTCTTTTTAAAGTCCGACGTTAAAAACTTAACGTCAAATTCCTTTTCAAGCTCCTTTCCAATTTCATTAATCCACTGTGCGTTCTTATGCGGACTAACGGAAAGTGTAGTTGTAAAGTAGTCGAAAGACCTATCTTTTGCAAGGCGGGCTAGCTCTTTCATTCTAAAATAGTAGCAATGCCTGCACCTTAGGCTCCCTTCTGGATAGCTTTCAAAGCCCTTTATAGCGTTAAGAAAATCTTCGTGCTTGTACTCACCTATTATATAACTTATTTTTAATTTTTCAAGCAATTTTATCTGTTCTTTCAATCTTCGTTCAAATTCGCTAAAAGGTGCAATGTTTGGGTTGTAATAGAACACTGTAACGTCGAAGTTATCTTTTAGCCGTTCAAGCACGGAAGAAGAACACGGCGCGCAACAACTATGAAGTAATAGCTTTTTTTTGCCGTGTAAATTATTTACAATCTCTTCAAACTCCTTATCAAAATTCGTCACGTATATCCTTCTCCTCTATGTATTGAAGCATCTTCATGGAAAACACACTGTCTTCGCCAATTATTATATGATCTTCTAACCTTACATTATTTAATAATAAAAATGCTTTTAAAGCGTCCGTGGCTTCCACGTCTGCCCTAGACGGCCTTGGGTCTGCGCCCGGGTGGTTGTGCGCAAATATTACAGAACTTATATGCTTATTTAAAATGAATAAACTTAAATCCTTCTTATCTATTGCCACGCTATTCTTGCCGCCAACAGAAACAGTTTTTTCTGCAACAACTCTGCCTTTATTGTTTAGCCCAACTACTATAAACTCTTCCCTAAGTTTATTTTCAAGCCTTGGCTTAAAGTAGCTTATCATATCGCCAAGTGTGTTAATAAGCGGATTTTTTCCTAGTCTATCCTTTTGATATCTTCTAAAAATTTCTGGAAAAAGTTTTAAAAGTGTGGCGGAACGCTCGCCCATGCCAAACACGTGCACAAGCTGACTGTAATCGGCGTCTAGCACTTTGGAAAAACTTCCAAACTGGTCTAAAAGAGCGTGCGCAAGTGGATTTGTATCCTTTCTAGGAATAATAAGAGTAAGCACAAATTCAAGTGCGTTTATGTCGTTTAACTTTTCAAAGCCAACTTCTTTAATGGTGTTAAGCAAGCGCTCTCTATGTTTTTCATGCGTATTCTTCTTTTGTTCCATGTGGAAAATTATAGCACAACAAAAAATATTTTAATAGTGTTTGACATTAATTTTTTAATTTGTTAACATATTTTGTGAGGTGATTTTATGAAAATTGGCATTTCAGCAGACTCAACCTGCGACCTACCAAAAGAACTTATTGAAAAATACGATATAAACATTGTTCCGTTATACGTGAACCTTGGCGACGACCAGTATACAGAAGCAGACATAACCTATAAAGAAATTTACGACTTCGTAGACAAAACCGGGGTGCTTCCAAAAACATCGGCTAGAACTCCTGAAGATTACAAAGAAGTTTTTTCAAAATTAAGAGAGAAGTACGACGCAGTTATTCACTTTTCACTATCTTTTGAAATTTCTAGCACAGGAACAAACGCCGTGCAAGCTGCAAAGGAACTTGAAAACGTGTACGTTATCGACACAAAACAGCTTTCTTCCGGCTCTGGCGTATTAATTTTATCTGCAATAGACAAAATTAATGCTAACAAACCGCTTTCTGAGATACTATCAGAATGTGAAAGCGAAGCAAATAGAGTGCAATCTTCCTTTATTATTAATAAGTTAAACTATTTATATAAAGGCGGAAGATGTTCCGCTGTTGCCGTGTTTGGTGCAAACCTTTTAAAACTTAAAATAAGAATTCAACTAATAAACGGCAAAATGGAAGCAACTAAAAAATACATGGGTCCACTAAAAAGCGTTTTACCAAAATATGTAGACGATATAATTAAAGAAAATCCACCAGTAAAAACTAGATGTTTTGTAACGTCTTCTTCCCCAATGGAAGGTTTAAAGGAAGAGATAGTAGAAAAAGTTAAAGCGCTTGGCTTTAAAGAAGTTTACTCTATGCAAGCGGGTGCAACTATTTGCAGCCACTGCGGTCCTGAAACTATTGGTATACTTTACCTAAGAGAGCCTTAAACCCCGCATAAAATAAGGGAAAAATATAAAAAATTAGAAAAAACTACTTAAAATTAGTTTGAATTAATTATAAAATAGGCTATAATATATGTGTTTAGTAATTAAACAAATATTATTAAAAGGGGAAAAGTATGAACAAAGGAGAATTCATTAAATCAGTTGCTGATAAAGCAGGCTTAACTCAAAAGGAAGCAAACGCAGCTTACGACGCTATGTTTAGCACAGTTGTTGAAGCTTTAAAAGCTAACGACAAAGTAGCTCTTGTAGGCTTCGGAACTTTCGAGCTTAAAAGTAAGCCAGCTAGAACAGGTATCAATCCACAAACAAAACAACCTGTTAAAATTGCTGCTTCTAAAGCTCCTAGCTTCAAAGTTGGCAAAGCTTTCAAAGACTTATTTAACTAAGAATTTGAATTTTAAAAAACAAGGGGTTCACTTCATTCTCCCCTTGTTTTTTATTTTGCTTATAAAAAATGCTGTAAAAATTTACAGCATTTTTATATAAAGCTTATAACTATTGCAACAAATGAAAGTAGAAGCTCCGGCGTGAAAGCAACTTTCTTATTCTTTAATAGAATTAGCACTAATGCAGCCACACTGCAAGCCACAGCGCCAGCAAAGAAAATAGAATGTAGCACTATAAGCGCTATGTAAGACGTGCTTAAAACTATTGTAAAGAAAGTTTTGAAGAAAGATAGACAAATTGCAACAATTGAAAGTATAAAAGGAATAGAGCTTTTTGTAATAACAATTTGCTTTTCCTCTTTTTTAACTTCCTTATTTTCTTCTTCTAAAACTTCTTCTTCGGGCATATCATCATCTTCTACGATAATTTCTTCCTTGAAATCGTCTTCCATTTAAACCTCCTCTAAATTTTGATAATTTTTAACATGTTCGTTTGCCCAGAAACTTCTGGCGTACCCGTTGTTACTACTATTATATCATTTTTTCTAACAAATTCAAGCGTTTTCGCCGTATTTTCTGCAAAGTAAAGCATTTCTTTTTCCGAACTGATTACATCATTTTTATATGCAATAGTGTTCCAAGAAAGTGCTAAACTATTGTAAACGTTTTGATTTGGCGTTATTGCAAGTATAGGCGTGCTGACCCTATTGCTAGAAATAAGGTGCGCGGTGTTGCCACTAGACGTAAACACCACTATTAATTTTGCATTTACACTAATTGCATTTTGGCATGTTGTTTTGCAAATAGAATCGCTTACACCAAGCACTTTACGCTTTGAAGAAATAAAATCTTCATTATAATTAATATGTTTTTCCGCTTCAACTAAAATTTTAGCCATAGTTTTAACAACAAGCGCGGGGTGTTTTCCAACTGCGGTTTCCCCAGAAAGCATTGTTGCAGTAGCCTTTTCATAAATGGCGTTTGCAACGTCGGACACTTCTGCCCTTGTAGGACGAACGGACGAAGTCATACTTTCAAGCATTTCTGTTGCCACTATCACAAGTTTACCCTGTTCTAGACATTTTGAAATAAGCTTTTTTTGTACGCTAGGCAATTTTTCAAGCGGGATTTCCACACCTAAGTCGCCCCTTGCAACCATAACGCCGTCGCTTGCGTCTATTATTTCATTTATGTTTTTTATGCCAGAAGAATTTTCTATTTTGCTAATAATCTTAATATCTTTTCCGCCGTTATCAGCTAAAAACTTTCTTAAAGCCAAAACGTCTTGCTTGCTAGATACAAAAGAAGCCGCAATAAAATCTGCATTGTTTTTAATAGCAAATAAAAGGTCTTTTTTATCCGCTTCGCTAATGTAGTCCCCTTCCGGTACTATTCCCGGAATATTTAAACCTTTATTGTTTGTAAGCTTTCCGCCAAAAAGAACTTTACATTTAATATCCGTTTCAGTAATCTCTTTAACCCTTAAAACAACCAAGCCGTTATTAGCGTAAATTTTATCGCCTACCTTAACTTCTTTAACAAGCCTTTTATATACAAGGCTTACAATGTTTTCATTGCCCACAACGTCGCGCGACGTTAAAGTAAAAGCCTTTTTAGGCTTTAAAATAACTTCGCCCTTTTCAAACTTACCTATTCTTATCTCCGGCCCTTTTGTGTCGCACATAAGCGCAATTGGCTTATCGTGAGCAATTCTAACAAAATTCAAATTGTCTATAATTTCTTGATGACTTTGTTGTGTTCCGTGGCTCATATTTATTCTAGCCACATTCATTCCAGCTCTTGCCATTTCTTCAAGCACTTTAACGCTAGAAGAAGCCGGACCTATTGTACAAATAATCTTTGTTTTTCTCATATATTTATAGTATATAAAAATTTTTTAACCTTGTAAAATAAAATAATAAAATTTTTAAATAAAAAGAATATATGTCTAACCCTACATATAATCCGCCTTTACAACTTCTTTCCAAATATCTTTCAATAATTTTCCATCTATATTAGCTTTTTCTCTAAATTCGCTTGTATTTGCATAAACTTGTAAACTGCTCTCATTTTTATCTTCAAAAAATTCAATTTGGTTATTTGCATGACATACTCCATAATTTTTATTATTATACCAAAATTCCATTTCACTGTACATCATAAGCCCAGCAATAAAATCGTCTATATCAGGCTCTAACTTTTTACCTTGTTTATACAAAAATCTTGCTTTGTTTAGAGAAATACGATTCGGATACAAAACTTTATCTGACATTTCTATCAAGTTTGGGTCTTGTATCCATCCGCAATTTTCACATTCTCCAAAACCAAATTGATCAATGGCTACAATCTTTCCACACACATCGCAAGCCTTTAAATCAATTTTTTCATGTGGGTCATTACAATTTAAAAATTCATTATTAATTAATTTTAGTGTATTTTTTTGTTTTTCGTAATCGTTTCCTTCTTTCATATTATATCCTCAAATAAATTTATTAGATTATTAATTAACCAACTTACTACTTATTCACAAAATAATCTACCGCCACCGTTCCGTAAATTTTTTTGCATTCTAAGTTAAAATCTTGGTTAGAAATTATTTCATCTTTTGCGCGCTCGCAAACTATAATTCCGTCTTTGGAAAGAAGTTTTTTTTCAGCAATTATTTTTAATGCAGGGTCGTAATAGCCGCTTTTATAGGGCGGGTCTAAAATTATAAGGTCAAACTGAGAGTTAAACGCGTGTAAACAAGTTTTATAGTCTCCCTGTAAAACTTCAAAGTTCTCATCTTTTAAGCTTTTTAAATTTTCTTTAATAAGTTTTATACTATTATAATTTGCGTCACAAAACACTACTTTGCTAGCGCCCCTACTTAATGCCTCTATGCCTAATGCGCCGCTTCCGCTAAATAAGTCTAGCACGCTTTTTCCTTCTACAAAAAATTGAAGCCTTGTAAAAATAGCCTGTTTTACTTTATCTAAGGTTGGACGTATATCATGACTAGGGCTAATTAATTTTTTGCCCCTATATTTTCCTGCAACTACTCTCATAATAAAAATATATCAAAAAACAATTAAAAATTAAAGAAGATTTTAAAAATTTTTGAATTTTTACTTAAATAATTAAATCTTTCATTCTTCTATGCTTAATTGAAGTTAAAATCTCATAAGGAATAGTGCCACACTTTTCCGCCCAACCTTCAAAATTTATTTTAACAGTATCTCCGCGTTTTACACTTTCGTCCGCTTTTACAAAGAACATATCCATACAGATATTTCCAACAATCTTATATCTTCTTTTATTAATTGTAACAAATTCCCCGCTTACCTTCCTATTAATTCCGTCTGCGTACCCTAGCGGCACTACGGCAATTTTTTCCAAACTTTGCGTTTTATAGCCGTTATCATAGCCTACGTACTCGCCTGCTTTTACAGAAAAAACCTTAATAATTTCACTACTAATAGTTAATACGTAGCACGGATTTGTATACAAATCTATTCCCACCCTAAGCATAGCATTTTCAAATTCTTTAATAGCATATTTGCCTATTCCGCCACCAATGTGAACGATTGGATTTATTAAACTAGGTATAACACTTAAAAATTCTTTAAATTTATAAACTTGATTTTTTAGCTGTTTTCTAGACGCAAAATGTGTGAATACACCTTCTATTTTTATGTATTTTTTATAAATAAATTTAAAATAAATATTTAATAATTTTTTAAACTCTTCTACTTCATTAAACCCTAGCCTATTCATTCCGGAATTAATTTTTATATGAATTTTAGCTATTTTTTTATGATTTTTTAATAATTTTTCATGTTTTTTTATAAATTTTAATAAACTTTTAAAATCGTCTAAATTTTCAATAGTAAAAGAAATATTATTTTTTATAGCCAAAAATATGTCTTTACATATTCCAACTATTAATATATTTGAACGCTTATCAAATTTTCTTATTTCTAAAGCTTCTTCAAGGCAAGCCACTCCAAAAAAATCCACTTTTCCATACAAAAGTTTACATACGTTTTTTACTCCATGCCCGTATGCGTTAGCCTTCACCATAGCAAAAACATTAGGGCAATATTTTTTTATTTGCTCTAAATTTTCATATAGATTTTTTCTATTCAAAACGCATGTAGAATAGCTCACGTATATTTTTATGAATTAATTCTAGCTTTGGTGTAAAACTACTAGCATGAGATATTTTAACTATCACGCAAAAGCCAAGCGCTTAATTGCCAGCGGAGAGCTTGTTAAATACGAGTTTGTTAAAAGCTATAACAAAATTTCTCCGGCATTAGTGCTCTACTTTAAAAATTATCGCCCTATGCCAATACGAGAATATCGTTGGCCAGAATATTTTGAAATTTTAAATATAAAATCATTTCCTAAAAATTTTTAATTATGATATACTTATTTTAGAGGTGTTTATGGTTAAAAAAACTTTTAAAATTATAGCCATTGTTCTTGCCTGCATAATTGGGCTTATTGTTTTAACGCTCGGTGGATACGTTATCTATTTAAGTGCAACATATTATAGAATTGAAGACAACTTAAATTTGGAAATTTCAAACAATAATGAATACAGCATTTCTTTAAACACAGAATATAAAATTTCTACCTATAACATAGGTTTTGGTGCGTACAATCATAATTTTACCTTTTTTATGGATACTGGTAAAATGAAAGACGGCACTTTAAAAACGGGCACAGAAAGCAGAGCAGAAAGTAAAGATGCTGTGCTTGAAAGCACAAATGGCGTAATTTCTACAATAAACGCACTAAACGCGGATTTTATGTTCTTTCAAGAAGTTGACACAAGCTCGCATAGAAGCTATTTTGTAAACCAGTACGATATGCTAAAAGAAAATTTTAGTTCCTACGCAAATATCTTTACCTCAAACTTTCACAGCGGCTATTTATTCTACCCGTTAACTAAGCCGCACGGCACGGTAAACTCTGGCATTGTCACCTTTTCAAAATATAACGTTAGTAGTTCGGTAAGAAAATCCTTCCCCGTAGATACAAGCTTTATAAACAAATTTTTCGATTTAGATAGATGTTTCATAATTTCAAGGCTTGAAATTGAAGGCTCAGATAAAGAGCTTGTGCTAATAAATCTTCACATGAGCGCTTACGACGAAGGTGGAGTTATTAGAGCTCAGCAGTTAGCACTTTTAAATGAAGTAATTGAAGAAGAATATAATAAAGGAAATTATGTAATTGCCGGCGGCGATTGGAATCACGACATAGCAGATAGTTTGAACACTTTCCCTACCGAGCAAGAAGTTCCGGAATGGGTAAACGTTATAACCAAAGAAGATATCCCAGAGCATTTCATCTTTGCAACAACAAAACTTGTGCCAACCTGTCGCGCTGCGGAAATACCTTACGAAAAAGATGTAAACTACACTGTTGTAATAGACGGCTTTTTAGTTTCCGATAACATTGAAATAGTAAGTTCGGAAAATATAGACACAGATTTTGAATACTCCGACCATAACCCAGCAGTTATAACATTTAAATTAAAATAGGATAAATTATGAGATTCAAACAATATGATAAAGAAGCAAAATTTTTGCAAAATTTAGTTAAAAACGCCAATAATTTAATAAAAAAACATCAAATTTTAACAAAAAATAAGGATAATAACGGCGATCTAGTCACAAATCTAGATTTAATGATTGAAAAATATTTTATTAAAAGAATTAAAAAAACATATCCAAACTTTAACATAGTGAGCGAAGAATATAACCCAAAAGAAAAGCCAACTGAAAACTGCTTTATTATAGACCCAATAGATGGCACGGTAAATTTTGCCAACAATCTACCCTGCTGGGGCATTCAAATTGCAATGAGAAAAGACGGTAAAACCATTGCAAGCGTTCTTTCCATGCCCACAATAAATGAAACTTATGTGGCAGTGTTAGGTCAAGGCGCTTATTTAAATGGCAAACAAACTTACGTAAGAAGTGAAGTTAAAGGTAAACCCTTATATTCTTTTGAAGTTGCTTATAATAATCCAGAAGCATCTTCAAAAATTTTCAAAAATTTACATACAATAGCAGGTTCAAGAAAATTCGGTTCAACCTGTTCTGCCCTATGTTTTGTAGCCAAAGGGGCATTAAGCGGAGCCATATATTTCAGCAATCATATATGGGACACGGAACCTGGCACGTTTTTAATTACAGAAGCTGGCGGAAAAGTTTATTCTACTAAAAACTATACACTAGCCGCAAATAACGACGAGTTTTTAGAACTTTTAAAGGAGTGTTTAAAAAAGAATTTCAATAAAAATGAAAAAAGTTAATAAAATATCTTGCAAAAGAAAAGTAAATGTGCTAGAATAATCAAGCATTAGCGGGAGTGGCTCAACGGTAGAGCATTGCCTTCCCAAGGCAGCGGTTGCGAGTTCGAATCTCGTCTCTCGCTCCAATGTCAAAAAGAAGGCAGTGTTAAAGTAAAATATGCAGCAACCGCTGCCTTCGGCTTATAAGTATAGAGCAAATTTTGTAGATCGCTAGCTCAGTTAGCAAAAGCAGCTGACTCTTAATCATACGCTCCGAAACGAGTATAAACTACAAGCGTGGGCTGTTAGCTCAGTTGGTAGAGCAACTGACTCTTAATCAGTGGGTCCGGGGTTCGAGTCCCCGACAGCCCACCATGCTAAATCCCTTATAAAATAAGGGATTTTTTAATGTCAAGATATTAAAAAAACAACTCAAAACTGTCTAAAAGTTTCGTAAAAGTGTCTAAAAGTTCAACATTTTTAACAAAATTATTTATCATTTTGCAAACTAATTTTTTACTTAAAAACAGCCAAAAATTTCCACTGTCTAAAAAATTGTCTAAAATTTTTAGAAAAATAGCACAAAAAAAGACTGAAAATTATCATAAATCCCCAGTCAATTTTATTACATTTCAAAATCTTTTTGTTTTTTCTTTTTACGCATTTCTTTTTCTTTTAGCCACTCTTTATAATCTTCATCTTCTTGTTGAGATTTCAGTTGTTGTTCTAATTTTACAATTTTTTCTTCAAGTTCTTTTGTCTTATTAATTTCATTTGTTTTATCTTCTTCTTTCTTTAAATTCTTTATCATTGCAAAGATAAGTGCGATAATTTAAGAAAATCGTGTCAAGTCTACCATTGATAGCAGCAGGGCTAATACCTAACTTCTCGGCTATATCTTTTTGTTTAAAACCAGTCATATAGTCAAGCAAAATTTCTCTATCTTCTTGTGACAATTTATAAATATTCCTGTATAAAACTTTAGTATTTACTTTATTTTGCCACTCATCTTCAGCAGAAACAGAGTAGACCCATGATTTGCAATAACATTTTCTACATCTTGACCAGTTTTCTGTTCAATGTGCGAAAAACTAACCTCGTGCCTTCTATATTTTCTCTCTAAACTCTCAATACTTGGATTTTTATTTTTCATTTTATGATTATATCATAAAAAATAAAAATAGTAAAAAAATCTCCTTGAAATTGAAGTGAACCCCAAAAGTTAGACACTTAAGGAGGTTCACTTTTTTATGGCGAAGAAAGGAAGTAAATTTAAAAAATATAGTCCAGAATTTAAAATTTCGTGTATAATAGATATGCGGTCTAATCATTTGAGTTATGCTGAAACTGTTAGAAAGTATTGGGATGTTTCTACTTCTATTGATTCTAACAACTATCGCTCTCAATTGAAATTATGGGAACGCATATTCTTAGAAGAAGGAGAAGCTGGGCTTTACAAAGAACGGCGTGGTAGAACTACGAAAATGGACAACCCAAATAAAGGAAAAAAGAAAAAGTTAAATAAGCAACTAAAAGAAGATTTAATTGCTGAAAATCAACGACTAAAAGAAGAAAATCAATATTACAAGGCTGAGATTGAATACTTAAAAAAATTAGATGCCTTAGTTCGTGCGGAAGAGCAAAAGAAAAACAAAAAGCATTAGTTGTTTCTGAATTAAGGCAAAATTATCCGCTGAATACTCTTTTAGAGATTTCGAAGTTATCAAGAAGCACTTTCTACTATCATTTAAAACAGTTTAGTAATGTAGATAAGTATGAAATTGAAAAGAAGGAAATTTTAAAGATATTTGAGCAAAATAAAGGTAGATATGGTTATCGTAGAATACTAATAGAATTAAAAAATTTAGGTTACAAAATCAATCACAAAACCGTGTTAAAACTAATGAAATATCTAAATATTCAAGGTAAACAAAGAAAAAGTAGATACAAGTCCTACAAAGGCGAAGTTGGTAAAATTGCTCCTAATATAATTAACAGAGATTTTGTAGCAAATGCTCCATTCCAAAAATTAACAACAGATGTAACAGAGTTTGCTGTGTGTGATGAAAAAGTTTATCTCTCTCCAATTCTAGATATGTATAACAATGAAATACTTTCTTTTTCAATTTCAACTAGTCCCAATTTTTACCAAACAAGAGAAATGTTAAATGGACTAATAAACAAGCTACCAAATAATACTACTCCAATATTACATTCAGATCAAGGTTGGCAATACCAAATGAAAGAATACCAAAGGATATTAAAAGAAAACAATATTACTCAAAGTATGTCAAGAAAAGGTAATTGCCTAGATAATAGCGTAATGGAAAACTTCTTTGGAAGACTTAAAACAGAAATGTTTTATGGCGAAAAGTTTGAAAGTGTTAACACTTTCATTGACAAACTAAAAGAATATATATATTATTACAATAACGAGAGAATAATACTTAAACTGAAAATGAGTCCGGTAAAATACCGAACTCAAAATCAAATTATTTAATTAAATTTTTGTCCAACTTTTGGGGTGCACCCCAAAATTTCAAAGAGATTTTTGACTTTATGTTTTATTGTGTTATTTCTTCAGAGCCAATATAAACTTCAAAACACATAGCTTCTGATTGAACAGTATCATCAGTAGCTTTTAGCCTTACGAGGAAAATCATACATTCGTAGTAAAATCCAGTATTTGTATAAATCCAAAGATTGCTTTTACTTAAACTTAAACTATCTGTCCAGCCTTTTGTGGAATAAATAGCATCATTTTCATCACTAGCTATTTCCAAAGTGGCTATATTTTCATCTTCACTGCCTTCGACAGTTGTTATATATTTTGAAGTATAATTAACAACTTTATATTCCAAATCGAATTCAGAAAATTGAGTTTCTTCTTCCTCTGTTAATTCTCTTACAAAACGGTCATAGCTAATACTGTCACCACTTTCATTTGCTTGTGAATAAAATTTTCCTACTTTTAAGTTGTATGGATTTGAAGAATCTTGATAAAAAACAAATTTTTCTTCTTCAGGGCTATTTGACGTTCCTTGAGAACCAAATCCATAAACTCCCTCACCTATCTTATCATCAATTGTTTGAATTTTTGATTTTAATGTGTAGGTGGAAGGAGATGTGCCTGCACTTGCGTTGTATGTGTTTGATTCTGGAATACGAACAGATATAGAAATTTTTCCCGGCTCTACATTTTGACCTGTCATCATTATTGTGAAAGAACTAACTTCACTATCTCCATAGTTATATGTGGCAGATAGTATTTGATAAACACCCTTGCCACTTTCATCATAAAAAAGTTGTACTGGTTCACATTCAAACCATTCTCCATTATTTATTGAAAATTCAAGAGTTAAATTATGACGAGAAGAACCAGTAAGTTCATATTCGTCGTGTTCAAATCCTGTCATTTCGACATAAAGGCTTGCTCCATAATCTTGATAAACACTAACTATTTCAGCAGTGTTTGTCCTATCTTTTTTAGTTGTGTCATTGCCATCACCACAAGCCGACAACAAAAATATTGCAGGAACAATAACGGCAAATGCCAGACAAAAACTTAAAATTTTCTTTTTCATAAATCCTCCTTTTTGTTATACGCAGTAAAAGGGTAGTTTGTGAAAAATGTCAACATATAACTATAGAATTATAATATAATAAAAATTATAAAATAACAAGCAATTTGCCTATCTTTTCATTATCAAACTGTTAAAACAGCAACTGCAATAGCACCAGCAAAAAGCCCGATTGCTAATAGTATTTGAAAAATTCCGACAAATATGTCAAGGTTTTTATATTTTAAACTTGGAGTTGTCTCAAGTTCTGCTTCCAAATTTTCAATTTTCTTTTGATTTTTTTCAAGCAATGCTTTCCTTTTTTCTGCTTTATAAACAACACCCATAATCGCCATCGCAAAAGCAGTGAAGGCATAAACGCCACAATATTCAAGTGCAGCAATAAAAGTTGCAACAAAGAAAATACCAATAAAAATTAGCGCAACAACCTTTGCAATTCCACCGCCAAGCGAACCGCCTGTCATAAGTGACGACAAAAACCAATATTCAAGCCCGAGCGCAGCACCAATAAAAAGCATTGAAAGGATGATTGCAAAAATTCTTGCACCAACACCCCCTCTTTCATATCTTCGCATATCTCTATAATGCCGACTAGGAATACTAAATAACCAACCTAAAAAATTCATAAAATTCTCCCTTAACAATTATCCTTATTATTAATATATAAAAATAAAAGTAAAAAGGCAAACAAAAATAGATATAATTTCTCTCGGATTTATAAATCATCTAATATAAACTAATAAAAAAACCAAAATAATTTTAGACAAATTCAAAAGTTATGGGATAAACACGATTTTGGTAGAGAAAATAAGGGATTTAAAGGGAATTTAGTAGCATAAAATGGCACTAAAAAAGAAATCCCAAAGACACCTCTTAATCAGGGGGTCCAGGTCGGTTCCGTCTCTGCCTGCCCGTCTAAATGGTTTGTGGCTTTTCAGCCACTGCACGCGCGCCCCTGGCGATCCACCAAAAAATGTTTGCAGTTTGCAAACGCTTTTTATTCTAATATGTATTTCAACCCAAAACTCACTTTTCAAAATTGTTTTTCTTTGTATCTTCTTGGCGTTCTTTATTATAACTAGGCTTCAAAACATAATAAAATTTATCACTTATTTTTGTGATATCATATGAAACTTTTCTATACATACTAAGAGATTTTGCATTGTCAACGTCAGCAAAAAGATTTTTGTCAGAAAATAATTCAGTGATTTTTGCAATTGCCTGTGTTCCATATCCGCATTTTTGATACTCCGGTTTAACACATATAGCCAAAATATAATAACCATTTTTTAAATTATTTGCATACGACATAAACTCTCTAACGTCGTCCCCAAAATTGCTATGTTCATCAAAAATAATTTCAAAATATTTTTTATTTTCTTTTAATTTATCATAATCTAATAAAAAAACATTGCCTATTAATTTTTCTTCAAGAAAAATTCCTAAACACGCTCCAATTTCCATGCAAATTTTAAAACATTCTGAATAAAGTTTGTATAAACATTCAAATTTTTGCTGTTCGTCACCTAACCAATCAAAAAAATTATCGTTTTTAAAACACTCAGCCGCAATGGTTGTAGCATCTTTTTGATAAGATTGGTCTAAAAATTTAAAGTTTAATTTTGTTTGTGTATTCATGTTTAACCTCTATAATATTTTATCTCTATTTAATTTATTTTTTAACTATGCCAGTTTCATAAGAATTTCTAAGGATATCAAATTCTTCACAAAGGATTTTACAATTTTCTTCAAATTTCAAATTTTGTTTTTCTAGTTCTTCAGAAAAAAATCTTTTATGAATTTTCTTCCATGTTTCTAAAGATTTATCTCCCTCGCCTTCTCTTTTTGCATGTTCTTTTGTTATTTTATTAAATGTTGTAATATAAGTTTTAGAAGTATAAATAATTATTCTTTCAGTTTTATCCCAATTGGTTAATATAGAAAAACCTTCATAAATTTTTGTGTCATTTAAAAACAAACTAGACGTTGCTGTTTTTTCACCTTTAATAACCAAATCAAATAATTTATCAGCTGTTTCTTTATCATTTCCAAAATGCCAATCTTCTATATCTTGTTGAAATCTTAACAAATATCCGTCAGGGTCTTGCACCAAAAATTCAAGAACATGATTTGTTATATCATTTTCCTGATAATCACTTACCAGTAAATCTATAAAAATTTTTACTTTAAACTTTTTAAGCGAATAATACACTTTAGAAATATCTGGTAAAATAATTTGAAAATTTATACCGCGCCCAAGCGGATAAACCATATCTTCCGAAACATTCCAACTACCTTTTCTTGACGGGAGTGTAAGTTGTTGCAACATAATTTGGCAATTACCTAATACAAGCATTGCAAAATCTTTTCTAGAATATGCCACATTAAAGCCTAAAATTTTTGTATAAAAATTTTTAGACTTTTCAATATCAAACACTCTTAATTCAGGAATTAAACAATTAAAATTCATAACTTATCTTTAATTTTATAAATAATTTATTTTTACTTTTTAAAATATAGTCTTTTTTAAATTTGCAAATTTTATTTATTGTTTCTTTTCTAAGTAAACGACCTTTTCAATTTCTCCAAATTTTTTCATGCCGTCAATATTTTCTTTAATTACAACAAATCCGTTATTAATATCAGCTTTTATTGCACTCTTTCTTGACATAGGTAGTTTATGATATAAATTCTTTACTCCATTTTCTTTAAGCTTTTCACATAAAAGTTTTATTGCTGGTGTAGCATAACCTTTACCCCTATGCTCACCTTTAATTACTATACCAATTTCATGCGAGTTTTTACTGCTATCGAACTTAGCATAAATTTCGCCAATAAAAGTATCTCCATCTTTTATATAATAGTAAAAATTTGTAGGTTCATTTCCTATCCATTTTTTAGACCAAACTTCTTCCAATTCTTTTATGTCTGTTCGAATTATTCCGTTTTCGCGATTATATCCACTAAAATTTAAATCATATCCGGCATTATAATCCATTGTGTTAGGGTCTTCTTTAATTTCTTTTTTAAACCACAAATCTTCTTTTTGGGGAACAACTAATTTTAAATCCACATTTTCTCCCTTGTTTTTAATTATATCATATAAATCGTGAAATTGCCAACAAATTATATATTCTTTCACAATAAATATTTTTGTATCATAAAATAAATGGAAAAAGGGAGAAAAAATGTATTCAAAAAACGATATGAGTAACGATTTAGGCAATAAACCAACTATTATAAACATACATAAAGAAACTTGTTCTAATAACTATTTTAGAAAAGCAATTTGGACGGGAGAACACTTACAAGTAACCGTAATGTCAATTCCCTCTGGTGGCGAAATAGGCTTAGAACTCCACGACAACGTAGACCAGTTTATTCGTATAGAGTATGGGCTAGCGTCCGTATACATGGGCAAAACTAAACAAGACGTAAAATTTATTGGAAATGCTAATCCTGATTATGCAGTTTTAATTCCTGCTGGTACATGGCATAACATATTAAACGAACAGAACACACCACTAAAAGTGTATTCTATTTATGCACCACCGCAACACCCAATAGGCACTATACATAAAACAAAATTTGAATCAGATTTAGATGAGCATTAAAAAATCCCGAATTTTCGGGATTTTATTATAACTTTTCATTTCCTTTATTTAATTTCATATCACCAAATACAACTTTATATACATCTTTTAAATTTTCGTATATTGGCATACCGGATAAACTTTGAAGAGCGTCTATTGCCAAGCCGTAATACCAAGCGATATCTTGTTTACTACCATTAAAGCGTTCCCAAAAGCTATCTCCTATTTTGCATTCTTTCCAAGTGCTTCTTAAATTTGCAAGTTTGTCTGCACAATTCACCATTTTTGCTTCTAATGGTGCCGTTTTTAACTTTGCCATATGTTCAGCTTTTCTTTCTCTGTACTCTTTTCTTTTATCTTCCGTTTCATACTTTACAAGCTCAGCCACTTCACTTCCAAAGTTCGCTTCAATCTCTTCCACAGTTGTGTTCGTGTCTTCTAATGTATCATGCAGAAGTCCAGCAATTTGTGTTTTGATATCAGCGCCATTTTCTTGTAAAATTTTCAAAACTTCATAAGGGTGAATAATATATGGAATTTTAGTTCCCTTTCTAAATTGCCCTTTGTGCTTTTGAATAGCGAAATCCTTTGCCGAATTTAACAAATTTTCATCATAAACGATAATGCTCATAATCCACTCCTACAAAAATATTATAACTTAGACAAAACTCCATGTAAAGTATTTTTTTAATACTTGAAAAACAATATAATACATTTAATAATTTTGTTTATCTTTAACCAAAAAAAAGTAAAGTGGTAACACATCAAATGGTTTTTCAACAAAATAAAAGAACCCATTAGCATAATCTTTTATAAATAACAAGAAATTACTAAATTTTCATAATTTAATTTATAGTTTGTCTTTTAATTAGATTAAAGCCTAAAATTAATAACGATTTTGAGCAATCTTTCATTAAAGAAAAACAAAGAAATTTTGACACAGATTAAAGCGCAGATTTTTAAGACAAAAAATAAAAAAAGGCCAAAATGGCCTTCTTAACTACACAATATATAGATTTTATTACCAAATTCAACCCTATATATTGTATATTGGTGCGGATGAAGGGACTTGAACCCCCACGGTCTCCCACTAGATCCTAAGTCTAGCGCGTCTGCCAATTTCGCCACATCCGCATATTTCCTTACCTTTTATGGTAAGGGCTCAAATTCAGGTTTTTTCATTTTTTCTTCGGTTTTTTGTATATAATAAGCTAAATATCCGGGGCCGTGTTCTACTTGATGAACCATTTCAGGATCATAATAAGCAACCTTTATAAATCTATTAAAACACTTTAAAGCTGCTCTTTTAGTTATAACGCCCCATCTAATATCTGCATGCAAAAAACCACTTTCTCTTATTGTCTCTTGCACCATTTCTTCAGGTTTTCTATTTAAATCCTTAACTATATAAGGTTTTAAATAACCCATAGCTCTAACTAAGTTAGAATCTGTTTTAATCTTATTTTGTGAACGATTTTGTTTTTTAAAAAACATAATAAACTCCTTATACCAGTTAATATATGCGGTCAAAACGTAAATATGATAGTTTGTCTAGCATAAAGATTTCTTTACTATTGTAAAAATACAAAATTCATTACTTATTTTCATTTGCATAAAACAAATGTGGTGGCTCACCCGAGGTTCGAACTCGGGACCCCTTGATTAAAAGTCAAGTGCTCTACCGACTGAGCTAGTGAACCAGAAATTTTTGTTGACCTAACGGGCTCATTTGCCCTTCGGTCAAATTTCGCTTAACGGTCACAAAAATTTCTTTTAGCGACCAGACGCAAGTTCCAGCTTCGCTTGGGAACTTGGTCGCTACTCTCGTGCGAAGTGAACGCTTCGAAGAGTAACATTGATTGTTTTTAATTTGTTGACCTAACGGGCTCATTTGCCCTTCGGTCAAATTTCGCTTAACGGTC
>DVOJ01000004.1 GCA_018713725.1 Candidatus Caccopulliclostridium gallistercoris | reverse complement strand
CTTGGGAGTTATTATGGGGTCCCCAAAAATACTTTGATTTTTGGGGAAAGGAGAAACTGCGTAACCTTTTAGACAGTTGCGTTTAGCAACTTCTAGGGTGGAGCAAGTTTCGACGCACTCTCTTGCGAAGTTAACGCTTCGAAGTAAAAGCAGTTAAATATTTAAAATTTCTCCGCTAGGCGAGTTGCTAATCGTAACTACGCTTGTCGCTCCGCGTTCTCTCCTTCTCCCCAAAAATTAAAAATTTTCGGGGACCCCATACAAAAATGCTGCTATAATTTCCTTTTTTACTAAAATTTACATACATTTTTGAATTTTCTGCTCGTTTGGGTAGAATGGGGTATCCAAAATTTTTTTGGATACCCCATTTTACCCCCCCCCGCATTTTTGTCAAGCGAAATTACAGGCTTTTGTAATTTTTTCACTTTTCTTTCTTTCCACACTGCAGCTTGAACAAAAATGCAGGGGGCAAGCGGCTGTCTTTATTCTTTTGCTTCGCATGCCTTGGCGGAGTGAAAATAGACCCGCGCTAGCGAGACTCCTATCCCCGACCCACGAAGCCCTGCCCGCCACCTTATTATACTCGCACTCCCCCTAGCCCGCGGAAGCCTTTTCACACTTTAGCCCGCGGCAACAAAAAAACACGCGCTAGAAAGCTCTAACGCGTGAGATTTATAAAAAAACCATGCTTCTTGCTTTGTCAAAACAAACTAAGCATTAATGTAACCTTTTGCTCCACCAAAGCTACCTTATGGCACATAGAAGGTTTCGCTTAATGATGCTGTCTTCCGACCCTGACATGATTCACGAATTTCTATTGCATAAGACCTTGATTTCATCACAAAAAAATTACACCAAACTTCTTACCTTAATTTTGCCGAGGCAAGCTTTCAGCCTTGCATAAAGCGGATTTCAAGTAAAGGGAACCGCTAACTCCCCGCCTAGCATGGTAATATCATTATATGTAGAAAAAATTATTTTGTCAATGCTTTTTAGTGCCAATCTATAGGTTTTAAGTTGTTTTTTTCTAGAATTTCGTTCGTTTTTGAAAAATGTTTGCAACCAAAAAAACCGTTATAGGCAGAAAGCGGGCTTGGATGCGCAGCCTTTAACACATAGTGTTTTGTTTTATCTATAAGCGGCTCGAAAGCTTTAGCGTTTGCACCCCAAAGTAAAAATACAACGGGCGAGCTTTTAGAATTTACAAGTTCTATAACTTTTGTGGTAAAATTCTCCCACCCCTTACCTTTATGCGAGTTCGGCTGGTCACGCCTAACAGTTAACACAGTGTTTAAAAGAAGTACGCCCTGTTTTGCCCAACGAATTAAGTTGCCGCTATTAATTGGCGTAATGCCTAGGTCGTCTTCTATCTCCTTAAAAATATTTTTAAGTGACGGCGGAAGTGCCACGCCGTCTTGCACGGAAAAACTAAGCCCGTGCGCCTGCCCCGGCTGATGATACGGGTCTTGCCCTATTATCACAACTTTAACATCTTCAAACTTGCAATAGTTTAAAGCGTTAAAAATATTTTCCGCCGCTGGATAAATTGTGCGAGCGTTGTACTCTTCCGTTAAAAATTCCTGCAATTCTATAAAGTAAGGCTTGTTAAATTCATCTTTTAAAAGTTCATACCAATTTTTTGTAATCTTAAACATATGCACATATTAACATTTTTTTATTTATTTTGCAAATGAGTGTTGATAATTTTTAAATTGTGTGATACTATAGAGTTATGAGCAAGGGATACACAAAAAAGAAGTCTTTAAGACCAGAAGTGCTTTTAAAAAAGGCGCTACACATATACAAACCAAACTATAAGCTATCGCCAGAAGAATGGCAACTTGTTTTAGAAAGAGAGCGCGCTTTTAAAAAGTCTAGAGAACAACTTGTTCGCGAAGCGTGTAAAACGTTAGGTTTTAACTTTGAAAACAATATAGCTTTGCCCGCAGACTACACCTTAGCCGAACTAAACATTCCAGAAGGCAAAGACAAACAAGAATGTTGTATTCCACTATCGCAAAGCATAGCCGACCATATGCTTTATGCGGATAAAAAATTTTTATCTTCAAGCCACAAGCGCTATAAAATAAACGACAGAAATTATTCTGAAACACAAGAATTTTACGCCGCCGACACAAGATATGGCATAATTTTATACTCATTTTTAGCAAAAGAGAAAACAGAAAAAGACGGAACAAAACATTATAGCATTTCCTTATATGCCATTCTAAACGGATGTGCCGCGCTTGAACTTATTAGATACGATTCTAAAAAGAACGTGCATTATCAACGTTTCAAAGATGGCAGACCTACACAAGAAAAAATTCAAATTCAAGGTCCGCATATGCACGTGTACAACGAGCGTTTTAGCGTGATATTTCCAAATAGTTTTTGTCATTACGACGTTGACGTTCTTCCCTTTAACTCGGAAAATATTAAGGACCAAGCTGCATATTTAAAACGTATGTTTAACCTAGAACCCGCTCATGAATATAACATAGATTCTATGCCAGCGCCTGAAAACTCTCCCACTTCAAAAACCAAAATTTCTGAATATTTAAGAGAAATTCAAGCCATAAGAGCTAAAAAAGCAAAGAAAAAACAAAAAACATTAGAAAAATGATTAAAATCATTTTGAAAATTGTTAAAAAGTTGTTATCATATATCTATCATTATAAAAATGGAGTAATCTATGGATATTAAAAATTTTGAAGAATCTTTCAAAAACCCAACTAATTTAGTTAAAATTAGTGATGCGGAATGGAAAATTAACTGCGATGCATCTTTTATAGATGGTAAACCACTAGACATTAGGCTAGTAAACTTAAATAATAAGTGGTATTTTACCGATAAAAAGCAAACTCTTAGATATATGAACGATTTATACGAATTAAATGCAAAAGACGTTAAATCTTGCATTACAAATGTTTTAAAAATTTACGGCTTTTCAATTCAAGCTGGTGCATTAATTGCAGAAATTCCAACGGCTAGCGCTATAATGGATAAATTCTTCGATTACATTATGTGCGTAGGTCAACTTACAAATATGTATGCATTCTTCGACGAACCCAAATAATTTTAAAATTTCGCCCACTCGGGCGTTTTTTTATTGGATTTTTATAGAAACTCCGCACGAGGCTTTGATTTTTCTTTGCTTGTAGAAAAATTAATCAGACTGTTCAAAAGCAAGCGAGGCAAGGCTCGGCTCGGGGTTCCCAAAAATACTTTGATTTTTGGGAAAAGGAAAAAGCAAGCGAAAATATGAAATTTTGCTAAAAGCAAAATTCATTAAAGCGCAGCTTTTGACGCAAAAGCAGGAGTTTAGTTTCCTTAAGCCTCTTTTTAGGCGTTTTACAGTAAACGCAGCATCGCGCAGTTTTTGGGCAGTCTGAGGAGTATTTGCTAAAATTTAAAAACCATGTTATAATTATATATAGGAGCAAACAAATGGAATTTAGAAAAGATTATATAAACTGGGACACATATTTTATGGGCATAGCAAAACTATCTGCAATGAGAAGTAAGGACCCAAACACGCAGGTAGGAGCGTGCATAGTTTCCCATGATAATAGAATACTCTCCACCGGCTACAACGGCACGCCAAACGGAATACATGATAAAGATTTCAAATGGGCGCGCGAAGGTTCGGCACTAGAAACAAAATACTTTTTCGTGTGCCATGCAGAGATGAACGCAATTTTAAACTTCCGCGGCTACAAGCGTGAATTTGAAAACGCTAAAATTTACGTGGACCTATTCCCTTGTAATGAGTGTGCAAAACTCATAATACAATCCGGCATAAAAGAAGTAATATATTTATGCGACAAATATGCAGACACTGAAAGTGTAAAAGCCTCGAAAATGCTCTTCGACGCCGCCGGAGTAACATACAGGCAATTAAAATGCGAACAAGAAGAGATAACAATAAGTTTTAAGATTTAAATTTATATAAAAGACGAAAGTTAAGCTTTCGTCTTTTATATAAACTATTCACTTGGAGTTAACTCCAAGTCAAGCATTTTATAAAAAAATTTAAAATTTATTAAAAAACAATCCAAAAATTTTTGGATTGTTTTAATTTTTAAATACTCTCTGCCACTTTCCAGGCGCGCCAAACTACTGTTCTTAAATTTCCAACTTTAAGCGCGTCGCCTACTATGTGAACGTGCTTGCCTTTCTTAACTAGTGGCGCTGGATTGTACCCTATTGCAGAAATAACTGAATCTGCCTTAACTTTGTTTACACTTCCATCTTTGCCAACTATTATTACATTTTTACCATCTATTTCTTGCACAAAGCTCTCTAAGTATACCGGAGTGTTGTTGTGCTTAAAGTAATCTCTTAAATATGATGAGTTTGCAAGGCAAAGTCCGCTTACTGCCATAAGGTCATTTTTAGCTTCAACAATAACAGGCTTTTTGCCTTGAAGGCTGAGTTCGTAAGCTATTTCGCAACCTGTAAGTCCACCGCCTATAATCACAACGTTATCGCCCACTTCTTTATTATTTAAATAGTCTATGGCGTCTATAATTTTATCTGAACCTTTAAAGTTTAACTTTCTAGCTGTTGAACCCGTGGCGACCACTATTTCATCTGCATTTAATTTAGAAATATCAGTAATTTCCGTATTTAAATGTACTTCAATTCCAAGTTTTTCAATTTGCCTTTTATACCATTCAAGTAGTCTTCTATCATTTTCTTTAAACGGCATGTTAGATGCTGAAATAAATACGCCGCCTAGATTTCCCGTTTTTTCATAGATAGTAGCTTTATGTCCGCGAATAGTTGCTATTCTTGCTACTTCCATTCCGCCTACGCCGCCGCCAATTATGGCAACAGTTTTCTTCTTCTTGGCTGGAATAATGTCAAACTTTCCGCCGTCCATGGTCATTGGGTTTAACGCGCATCTTGCCATGTGTTTAGAATCGCTGAGCGGCTGGTCGTTTGCCACGCCTTTATAGTGTGCCATTGTAAAGCATGCGTTATGGCAATATATGCAAGGCTGGATATCTTCAAGCCTATCTTCCATAAGTTTTGTAACCCAGTGGCTATCTGTAAGGAACTGACGAGCAACGCCCATAGCGTCTATTCTTCCTTCCTTTATTGCCTTAGCAGCCACATCTGGTTCCATTTTACCAGCGCAAACTACTGGAATATCAACAAATTTTTTGATGTGTGATACGTCATCTAAGTTACAGTTTTTAGGCATATACATTGGTGGATGCGCCCAATACCAAGCGTCGTAAGTGCCGTTATCTGTGTTTAGCATATCGTAGCCAGCATCTTGAAGATATTTAGCTGCTTTTTCGCTCTCCTCCATATCTCTGCCCGCTTCCGTATACTTTTCGCCAGGCAAAGCGCCTTCTCCAAAGCCTATTGTTTTACTAATAGCAGAATATCTTAAACTAACAGGATAGTCTTCTCCACATTCAGCCTTTATAGCCTTAACAATTTCAACTGGGAACCTATATCTATTTTCAAAACTTCCGCCGTATTCGTCCGTTCTTTGATTTGTGTATTTAAGCGTAAATTGGTCTAAAAGATAACCTTCGTGAACAGCATGAACTTCAACGCCGTCTACGCCGGCTTCCTTACAAAGCTTTGCAGTAAGAGCAAATGCCTTTATCATGTCTTTAATTTCTTTTACCGTAACTTCACGGCATTCGTATTTTTCATACCATCTGGAAGGTAGTTTACTTGGCGACGCACAAAGCCTTGGTAAGTTTATAATTGGCTTTATAAGCGTTGTTAAAAATTTGCTTTTTAATATTGGCACCATAGAATTTGGAATGGAGAAAGACCTTCCAAACCCAGCTGTGAGTTGAACAAAAAGTTTTGCACCAGTTTTATGGAACTCTTCCATAAAAGCTTTTAATTTCTTAAACGTGCCTTTACTTTTATAAAGCCACTGACCACCCATAATGTTTCTTATAGGTGCAATTCCTGGAATAATTAAGCCTACGTTGTTTTTAGCAAGGTCCATTACAAAATCGCAAGCGTCCTTATCTAGATGATGTTTTTCCATCCAGCCAAAAAGTGACGTGCCGCCCATAGGGCAAAGCACAATTCTGTTTTTAATTTCTACGTTTCCTATTTTCCAAGGTGTAAATAAAGGTTCATATACTTTTTTCATATTAACTCCTTAAAAATATTTTAAAAAATTAAAATTTTTTTGTCAATTAAATAGCAAGAATATTTAATATAAGTAGTTTAAAAACTATACTGCAAAACTTGACATTTATATTTGCATATCATATAATAACACCATTAAGGAAAAAATATGCAAGAAAAAAACATAATACTTGTTGACTGTTTTAATACCATTTTTCTTAGGAGAAAATCTCCTAAAGATGTTTTATATGAGTGGGCAGAAAAGCTTGGAAACAAATATTTTATAGAACCGGCTTTTATTATTAAACTATTTAAAAGATATCGCTTTAAGTTATGTAAAAAACAGTTTTTTAAAAATTTAGAAACAGAATTTGTATTTGACGACGTTTTAAGTTTAATGACGGAATATTTAAAAAAAAATATTTCAAATTACCCCTCCCCGCACCTTTTTAACGACGCAAAAGAACTATACATAGAAACGGAACTTGAAAACTTATATTTAAATGAAAAAGTAGTTAAATTATTAAAAGAATACAAAGAAAAACAAAAGAAAATTTATGTTGTTTCAGATTTTTACTGCCAAAAGGACGTATTAAATAAATGGTTTGAAAGTTTTAATATTTCTTATCTATTCGATGACATATTTGTATCCTGCGAATTTAAGAAAACAAAATTTAGCGGAAAATTATATAAAGAAGTAATTAAAAAACTAAATATAAAACGCAGTGAAACATTAATGATTGGAGATAACCGCCACAGCGACATCTTCAACGCGCGCATTCGAAGAATAAAAGCTAAGCACATTAAAACTAAATATGAAAAAACCACCCCAGATTTAAAGTTAAAACTTAAATTTGGCAATAACAAACTTATCTTTGATGAAATTTTTTCTGAATTTGGAGATAAGTACAACTATTCTAACTACGCCTTCCCTTTATATATATTTACAAAAAGATTATACGAAAAGCTTAAATTAGAAAACAAACATAACGTATTTTTCTTATCTCGCGAAGGTCAATTTTTAAAAAAGCTTTTCGACCGTTACTGTGAAGCTGTAAAAGCTCGCAGCTACGAAAATTTTGATATAACTAGCCACTACCTTTTAGCGTCAAGGAATTCCCTTCAAGCTGCAACTTTAAAACCTTTACAGGAAGAAACTTTTAAATATATTTTTAAGTCGGCTTGGTTTGGGCTTTCCGTAAGAAACTTTTTAATAACTCTAACCTTTTCCGACAAACAAATAACTTTAATTGAAAAAGAACTAAATTTAAATATAGATAAAGTTACAAGAAACTTTAAAAATTCTAGAAGCTTTAAAAAACTTAAAGAATGTGAAACATTTAAAAAACTTTATGAAGAAAAAAGATTAGAACAAAACAAAGCTTTTAAATTATATTTAGATAGTTTTAACGTAAATTTTAATGAAGAAAGTTTAACTATTGTAGATATCGGTTTTAATGGAACAATGCAAGCTTTGTTTAATGAATTTTTTGAAAACAAAATTCAAATTACCGGCTATTATATTGCCTCGCTGAAAAAAGGTTCTTCTAAAAGCAAAAAATTTGGGCTTTTATATGATAAATACAACAAAAAGCAGCTTGGAAGTTCAATTAACTACCATAACAAACACTACTATGAACAGATTTGCCGAGCAGACCACTCTAGAGTTGATAACTATGCTATAACCCAAGGAAAGCCCACAATAATTTTTGATAAAAAGATAGACGATAACAAGGCATATTTAGAAATAATAGCGCCCTTGCAAGAACAAATTATATATAAATTTGATAAAATTGCCAATTTAGATTATTTTGCACTATCTAATATTGAAGCAGAAGGCACAAAATATTATTATAAACTTGTAGCAAATAAAACAAAAGAAGATAGCGCTTGGCTAATTAAAAGCCAAGATAGCTATCACGACAGTTTTGCCGTAATTGGCTTTTCAATGAAAAATTTCAAACGAAATTTAAGAAAATTAGGCTTTAAACTTTGGGATTTAGGTTTTTTGATAACAAAATATTGTAGAGCAAAAAGTTTGAAATATAAATTAAAAAAATAACACATTTTTTGTGTTATTTTTTGTTTTTTTAATTTATTTTAATATTTTTTAAATTAAAAACAGATTTTTATTACATTTTAAATTATTTTATAGCCAATTAATTTAATTTTATCCACAAGTTCGCTTTTTATATCTGCACTTAAATCTGTGGATAAATATTTTTTATTATCATCTGCAAAAACTGTAACCGCATTATCTTCGGCAACCACTGTGCCTAAAAAATTTGCTCCGCTAGATATGCCTACGCCAAGCCCAAGGTCCGTGCAAAGTTTCTTTGCCATACAAACGGCATCATCGGAACTTATTTGAATTATTTTGTCAACCAAAGTTTTATCGTAAATTTTAGGAATAATTTCATCACTTAAACCTTGAATTTTATGTTTACCCATGCTCTTACCAAATGTCAGAATGCTAGCTTCCTTAGGGTCTATTGCAACAACCTTTGCGCCGCACTTTTCTTTTAAAAAACTGCCCACACCCATAAGCGTTCCACCCGTACCAACTCCGCTCACAAAACAAGGAACATTTTTCATTTTGGCGTAAATCTCCTTTGCCGTGCTATTGTAATGTGCGAAAACATTATTTTTATTTTCAAACTGATAAGTTAAATATGCGCCTTCACTTTTATATTCTTCTGCCTTCTTAAAGCCTTCAATAAAATTTTCTGTAAGCTCTAGTTTGGCTCCATAAAGTTTTAAAAGTTTTTTACGCTCTTCGCTCATAAATTTGGGCATGCAAATAACAACGGGATTATTTAAAAATCTAGCTATTGCACTGATAGAAATTCCCATGTTGCCCGAGGTTGTTTCACAAATTGTTTGACCTTCTTTTAATTCTCCGCATTCATACGCGCGTTTTAAAATTTCAAAGGCCGGTCTATCTTTAATGCTTCCAGAAAGGTTATACCATTCTAGTTTAGCAAAGCTTTTACGAATTTTATTTTCAAATTTATACGTTATCTCTAATAAAGGCGTATTGCCTATAAGTTTAGATACTTCTTCAAACTTGTTCATATGTTCTCCTATGCATATTATACAAAATGAAAGCATAGCTAGCAAAATGTTTTAATTAAAAAACAAAACGTTTTGAAAATATTATGTTTTTTGTTATCATTGTATTAATTATTATAAATATTGGACACACTGAAGAAAAATTAGGAGGTTTTTTATGTGCGACACAATATATTTAAAAAGAAATGGCAAAAGCTATTTTGGTAAAAATAGCGACCGCTCGCCTAACGAAGCACACTTAATGATAAGAGAAAGCGCGAAAGATTATAAGCCGGGAGAAACTCTCAAAACAACTTACATAGAAATTCCACAAGTAAACCACACCTACTCTTGCGTACTTTTAAAGCCGCACTGGATTTGGGGTGCTGAAATGGGCTGGAATGAGTTTGGCTTAAACATTGGCAACGAAGCCGTTTTTTCAAAAGTAAAAAGAGAAAAAGAAAACGGACTAATTGGCATGGACCTTTTAAGGTTAGCGCTTGAAAGATGCAAAACGGCTAAGGAAGCGGTAGAACTAATTACGTCTTTAATACAAACTTACGGGCAAGCTGGAAATTGCGGTTTTGATAAAAAGTTTTATTACGACAACGCCTTTTTAATTGCTGACGAAACTGAAAGTTATGTGCTTGAAACCGCTGGCAGAAACTACGCTATTAAAAAGGTCATGGACACAGCTACAATTTCCAATTGTTATAGCATTAGAGACGACTATAACTTTGCTTCTAATAATTTTAACTGAGATTTTAAAGCCACCTATCAAAATAACCTGTTCACCTACGTTGCAGGAGCAGAAAAAAGGAAAAAGACTTCTTTTAATATTCTAATGGAAAATGATAACCCCTTCAATTTAATGGCAAAAGCACTAAGTTCTCATAGTTCAGATAAAATTACAGTAAACAAAAGTTCAACTGACAGCGTTTGTATGCACGCCGGCAATATGTTTGGTGACCAAACAACTGGTAGTTACTTTGGAGAAATCAACAGTTGCTACTTTGTTACGGGCTCTTCCTTTCCTTGCCTTTCCATCTATAAACCGCTAACAAAAAATGCTGAAATTTTACCAGAAGACGAAGGCACCGCATTAAAGTATTGGCTAAAACGCGAAAAATTAAACAGACACATTATGAGCGGAAACATAGATGAAAAAGAATATAAAGAAGCCGCTAAAAATCTTCAAAGAGAATTTATTGACCTTGCCATGAAAACAAAAAACACGAATGAGCTAAGTAAGGTATCTAAGCAATGTTTTGATAAAGAAGAAGCCTTTGTTGACGCATGGCTTGAAAGGGCGCAAAATAAAAACCTACACATAAAAGGCGGATTGTATTTTAAAAATTATTGGAATAAAAAGACTAAAGTTTTAAATAAGGAATATAAAGGTTTTCAAAAATGGATTTAAAAACAGTGCTTATTGCACCCGACAAATTTAAAGGCAGTTTAACAGCAAAAAGATTTTGCGAAATAGCCGAAGAAGAGATAAAAAAGTATAATAAAAACGTTCAAGTTATAACTTCTCCACTTGCCGACGGTGGCGAAGGAACTCTTTCCTGCATTGCAAATAATTTGAATGCAAAACTTATTCAAAAAAAGTTTTCTAACGCAAACTTTGAAAAGAAAACTGCAAGCTATGCCATTAAAGATAATGTCGCCTTTATTGAAATTGCCGAGACGTGCGGGCTAGTTAATACAAAAATTAAAAACCCCTCAATTACCACAACGTTAGGCGTTGGCGAACAAATTGTTGACGCAATAAATGCCGGTGCAACAAAAATTTATTTAACGCTAGGCGGAAGTTCTACAAACGACGCTGGTTGCGGCATGGCAACAGGTGTTGGATATAAATTTTTTAATAAAGCCGGTAAAGAATTTTTGCCAACCGGCAGTACGCTTAGCCAAATTTCAAGAATAGAATTTCCCAAAGAAAAGATTAAAACTGAAATAATCGCACTATGCGACGTTAAAAACGTATTATTTGGGAAAAATGGTGCTGCTTACGTGTACGCAAAACAAAAAGGTGCAACAAATGAAGATTTAAAAATTTTGGACGATAATTTAAAAGCTTTTAACTTAATTTGTAAAAAGTATGGCTATAATTTTGAAAACGTTGAAGGCGCTGGCGCTGCTGGCGGCTTAGGTGCTGGAGCAATCTTCTTTTTAAACGCAAAACTTGAAAGTGGAATAGATACAATTTTTAAACTTGTAGATATTGATAATAAAATTTCAAAAGCCGACCTTATAATTAGTGGCGAAGGTAAAATAGACGAGCAATCGAAATTCGGTAAAGTAGTTTTTTCTTTAAAAGAAAAGTGCGCAAATAAAAACTTCGTCGCCTTTTGCGGAGAAAATAAATTAAAAGAAAACCCTTTCCTAATAGTAGAAATAAATAATAAAAATTCTTCCCTTGAAGAAAACATAAAAAATACTGAAAATAATTTAAGAAATAGCATTAAAGAATATTTAAAAGCATTATAGTGTACAAATCCTCTTATAATTTGACAAATAGTTTTTAGTACACTATAATTTTACAAATGGAAAAAGCTCTTGTAAAAAAACAACTTAAACTATCTCTTCCTATGGCAATAATAAATTAGAAAAGAAAAAAGAATTACCTTCTTATAACTAAGCTAATGTCTTAACTTTTTTAATCAAATCTTCTAAAGACGTCTCCTTTAATTCGTTGTCCATAGAAGTTTGAACAACACCGCCATAGAAGATTTTAAAACTGAAGAAGCTTGAAAAAAGTTTTAAAATTTTGTTGACATAACTTAAAAATAATCATATTATATACTATATCCATAAAGAGTGTGCTAGGGACAGCCCCGTTGACCACACAGCAACCTACTTTTATAGAAAGGTGCTAAAGGCTGTACGATGGGAAAACAATATAGAAAATAATCCTATCGGAAACGATGGGATTTTTTGTTACTCTTTGTGGAAATAAACATATAGGAGAACAAAAAATGAAACAAACAATTACAAGCGAAAGCGTGAACATTGGTCACCCAGATAAAACTTGCGACGTAATAGCAGACGCCTTTTTAGACGAAGCGTTAAAAAGTGACCCAAACTCACAGATGGCAGTTGAATGCGCAATAAAAAACGATAAACTTTTTATTTACGGCGAAGCTACAACAAAGGCAAAAATAGATTACGAAACAATAGCAAAACAAGTTTTAAAAGATATTGGCTACACCAATGAATTTACTATGATAAAAGAAATAAGCGAGCAAAGTCCTGATATACATCAGGCAGTTGTAAAAGAAGAGCTTATGGCAAATGACCAAGGCATGTGTTACGGTTACGCCACAAATGAAACCAAAGAGTATATGCCCTTACCTATTTTGCTTGCCCACAAACTTATGCAAAAATATGAAGCATTTAGAAGAACAAGAACGGATTTTTTTGCAGACGCTAAAAGTCAGGTATCCGTAGAATATGAAGATAACAAACCTATTAAAATAGTCACAATTCTTTTATCCGTTTCACACGATAAAAATTTAGAAATAAAAAATTTAAGAAAGTTAATCAAAGAAAACGTTATAGAACCTGTAATAAATGAATACAAAAATCTTATTAAAGATACAAATTTCATTATAAACCCAAGCGGCAAGTTTACAATTTGGGGTTCGTTTGGAGATTCCGGCTGCGTTGGCAGAAAGATTGTTGTAGACACCTACGGTGGCGTTGGTCGTGTTGGCGGTGGCTGTTTTTCAAGCAAAAACGCTACCAAAGTTGATAGGTCCGGAGCGTATTACGCAAGATATGTCGCAAAAAATATTGTAGCGCATAAACTCGCCGATAAGTGCGAAATTCAAGTTTCGTACGGAATTGGGTTAAGTAAAATTATTTCCTTAAATATAGAGACTTTTGGAACGGAAAAAGTGCCTTTAAAAGAAATCTACAAATATGTAAATGAAAACTTCAACTTTACGCCATCAAACATAATAAAAGAGTTAGATTTATTAAAGCCCATATATAAACGTACAGCCGCTTACGGCCACTTTGGCAGAGATGGATTCAGCTGGGAAAAGATAAAGGATTAGTTAAAAAACTAGCACTTTTAGTGCTAGTTTTTATACTTACAATTTATTAGGCTTTATTATTTTCGCTAATATATTCTTTAATCTCTTTCATTGTTTCATAAGGTTTTTCTATAAATTGAAATTTGATAGCCATATTATTATGCGTACTAGGGCTAACAAAAACTAACGTGCCAGTTTTTCCGCCTTTATCTAAAAACCCTACGCTTACAGAAGTTGACGTTATATCCTTATATTCTAAGCTTTGAAAGTCAACTCCCCAAATGCCACTTCTAACAATCAACCTTTTATTTGTGTATGCATAACATAGATTTTTATAGCCACGGGCATAAAAGAATGGTGCAGTAAATAAAGTAAAAACTAACATCATTATTAAAGCCGGCCAAAGAATAGGAATTATAAAGAAAACTAAAACGTCCTTCCAATACCTTGCTTTATTAGGTTTAATAACTTTAATAATCTGTTCGTCTTTTTCAATTATATTATCGAATAAGTTTTCCATATACCCCTTAAAACTTGGTGCGTCCAGAGAGATTCGAACTCCCGACCTTCTGTTCCGTAGACAGACGCTCTATCCAGCTGAGCTATGAACGCATATTAAATTTTTTCTTCCTTACTCTTTTACACCTATAAGGAAGCAGAAGGTTTTTGGTCCCCGAAAATTTTTAATTTTTGGGGTGCGCAGGCATTTGCCATAAATGCGACGCTTTTGCGCTAGCAAAACAAGCTAAAAGGCAAATAAGCCGAGCAAGCTTTTGTAGACAGACGCTCTTGTCCTGCATGAGCTATGAACGCATATTAAATTTTTTCTTCCTTACTCTTTTACACCTAAAAGGAACAGAAGGTGTGGGGTCCCCGAAAATTTTAATTTTTGGGGCGCGCAGGCTTTTGCCGTAAATGCGCCGCTTTTGCGCTAGCAAAACAAGCTAAAAGGCAAACGTGCCGAGCAAATCACACTTCATATATTAACACAGCCCTAAGGCTGTGTCAATATAATTTTTAATTTAGTTTTGTTCTGCACCATCTACAACGCCAATGTTTATTTGAATGTTTTGATTAACATTTATGTTCTCATTCTGCCTATGTAAAATGTAATAAATGTTTAACGTTGCCGTTTGCCCTGATGGAACTTCAAGCACTACGTCTGCACCATTTTCTTGGTCAGCTGCTACAACAGTTCTTTCCCCGTCTTCAACTTGAACTTCCGCTGTAAACCTTGGGTCACTAGCATAAAGTGTGTTTTTGCTATCAGAAACAATGTCTCTAAAAGAGATATTAAGTACGTTATTTGGGTCGCTTGATGTGTTCGTAAAAGAGAACGTCATAACAACTTCATTTGTGTCTGGTATAACGTTGTTGAAATTGATATCCGGAGCGTCCCAACGATTGCTCGGGTGAATGTTTCCTTCAGCATCTATTGATATTGTAATCGACGGATCCTTACCACCTGTTTCGCCACCGATTGCCCAAGTAGCTTCACAAACTACGTTCATTTCAATATTTTGTTCGGGTAAAAACGTTACTGAGTTAGTTATGCCATTTTGTGGAAAAATTGCCATAACAATGCCTAGGCATATTACAGCTAAAACTAACACTATTACCGTTATGGAAGATATGAGTTTAAACTTTTTCATTACCTTACAAACCTCCCCTTTTACTTATTATATACATTTTAATTGAAAATACAAAGGGATTTTTCACTTTTTTTCTAAATTTAGTAATAAAATATTTTTAAGTAGCATGGAAACAGTTATTTGTCCAACGCCGCCAGGAACTGGAGTTATTAGGTGCGCCTTCTTTTTTACCTTTTCAAAGTCTACATCTCCGCAAATTTTGCCATCTACCTTATTTATACCAACATCTATTACCACAGCGTGCTTTTTAACATATTTTTTTGTGATAAACTTAGGTTTTCCAATTGCAACTACTAAAATATCCGCTTTTTTAGTTATTTTTTTAAGTTTTTGCGTTTTTGAGTGGCAAAGTGCCACGGTTGCATTATTTTTAGTAAGAAGATGCGCAGTAGGAAGCCCAACAAGTGCACTTCTTCCAACAACGGCAACCCTTTTACCTTGAATAGCAATTTGGCTTGCCTTTAAAATTTCTAGCACACCAGCTGCCGTGCAGGGCGCAAAATCTGAGAGCCCAAGGGCAAGCTTTCCAAAGTTTGCCTGTGTTAAGCAATCTACATCTTTATCAGGGCTAATAGTATCTATTATTTCCCTTTCGTTTAAATGTTTTGGAAGTGGAAGTTGAACAAGAATAGCACTAACTTCGGGTTTTCTGTTTAGTTCCTTTATCTTTTTAACGACGTCCGCTTGTTTGCAAATTTCAGCAAAACGAATAAGTTCAAAGTCTATTCCAACGTCACTACAAGCCTTTTCTTTATTGCGCACATAAAGTTCACTTGCAGGATTTTGCCCTACTAAAATTACTGCAAGCTTTAATTTTTTATTCAGTTTTTTAACTTCTTCTGCAACTTGGCTTTTAATGAGCATTGCCAAGGCTTTGCCGTCAAATACTGCCATAAAAATATAATAGCAAAAATTTTTTAAAATAGCAAACGTTTTAAAATGCTTTGAAAACTTTGTTTAAAATGCTATAATCTTTAAAATTTGGAGGGAAAAATGAACGTAGACAGTAGAAGTTTAAGCAAAGTAGATATAGAAGTTTATAATTCAATAAAAAAAGAAGAACAAAGGCAAAACGACCACATAGAGCTTATAGCAAGTGAAAATTTTGTTTCCAAAGCCGTGCTAGAAGCTATGGGCAGCTGCTTGACAAATAAATATGCCGAAGGCTATCCAAATGCAAGGTATTACAATGGTTGTGAAAATATAGACGAAATAGAAAGCTTAGCCATAGAACGTGCGAAAGTACTATTTAATGCAGAACACGCAAATGTGCAACCACACTCTGGCTCTAACGCAAACTTAGCCGTGTTTTTAGCCTGCCTTAACGCTGGCGACACCTTTATGGGCATGAGTTTAACGGCTGGCGGACATCTTTCACATGGCGCACCTTTTAACGTTTCGGGAAAAATTTTTAATTGCGTTCCTTACGGCTTAAACGCTGAAACAGAACTTTTAGACTACGACGAGATTGAACGTTTGGCTTTAAAACATAAGCCAAAGCTAATAGTGGCTGGCGGTAGCGCATATTCAAGATTTATAGATTTTAAAAGGTTTAGAGAAATAGCAGACAAAGTAAACGCTAAGCTTATGGTAGACATGGCACACATAGCTGGGCTTGTTGCCGCAGGCGTCCACCCTTCCCCTATTCCTTACGCAGATTTTGTAACCACAACAACGCATAAAACTTTAAGGGGACCACGCGGCGGCATGATACTTTGTAAAAAAGAATATGCTAAAATTATTGATAAAGCAGTGTTCCCTTGCCTTCAAGGCGGACCGCTTGAACACGTGATAGCCGCAAAAGCCGTTATGTTAAAAGAAGCGTTTAGCCCGGAATTTAAAGAATACCAAAAGCAAGTAGTTAAAAACGCAAAAGTTTTAGGCGACGAGCTTTTAAAATATGGCTTTAAACTTGTATCCGGCGGCACAGATAACCACCTGCTTCTTGTAGATTTAACGCCGTTTAATGCAAACGGAAGAGATGTGGCGAATTTGTTACACAAGGCAAACATAACTTGCAATAAAAACGGCATACCGAATGAAAAGCAACCGCTTAGCATAACTAGCGGAATTAGGCTAGGAACCCCTGCCGTTACCACAAGAGGTATGAAAGAAGAAGAGATGAAACAAATTGCAAGCTTTATATATGAACTTGTAAAAAATGGAGAAAGCTCAGTAGATACAGTAAAAGCAAAAGTTTTAAATTTGGTAAATAAGTTTTAATATATAAAAAATCCACCTAAATGGTGGATTTTTATTAATTGCCCGCTTCAATTTCAACAAGCGTTTTATTATTATATTGTCCTTCAACTACAATATCAGTCTCCTGAATATTTTTAAATTCGGGGTCTCCAGCTTCCCAAATAGTGAAATTAATAATACTTGTAGTGTGGGTTAAATCTCTACGTTCTATTCCGTCTTCATCAAGAGCACTTTCAAAATAATAGTAAATATCATTATTTGTTTGAAGTGTGTAGCTATCGCCTGAGACTAATAGCCTTGAAGCATACACATTGCCAAGACCAATTATGCCGCCGTAGTATACGTTTATCTGTCCGCCGTCACGATAGTTTTGAATGTTTATAGTATAAGTACAATTACTACTAAAATAAACAAGTTCGCCGCTAGCGGTTTGGTAATCTTCACTAATTGAACTTTCTGGCATATATACGTTTTTGAAATCGTTGTTATAAATTGCAATACCGCTTGAACTATTTTGCGTTCTTGTGGAATCGTCGTAAGACGCGCCTACAATTCCGCCCATAGCAGCATTCATTAAGCCGTTATACATAGTTGAGCGAATTTCAAGTGAAACTTCGGCATAGCAGTTAACAATTTCACGCTCTGGATAAGTTTCTGGAATTATTTCAACGTCGTCGTCATATTCGTTTAATCCAACAATTCCACCTACATATGCGGATAGGAAGTTATCGTTAGATACTGCAACGCTACCGTTTGTAACTCTTGAATTTTCTATGGTAACATTACGTTTTGTTACCGTTGAATCGTTAAGACAACTTTCGTTTAAATAGCCAACAATTCCGCCCGCTATTGCCATAGATGTAATAGCGCCTGTTTTATGCGCGTTAGAAATTGTGCCGCCTATCATTTCTCCAACCACGCCGCCAACAACTTGAATGCTTGGGAACACTAGGTCTACATATACGTTAACGTTTTGAATGCTACCGTTAGACATATATCCAGCCACGCCACCAACTGCTGATGGAACGCTAGGTACGTACCTAAAGAAGTTTGCCGAGCTACCTGTGATTGTTATGTTATCTACAACGCCTGCAACTTCGCCCGCTAAAACGCCGCCATAATAAGCCGCATTTACAAACTGCCCAGAAACTAGTTCTATATCTAAATTAGATACATTGGAGTTAGTGCCAATTCTACCAAAGTATAATCCTGCAACTTCACCAAGCGCTCTTGCCGTTTCCGTAACGTTTACATAGCGAACTCTACCTTCGCCTTCTATAATTCCAGCTATAACACCGGCATAGGATATGCCTGTAATGCTACCAGAATATGGCGAGTAGAATCTGAATGAATTGCCTGCGTTTATAGAGCGGTACGTTGCGCTTGCAGAAACTGAGCTTTCTACATTATACATTTTATATGTATTTAACGCAATACCAACTACGCCGCCCACAGCATTTCTTCCTACTATAACTATGCCGTTTGTGTCGTATTCGTAGCCATTTACTTTAACATTGAATAAGAATCCGCCTTCAAGCGCTCCGGCAACAGTTCCCACTGCCGACGTGTTAGGCATGTTGATATATTTAGGGTTTACATTTAAGTTTTTAATTGAACCAACATAGGCAAGTCCTTCTCCAACCTTTGCAAAAAGTCCGCCGTAGTTTAAGTTCTCACGAGTATCTATAACAAGCCCAGATATTGTAACGCCGTTACCTTCTATATCTCCAATAAAGGTAGTTTTATATAGAGCTGATGAAAGAATTCTTTCTGCTTCATAGTCTATATTTTTAACAAATCTGTAATACTTGTTGTTCCTATTATTTACGTTAGTTTCAAGAATTCTACCTTCAAAGTTTTGAGCCGAAGTTATAATATACGGATTATATTTAGAACCCTGCTCTTCTCCACCAGAGTAGTGATATATCTCTTCTCCGGTAGAAGTATCTGTGGTAGAGCCTTCAAGCACCTGACTAGTATTTACTATAATATTAGGTGCAACTAGTTCTGGTCTGCCATAAGTAAAGCTTTGAGACTCGCCGTTTAACTTGAAGTCGTCTTCTTCACTTGCGTTTGGATAGAACCATACGCCCTTCGTCTTTTCCGTCTGTTCCGACATGGCAAAGGTTGCAAAGTAATTTTGATTGCTAAAATCAAGTTCTGTTAAAGCCTGTAAGCCTTCAATGTTGGAAACAAATATGCCGTTGTTTTTATTTCCTAATAAGTAATTACAGTCCTTTATAGTTCCAGCTTGATTTGAGGAGCTATTCATATAAACAAAACCATAGTCTGTTTGGCTGTTTTGGCTTAGGAATGTGCTTGTTGAATAACTGTTCTGTATAACGCCCGCATTGTTAAATGCAAAGCCCGCACGAACTGATTGTGAGTTAATAGGAACGTTTGAATAACAATCTGATATAGCACCAAAGTTGTTGTATACAAAGCCCGACACTTCTACGTTAGACCAAATTTTGTTCACTTCATCTGCATAGATGTAACTAGAATCCGTTCCAGAAACAAAGCTTGTTAAAATTTGTGGAGTGTCAAGCCCGCCTACTTCAACGTCGGAGCTAATAGACGTTCCGTTTTCCACAACAAGCCCAGCAGTTTTATTTGTGCTAGAAATTGTGCTTTCGTTTGTTAGGTTAGAATCTTTTACATAGCTACTTGCTATGCTACCTTCGTTCACACCTACAAGCCCAGCTAAATTAGACCTTCTTACTACTAAGTTTGTTACAACTCGGGAGTTGCTAATATAGCCTTCATTTAAGCCTACTAAGCCTGCCACATAAGTTGTGGTATTTGAATTTGGATTCATAGAAACGTAAACGTTATTTTCCGTAGAAACAAGTTCGCAGTTTGTTATAGCACCTAAGTTTCTACCTGCAAGGAAACCAAAGTAGCTTGTTTCATTTGTGTTTGTAACCGTTATATTTGTGTTAGCAGAACTGTTGAAAGCAAGTTTTAAGTTTCTAACTAATGCGTTTTCTTGAATTACGTCAAATAAACCTACATATTGAAGACCGTCCACACTCCAATTTGCTCTAAACGTAATTGTGTGACCATTACCATTAAAGCCTGCTATTGCAGTAGTTATAGGTGTAAAGCCTTCTTCAAGTGTTATATCGTCTACAAGAATGTAGTACGCACCAGCTTGCATGTTCATAAGTTCGCTATAGTTTGAAATAGGAATCTCATTGTTTTCGTTACCACTTTGATAAGCTTCAATTAAGAAATCTGTGTTAAAGTTTTCATAATCTTCACTTTCGCTAGCTTGAACTACTTGCACAGCACCGTTTCTATAAGTGTAGTACACTTCAAAGCTTAAATAGTAATTTGTATTATCCGCGCTATTTATGTAGAGTGGAATAATGCTGTATAAATTGCTAGATGTGTTATATTCCATTCTATAATACATATTGCTTGGAAGGCTATTTTGCCCTATTTCAATTCTATCGCCCGTGCTTATGTCTGTAATAAACCATCTGCCGTTTTGCGCTAACGTTTGTTCAAGTGCTGTAACTCTTTGAACAATGTTAACGTCTTGTGTATTATATTCTATTGTATTGCCATTTACAAATTGAACAGCCAAGTCCGTTCTATTGCCAATGGATACGTTTACAGTCTCCGATTCTGCATCTCTAATAACGATATTTGCGTTTTGGTTGTTATCTTGGAAAGAATAAGGAACTATATTGTCGGATAGAATTACGTAATCTACAATTGTTAAACGAAGCGTTCTTACACCACTTGTATAAACTCTTCCGTCTATAGTCTTTTGACCGTAACAATCTATTTCCACATCATAACCAACAGAATTTTGTGGATAATTTATAGTAGAATTTATAACTAACACGAAGTTGCCGTCTATATTTCTAATAGATGCATACTGTTCATTCGTGCTATCAAAATGAACTTCGTCCTGTTCAAAACCTACAATTTGTACGTCTAAGTTATAGGTAAGGCCTTTTGCAACAAATACGCTCTCGCCTTGAATAGCGTCTTCTTTACCTATAATTGTTACGTAAACGCCGTCTTTAATTCTAACGCGAACTGGGCAAGACGTAGTTTTTTGTATAACGCCATCTTTATAAGCCGTAATGTTAAACACAGCCTGAGAGCCGTCTTGCGCTTTTGATGAAATGTTATATTTTACATAAATTTTTCCGTCTTGGTTAATTCTACTCTTAGGAATTCTAATTCCGCCGTCTATGCTTTCAGCGCCAAATATATCTACTACTTGGTTTTCATCATTAATTTCAGAAAGCGAGAATATAGCTTCGTTACCATTTGAGTAATTTTCTTCACTGTTTGTAATTTCTATATAGTCGTAATCTGCAATGTTTGGATATACCAAAATTTCAAGCAAGTTGTCGCCGTCTGGGCTTACATCGGACAAAGGCTCTGCCGTGTTATTGAAGTTAGAAACGTCTATGTCGTAATAATTTTTATATGTAATATTTGTAATACTTTGTGTTCCAATATTTACAACAAGCGTTTGCCTATATCCGTTTTCCGCTGTGAAATTAATGTAGTATACGCCTTCATAGTTTGTGCTATGATTAAAATAATTAAATCTAAATGTAAAGCTTGGCTTTATACTATCTGAATATCTGTAAATAACTCTGTTTGTGTTTTCAATTGTCTCAGCGGTTAAAGTGCTAGATAATATATTAAATAGCGAAGCATCTGTTCCAGTTTCTCCAACTTTGGCAAACGATATTTCAATATAATCGTTTTCGTCGTCCGTTATCCACCTTTCTAAGCTAACGGTAAACTCGTCTGTTGGCTCAATGGATATTTCCGCCGTATTTAAAAGTATTTCCGTTGTACCCTTTTCAACTCTAATAATAGCATTGTATTCGTTACTATTTTTTAAGAAGGCAAAATCTAAATTATAGTTATTACCATTAACTTGGAACTGATATTTTGGTGTTACATTTAAGTCTATTGGCCCGTCGTAATCGCTATCAGCTCTAAGTAGTAAAGATTGTCCTATTAAACTAGAAGAAATATAGTTTTGCTCTGTTTCATCAACAGTTATAGTTACATTTGCTGTAAAATCTGTGTTTTTTACAAGTTCAACGGCAATTGGTATACCGTATTCGTCCGTTATTGGCTGACCATTAACAGAAGTTATATCTGGTGCAGAATATTCTAAGTTTAACTCTATGGATTTTCCAATATTAATGCCTATGTAAGACGTGCTATCGTTTGAAAGATAGGTGTCGTTATAAAGTTTTATGTTGAAATTTTCAGCATAGTTAAACACATAAACGTAAACGGTTTTTCGAATACTTGTGTTTAAAATAGAAGTGGCTGTAATTTCAACAAGACCCGTTCCCCAAAGCCTTATTTTTCCGTCTTCTTCAAAAGTTAAAATTTTTGTATTGCCAGAATAAAGGTTAATATTTTCTGGATTAACAAACTGAATTGGGAAATTTTGGAAATCTTGAATGTTAAGTTCTGTAATTAATGATTGATAAGAAGCATTTTCCGCTAAATAGTAGAAAAGATAACTTACAACGTCTGTTGCTTCTTCGTTTTCACTTGCAAGCAAATTGAAAGATTTATTTGCGTCTATTTCAATTGTTTCTACGGCAAATTCAAAGGCTCCCATTTTGTAATCTAAGCCGTTAACTTCGCTTAAAAAGTAAATTGGGCCATTAGTATATCTTCCTGTTTCAGGGTCTACCTCTGGGAACTGCTCGTAGTAATATGCCTTGTTGGAAGCCGCTAAACTCTCAGCTGTATCATCTCCCGCAAAAGTATAGGCGTTTTCGCCTGCCCTTGCGCAAATTAAATGCTTCAATTCGCCGTCAAAGGTCAGCTGAATTATGTTATTCTGTATTACACCTGTAACGTCGTTAGTAGCGTCAGACGAGAAGGTATTCTTGCCAGCAAGTCCGCCAACAAAGTTGCTTGCTTCTACATATGTTCTTGTAAGAGAGTTTTCTATTGTTCCAGCTAAATTTTGGTTAGTTTCATTGTCTATATAAGCGTTAAGTCCTGCAAGTCCGCCAACATTTTCGCCAGATTCTGTATTAATAACGCTGCCAGATGTTTTTAATCCAGATAATATTCCAGCATTTATACCGGCAACTCCGCCCACGGCTTTTGCATTTGTGGCTCTAAGGTTTCCTTTAAAGGTAAAGTCGTTTTCACCGGTTACGGAATAGCTTGAATCGTTTAATGTAACATTTCCAGTGTTGTAGCCAACAACACCGCCTACGTAAACGCCAATTGCGCCCGTTTGAAGCGCGTTTGCATTTATAACGTTAAAGCTATCTCTAACGTTAACTAAATATTTTCCGTTAGAATTCGTTATATTACCGCTAGACCTACCAGCTATAATACCAATGTAAACGTTCCCTTCTGAATTAACGCTAAGCCTTTCATTTTTAGACGTATCATTTAAAAGAGAAACAGAAACATTTCTTATACCCCCCCTATTTTCGCCGCAAATAAGCCCTATGTACTTAGCATTCGTGCTATTAGATACAAGTTTGCCAGAAATAGTTAGGTTTTCTATATAAGCACCTTCTTCTATGTAAGCAAACAAGCCTAAATAGGATTCTTCTCCAATAGCCCTAGGGTTAGTAATAGTTAAATTTGTTATTCCGGCAGAAGAGTTTGTTCCCACAATAGAGCCCCTAAACACGCCGAAAGTAGTTAAATTTATACCGCTAAAATCTATTATTGTAGATATTGCATAGTGTCTTGAAAGCCCTTCTGTTGAAGAAGCCATTTCAATAAACTCTTCAGCAGAATTTATATAAATTGGGTGTTCTTCTGTTCCGTTGCTTGCAATAATTGTAATGTATTGCAAATCAGATGAGTTTTCTATGAAATCGTTTGCTTCATCTTCATCTGTGGTGTACCAATCTTTTGGTACAAAGTAAAGTCTTCCGCTGCCAGCGCCATAAGTGCTGTTATAGTAAATACTTATTTCAGTATCAGTTTTCGTTGTACTAATAATGTTTATATTCGTTGTATCATCTGGAATAAATTTTAAATCGAACTCTCTGCAATCTGCTTCCGTTGGATTGATAAAATATCCAGAAGAATAACTTGTATTTCTATCGTCTAAGTAAATTGTGCTTTGATAATCGTAAAGACCAATGGAATTTAACCTTGTAAAATCTTGAAGTTCTAAGGTTATTACAGTGTAATAATCTATTCCCATCAAATTTAAGTTAAAGGAGAACCAATAATCTCTTGTATCGCTTGCAATAGTTTCTGAATTACAGATAACTCTTAAACTTAAATCGTTTTGGTCTATATTATAGCTACCAAAATTTAAAAGTTTATTAGAATATTCCGTTTCATCAGCGCCCTGACTAATTCCGTCTACTACGTTTAAATTCCCTTCTTCTATGGAACTTCTAAAATAGTAGCTAGTGTTGTTGTCAACTGCATTTATATATTCTATTAATTCATCTTCCTTTAAAGTTACACCGGAAGAGAGCGTTACAGTAGGATAAACAAGTATTCTAGAATAGTTGTTTGTTATTCCATAGTAGTATCCTACGCCACCTTCTCCTGCGTATAAATTATAAATAGGAAGCCTTGAAACACTTTGAAAGTTTCCAGAGCTATCTTCCTGGCTAAAACTTAAACTAGCAATTGGAACATAACATTTAACGTTTACCGTGTATTCTATTGTTTGAGTTTCATCAGAAATAACAAAATCTTCTATCTTCTCCAAAGTTACGGTAAACTTTATAGTAAATTCCGATACGTAAACACCGTCTGCAAGATATGGAATAAAAGTTATAACGTTAGTTAAATTTGAATATTCACATTCAAAAGACGCCATTTCGGTATCATCAACAGTATAGTCAATTTTCCCAGAATACAACGTTGCAACAGTTGGAGAAACTAAGAACCTAAACATAGTTTCAGCATAGTTTTTCCTGTCCATTAGGGTCATGTTAAATGTATTAGTTAGCGCGTCTTCTTGAAAACTTACAATGTTATCGTTCATTTCCACGCCAAAACTTTGGCTAGTTACAGAAGCTTCTACGTCAACATTAAGCACGGCGGAACGGCCGTTTGGCAAATATATGGTAACTCGTCCACCACTACCTACGGCAAGTGGAGTAATTTTAACTGCTAGCTGCGGCTCGCCGTCTTCTATCACCTGTTCAACTGTGAAATAGTTTGCATTTGAATAGCGGTAAGTAAATAACCCTATGTAAACGTTTTCAGAAGTTGAAGAGGAAACTGTAAAACCATCAAATACTTTAACAGGGTCTTCTGCGTTTAAATCTAAATAAATTTTATCTTGATTAATTGGATAATTAACTTCAAATTCTTCCGCGCCTGGAACAATTTCAATTTCATAAGTCTTTTGAACGTAGTCGCCAGCAGATATATACTCACTTGAAACTTCAAAGCGAATATATATTCCATCAGTGCCATCATAAACCTTTTTACCAAGAAGGGTTAAAGGCGAACGAAGCGCGTTGTTTTGGAAATCCGAAGCCGAAAGCACTACATAGCCGTTTTCATTTGGTACGCGAGATATGTTTTGATAGCTAAGTGTAAGATAGTCCGTCCAGTTATCTATTCTATTTCCATTCGCGTCACAGAAATCTACAAGCACTCTTGTAAAAGTTGAATCCGTTGAATATATGATAGGTGTCAAACTTACGCTTGCAATTGTAACGTTATAGTTATTATCATAAAGTTGAATTTTTTCATTGTCTTCAAGTTCGTTTACACTTATAGAATTTGGAGCGCTTACAATGTTTATTGCATATTCAAGTTTTACTTCATAACCTTCGTAATCGGCATATTTAAGTGTAATAGTTAAAGTATCTTCGCCAACGTACACCGTTTGAACTCTAAAACTAAAAGTGTTCTCTGCGTCTTGTGGTGTCTCGTTTTCTACAATTGAAAAACCCGACGACCATGTTACTTCAACATTTTCCGCACTTGAATTTAGCGTAAGTTCAACCACAGCATTTGCTCTTGTTGCGTCATTTGAAACTAGCTCTAAATTTGCCACTTCGCCATCGCCAGCCGTTTCACCTTTTTGAACTATTGTAACAGGGTTTGCTATTCCAAGCCCGCCACGCTCTACAAGCCTTAACGCGTCTACTTCAATATCTTCAATAATATCTACGGTAAAGGTCTGAGTTAAACTTGAATTATATGCGGAAACTGCTCTTAAAGTGAAATTTGTTCCTAAAACGTTAAATACATCGCCGCCTGCCGTGTACACTCTCACGTACAAAACTTCTTGTTCATCTTCTAAAACGGTTTCGCTTACAATTCTATCTACTTCGTAATCTATATCTCCTACTGTGTAAAAATAGTTTAAATCCGTCTGAGAGGTTGCCGAAGGAGTAAAATTAAATAAATTATTTGGGCTTAAATTCATTTCGTAGCCGTCTTCTCTTACTATAAATGCGTTAGAAGAATTTCTAGAAAAACTTTGAATGTTTTCGCTAACTCTAACTTGAACACTTGCTGTTTTTCTTCCTTCTTTGGTTGTAACAAGAATGCTACCTTCACCTACTGAAAGAGCTTTTAAAGTAAAACGAGTACGCCCTGCATTTAATCTTTCAGAAGACACAACGGTTACAAAATCTCCGTCTGGGCTTAAATCCACTTCAGAACTAACGCTGCCGGAAATTCCTTCCACGGAAACAGTAAGCTGACGTTCTTCGCCAACTGACATTTCAAGCGTTGTAAAATCTGTAACAATGGTCATATTTTGATATGGGTCACCGCAGGCAGTGAGCAAAAGCCCACTGACTGCTAAAATAACACCACATAAAACCCCAAATAATTTTTTCATTGTTTTTCTCCTAAAAGAATTGTTTAAAAGTACATAAATTCTTTACTACAAAGTTTGCCGTGCGCGTTGTCTTTATTTTTTACAAAGTAATATTTTAGTCCATCAAGTTTTTTGCTATAAAAATCGTCCCAAGAAGTCCAATAAGTAAATTTTACTCTTGTATAGTTATCATTTGCACTAACTTCATTGCCCGCTTTATCATAGTAGATAGTTTCGCAGTAAACAAAGTAAGTTGGGTCTGCGCCTTCATTCGCAATTTGACCTAAATAAACATTACCGTTTTCATCTCTTTGATATTCATTATTAATAGTAAGTCTAGAATTGTAGCTATCAAAATCTTCCTTACTAAATTCTTGAGAAGTTCCAGTATTTTCTTTAGGTCTAGAAAAAGCCATATAATTATTATCAACCACGCCATAGTAAGCAACATCTTGTTCAACAAGCATAGGAACAAATTTCAAATACGGAAGCCCGTCATTAATAACCCCATCTGGGTCTATGGTCCATGGGCTAGTTTCTCCATCAACATTATATAATGTTGCTACCATGCTTCCCGAATGATTTGGATCATTTATAATGGCTTTATCAATACGTTCTACTTCACTATCAGATATAAAATCTTTACTAATTCTTCTTTCTCTCATATAACCATACACATAGTTGATTACCGTTTGAGTTTCATCATCTATCGTCTGTGTATATGAATAAGAACGATAAACATAATATGCGTTTGCATAATCACCTTCAAAAATTGGATTGCCAGTAGATTCAATATATTTTTCAGAATTTTCTTCAATATATTGGTAGTAAGGATCCAAAATAATTACTTCTCCATTAGTATCCGTAACATCAATTGTATATTTCCAAATATTATCATCATTTTCATCAACAAATGCAATCTCATTTGTTATTTCTCCTATATACAATGTTCTTCCATCGGTTATATAATATTGCCCAATTGATATGTCATTAAATTTAGTTGAGGTAACTTTTTCATAATCTTTTGTATCTTCAAAGGTATAATCATATTCATTATTTATTATATTACCTCTTTCAATTGCCCCAGCGAAACCCTCTATACCTGTATTTGTAAAATCATTTACAGACATAGATCTATAAATGCTAGATGAAAATTCAATATACTCTCCCTCTTCTGTTAATGGCAAACTAATGTATCCTTGTTCGTCATTGAAGAGTACTACATAAGGATTTGTAATTCTTATTGTGTTATCATCTGGAGTTTCAAAATCAGCACTATTTTTATACCATATTCTATAAAAACTATGATTTTTATCAAGAATTGATCCACTTGTAGTATCATCACTAATACTTAAATTATATAATAATGAATTTTCAGCGCTAACCATTCTTTGTTCATCTCCAATTTGTAATATATACAAATCATGTTTTTCAGGTCTTGTTGTTACATCATATCTTTCTTGCTTATAAACATAGTTTTCACCACGATAGCTAACAGGAACCCACACTTCATCATCGCCTAAAACATCTGAAATAGTGATTTCATCTATATCTAATCTAAATATATAATAGTTAGAATCCTCTGGGTCAGTTTCTATATGAGTATAATTAATTGTTGTAGATTCATAAGTTTCTTCTTTATCCCTTAATTCATCTAAACTCTTATTATAATCAGTATTAGCTCCGTCGTTAACCGAATCCTTTATCCACAACGCTTCTTCATTGTCAGCATCAGTATAATTATTCCCATTCAATGAACAACTATCAACTATTGAAAAACAATTTAAAGTAGCTGCGTTATAGCCTATTGGAGATACAAAACTTCCTGTATACCTTAAAACATTATGAACATTTCTTGGATCTTCAGACATTGCTGTTATAATATCAGAATGTTTAATATTATCTGGATTAGCAAATGAATAATATCCTATCAATCTATTATTACCAGAATACAATTTTACAACACCGGATTTCATATTATCAGTTAAGCTTCCATCTTCATTCTTTTCTACTGCTTCTTCTTCTGAAATAGGAGACAACAAATAAGTAGCACTTCGAGGGGAATCTTCAAACCCCCACATTACAACGTCTACAACAAAACCTGCAGCCCAGCCTACCACCGGAACAGCTCTAACAGCTAATTTTGAAGCAATCTTAATTCCTACTTTGGTAGCGCCTTTAACCAATAATCTAGTTGTTGTTTTTGCAACAATTTTTTTAGCAACTATATGAGTAGCCAAGCTTGCATATCCAGTAATTATCTGAGCTGTAGCATGCCGTTCTGCATCAGCTCCTTTTGCGTAAGCATCACCATTTCTTATGGCATCTTTAAAATCTCTACGTAGAATATCATCATCTGGTATGTGTCCGATTAAATTATCGCTTTTTAAAGTATAAGAAACTTTATCATAAGTTTTTTCTAACGCTTCCCCTGTAGGCGTAGTTGTTGAATTTAATGTAATATCAATACGTGAATTATTTCCTTCTGAAATATTCTCTGCTTCATGATAAATAACATCGGTTATATCGTCTTCATTAGTTGAAACTTCTCCAGTATTGTAACATGCAGTTATATCAGAATTGTTTGAAATCCCTGAAGAGTAGGCTTGTCTCATTAACATATGAATATTTAATGAATAAATCGCAGCGGTATAATTATGATCTCCTTCAAAAGCTGAATTTTCATATTTTGTATGTAAAAGATAAAGTTTAGTTACTTCAATCCAATCATCAGCATTTTGCATTAAGATTGGATTTCCATATTCATCTTTTACATCTTCTCCATTTTCATCTTTTTGATAAAAGTAATACCTATAAATATCATTAAAAGGCTTAGGAATATTTGCATTAGCTCTAACCGAACCTGTATTATAACAATTTGAAATTGTTATTAGTGATTCTATATTTTCTTCATCTATAATCCCTTCTGCTTCTTCTTCGTCAAATGTTGCTCTAAAAATATATCCTGCACCTACTATTCCTCCTGCATATGCAGAGTCTGCCATTGCTGAATTTGCAAAACCAGTATCATTAGCCACTTCTTCTCCAGCTATTACAGAAGAAGTGTTAAAGCTTTCCGTTATAGTTGCATAAATACTTTCTTCAAATTTATCATTAACCAAACCCAAAATTCCACCTGCAGTAACATCAACATAATCAGTTTCTGAACCATTTGTATAATTTCTATTACCTATAGATCTAATAGTGCTATTTTGAGAAGAACTTTGTTGAATTAAAACATCTCCGGCTTGAGCTAATCCTAAAATTCCGCCAGCATTTGTAAAGCCTTCTATATCAGAATTTACAACATGACAATTAATTATAGTAGTGTTTCTAGCAATACCCACTATGCCACCAGATGATGTAGCAGTGTCAACATTATCACTTGAATCAAATGTACTAACTTTTGAGTTTTTTAATATTACATTTTGTATATAAACAGTATTAAATGTAGTAGTTCTATTACCTGTATATCCAAATAGCCCTAAACCAATTTCGTTACTATTAGAAGCATTTCTTATAGTAGCATTAGAAATTGTTTTATTATTACCATCGAACACTCCAGAAAAATAATTATTTACGTCGCCAAATAATACCGCTTCTTGACTACCTATTGGCTTAATAGACGTTATTTCCGTATTAGCAAAATCTATATCATATATTAACTCGTAATAAGAGTTCCAGCTGTACATGTGGTACTGCGTTGTGCCTGTTGTAACATAAGCTGGGTTGTTGCCTGCATTCGTTAGTTGCTGCCACTTGCCTGCACTTGGTATTTCAAACGGGTTGTTAGCTGTTCCATCACCAGTGTTAATCGCCATGTAGTCCGCACTTGTATCGTTGGTTACTAGCCCAGTGCCACCAAAATATGGATAACCATAGTTAATGGTTGGGTCTTGTGCAAACTTAACTGTTGAGAATGGCGCTTTGTTAACTCCTTTATCATTAATATCTAGTAAAATTTTAGTTTGCATAGTTACTTGAGTGCCATTTTGATTAACGGTATAGGTTGCCATGTAATCTACATCTGATATTTTTGTTGCTGTGCCTGAAGTACTTTCACGTTCCGTTGCAGTAATATCATAATAGTTAGAAGAGTCAGCGCCCGAACCGAATACGCCTAAACCAAAAGTATAATTACTATTTTTTGCTTTAGCTATAGTGTAACTATTTTTAACGCTGGCACCAGTTTCATCATAACTAAACGAGTATACATTATGAGAATTGTCGCTACTATCTAAAGTATAATTAGAGTTAGATTGAACATAGCCTGTACTATAACATGAATCTATTTGACCATAGTTTCTGCCAACTAAACCACCTAAATAAAGGTTGGTAATTCCTGATTCGTCGGTTACAATATCCACCATAGAGAAGGAATCGGATATATAACCAGTTGCTTCGTTTATAGCAACAAGTCCACCTACTACTAACGTGTTTACCTCATATTCATAATCACCGTAAGTTATTTTTTCAGGAATATTATTTATGCTTATTCCGCCGGAAATACCCATTGTTTGCTCAATTAATTCGTCATTTGAACGCGTAGAAGAATTTACAGCGTTACAAGCGTAAACTATACCTTTATTTATGCCAACAAGTCCACCATAATAAGCTGTTGCTAAATGTTTGCCCGTTTCCTGTCCGTTTTCATCTTTAACATCTTCTTCTAAATAGTGTGAAGCGTCTGAATCTTGGTTAGACCTTGTATCTACATAAACCTTTATGCCTGTAACAAAGCTATCTTCGTCTAACGAGCTAATAAAGGTGTTTGTTATATATTCAGTGCCTGCTGCACCACCCGTTGTATTAATGTTAACCGATGCACCATCGCCAAATATAGCTGCGTTACTTAAAGTTAAGTTGTTTAAGTTTTGTATTACAGAACCATTTGTAGAATTTAGTTTAAAGTATTTTCTTTCTGGCATAGCGCTTGCAAATGGGTCTTGATCATTAGAACCTAAATAATTTGTAACTTCAGGTAACTTAGTTTCAATAATCCACTTATACTTTTTTTCTTCAGAATCATAACTATAACTAGCAACTATTGAGTTTTCTGAGTTATTAATTCGAATTTCAGACCCAGATATTAAGAAAGGATTAAGTTTGCTACCATAGTGAGTTTGTGTAATTAAACTACTTAAAGTGTTATTTGCTGTGGTTACCGCATCTACAATTGTGTTATAAACAGTGTTTTGCATTTTCACATTGCTACCACTTTCATTAGTTGAAGCAACCATTAAACTTAATTGATTTGAATAGTAGTTATTAGCTTCACCACTTGATGAACCATTTACAGCTCCTACAATAACGCCAATATTTGAATTATCTCCTCTTGCAAAAGGATAGATTATACTTGAAAGTGAATAGTTGTTAGAAATTGTAACGCCTTGTCCACCAATTCCAAGTATGCCACCCATGAATACGTTTCCTGTAGGTTCAGCTTTAAATTGAAGATCAGAATAAACTAAGTTAGAATCTATATTAGAGTATACGCTTAAAGTTCCATTTATTACCACACTTGATGATGATTTACCTGCTACGCCCATCATACTACCGATAAGTCCGCCAACAACAGCCAAAGAAGCTGAATTTTCTACTATAACCCCACCACCAGCAACAGAATTATTAATATTTATAATTGGTGCAGAAGACGATGTTACATTTGCAGCCGGTTTTGGGAAAACTCCAACAAAACCACCATAGTAAACCCTTTGAGAATTGATAGTGAACACACTTTCATTTATAGAAGAGGTAATGCTAGAAAGCGGTTGTTGAACGCCCTCTACATTAGAAACATAATTAATTTGCGCTACAATTCCGCCGAATATATTATCTATTGCAGTTGAATTTGTCTGCGTAAAATCTACACTATTTCCAGAGATTAGTTCGCTTGCAGTGAATCTACCGCCAACATAGCCTACCATACCACCTACGTAGGATATATTAGAAGATTGTATAGTAGTAGTACCGCCTGTTTCTATATTGTTTATATTTAAATCATGATCAACTCTGCCCACAGCGCCACCATAGTAGAATGCTGTAGCTTGTTCAGAATTAGTTCCATCTCTTACAATATTAAGTTTTATATCATTATTAATGTAAAGATGGAAAGGATCTTCAGATGCTTTTTCTACAATAAACTGACTTTTTGACCCGCCAGTAATTCTTCCATACAATCCACCAACGTTTCCATAACTTGCAGTTATTGGTGCGTTTTCTTTATTGCCTTGCCCTTTATTGCCGTATAGTGCAAAGTTTACTATCATGTTATTTTGCAATTTATCTCTTTGTAATATGTTGGAGTCTACAACGCCGGTAGAAGTTCCAAAGAAGGCGCCTGCATTTAAGGTGTCAATTAAGTTATAAGCATTTTTGCCTTCAACTATCTGGCTATTTGTAATCTGTGTAGTTAAATTATAAATATTATCGTTAACTTCTTCAAAGGTTGAAAGGTCGAAATCTATAGCTCCAGAAGCGCCAGCAATGTGCCCTACGTTTAATTCAATATTTTTATTTAAAATATTAGAATCTGTGCTATTAAAGTTAATATTTATATTGCTGTTTTCAAATTTTATGCCACTTACCACAGTAGTGCTTTTTTTACTTGAAGAGCCAATATTTCCAGCCATCATACCTACATATACATGAATGTTATTGTTTTCGCCAGTATTTGTATTTACTTCAAAGTTTATATTATTTTCTCCACTAAACGTAATATTGCTAAATGAACACCTAATTGCATTAGCAGTAAGCATACCAACATAATATGCAACTTCACTAGAATCTTCATTCTCAAGTCCATCTGGCATAACAGGAGAAATTGAACAATTTTCAAGCGTAATGCCTTCAAAAGTTGTTCCCGTAGCACTTACTACAAATGCAGAAGTTATATCTTCTCTATAATCGGTTGATGTACTATCTCCTTGCCCCACATTTTGAATTACAAAGTTAGAGAACTGTGCACCTGTGAAGGTTGAAGTGAAAAGCGGAGCAGTAATAGTGTTTGTAGAGTTGTTAACTCTAAAATCTAATCCATAATTTCCAGAAGTATCTCTTCCGCGTAGTACACCGGAGAAACCTTCTACTGTAAAGCCTTGCTTTGTTGTAGCAAGCCAGTCACCAACTGGTACAATGCCGCTATCCGCGTTACCAATAATTATGAACGTTTTGTTTTTATATTGGTTCAAAAGTTCTAGGTCGGAAGCTTCTCTTATGTAAATTACAGATGGTTCTATTCTAAACGTTAAGTGTGGGAAAATGTGTGGAACGCTATCGTCTGTTTCTGTGTCCCAATACTCTTGGTCCCAACCTGCGTTTCTGAATATTTTATTCATTTCATTTACGTAATCGGCATTGCTTGAATTTTTAAGCTCAGAAACCTTTTGTACGTCTGCATTTATAATATAATTTCCTGTAACTGCCGAGCTTGTAGATTTATTTAGATAATATCTTGTATTATCCGAAGTTGTAAAGCTTTCAATAGCATTTACATCGTATAAGGTTTGATTTAACGTTATATTTAATGAGCTTGAACCTTCCGGCATATAGTAGATATCATAAGCATTATTTATATAGTTATTATTTTCTACTACGGAATACTGCCCTGGCTCTGTGCCCTGTTCTGTTGGAACGGACCAGTAATTTATAGCATTAATTTTTTCAAGAGCAATTGCGTTCCAAACGCCGTCTGCAATATAACCGAATATACCGCCAGCACCAACGCTTGCAAATACGTCGCCGGTTGCATAAAGTTCTGTGAAGCTTAAAGATAGAGTTTGCCCTGCACCATAATCTCTTAAACCGCCTAAGCTAGAGTTATCCTTAGCAGGTATTCCACCAATAATGCCACCAGCATAGCTAGCCATAGAAGACCTTACATTTATTTTAGAGTAGCTCTTTTCAAGTTTTCCTGTAACAAATTCGCCTACAATTCCGCCAATGTATTGCGGTTTATAGCTTGTAGAATCCGCAAATTCAAACAAGGTTAAATTACCCCTATTCACGTCTTCAGAAGTTGGGTCATTATAGTATGTTGCATAGTTGTTTTCAATATCAAGTTGAGTATCCGAGTCATGTTCAGCTCTAACCATGAAGATATATCCATAGTTTTCACCTACAACACCGCCAGCAGCAAACTTATATGCTATAAGTTTTTGATTGTTATCGTTGCCAGAAACTTCAAAAAGTGCATCTTGAAGCATTGTTTGTGGGCCTAAATAGCCTACAACACCACCAACCGTTGCGCCGTAAACACTCATAATTCCAGTAGCTTTTAAAGCTACAACGTTTGGCTCTGAAAGTGCATTAGAGAATGAATAGCTATTAATATTTGTGTAAATATCTATTAAGCCTGCTACACCACCAGCATAAGAAACGTTGCTTCTTATAACACGGTTATAGAATTGTGACGTTAAGTTAGTGGCTTCGTTACCAGCAATAACCGTTAAGTTTTCAGCTGAAACGTTACTTAAATAGCTGTCGCCTATAACTCTACCTACAACACCACCAGTAATGTTATAACCATAAATTACAGCAGCTTCTGATGAGTTAGCACTAGCAACGCTTACATTTATTATTCTAGAATCTTGAACAGTTCCGGCAAGTGCGCCAACATAGCTTACGCCCGTTGCGTTTACGCCTTCAATTTCAAGGTTCAAGTTCATAACAACTGCGCCGTTTTGTAATTCTTTAAATAAGCCGTAACTTGTGTTAGAACCGCCAAGAGTAGAAACTAGTTCTATACCAGAAATTGTGAAGCTGTTTCCGTCTAGAAGTCCAAGGCCGTTTATTTCGTTTTGATTATTAAAGGTTGGAGTTAACGTCATTTCCGTAGAGCGAAGCGTTAAGCCCGTTTCGTCGGAAAGAAGATTAGATAGGTCTATATTATCCACTATTCTATAATTACCGAACGCTACGTTTGAAGCAAGGTCGTAGTAGAATGCAACGCTTGAACTTACGTTTGCAGTGTCTCCACCGAACACTTGGTTGAATTCCGTTTCGTCTCTAATTATAATTGGGTTTTTACTGCTGCCATACCTGTAACCATCGGCATATGTGAAACTGTAATCTACAATTTCGCCTTGCTCGTTCGTCTCTTCAACGTTTAAAATTCTTGAAGATACGGCAATATTATTTGCACTTACAAGTTCAGGTCCCCTAGTTGTCATATACCATACGCCGTCTTGTGTATAGCCTTCAACCGAGCTATTTGAGAAGGCAAAGCCGTAGAAGCTATCCCTTACGTCTGGGTCTAGAACTCTATTTACAGTTGTGTTGTATAAAGACTCCATGTCTGACGAAGAGTATTCGTCGTCAAGAGATGTATCGGAGTTGTAATAATAACTGTTTTCAACTAAGCCATAGTTCTGTAAATCTAGGTTGACATCTACACCAAGGAAGTTCATTTGAGTGCTGTTTGAATTTTCAATTCTTGAAGCTGAATAAGACCTTCTTACAACAGCGCTAGAATTATTTATATAAACAAAGCCTGCGCTTAACCTTCCGCTTTCCTTGTCGCCAATAGTTGTAAGCATAATGTTAGAATAGGAATCTTCAATTATTCCAGAGTTTTCATATATAAAGCCTGCGCCTACACTTGCAGTTTCAATTCCTCCACCTGTGGCGTGAATTTCCGAGTCGTTTGCGTATATGCCTCTTGCGTAACTTAGCCTTATTTCTCCTGTATTAGTAATTGCAAAGCCTGCCGTAGCCGTGTCTGAACCGCTAGAAGTTTGGTTCGTTATAGTTCCGTTCATAAAGAAGCTAGAAGCAATAATTCCACTATTTTCATACACGAAGCCAGCTACGTCGCCCTGACCTATAATATTGAAGGCCGTTGGCGTGATAGCCGTTCCGTTTGCTATTTCAAGGCTTGTTCCGCCCACTCTACTATTTGTTATAGAGCCAGCGTTTGTAATTACAAAGCCTGCTACTCTGCTTTGAATGCTAGATACGTCTATATTTGAATAGTTATAATTTACGGTTAAACCTGGCGTTTGTGGATTTGGCCTTTCCGCGCCCACATAGCTATAAGATACAACTTCGCAGTTCGTTATTATACCGCTATTTGAAATTGCAAAGCCCGCAACGTTTACCGAAGTTACGCCCGTCATGTTAAGCGTTACTGCACCACCATAGTAGACGTTAACCCTTATATTTTTAAGCGTTGTACCTTCTAAAACTTCGTTAAATAGTGCAAGATTTACAGAAGTTTGGTCTGATGGAGTGTTAAAGCTTAAAATATGAATAGTTTTATTGTTGCCATCAAAGCTTCTTATATTTGTTGTGCTTATTGGAGTGTAATCTAATAAATAGATATCTTCTGTTAAAATATAGTCTAGTGGCTCAGCAGAGTTAACCATATTTATGAATTTTTCTGCTGTGTCTATAATAACAGGTTTATCTTCGTTAGTTTCAAGCACTACGTTTATTGTGAAGTAGTATTCAAGATAGGTTTTTGTTGGTTCGTCTGTGCCGTTAGGTATTTGAATTGGAATTCTAAGTAACATATTAACGCTACCCGTTGTAGCTTGAAGCCCACGAACGTATAGGTTAGAGCCGTCGTAAGTGAACACGCAGTAGCCGTTTGCCGCAACCTGACCGCTTTGCCTATTGAATACCTTACTTAATTCAATTCTATCTGGGTTATAAGTATCGGCATAGTAAAGGTTATCTATGAAGTTTGCCACAATTACGCTGTTTGAGCTATCGTAGTCGAAATCGTAAGGCATACTATCGTAGAAGCCGTTTACTATATAACTTCTTCTTTGATCGTATTTAGGGTCTAAGTTTATAGGATTAGAATTAAAGTAATTATATGTTTGGAAACTAGCTAAACTATCGTTAGTTAAGAAGAAGTCTACATCAAAATCAAATTCAAGTTTTTGCGTTGTGCCAACGTAAACTGTTAAAACGTCTTTATTATAAGCATCTGTGTTAAGCTGAGTTCCGTCTGGATTTATAACAAAGTCTGCTACCGCAACGTAAACCACGTCGTGTGCAGTTTCAACTGTTCCGTTTATAGTTCTAGATGTTGTTGCCGTTATTATAATAAAGTTATCGCCATTCTCGCCTTGCGCGTTCCCTGGAACTAAATCTGTACTGAAATATATTGTAGTGGTGTAAGTTTTTAAGCCTGTGGATTCATCTATGGTATAGGTTAAAGGATCATAACTTACTGTTCCTACTGCCACGTTATCTATGGATAAGGAATCTATAGTTTGATCTTGATTTACTACTATTTCAACTTCGCCAGAGCCGCCCCTAGCTATAATTGCCTGTTTTCCGCCGTTAACACTAAGCTCTGGAGCTGCAACGTACTGCACTGATAGCCTATAAGTATCCGTTTTTAAAGCAGTGCCGTCTTCACTGTAAGCTGTAACTGTAAGTTCGTATACTGTGTCCGCGTCTACGTCGGAAGGAATAAAGGTTCTAAGGTATAGTGAACCTATGTCGCTATCTAAGTTTGGGTTAAATATTCTAATTCCGCCCGTAAAGCTTTCATAACCAGTAGTTTCTCTAACAAATTCGTTTGTGCCATCAAGCCTTCTCATAAGCCCAAGCCTTACTTGGTAAGAAGAGCCAACTACTGTTCTTGACGTTACTTCTATGTAGCTATAATTTGAATAAGCTGGATAAAGTTCTACATTCAATAGTCCTTCATTGCCCGGTGCAAGTAAAGATTGTGGAATTGAAGAATATGTATAATGTAATCTCTGATTATCCGTTTCCCCTTTCCATATAGCATAATTTAGCGTGTAATGAGTAGTATTAATGTAAGAAAGTTTTTGCGTTTCAACTATTAAATTGAAATTAGTAGAAATGCCCGTGCTTTCTGCAAATAGCGAGAAGTTAAACGCTTGACCGTTATAATCTTTATTTCTTACCGCGTTATCATCTACTAAACCAAAAGTTACCATATAGGTATGTTTATAGTAGTCGCTGTTGTCGTCAGGATAGTTATCTATGGTTGGTCTATAAATTCTTACCACAGCATAGCCGTTTGAGAATTCTTTATAGATTATTTCATCGTTTCCGTCTTTGTAAATGTTTATTACAGAAATTCCTGGATAATTTGTGCTTTCACTTGTTTGACCAGTAACTAGTTGACCATTAGCGTCTACTGTATATTCTGTAATTATTGTTACGCTATGATATTCCGAATAACCTTCTTCACTTAGCTGTTCGTCGTTCAAAATGCTAGCAGCTAAATCGAATTCTCCGCTTGCGTCGTCGGTGTAAATAGTTACTTCTATGCTTTGAGCATGAGAGTCTATAGGTTCAATGGTAAGTTCTTCCGAGTCTGCTATAATGCTATCTGCGCCGTTATATAGTTGAACGTTAAAGCTCTTTGTAAAGTTTGTTGTTATTATATCTTTAAATATTTGGTCTATTACTTCGTTTATATTTAAAGTTAAAGTAACATTTATTTCATCTGTGGTAAATTCTGCTATTTCAGCCGTTTGAATTGTATGTACGCCTATCTCATTGCCAACAATAAGGTCATCGTAAGTTGTAGTTCCTGTTTTAGCATTTGAAACTATGTTCATATCATTTTGAACAAGGTTTATAGCTCTATTTACTGCTACCCTAGATGTTGTTATAGACGTTGAAACGTTATCAGAATTTCCATATTTTATAGATATATCTGTGTTAGAATCCGTAATTTCCGTTCCAGCATAAGTTAGCTTAAAGTCTAAAATTTTATACATTATTACGGCGCTAAACTCTCTTCTTAAACTGTAATCGTATTTAGAGAACACGCTAAATGTAAACGTAGCATAATTTACATCTTGAACTCTTAAATAATCTGCCCCAGCGTAAATTGGCGCATCGCCTACCGTTATTCTTATAGAAGACGTGTTTTCTACACCGAAAAGGCTTCTATAATTAAGTGTATTCCAGCCAGCAAGCACGGCATTTTCCGTGTCCGTTAACGTCATATTGTTAGGCTCGTAATAGAAGAATATTACATTGCCATTGCCGTCTGTTAAGGTTAAATCTGTGTTATAGATGCTAAACTCTGAAATGTTGTCTAGTTCGTCGTCTTGCATTATAGCATTAAAGTAAGGATATCCACCGTTAATGCCACCAGCAAAATTCCAAAGCTTATCTGAACCGAAAGATATGCCGTTATAAACGCCTCCCATATCTGGGTATGTGGAAGGTTCAGCTATCTCTCTATAACTTGCAATTATGCGATAGGTGTAAACTTCACTTGCTTGTTCGTTTTCTCCAGCATAGGCGTACATATAAGCATTTTCAATGCGGCTTATGCTTGTGCTTTCATTAACGCCAACAAAGTTTGCTGTGTTTGCCCTGCCAAAACAAGCGTTAACGTTTCCACCTGCAAGTTCGCCTACTAAAATACCTACCTTTGCGCCGTTTAGCACGATGTTGTCGTCGTCAGCCGTTATTTTAACGTAACTATAAGCATAGCTAAAATTAAGTGCGCCCGAAGACATATAGCCAACTAAGCCACCTATAGTTCCACTTTTATCATCAGCTTGGTAAGTAGATTTTGTATCTACGGAATATCTATAAAATTCTACTTCTGCATATTCAATTGTGCCAGTGTTATGGCCAGCAATGCCGCCTACATAGGCGCTTGCATTCAAATTGCTAATAGAGCCATAGAATTTAACGTTGCTGATAGTTCCGTTATTTACTGCAACTAAACCACCAGTGTAAGCTTCTTCCGCACTATTTGTTACAGTGCTTGGTTTATATTCTGCTCCTTCTTGCCAAGTGTCTACCGTAACGTTTCTTATAGTTCCGTTATTTTCTTGTGCAACAAAACCAAAGGTTGCTTCACCTTGAAGAGTAAAGTCTTCAATTACAGCATTTGCTCCTAAATTTGTAAAGAGCGAAGTGCCGTTAAGGATTATTGTGCGGCAAGTATCTTCACCTTCAAGTCTTCCAAATAGTCCGCCGTTAAACTCTACCGTATTGCCATCTAATGTATCTAATGGTGTCGTTAAAGGCTGGTCTGTAATATCTATTGTAAGTGTATAGTAAAGCTCAGGATAGTTTTGAATCCATTGCCTTAAATTATTTACGTTGTCTACCCTATAAGACGTTTCTCTACTTCTGCCGTCTGCAATTGTTATTGGAATATATTTTGCAACGTCTTCATCTCCGGCTATGTATCTTCCATCTATAAAGCTATCTTCAGGTGCAATTCTAATGTAACCAGAACCACCTTTTGTTTGATTGCCTGAAAGTGTAACAAGACCAGTAGTTCTATTTACAGTTATTAAGTTAGCTTCCGTACCATCATTTGGGAAGAATTCGTATATTAAATTTGTGTTAAGTGGGTTGTTAGATGTATCGGCATAAGCATTGATATCAAAAATTTGGTCTGGGTTAGCGCCAGTTCCTTCTAAGCCCCTGTCAATTTCTAAATAAATGCCGTTTTCTTCCGTAACATTCTCTAAAATGATGTTTTCAACTTTGTTAGCCCTTCTAATTGTTAGTAAGAAAGACCTATTTATAGTTTGACCGAACTCCCTAGCTGTAACTAGTAAAGTATCAGTAATAACGCTAGCTATGCCAATTCCGCCAGCAACTAGTTGATAAGTAGCCTTTGCAGAAATTTCCACGCTTGTTAAACCGCTAGAAAAAGTAACAGTATAAACAGTTCTTGTATCTGTTGTGGAGTCACTTCTGTAAGTTATAGTAACGTTTTTATCAGTAACGTCTTCCGTTATATCTTCGGTTGGAAGGTATCCAATATTCCAAGTAAGTTTATTGTAGGTAGGCTGATTATTGGTGTTTCCATTGTTGAATACAAGGTTAAAAGTAGTTTTAGTGCTATCTATGTTTGCGCTACCTACGCTATCTTCTGAATATAGCGTTCTACTAGAACTAGAAAGTAGCATAGACGTTATAGGAATATAACTTTCTATTACGAAATATCTTGTTATTATTTTTTCAACTTTCTCCCCTGTTGCTTCATCTAGTTGATAACCTGTAACACTTGCTCTAACAAGCACCTTACCTTCATTTGATACAATAAGTTGATTATAGTTATTTAAGTAAAGTGCATTTAAAATGCCAGACGTTGTAACAAATCCGTCAGTTGGAATTGTGTCTAGGAATAGGTTTTGATAAGCATCAGCATAAGGGTCGGCATCACCTAAAATGGTTTCGCCGTAAAAATCGTAACTAATAGAAACATTAGTATTTGTGTTTACATTAAGCCCAACCGTTTCACCGCGTTTAATTGACGCAACAAAAATATCTTGTCCGGAAACCGTAGTTTCTAACACGTTTCCAATTGAAGATGTTTGTTGTGGCGAAGGAACGGAAATTACAGCATCTTCAAGCGCTTCAAACACTTCTACTTTTGCCCTTAAAAGTTGACCATTTGAAAGCCTAATTCTTATTTCGCCAATTTCTTCAAAACCAGCTTTTGATACAATTTCTATGCTATATTTATTGTATGTAATCTGTTCGTCATTTACAGTTATTGTTGTTGTCCCTTCATATCTTGGAGTACTACTTACAACTTCAAAAGCATTGCCCGAAGCTATAACTTGAACTTCGCCTAGATTTATGTTTGTAGGATAAACTAGAAATTCAATATTTTTTGTCATAGCCTGGTTTGAAGTTAAATAGTAAGAATACGTTCCATCTTCTTCCTGCACGGCGTTACCGAAGGCTACTGCTTTTGCTCCCACCATTGGTGTTAATGTAAACGTTACAGAAACATCTGGGTTTGCGTCTGAAACTACTGTTATTTGGCCTGCCGCAGTTACGTTTTCCTTAGCTACAACGTAAATAGTAGTACCGCTTACAATGCTAATTATATCTAAATTATCTTCATTTTGAGTAGGCGTTATAACGTTGCCACTGCCGTTATAGAAGATAAAGTTTTCACTAGCGCCGTTCCTTAGCTCTATTGTAAGACCTCTATCGTCTGCTGGAACAGTTGTAGGTCCAATTACAAATGATAGCTCTAAACCTCTAACATTTGCATAGAAGTCGTAAACGTCGAAGTTTGTAACAATTCCTTCCGCTGTTTCAACAAGTTCGCCTTCTCTATACGTTCTTATCTGTGAAACCGTGTCGTATGCGGAAATAATCAATTTTTCCGTGGTAACACTATAATCAAATTCCTTATGCTTAATTTCAAAAGTAAGTTCGTCGGAGCCAACTTCGCCTTTTGTTCTTATTGTAAAGGAATAAGTATTTCCTGCAACAGTGCTAGAAACAACTTCTGCAACGTTTGCATACTTAAATTTGTATGAAACTTCAAAATCTTTGCTACTAAGCGTAACATTTATTAAAAGGCTATTTCTACTTGGAAGGTTGTTTGCAATTGTAATTTCTCTATTGCTTCCAAGCTCAATTTCTTCCATAGGGTTAGAATTGCTATAAAAATAAGTGCTTTCGTATGTAACAGGTTCTATTATTTGAAGTTCTACCCTTGTGGTTACTTGGCTGTTATTTCTAGATACTGCAATAACTTCAATTGTGTTGTTTGGTGAAGCATAATCTTCACTTACTAAAAGCACATTGTTTTCTAGACTCGCGCCAATTGTGCCATCTGGCAAAATAAAATCTACATCTCTTTCCGTGGTGTCGGCTGGTTCGAACGTTACTAAGTTGCTAGTTAGCGTAACAGGTGTTCCAACTACGGCATAAGCACTAGAAAGGTCCTGGCTTTGTTGAAGCCCAGTTACTCTTTTAACAGAAGAAACATAAAAGCTTGCGCTCTTTTGCCCCTCAGACGTTATTGTAACTTGCACATTGTTTACAATGCCAGTTACGTTTAAAGTAAGTTCGCTTGAATCTCCTCTCAAATATTCTATTGTAGCAAGAACTCTATCGCTAGACGTGCTAACCATAAGTTCTCTACTAACGCTACTTGGAGCGCCTTCCAAAGAAACGGTAAAGCTTGTACTAGCCGTGTTGTTTTCGTCAAGCTCTAAAACAAGCCCACTTTCAGCAACGGAATCCGGAAGTACAATTTTAAGGTCTTTATACGGGTCGCCGCATGCAGTTAAAATACTAGACAAGGCTAGTATTAACATAAATGCGATAGCTATAGGGCTTTTTACAATTTTCTTTAAGAGATTCATATTTCCTCCATAGTATTTTGCGTCAATAAAAATTTATTAATCAAAAAATTTGGCGCATAATGTAGATTTTTTATTATATTATATATAATTACAATTTTTGTGTCAAACTATTTATGCTCTTTTGAGTAAATTTAAATAATTTTTTCTTGGTAAAAATATTGATTTTTAAACAATAATTTAGTATGCTTTTTACATGAATATTCAAAGGGCAATTAACGCCATGCATAGAGCAATAGAAAAGTTCAATTTGATTGAAGACGGCGACAAGGTAGCAATAGGCCTTTCAGGCGGAAAAGATAGCTTGCTATTAACCGCCTGCCTTGGCACATACCAAAAGTTTAGTAAAAGAAAGTTCTCACTAATTGCACTATGCGTAGATAGTTTTAAAAACATAGACACTGAAAGTTTAGAAAATTTTTGCAAAAGCTATAACATAGAATTTAAACTAATTCCTTCGGATATAGGCGAAGTTGTTTTTAACGTTAGAAAGGAGAAAAACCCTTGCAGTCTATGCGCTAAAATGCGCCGCGGAGCGCTTTGTTCCACTTGCAAAGAGCTAGGCTTCAATAAGCTTGCCCTTGCCCACAACGCCGACGATATGATAGAAACCTTTATGCTAAGTTTGAAACATGAAAATAGGCTAAACGCTATGCAGCCAAAAAGCTATATGTCTAACACAAACGTAACGTTAATACGCCCGCTTATCTACCTATGGGAAAGCCAAATTTTAGAGTACACCAAAGGCTTTAAAATTTTAAAAAATCCATGCCCAATAGATAGGAAAACAGAGCGCGAAAACATGAAAAAAATAATTATAGAAATTAATAAAATATTCCCAGATTTTAATAAAAAATTATTTGAAGGAATAATTAATTATGAAAGATATAATTTAATAAAAAATTAAAAATATGTGAAAAATCAATAAAAAATGGGCAAAAAATTGAATTTTAAGCCCATTTTTTATTAAATTTTGAATTTTTTTACTATTTTTTCTTCATTTTTAAATATTTATTTTTAGTGGAATTTCCGCCCCTAATATGTTTTTCATTAAAGTTTTTTTCAAGTATTTTATTTACTTTTTTATACAAATTAAAATCAATTTTTTTAAGCCTATGGCTAACGTCGTAGTGCACCGTACTTTTACTTATTCCAAATATAAATGCCGTTTGCCGTACGGTGTCGCCGGAATCTAGTATGTGTCTTGCAAAAGTTACAGCACGCTCAGATATGTCAACTTTCATGTCCACCCCCAATTTTTATCATAATATGAGAGTTTTAGACAAAATATGACATTTTTATTTACATTAAAAAAGCCGCAAATATTTTGCGGCTCAGCTTGTAGATAAATTAATCAGACTGTTCATTTAACCGAGCGAGGCAAGGCTCGGCTCGGGGTCCCCAAAAATACTTTGATTTTTGGGGATAAGGAAAAAGCGAGCGTTAGTATGATATTTTGCTTTGCAAAATTCATATTTAGTGTAGCTTTTGACGCAAAAGCAGGAGTTTAGTTTCCTTAAGCCTCTTTTTAGGCGTTTTACAGTAAACGCAGCAAGAAAAATTCAAAGAATTTTTCGGTCGCGCAGTTTTGGGCAGTCTGAAAGCCGCAAATATTTTGCGGCTTTATATATTATTGTTTACTTTCTATTACTTTAACAATCTCAGCAACAGTTTTCATGTTGGCTGTTTCTTCGTCTGGTATGCTAATGCCAAATTCCTCTTCAAGAGTCATTAACATTTCAACTATATCTAGTGAGTCAGCCCCCAAGTCTTCAACAAGTCTAGAACTATCTTCAACCTTCTCAACAGGAATGTTTAGTTGTGATGCAATAAGAGATTTAACTTTTTCTTCAACCATTTTATCCTCCTTACAAAATCACCCTATTATATCACAATATAAATATGAAATCAACAATAAATTAATGACAAAATAAAAAATGCGGGAAAATGCCGCACTTTTTACTTAGGTTCTAGTTCTAAATAGTTGTTTGGGTCTATTTTTGTTCCATCTTCAATAAGCTCAAAGTGAAGATGTGCACCTGTTAAACTTTCGTTGCTTGCGCTTGTGCTAGCTACGCCTAACTGGTCACCCATGGAAACCTTGTCTCCAACTTGAACTTTGATGTCTGTGCTATCAAGCGAGCTATATACGCTTTGAAGACCATTTGTATGTTCGATAACTATCTTAGTTCCTTCTAACTGGTCGTCAACAACGGATAGTACTTCGCCGTCTGCAATTGCAAACACCAAGGAATTTTCTGAAGTTAAATCCATACCTTCGTGGGTCTCCCACCAACCTACGCTAGAGTTAAACACGATATCTTCTCCAGAGAAATCCTTAATAATGCTTGGGTTTTCCATTGGCAAAGTAAAGGTTAAAACTTCTGGATTAGTTACGCTAATTACAGGGTTATCAGCAGGGTTTGTGTTTAACGTGTTATCTTCTGTTCCAGCTGCTATTCCTATGGTTATGCCAAGCGCAATTACAAGCACACCCACCATGCAATAGTAGCCATACTTTTTCATGAAAAGTTTAAATTTGTTCATAATTTCCTCCCGAAAATAGTTTTGACACAAATTTAAAACTTTAAACCTTAAATTTTAATAAGAACCTAAAATTATTGGAAAACCTATAATAAGCCTGCTATTTTCACTATTATAAGCTATTTGAACGTTTACCTTTTTCCCATCTATGTACGTAAATTTATCGAAGCCACTTAAAAACCCGTAAAATGTGCAAATGTTTTCACTTTCTTGAACGTTTTGAACTTTAACTTTGTTTTTTAAACCTTCATAATCTTCTACGCCCCCTTCAAGCAAATAGCTTACGCCATACACGCCGGAAACATTTTTTAATGTATCTTCTAGTTTTAAGTTGTTTGTATGAACAATATAACCCTCGCCGTTTTTTATAAAGTCTTCATTAAGCGACGCGCTAATGTTTGTTACAAATAGTTCTATTTTAGCGCTTTTTTCTAACCTTAAAAATTTGTAGCCGCTACCAAAAGAGCAAACCGCAACTATAAAAAGTAAAAAAATAAAAACCAAAAACTTCTTCACATAAATATTTTAGACAGCATTTTTATTTTTTAAACCTTAATCTAAAATACCTACGCAAGATAGCATATTCACAAGCAAATTTTTATTATCTAAAATTGGTATAACACTTATTGCATTAAAGCAAACGTCTATATCCGGAATTTCCGGAGAAATATTAATTATTTTTTTAATGGAATTTTTTATTCTATCTTTATAAATTTCAGCTAAATAGTAGCATCTATGCTTTATTACGTTTATTTTTAAAAATAACTCTTTATTTTCAATAATTTTGTCAAAAAACGCTAAATTTTTAATTTTTCCTACTAAAATATTAAAATTATTTAATTTTTTTTGCAATTTTTGTATACTTGGAAATATTTTTGGTTCTATTTTTTTAAGAGAAAACATTTCTTTAAAAGTTGAAATTAATAAATCAGCTGCAATTAAATAATTTAAATTTAAATTTTTATTTTGTTCTGATAATTTTTTATATTTTCTAATTAAAATATTTTCGCTTGCAAAATTGTCAGACAAACTTAAAAGATGTGCAAGAGAAATTATAGCAGTAATATCTAAATTTAACTTTGCCACTTCTATCATAAAATCCATAACTTCAAGCTTGCCTTCTCGCTCGCCCGATGCAAGTTTCATGGCGCCGTTTTCTAAGGTTATAAGTAAGTATTTTAAATCTTCTATATTTTCAAAGCTATTAAAAAGTAAATTATATATTTCCTTTTCGTAGAGAATTTCATTAAAAGATAGTCCAAACAAAAAACCACGTTTAGCTAGATATAGCGGTGCTGCTTGAATTATCTTTTCATCTACAATAGCGTACTTTGGGCTTACGCCTTTAACCACTTCAATGGTGTTTAAGTTTAATTTATAGCACTCGTCGCTAAAAAATATAGTGCTAGTGGGCGCCGTTGGAACTACAATTAAATCTAAACTACGCTCTTTGCAATAAATTTTAGCATTATTACAAATATTCCCACCACCTACCGCAATAACTAAATCAAACTCTCCCCTTTCATCATTCACTTTAAAAGGGTTTTCTGCCATATTTAATTCATTAACAATACTTGGCAAAATTTTATCTTTTACTCCCTTAGATATCATAACAAGCACGTTTTTACAATAGTAATTTTTCTTTAAAATTTCAGAAAGTTTATTAATAGCATCTTGTTTATAAAAAATTTCCATATTTTTCTCCTAACGATAGTTTATCAGAATACTATAAAACTTCAAATGCGGGTTTAAAAGAAATATGTCTAAATAAATCGAATAATAAAACGTATAATTTTAAAATAATAATTAATAATAAAAATATGAAAAAAATTGTTATATTTTTAAGTTTTTTATTCATTTTTATCCTATTTTGCGGAAATTTTAACTTTGCAAAGGCAGAAGATAACTACTACTATACAGCTAGCGTTGATCATTTGTTCACGCATTGTCTTCTCGCCTACCCGGAAATTGCGCTTTCAAAAAATAACGAAATGAGCCTGCATTATAACCAAGATTGTATTACTCACTTAGAATTTAAAAGCATTTTAAAAGAGCTATATAAAAACGGTTATGCCTTGGTAGACATCAATAAATGTTTTAAAGTTGAAAATGGTAAGGCAGTTAAAAATAAAATAAAAATGCCAAAAGGCAAAAAGCCTATAATATTTTCTTTTGACGACGTAAACTACGACCATAAAAAACTACACCTTGGCATGATAGATAAACTTATTTTAGATGAAAACGGAAATATTGCCGAGCTTACGAACATAAACGGCGAAGATAAAATTACTTACGACAGAGAATTTGTTTGTATAATGGAAGATTTTATTGAAAAACACCCAGATTTTTCCATAGACGGCGCAAAAGGCACTTTAAACTTAACGGGCTACGATGGCATTCTTGGTTATAGAACGCAAAAAAGTAACACCAAAAATAGAGAATCTGAAATAGAAAAGGCACAAGAAGTTGTAAACAAACTTAAAAATAACGGCTGGACTTTTGCGTCACATTCCTACGGACACTATCACATGAAAAAGATCTCCGTGGAAGCTTTTAAAAAAGAGCTTGAAAGCTGGGACGCAGAAGTTAAACCTATTGTAGGAGAAACGCAAATTTACGTTTACCCTTATGGCGAATGGGAAATGGTAGACGATTTTGGGAATTTGTCTAAAAAACATAAACTTTTAGAAGAATATGGTTTTAAACTATTTTGCGGCGTTGGAATGCAACAATTTTACAGCTATATGCCGTTTAATAAAAATATAAAAGAAAAATCACTTTTCATGGATAGAAAAGTGATAGACGGTTTTACTTTAAAAAACAGAAAAACTTCCCTTCTGCCTCTATTTGATACAAGCATAGTTTACGATTATAGCAACAGAAGTTTAATTAATTAAAATATATTTGTAGGTGGCGTGTTTAACATAACTATTAAAATAATTAATAAAATTAAGAAAACGCCAACCACGCCCAAAGTTACAAAGAAAAGTATCTTCCAAGGTTTAGCGTCAATGTCGCCCGGAATAGGTTCTTTAACCTTTTTCTTGGGCTTTTCTTTTTTATTTTCTTTCCCTTCTTTTTCTTTGTCTTCTTCGGCGCTCTCTTCCACCTCGGCTTTATCTTCTTTCTTTTCTTCTTCAGTGGCTACTTTTTCAGTATCGCTTTCAGCCGCTACTTCCTTTTTCTTTCTTCCGCGCTTTTTAGTTTCTTTTACTTCTACGTTTTCAGCATTAGCGCTTTCTGGCTGACTGCCCACTTCTTGCTCCAATTTTTCAAGCGGAGTTAAATCTACAGCTTCTGCGTCTAGTAAAACGTTAAGCTCGTCAACATTAGGCTTTTTCTTATTTTTAGATGGTTTTACACTTAAACTTTTTTTATCTTTTATTTTTTCCATATAATAAATTTTAATATATTAAAAAAAATTTGTCCACTAATTTTAAACATTAGTTAGCCAATTCTCTGGAAGATTTGTCCAAATTTCGCCCACATCGTACGTTCCAGAATTATAAAGCAGTGTTTCAAACACTACAATTATTTCATAATATTTTTCTGCATTAAAAAAATCTTCACTTGTAGGAAGCGTTATGCTTTGGCTAAAATTCGTAGTAACGCCGGCGGAAAGTATGTCGTTATAATAATAGTATTCCCCTTGTTTAAGCCAAACTTCGCTTGCAACAGTTACTGGAATTTCGGAAATATTTCCACCTTCATCACATGTAAAAACCTTAGCTCTTACCACAGCAGTTTCACTTTCAAGCGGCAAACTCATTTTTATAACCTGTTTAACACTTGCACCCGGAATATTGGAGCCGTCGTAGGTTATAGCGGCTGCAAAAGCGCCTTCGGAGTTTAAATTTACAGTAACTTCTGTACCTAATGGAATGTTCCCCGGTATACTCACACGCTGTTTTAAATATTCTGTTAGTAAAAAAGCGGATTCAATTAAAAGCAGCACACTTAAAACTACTATTACAAAAATAAACCACTTAGTTTTAGTGGATAATTTTTCATTTCTTTTTGGAAACGCCTTTATTTCTTCTTGCATACTAAAATTATTTGCTAAAAATATTAAAATAAACATAAAAAAGGCTTAAAAACTTTTTAAGCCTAAATTAATTTATTTTTACTGCGCTGATAATTCCTAAGCTTTTGCTCTCTAAACTCTGCACTCTCTGCTTCAAGCTCCCATTTACGTTTGAGCCAGCTGTATTTTTTGTTTCCAATAAAATAGTCGTACATTATAATTACAATGCCTTGAATAATGTAGATGTAATAGCTCATAAAACGCCATAGTATTAGCGCCCAGAAAAGTGTACCTTCTGTAAATAACGAGGCAAATAGCGCCGTGAATGAAAGTTCACTAACACCAGAGCCGCCCGGTATTGGAATAAAGCTTGCTGCCATATCAATCATAACGCCCATAATAAACACCTGTAAAAATAGGTCTGGGCGCCAGCCTAGGAACAAACATACAATTCCAAATGGTATAGCGTATTGCAAAATGTATTGAATTATTGAAATTAAAGCAAGTAGCACGAATTTCCACTTAGATTTAGCAAATTCCTGCATTGTGTTTTGATAGTCTGATACAACTTTTAAAACTTTATTGTATTGTTTATCATAATTTTTAACAATTTTTATTTTCTTTAAAAACTTTAAAGCCCATGCAACAAGTTTTGCACCAACTTTTTTGCTTATAGACAAAAATATTGTTACCAAACATATTGCCGTATTTATAGCATAGCCAATATAGAAAGCTACGGAAATTACGTTAACTCCGCCCACTATATCCGTGGTAGCGGCTAGAATCAACACTATTGTAGACATTAAAATGCTAGCCAGCTGGCAAAGTACGTATCTGCCCATTGGCACAGATATTGCAGAGGATACACTAAGCCCTCTATTTTTTAAATATAAAATTTGAAAAGGTTCTCCTCCTGTTGCCAAAGGAGTAATTACATCGTAGTATCTTCCCACCGCAGAAACTTTATAACTTAAAAAAGGTCGCCATTTCCCCGACGTATGATTAATTAAAATGCTTGTTCTAAAAGTTTCCGTAAACATTGTTAAAGCAAAGATAAAAAGCGTTAACACTAGAAACCAAAAATTAAAACCACTATTAAATAGCGTAGAAAGCGGCATAACTTCTTGTGTTAAAAGTTGATAAACTAAAATACCCACAACTACAGCTATGTTTATTAAAAAGAAAATTAAGTTCCAAATTTTTTTCTTTTTACTCTTTTGTTTGGCAACGGTTTGCTCTGCTTCGTCTATCTGATTTTGGTCATTTTCTTGTTTTTCTATTATTTCTTTTACTTCTTCTTCCGTTAAAGTGGCTGTTTCCACGTTTTCTTCACGAGAAAAAGGCTCCTCGGCTTTCCTAGGAGCTCTAATTTTTACATTCTTTTTCCCGTCACGTTTTCTCATTAATTTCTATAATAGCAAATATTGCACGCCTTGTCAAAGCTTTTATTTAAAAAATAAAGGATAAGCCTTAGCTTATCCTAATAAATCTTGATAATTTGAAATATGAATGGTTAGATTTTTAATTTCCTTCTTTAAAACGTCTAAGTTCATTGTTTCAAAAATTGTGTAACTGTCTGTTGCAAGTTCTTCGTATACCTTATCGAAAAGCGTTTTATTGTTGAACGCGTTTAAATAGGTGTTTTTAAGTGTGTTTACAATTTCAGTAAGTTCGTCCATGTTGTCTGTATTTAAATTGAAGTTGTCTGGGTCTGAAATTGTAAAAGCGTTTGTAACTGGGCCAGCGTAGAAGATTATGTGCACGCCGTACTCTGAAACGCAGTAATCAATAGCGCCGTACTCACCTTTGCCGTTGTCCCAAAGTTTGCGTGAAGTTTCTGTAAAGGTGTCCACCATTCTACTTGAATCTTTTCCAATAACATAGCAGTAATCTGCGTTCATATTACCAGTATCTTCGTTGTATGTGTAGATATGGTCTTTAAAAATCTGAGTTTTAGCTTCGTCGGATTTACCCGTCATAAGCCCAACAAGTTCGTCATAAATATCCATTGGTGACAAGTTTGTTTCTTTGCCAGTTTGAATGTTTGTAGCTTTAATTTTTTCCGCTTCAACTTCTAGTGCATCGTTATAAGCTTTTTCTGATATTGTTCCATTTTTATACAAGGTTTCTAATTCGTCTAAATAAGTTGTAGAGCTTTCATCATATTTAAGTAATATATGATTAACATAGAAATAATTATTGTTTACAACGTAATCTACGTTTTCTCTGCTATCTAGCATGTCCGTATCAAATTGTGTTGCGTTTAATGTGTATTTGGTATAGCTTGAAAGCATATCAGCTGTAAGCTTTCTAAGCACTTGGCTTAACGTGATATTAGAAATATCGTTGTCGCCTTGAAGTTTTTCGCTATAAAGTTCAATATATTTATTATCCTTTACAGCTTCGTAGATTCTTTCAACTTCTCTTGCAAACACTTCGTCGGAATTCGTGGAAAGGTTTCTTCCTTCTTCACTTTCCTTTAAAGCTTCTACATATTGCCTTTTAGCTTCCGTTAAAACGTCTTTGTTGGCAGAATTATTTAACCTATCATTTACAGTCTTTACAAGCGATGTTATCTCTTCGCCTTCATTATAGTAAAGGTCAACGTTTTGGTCTGTGCTAGTGTTTGTGTTTAAAAGCTTAATTACATATTTACCGTCTTGTAAAACTATTTCTGCTTGCGGTTTGTAAGGTGTGTAAGCTGTTTCACTCTCTTCTTCTTCATCTAGCGTAGATGGAACATTTAGTTTCCACTGCTCTATAACAAGTTCTTCGTAAGTGGAAAGGTTGGAAATAATCGTGTCGTAGGCGTCGTCCCAAATTTCGTTTAAATCGCCGTTTCCAAGAGTTATTGTTCTTTCAGCTTCAAGTAGCATAACTTCGCGGTTTATTAGCACTTCAATAGTCGCGTCTATGGCGTCTTGAATTGAATAACCGTAGCTATTAACAAGCTCTGCTCCGTAAGAGTTAAAAGCGGTTATTAAATCTTCCTTATCTATTTTAATATTTTCCCCTTCTGCCGTTTGGAATGTAACTATTGGTGCGCTAAGGTAGTTTGCTTGATTGGTTGGAAATAAATTACACCCAGTAAGTATAAAGGAAAAACTTATTAAACATATAAAAGCTAGTGATAAAAATTTCTTCATAATTCTCCTTGTTCAATGCGTACCAAAACATTATAGCCATAATCTAGAAAAAAATCAACAATTTTTGTTTAGATTTTAATTTTTTAATAGGTTTATTAGCCATTTTACCTTATCTAGCGGGCTTAAATGTAGGTCTAATTCAATTATTGGCACGTCTTCAAATTTCAAAACAGTCACATCTTTATTTTCTTCTATAAGCTTTGCAAGCCTTTCCGACATGATTTCATCTTTTTTATAAAGGTACAGTTTACACGTTTGACTATTTATAAGCACGCGTTTGACGTCTTCGTTTTGACATAAATTTTTAAGCAATGCAATTTCTAATATATTCTCCACTTCTTCTGGAAGCTCTCCGTAGCCTTCTTTTAGTTCGCTCTTTAAGTTTAAAAGCTCGTCTTCGCTGGAAATTTCGCTAATTTCACTGTATCTTCTAATTCTTTCCGCTTCGCTTAAAATATAGTCTTCTGGAATGAAGGCGCTGAGTGCAACGTCCATTTTAATCTCTTTCTTTTCTTTAACCTTTTCCCCTTTAAGTTCTTTTACAGCGTCTTGAAGTAGCTTACAATACATATCGTAGCCCACTTTTTCCATATGACCGTGCTGCTCTTTGCCAAGCACGTTTCCAGCTCCGCGAATTTCCAAATCTCGCATAGCTATTTTAAAGCCGCTGCCAAGGTCCGTGAACTCCATTATAGCTTCTAGCCTTTTATACGCCTGCTCAGTAAGCACTTTGTTGCCGTTAAAGGTAAAATAAGCGTAGGCAAGCCTATTACTTCTGCCAATTCGCCCGCGAAGTTGATAGAGCTGAGAAAGCCCGAGTTTATCCGAATCTATAACGATAAGCGTGTTAGCTAGCGGTAAATCTACACCGTTTTCAATTAGCGTAGTTGCAATTAAAATTTGGAAATCTCCGTTATATAGCTTTAAAATGGTATCTTCTAACATTTTTTGTGGAAGTTTTCCGTGTGCCACGCCTATTTTTACGTCTGGAAGTAGTTCTTTAATGCGGCTTGAAAAGTCGTAAATAGTTTCTACTCTATTGTAAACTATTAAAATTTGCCCATTTCGCGCAAGTTCCTTTTTGCACGCGTCCACAATAAGTTCTTCGGACTGTTCCACTACAAAGGTTTGAATAGGAAGCCTTTCCTTTGGCGGCGTTTCAATAATGCTAATATCTCTAATGCCGGAAAGTGACATATGAAGCGTTCTAGGAATAGGTGTTGCGCTGAGCGTTAAAACGTCTATATCCTTTTTTAACGCCTTTATTTTTTCCTTGTCCCCAACGCCAAAGCGCTGTTCTTCGTCGAGCACAAGTAGCCCTAAATCTTTAAAGGCAACGTCGTTTGCTAAAAGCTTATGCGTGCCAATTACAAGGTCTACTTCGCCGGTTGCAATTTTCTTCTTAATTTCCTTAACTTGCGGCTCTGGAACTAATCTATTTAGTTTAGCAAGCCTTACCATAAAGCTTTCAAAACGCTTTTTGGCAGTGGCAAAATGCTGCTCGGCAAGAATTGTTGTAGGGCACAAAAATGCCACTTGTTTGCCGTTTATTATGGCTTTATAAATTGCCCTTAATGCAACTTCCGTTTTGCCATAGCCAACGTCGCCGCATATAAGCCTATCCATAACCTTGCCCTTTTCCATATCGGAAATAACGTCATTTACAGCGCTTAGTTGGTCTTCCGTCTCTTCAAACTCAAAAGCCTGCTCAAACATATCATACAAATAGCCGCCTTCCGTGTATTTATAGCCCTTTTGTTTCTCTCTTTCAGAGTATAGTTCAAGCAAGTTTATTGCTAGTTCTTTTACGTTTTTATATACCTTTTCTTTAATTCTTTCAAACTCTGCGCCGCCAAGCTTATTTAGCTTTGGTGCGGTATCTGAGCCTAAAAACGCAGAAATAGAGCCGGCTTGCTCACTTGGCAAATAGAACTTGTCACCGCCTGCATATTCTATAACAAAATAGTCCTTTTCAACGTCGGAAAGCTTCATTCTTGTAAGCGCGATACACTTGCCTACGCCGTGCAGCTCATGAACTACGTAGTCGCCAACCTTTGGAGTATAGAATACCTTTTGTTTTTTGCTGGTTTTTGTTATGTTCTTTTTGTATAAATCGTCCGTTCCTATAATTATGCTATCTAGGCTAAGTAGCCATGCAGAGTGCGGCAAATAGTTTGAAAACAGCCTTACACCTGCGTCTAAATGGTCTTCTTTTACTGAATGGATATTATTTTCTAAGAGAAACTTTTCTAGCTTTTCCTTATTATTTTCCGAGCCGCAAAATAGGCTTACCTTATAGCCGCCGCGCACGAAAATGTTTATATCTTTAACTAGTTCTCTATAATCGAAAAGATACTTTTTAGGGCTAGACGTTTTAAAGTTTATAACGCTATCCGCTTTAAAAAAGTTAGTTTGAGAAAGTAAGTTATTAAATGACGTTAAGGAAGAGTTTTGGCTTTTAAATACGTCGTTTATAGAAAGAAAAAGCTTTTTGTCTTCCCCTAAGCTTGCGTCGAAATTTTCCGCTTCACTTACAAGTTTTTTAGGCTCGTCGTAAAAAATATTGGTGTTAAAACTTAAAATATTAAATTTAGTTAAATTTTTAAGCACAGCTGGATATATGTCCACATGTTCAAGTTCTTCAATTAAAGAAAAGTCGTCGGAGCTTACTAGTTGAAGCTTTTCTAAATCGTCGCCAAAATACATGGCGCGAATAAGCTCGGAGTTTTGCACGCTCCAAATGTCTATGATATCTCCCCTTACGGAAAACTGCCCCTTTCTAGACGGCTGTTCAACGCGCGTGTAGCCGTTTTCAATAAGAAGCTTTATTAGTTTATCAAAGGTTAGTTTGCTATTTAACTTTATAATAGAACTTAAAAGTTCTTCTTCACTTGGAACGCGTTCAAATAAAACTTCCGGAAGCACAATTAGCCCGTTTAGTTTGCCGGTTAAAAAGTCTAGAATTACTGTAATAAAGTCGTAAAAAGTAGAATTATCTTTAATGCCGAAAAGGTTTGTAAAAGATGAAGTTAAAATTTTATTTTCAAGCCCGAGCGCTGAGGCTTCCGCTGAAATTTTTTCCGCCGTCACTAAATCTGACGCCACGAAAATTCCGCGTTTTGCCAAAGAAAAAAATATGCCTTTTTCTGGTGCATTAAGCCCAAAAAGGCATTGTTTTTTACCTTCTTCCAAATTTTTTAGAAAACTTGAAAGTTCATTACTTTTAAGTAACAATTCTAAGTTCACTTTTTTAGCCCCTCTATATGCTCTAAAATGTAGTTCGCTGCCGCATCTATTACGCTATCTAAAACTTCTCTTATTTCCTTATCCATATCAGAAAGCACGTAGTCCGCTAGGTCCAAGGGTTTTATTTCCGGCTTAATGCCAATTCTAACCCTTTTAAAATCTGAGCCAATATTTTGAACAATACTTCTCATGCCGTTATGCGTGCCTGCGCTTCCTGCTTCGCGATATCTAAACGTGCCTTTTGGAAGGTCTATATCATCGACCACAACAAGTATTTGATTATTTTTAAGCTTAAACTTATTTTTAAAAGATTGCACGCTAGCCCCAGACAAGTTCATATACGTTTTAGGCTTAGCTAAGATTACTTTTTCTCCGTTTAAAACCCCTTCCGCTACACTTGCTTTTGAATACGTTTTAGAAAACTTTACGCCAAGTTTTTCTGCTAATTTATCCACAGTTAAAAAGCCTATGTTGTGATAGGTGTTAAAATATTTTTTTTCTGGATTCCCAAGCCCTACTACTAAAAACATATGCCCTTCTTCAACTAGATTTAGCCACCACGCTTTCGTATGGTCCAACTACGGTTTTTTCAGAAATTCTACTTTCTGAAATATACGAACTTTTAATTATACATTCATCTGATATTATGCTATTTTCTATAACGCTGCCAAACTCTATATGGCAATTTTTACCTATAAAGCTTGCGCCTTTAATGTAGGTGTTCGGCTCTAAAACAGTGCCTTTTTCTATCATAACGTCGGCATCTATAAATGTGCTTGAAGTGTCACAAATTTGAACGCCGCTTGCTAGATGAAAACTTATAATCCTATTTTTTAAAATTCTAGAAACTTTGCTAAGCCCGGCATAGTCTTCCACAACTGTAAAGTCATCTGTTCCGAAATCCTCTTGAACGAGCGCGCGAATACTTTCCGCCGCACGAATATAATTTGTGTTGAAAACATAGCCACGCTTTAAGGGCAAAACGTTTAAGTCGCGCTGACGTACGTACGTCATGATTTCGTTTAAGGTTTGTCTTTTAAATAGCGGTGTGTCGGAGTAAAGCACTACGGTATACTTGCTTTCCGTAAGAAGCGGCTTTATAAGCGTTAAAACGTCGGACTCCGGAGTGCAAGGAATAGTTTTAATCATGTAACCGTCGCAAGCGAGCGCTACCCATTCCCACATCTTCTTCCCCCAAATTTTAAGGTCGTAAGATTTCATAAACTCGCCAAACTTCTTTTCAAGCATAATAATAACTGAAATCTCGTTGTCTACAAGTTTTGTTTCTTTTTCCATTACCGTTAACGTTTCAATTACAGCCATAATTTTCACCTCTAATTTAATTATACTTCTTTACGTCTAATTTTGCAAGTTTTAATGCATCTTCGTAAGTTCGTCCGCCCTTAACGTATAGGGCAACGTAGCTAAGAAGTTTAATTTTCTCCTTGTGCCTGCCTTTATAATAGCTTTTCCAATAATTCCAATATTCTCTTGCGCCCTTTTTATCGTATATATCAAGCGCAATATCCACAGCCTTTAAATGAGAGCGTTGCTTTTTAGAAACTTTCACATTTTCCGGATAAACCCACAAAAAGTCGCGAACTTGTGCCTTGTTTTCTTCCGGCGAGACGTCGTAGAAGTATATTTTATCAAAATCGCGCATTTCGTAGCCCACGTTTACCTTTATAGACTCTTCGTTATCAAAGTTCATTTGCCCCATAACAACCTTTCTTTCCGTCATGAGCGCGCTGACCTGTTCAAGTAAGCTTAACATCTGCATAAATATAAGAATTGTAAGCGGCAAAATTACAAGTATAATCATGCCAAGCCCGCTTGCGCAAAATTTGAATATGCTTCTCACCCACATAGGCGTGTTTACATATTTACCAACTACTAAATCTTCACGGATTTTATAAGGATCAGCACTGTTATTACTATCACCTTTAGTTTCAAAATACCTAATTCCTGTAGCTTCGTCTACATATACTCCTACAACTCTATGAAAATAAATTCTTGTGTACTCGTCTAATAGGTCTTCCTTATTATCTCTTTTAGGCATGCTTTCTTCTGGAATATCTGGTTCTACATAGTTATCAAAATCTGTAATTAGCGTTTTAGTAACGTTTCTGTCTGCGTTTTCGTAGTAAAAGGCAATAATATCTCCTTCATAGGTGCTGCTTTTAGGGCGAAGGTTATCTGTGTTTGTACGGTTAATTATAACTATATCTCCAACCTGAAAGCCCCCCTTCGTCATACTTGGGCTTTGAATTGCAGCTATTGATACACCGAACACGCTTTTAACGTCGTTCTTTCTTTGGTTTGAATAGAGTATGAAACTTGAAAATAACGCTATAATTATTACGGGAATAATTATGCAGTCTGAAATTAAGCCAAGGAGAGAATAAAACGTCCTTTGCTTCTTTTTAGGCTGCTTTTGCGCACTTTCATTAATTTCACTTAGGCTCTTCTGGCTTTTTTGGTCTTTTTGGGAGCTTTGAGTTTTGGCTGTTTTCGCCTTGCTTGTTTGCGTTGCTACTTGCGCTGCCGACTTCGGCGTTTGCTTCTTGCTCGGTTGCGTTTTGTTCGCTTGCGCCGCTTTCACTTGTTGCTCTTTCTTTTCTTCTTGGGCGCTTGTCTTCTTTGTTTGCTCCGGCCTCTTTGGTGGTTTCTTGGGAAGAGCTGTCTTCTCTGTTTTCTTTTCCAAGTGTTTCTCCTTGTTTAATTAAATGATTTTCTTTATTTGCTATATTATTCTTAACTCGCCATTCTTCTCTGTAAGCTTTTAATTTTTCTTTGTTTTTCTTACCCTTTATATGCTCCGTCCACATATCAAAATATATTTCCGGATTTATTTTATAGGCATCTAACGCCTTTTTAACAAATTCGTATTCTTCCTTTTCGCTTTTGTCGCCGTCTTCTAGATATTTCCACAAAAAGTCTTGAACGCCTTCCTTATCTTCTTCCGCCGCCAGCGCGTAGAACCGCACTTTTTCCACGTCGTTCATTTCAATTCCAACGTTAGCCTTAATGCTATCCGGGTCGTTATACCTAAGCTTTCCTTGAATTACCGCTTTTTCTATCATCATGTTGTTTGCCTGTTCAATTAAGCTAAAACATTCAAAAAGAATTAAAATTCCAAGTGGTAAAACAACTAAAATTATCATGCCAATTTGTGACGCACAAAACCTAAAAGTCGCTCTTAGCCAATTTGGAGTATATGTGTATTTGCCAAGCACGTAATCCGCTCTAACCTTAACAACGTCTTCGTTTGTGTTTCCCGTTCCCTTAGTCTGTAAAAACAGTGTGCCGTCGCTATCAACATATCTACCCACTACTTCGTGGAAAACAATTCTTACGTTATCTGGAAGGTTACTTACACTCACCCTACTATTTGCAAGTTCTGGGTCTATTTCGCTAGGGTCCGGAGCTGTTAAAACTTCGCTATCATCTACTCTTGTTAAGCCAAGCCTAGAATCCGCCGGGTCTGAATACTGATAAAAGGCAATCACATCACCAAGTTCGTCTTCTATATCGTCTGGTGTACCTACTTTTAATGTATAGGGGTCACATTTAACTAAAAACACAACGTCGCCCTTCATAAACCCGCTAGGCTCCATACTTTCCGACGCCACAAAGCCAAGTGAAACGCCAAAAATGCTAGGCATAGCGTTTTGGCTTCTAGCCACGAACATAGCCGAGCTAGAAACAAGGGCTATTAAAATAATAGGGATAAAGATAATATCCCCAATTATGCCAAGAACTTGATATAAAGTTTTATGTTTTTTAGTTTTTTCCGGATTAGTCACGGCATTAGTTTACCACCAAAGCCACAAAAAAACAAATGAAATTGAAAAAAGGTTGAAAAAATATGCACCTTATTTTAAATTTTGGATAATTTCGCCGTTCAACTCTCTATTTATTATGTCTTCATTAAGTTCTTTAAAGTTTTTATTATAATATTCTTCTGCTAATTCTATTGCTTCATATTTTATATTTAACATAAATGAATTAAAATACAAACTAAATTCCCCGCATTTTTGTCAAGCAAAAACAGAACTTTTAATAGTTTTTTCAAAAATTAGTTGTTTAATGTTTACTTTTTTTGTTTTTTTTATTATACTCTTATAAGTTTTTTATTAAAAGGACAAGGTTATGTATACAGTTAAACAAATTAAAGACACGTTTTTAAATTACTTTGAAAAGAATGGTCATAAAATTATAGACGGCGCTTCTATTGTGCCAGAAAACGACCCAACACTACTTTTTATCAACGCCGGCATGGCTCCTATGAAAAAAGTTTTCACTGGCGAGCAAGAGCCGCAAGCTAAAAGAATGTGCAACGTTCAAAACTGCATTAGAACTATAGACATAGACAGCATTGGCGACCGCCATCACCTTTCAAGCTTCTATATGCTAGGCTCTTGGAGCATTGGCGACTACTTTAAGGAAGGCGCCATTCACTACGCCTTTGAGCTTTTAACTAAGGGCTTTAACATACCGAAAGAAAAGCTATACGTTACAGTTTTTTCCGGCGACGAAAAGCGCGGAATACCAGCAGATAACGAAAGCATAGAACACTGGAAGAAAAACGGTATTCCAGAAAGCCATATAATAAGATGCGGCTTTGAAGATAACTTCTGGCGCATTGGCGGCGACCATGACGCAGGACCTTGCGGCCCATGCACTGAGATGTTCTACGACACGGGCGCAGAACACGGCGCTAACTATGAAGAAACCGGCATATTCGACGACAAGAACCGCTATATAGAAATTTGGAACGCCGGCGTGTTTATGGAATATTATCAAGACGAAAATGGAAACTACACAAAGCTTAAAATGAAAAGCGTAGACACAGGCTCTGGCTTAGAGCGTATGATAATGACGCTAAACGGCTTAGAGAGCGCGTACGATACCGAAGTATTCCTTCCAATAATTGAATATTTGCAAAATAATTCTAAAAATCCAGTACTCGAAAGTTTAAGAATTATAGCTGACCACGTTAGAACTTCCATTTTTATATTAAATGCAGGTGTAGAGCCGTCTAACGTTAAACGCGGCTACGTGCTTAGAAGATTAATTAGGCGCGCTATTCGCCACATGAGAACTATTGGGCTTGAAGACAGCAAAATTCCAGAGCTTTTAATGCTTACTATGGACAACATGAAAAAAATAGACCTAGAACCAAAGTGGAACTACTCTAAGAATGAAATTGTAGATAAATTCATGGCAGAGTTTGCAAAATTTTCTAAAAGTTTAGAGCAAGGCGTTAAGGCGTTTAACGACTACGTAAAAGACGAAAATAATATAAAGGGCGGAAAACTTGATAGTAAAATTGCCTTCAAACTTTTCGATACCTTTGGCTTCCCACTTGAAATTACTAAGGAGCTAGCAAGCGAAAAGGGCTTAACGGTAGACGAAAAGGAATTCAACGAGCTTTTTGAAAAGCATAGAGAAATTTCCAAAACGGAAGGCACGTTTAAGAGCGGACTTGCGGACCACAGCGAAGAGACGATAAAACTTCACACCGCTACTCACCTTCTTCAAGCAGGGCTAAGGCACGTGCTTGGGAATCACGTTTACCAAAGAGGCAGCAATATTACACCTGAAAGGTTAAGGTTCGACTTTAACTTTGAAAGAAAAATGACCCCAGAAGAAGTGAAAGAAGTTGAAAATTTTGTAAATAAGGCAATTTCTGACGCTATTCCAGTTGTGCGCGAAGAGATGAGCCTAGAAGACGCGAAAAAGACGGGCGCCATTGGGCTATTTACAGATAAGTACGGCGACAGGGTTTCTGTGTACACAATTGGAAATATTAGCAAAGAACTTTGCAGCGGCCCACACGTAAATAACACTAGCGAGCTTAAACATTTTAGAATTTTAAAAGAAGAGAGCTCGTCTAGCGGAGTTAGAAGAATTAAAGCAGTTGTTGAAAACTAGCTTCGGAAGCGCTCTGGGCAGAGCCCAGAGCAAAGCGCCTTAAAAGGCGCTTAAAAATTTCGCTCACGCGAAATTTTGCTTCCGAAGCGTATTTAAGGAGAAGATATGAATTTTAAAGAAGTAGAAAAGAAGTGGCAAAAGATATGGGAAGAAGAGCACCGCTATCATGCCATAGATTTTGATAAAAAGCCAAAGTACTATATTTTAGTAGAGTTCCCTTACCCAAGCGGAGCAGGCTTACACGTAGGCCACACGCCAAACCAAATAGCTATGGACATTTTAGCCCGCAAAAAGCGCGCCGAAGGCTATAACGTTTTGTACCCTATGGGCTGGGACGCCTTTGGTCTTCCAACGGAAAACTATGCAATAAAAACAGGCATACACCCAAAGGAAGTTACAAGAAGAAATGTAGAGCACTTTAAAAATCAAATAAAGAGCCTTGGCATATCTTTCGACTGGGATAGAGAAATAAACACCACGGACGAAGATTACTATAAATGGACGCAGTGGATATTCTTACAATTCTTTAAAAAGGGTCTTGCCTACAAAGCAGAAGCCAACATAAACTGGTGCCCTAAGTGTAAAATAGGGCTTTCTAACGAAGAGAGCGAAGGCGGCGTTTGCGAAAGATGTGGAACGCCCACAGTGCAAAAGCCAAAAAGCCAATGGATGCTTAAAATGAGCGAATACGCTGAAAAGCTTCTAGAAGGCTTAAACGAAACGCACTACTGGGAAAACATAAAGGCAATGCAAAGAAAGTGGATAGGCAAAAGCGAAGGCACTACCCTACACTGCAAGTTAGAGAGTGGAGAAAGCTTTGACATATTTACCACTTGTATAGAAACGGTGTTTGGCATAACCTACTTTGTGCTTGCCCCAGAAAATCCACTTGTAGACAAACTTAAAGATAAAATACAAAACTGGGACAAAGTGCTAGCTTATAGAGAAAAAGCGGCAAAGAAATCTGAGTTTGAAAGGACGGAGCTTGTAAAGGAAAAATCCGGTTGCGAGCTTAAAGGAATAACTGCAATAAACCCAATAAACGGCGCAAAAGTACCTGTGTTTATTGGCGACTACGTGCTAGCAAACTACGGCTCGGGTGCCGTTATGGCAGTGCCTGCCCACGACCAAAGAGATTACGACTTTGCCAAACTCATGAATCTTCCAATGATTGAAGTAATATCTGGCGGAGATATAAAAGAAAAAGCCTTTGAAAAGGGCGACTATTTAGGAAAAGGTTGCAAGTTAATAAACTCTGGCGAGTTTACAGGTTTAACCGTTGAAGAAGCAAAGGTGGCACTAAATAAATATCTTGAAGAACATGGCTTAGGCAAAAAGGAATGCACGTATAAGATGCGTGACTGGGTGTTTAGCCGTCAAAGATATTGGGGCGAGCCTGTGCCGCTAGTTTACTGCGAGCACTGCGGCTGGGTAGCAGTTCCAGACGAAGAACTTCCTGTAAAACTTCCAAACGTGGATAAGTATAAGCCAACAGACGACGGCGAAAGTCCACTTTCTAGAATAACGGATTGGGTAAACACTACTTGCCCACACTGCGGAAAACCTGCAAAGCGTGAAACAGACGTTATGCCAAACTGGGCGGGTTCTTCTTGGTATTGGCTACGCTATATGGACCCGCACAACGACAAGGCGTTTGCCGACTTTGACAAAATGAAATATTGGGGCAAAGTAGACATCTACAACGGCGGCGGAGAGCACGTTACACGTCACCTTCTCTACGCAAGGTTCTGGCACAAATTCCTATACGATAACGGCTTAGTTCCTTACAGTGAACCCTTTGATAAGCGCGTACAACAAGGTATAATTTTAGCCAAAGACGGCTCTAAAATGAGTAAGTCCGCAGGCAACACCGTAGACCCAATGGAATACGTAGAAACCTACGGCGCAGACGTATCTAGGCTTGGGCAAATGTTTATGGGCGACTACACAGAAATGAAACCTTGGAGTGACGCAACAATGAAACCTTGTGAAAGGCTACTTAATAGAATAGTTGCATTAAAAGACAAGGTTCAAACAGGCGAAATAAGAGATGAACAAAAGTTCATATGTGCAAGCAGTATTAAAAAGGTTGGCGAAGACATAGAAAACTTAAAGTTCAACACAGCAATTTCGCAGATTATGATATTCACAACCGCGCTAGAAAAACTAGAAAAAATAAATTCCGAAGAATATAAGGTACTACTTAGAATATTAAACCCATTTGCTCCACACATCACAGAAGAGCTTTGGGAAGAATGCAAATTCACGCCTTCAATAGAAAACACACCTTGGCCAAGCTATAACGAAACTGACCTTATTCAAAACGAAGTAGAGATAGCCGTTCAACAAAATAGCAAAATTATAGGCAGAATAAACATCTCCCCTACAAGCAGCCAAAGTGAAATAGAAGAAAAAGTAAAAGAAGAATTTGCTTCAAAATTTGAGAACAAACAAATTATAAAAGTAGTTCTAATTCCTTCAAGATTAATAAACTTTATAGTTAAGTAAAAAAATCCACAAGTTAAAGCTTGTGGATTTTTATTAATTTTAAAAATAATTGACTAAACGCTCACCATTTTTATTCGCTATGTGGTACAAACTCAATAACCCACCCTAATCCACAAGTAATGTCGCCTAAACTGGTAGAAATTACTATATCTGTTTCTCTGCTATCAAATTGGTCTATTAAAGAAGGCCCATCTACGTAATTCAAAATATAATAATCTCCTTCATTTCTTATCATAACGTATTCTTCATAACCATCAAAAAATATCGTTCTTTTTCCATCTGGTGAAATTAAAACAATTTGAAAATCTCCACTGGCAAGATCATTTATAGAGCCAAAAGAAATATTATCATTTTCATCTATAATAATGTTACTCCCAGAAAGTGGGTTATTGTAATCTTCATTTAAAAAAATTAAAAATCCTTCACCTAAAACATTAACCCTTATATCATTACTAACATACTTTTTAAAACTAAAATTTATTGATAAATTTTGCTTTAAATTATTATTAAAATTTTTTAAAGTTATAGTTATAGTATACTTAGCTGTACCAGGAGTTTGCCCAGTTTTAGCTGGAATAATAATTACACCATCTTGATTTTCGCTTTCTACAACTTCATTTCCATTGCTTTTCAATGATGTCAATACACTTGAAAGTGAAGGTTCTTCTCCAACACTTTCTGTATAGTTAGTTATCGTTGCCGCCACTTCAAAATCTGAATAATTTTTAAATATAAATTCATATATCACTACAACATATTCATTTGTAAAATTTATATCTCCTATTGCCCAAGTGTCTGCCCGCATACCATTTTCATCCACAAAGTAACCTGTAGAAGCTTCGCCGTTTGGATAGTCTTGCCCACTTACGCGAGAATAGGAATATGCTTTATATGTCGCCTGCCCGCTAGGCGCACCTTCACCAGAAAGTACTGCTGCAGTGGCTACATCTGCACCTTGTTTTAGGCTAGCGTCTACCATTACGTATACGCCGTCTGCGGTAAAGTTTAGGGTGCTTGTCACATTAAACGTAGCGCTTTTTGCAGCTAATACGCCTACTACAAATAGGCTTAGGCATAAGCAAAGCGTTGTAACCAAGGCTATTATTTTGCTTCTCTTTTTCATAATGTTCTCCTTTATTAGAAAAATTTCTGCGCTTTGGGCGGGTTTGCTAATCGCAAACGCTCGCCTTTTATGCTTGAAATTTTTCTTTATACGCACCAAACGCAAACTCCAGCTTCGCTTGGGAGTTTGGTGCGTACTCTCATGCGAAGTTATTTCTTCGAAGAAATAAGAGTATTTTACCCAAAACGATAGTATTTAAACAAAACCCTGCACATTGGGTAGAATAGGCTAGCAAATTTTATTTTGCTAGCCTATTTTACCCCCCCCCGCATTTTTGTCAAGCGAAATTACGGGCTTTTGGAATTTTTTTTACTTTCCCTTCCTTCCAACCTGTAGCTTGAACAAAAATGTGCCTTTTAAAAGATTTTTTATTAAATAATCCTATTATTTTATTTTGTATTTTATAATTTTTTGTATATACTATCTTTCAAGGAGATTTTTATGGATGAAACTATAACTAATCAAGAACAAAATAACAATAAAAAAATTTCAAAAAGCTTAATGGCTGAATATATTGTGTTTGGTATTACTCTTGCGTGCTTTGTTTTTGCACCTATCTATTATTTATGCACAAGCCTTGGAACAGACGGCTTTTTGCTTGGCATTCTTCAACGCCTTGGTATGATTGTTTTAATATTCTTGCCTATGATTATTGAAAGAATTTTTAAAATTAAATTTCCAGCATTTTTTAATATTTCGTTATATGTTTTCTTTATTTTTGCCGTTTTTATTGGCACTTTTATGGATATTTACTCCGTATTTCGTCACTGGGACAGCATTTTGCATGGGTCTAGCGCGGTATTATTTGGGCTGCTTTCTATGTGTCTTGTTTGCGTATGGTTTAAAAATAATGATGACATTTCTCCAATATTTTTGCTAATTTTTGCCTTTTGTTTTTCTCTAGCCATAGAAGCTGTGTGGGAAATATACGAATACACAGTAGACGCCATAATTGTTGGCTATAATGCACAGCGTTACATTGAAAACGGAGTTGAACTTGTGGGCAGAGCCGCACTTTACGACACCATGAAAGATATTATACTTGGCGCGAGTGGCGCGCTTATAGCAGGCATAACTTGCGCAATATGTCAAAAGAAAAACAAAAACTTTTTAAAGGCGTTTGAAATTAAAAGAACTAATAAAAAACAAACTGTAAAAAACGAAAATATGGAAAATAAAGAAAACTCGCTTTCATAGCGAGTTTTTTAATAATTTTCTCTAATAAGTTGAAATAAGCAAAAAAATATTGTATACTATTTTTACTCACAAATTTAAAAGGGGAAAATATGGAAGATATGCAACTCGTAATCCTTATGGGAGGAAAAGCAACTAGGCTTGCTCCGCTTTCCTATTCTCTTCCAAAAGGGTTACTTACTATAAATTCTAAACCAGCAATTTTTAATATGATGTCAGAGTACATCAAACGCGGGCTAAGCGACATTATTTTTGTAGTAAGCCCAAGCAATGAATCAATTGTAAAAAGCTTTGTAGAAAAAAGCTTTGAAGGCTTAAAAGTTAAATACGTTGTTCAAAACGATCCCAAAGGTCCACTCCATGCCTTTCAACTTTGTAAAGACTACATAACCAAGCCTACCCTTCTACTTCTTGGCGACACGCTTTGCGAAGCAGACCTAGACTATTCTTACGATTGGCTAGGCTACATGACGATAAGCGACAACTCTCACAACCGTTGGTGTTTAATTAAAACAAACTCTAATGAAGACGTTACTGGAATTATAGACAAGCCAGACTATACGCCGGAAACCAATAAGGTGTTAATTGGCTTATATAATTTTAGAAATCCCGCAGTCTTAAAAGAATGTTTATCTAAAAACTACGAACTTCACCGCGGCGAGCTTCAACTTAGCTCTATGATTGAAGAATATTCTAAAAAAGTTCAAATGAAAGGGCTTTTAATAAAATCGTGGTACGACACGGGTACTCTTCGCGACTACAATCAAACTATGGCTAAAAACATAGCTGGAAGAAGTTTCAATCGTTTCCGTCTAGATGAATTCGGCGTTTTAACAAAGGAAAGCGAATACGGCAAACTAAAAACAGAAATTAAATGGCTAGACACAATTCAACACTCCGACCTTGCCTTTTTAATACCGCAGTTCTTCGGCTACACAATAGACGGCAATAAAACTACTTACAAAACTGAAATGGTAAACGGCAAAACTTTAACTGAATACTTTAATTTCTACGAGATAAGCGAAGACAACTGGGCTTATATATTCGACAAACTTTTAAAAACCGGCTGTTTAATGTGGAGTAGAAAAGCCCCAGAAGGTTCACCAGATATTAAAGAGCTTTCTAAATATATGTATATAACCAAAACTCTGGACCGCATAAAAGAGTGGGAAAGACAAGATATTTTAGAAAAAGAATATATCTTTGCAAACGGAGAAAAGCTTTTAGGGTTTAACGGTGCCTTCAAAAAACTAGAAAATAGAATTAACAAATTAGTTGAAACAAGCCAAGATTATTATTCAATTATTCACGGAGACATATGTTTTAGTAATGTAATCTACTTCCCAGAAACAAACACCTTTAAGTTTATAGATCCGCGCGGAAACTTTGGCGTAGACACAATTTACGGAGATTCCAGATACGACGTAGCAAAAACTCGCCACAACTACCACGGTTTATACGACTACATAACTCTTGATATGTTTAAATTAAAAGAAAAAGCGCCCGACGACTTTGAATATTCCTTCTTTACTGGCAAAATGATAAACCCTATTCTTTTTGACAATATTGTAGAAAAATATGGCTACAACGTAGACGATATAGAATTAATTGAAGGGCTCCTTTTCATTTCCATGATTCCCCTTCATAGCGAAGATAAAGAAGCGCAAATAATGTACTACATTACAGGCTTAAAATGTTTAAATAATCAAATAGAAAAAGAAGAGACTACATTGTAGCCTCTTTTTCTTCTGTACCCCCATAATTTGTAGGTAAAAATTGTAGAATTTTCTTATCTTTAATCTTTTCTTTAATCCTAGCGCTTTCGCCTGAAATTAAAGCGTCGTCTAGGGTTTTTATAACAAAGTCTATATTTTCTCTGTCTAAACTAGTATCGTTTACTGAATGAATCTGCGAGTATAAGGACTTATTATTCTTTTTATCTACGGAAAGCAAGCATACGTGGTCGTGTTTTTTAAACGCCAAATGGTCACTCATGCTCATAAGCCCACTTCTCACCGGCTTAAAACTATACTTGCCATTTTCTTTAACCTTTAATTCCTTAACAATATTAGGCTCATTTTTACCAAAATAGTATAAATTGAACTGGTCACCCTTGCCTACGCAATCTAGGTTAACAAAAGTTTTGTTTTTTAACTCTTTTTTATGCCTTTTCGCAAAAGAAAACCCGCCAAAAAGCCCTTTTTCTTCATTATCTGTAAGCACAAAGCAAAATCTATCCTTAATTTCTGCGGGCTCGTCTTTATATTTTTCCATCATATTTAAAATTGTAAGCACACCGCTTGAATTGTCGTTATAATTTTTCTTATTCGCGTTACCTAGCATTCCAAAAACGTGCCCCAAAAGCCCTGCGCATATGCCAAGGTTTGCAACTGGAAGAGCATACGATAGCACTTCAAACACCTTTAACGGTGCGCTTACTGCAAGCAAAATTTCCGGCAATAAATAGTTAAGCCCAAGCATTATTGCTGGCAAAGCTATTAAACAGTATAGTAGCATATGCTTCACAAAAAATTTGGGAAGACGCGGCGGAGTATCGTAATGGGCAGTTATTATATAATCTGCCTTTTCAGGATTTCCTATCACTATATTTTTAGCAGTTAAGCTCTTTTCAATTTTAAAGTCGTATCCCATGCAGCCGGCAACGCCCTTAACAAAACCCCTAAATTTCTTTTTACTTTTCTTGTGCATGCGCTCGCCATAAAGCTCGCACACTTCATTTTCAAATTCCATATAAACATTTTAGCATAGCTTAATGCGTTTTTCAAGAGGCAAATTAAAAGCCGCTTTTAAAAGCGGCTTAAAACTTAAATTTTTCTAATAATTCTTGTGTTTGGCGTTGGAATTGGTGGTGTAATGAAAGGCGCTCCGCCAAAACTTGCAGTAATGCTAGCAAATATATGGCTCATATTTGCAAAAGCACTATTAACAAGGTTAGCTAAGTTATGTTGTATAAATTCATTTAAACCATCGTAGGTTGTTAAGTCTATTTCCTCAGCAAGTTTTGGGTCTATGCTTCTTTTAATAAAGCAAGTTGCCTTTGCTTCAAAAATAGATTTTGGCTCCATAACCAAATTTCTTGTACATTCAAAGGTTATGCTATTCTTTTCAACCTTTGTAATGTTAACTTCATCTTGTACTGTTAAATTTACAGTTGTTCCCACAGAAATAGGTAAAACATCGTAGCTTAAATTTAAAAGCCTTGCCTCTAATTGTGGAATAAAATTTTTCATTTCTAATTCTTGCATATTGTCTCCTTAAATCTTAGGTATTATATCACATATATAAAAATTAGACAAATATTTAAACAAAAATTACAAAATTTCTTGACAAAATAAACGCTATATAGTATATTAATAGAGCAAAATGCGGGCGTGGCGGAATGGCAGACGCGCTTGTTTAAGGGGCAAGTGGGAAACCGTATGGGTTCAAGTCCCGTCGCCCGCACCAGAAAAAATTAATCCGAGCCGTCAAGGCGAGGATTATTTTTTTATATTAACTAGTTATAAGCGGCTGCCATTCCGCCACATTATAGGGTTCCCAAAAATTTTAATTTTTGGGATAAAGGAGCAAACGTGCAAAATAGCTAAACTATTCAGCACAACATTACAAACATATTAAGTTAATTGTATATAGTATCTTTGTAAAAGTTCCTTATTGTCTTCATCTAAAATTTCTTCTATAAGAACACCTTTATTGGCTTTTATTATTTTAGCAGAAGCGACATTTTGTTTATAACAAACAATTAAAACCTTTTCAATACCTAATTTTTTACATTCTCGTAAAGTAAGCCTAAATAATTGTTTACCATAACCTTTATTCTGCTCTGTTATATTAATGTAATATCCAATATTGCCCCAATACCTTTGTAGAAAGTTGTTTAATTCTAGACGTATTATAGAAATACCTATCAATTTATTATCTGTTTTTCTATACATTAAATACATCACTTCTTTGTTATGATAACTACAAAAAAGTTTTTTAAGCCATTCATCTAGAGACATCTCAGGCTTATATATTTCTTTATTGTTTAGATAATATTCATAATAAAAATCTAAAATTTTATTCTTATCTTCAATGGTTGCGATTTTAAAAAACATAAATTATGTATCTCTCCTAATTTGATATTATAGCATAAGATCATCATATAAATGTACTAATAATAATAGATTTTAAAAAAAATTTAGAATTTGACACTTAGACGTGCGCTTGTCATATACAAGTGGCGTTGCTGTCGCTCCGCCAAACAAGCACACACTTAGACCAAGCGGAATACTCTCTTATCTTTTTTTGTTAAAATATAGCAAAATATTATAAAATGTTATCGCGACAGGGGTAACACTGAAGAATTATTCAAGAAGTAAAAAATAATTTCAACATATTTATTGATGAATTTTCAAAACCAAAATATAAGCAAATTATAATTGATGACGGCAAATATTTAGAAGATGCATTAATTAAGGCGAATTTAATAAAGAAAAATCACTCAGCACAAGCATATAAATAAAAAATAAAAGTGGAGCTTCCACTTTTATTTTTCTATTTCAAAGTTTTTAATTGTTAAAGTTTTAGAATTATCAAAGGAATAGTACTTATCTGATAAGAGTTTTAATTCTTTTGAAAGTTCTATGCTTCTATAATATCTGCTCTGGATTTTATCAATAGGCACGTCGTGTCCGCCCTGCTCCGCTCTTGCTTTCACACGTTCTATGTTTATGCTCGGCGAATTGGTGTACACAAAAATTGATGTTATTTTATACCCCTTTTCCTTTGCAAGTTTAATAAGTTCTATCTTGCTTGGGTGTGAAAGCACGGTTTCGTAACAAAAACTTTTGCCTATATTTATGTATTTTGCCACCTTATCCATTGTGTAATACATAGAACTTTTATTTCTTTCTAGGTCGTCTGCTATAAAAGATAGCACTGTGCTTGCAAAAAGGTCGGCGTTTAGGTATGGGTAAGAAAGCGCGCGGCTATTATATAAATTTGCAACCAGCGTAGTTTTTCCACTACCGTTTGGACCAGCAACAATAATTAAATTTTTATCGTTTACATCTAAACTATTTTCATTATTTTTTTTAATAATATTTAATGCAGTTTTATTATCATATGCATTAAAATTTTCAAAAATTTGCTTTAAATTCATAAAAAATCTCCATTTTTTTAAAAATTATAGCATATTTTTTTAATTTTTTAAAGATTTTTTATTAAATATCACAAAAATAAAATTTAAAACATAAAAATTAAGTATGAATAAAAAAGTATGTGTATATGCAATTGCAAAAAATGAAATTAAATTTGTTGACCGCTGGTATGAAAGTGTTAAGGAAGCAGACTACGTTTGCGTGCTAGATACAGGAAGCACGGATGGCACCTTTGAGCGTTTTAAAGAACTTGGAGTAATAACAAAACAAAAAAAATATAAAAAATTTAGGTTTGATAAAGCTAGAAACGACAGCTTAGAACTTGTGCCGGAAGATACGGATATTTGCGTTTGCGTAGATATAGACGAATATTTTGAAAAAGGCTGGTGTAAAATTTTAAAAGAAAATTGGACGGAAAACACCGGGCGCGCTAGATATCGCTACACTTGGAACTTTAATCCAGACGGTAGCGAAGGTTATGTTTTTATGGCGGATAAAATGCATAAAAAGGGCGCGTTTATTTGGACGCACCCCGTGCATGAAATTTTAACTCAAATAGATAACAATGTTTATGATACAATCACACTCCCGGGTGTACAGTTAAACCACAAGGCAGACAACACAAAATCCAGAGCAAGCTATTTGCCGCTTTTAGAGCTCAGTTTAAAAGAGCGCCCGAACGACGATAGAAACGCGCACTATTTAGGCCGCGAGTATATGTTCAACAGAGAGTACGACAAAGCTATTGAAACGCTAAAATATCACCTAGCACTTCCTACTGCCACGTGGGCGGAAGAGCGCTGCGCAAGCCTAAGGTTTATTGCATTATGTTATAAATATAAAGGGCTATATAATTTAGCCGAAGAATATTTTTTAAAAGCAATTCTTGAATGTAACTACACGCGAGAAGCTTATTTTGAACTTGCTCTTCTCTACTACGAAGAAAAAGAGTTTTTAAAGTGCGCAGTTACTTTTGAAGAGATGTTCAAAATAAAAGAGCGCGCGCTAACCTATATTTCATCGCCAGTTTGCTGGGGCTCTCTTCCCTACGACTATCTTTCACTAGCATACTACAATATCGGAGAATACAGCAAGGCTTTAACAAACGTAGAAGAAGCAATAAAGCTTAGCGACGATGAAAGGTTAAAAAACAATAAACAAGCCTTTTTGAATTTATTAAATACCAATAACTAAACTTGACTTTTTAAACGTTTTGTGTTAATCTCTCCTCGGAGAAACACAAATGAAAATAAGTATACTTGCGCAAACAGATTTCATTCAAAAAAGCCCGACTTTAAAGGAAGAGTTCGATAACCTTAGTGGAAAAGCTGCAGGCATCTGCTATATGCCGGCAGACTTAAACACTCTTTTAAATGAACCCGACGAGAAAACAAAGGCGAGGATAAATCAAACAAAAAATTCAAAGCACCTAAGCGTTTACGACCACGCATCAATTAGCCTATATTTAGAAGATATACCAAAGGCTCTTGCTATGGTTCTAAACAATGAAAAGATGTACAACACAAGTGAAAAATCTGCAAGATACACAAAAATGGTATTAAAAGAAGAAGAAAAAGAGCTTTATAATAAATGGCTAAATAAATTTAAAGAATTAATTACGGCAAAATATCAAGAAAAATACCCAAAATTTTTCACAAATAATAAAATAGAAAAACTTGCACAAGAAAATGCGCGCTACTTAATTTCCGTTTTCACGCCAACATCTATGCTCTACACTGTGCAATATGGGCAACTTAATAGAGTTTATCATTTTTTAATGAACGAACTAGAAACACAAACGGATAATAAATTTAGAAACGCACTTAAACCTTACATAAAAGAATTTTGTGAAGCCGTTAGTAAAGTTACTGGCCTTGTTGATGAAAGAATTAATGCAGACGATAAAAAAAGAAAGCTAAGCTTATTTTCAGATTACACACCTTTTGAAGAGTTTGGCGATACATATTCCACAAGATATAAAGCTTCCTTTGCAGAACTTGCACAAGCGCAAAGGCACAGAACAATTTGGTATTCCATGAGTTTACTTGAAACAGATGAGTTCTATTTGCCAAAAATTTTAAGAAATGATGAAAAACTTTGCAAAGAGTGGCTAGAAGATTGTAAAAAGCAATCTTCCGTACTTCCACAGGGCATGCTAATTAATATAAATGAACAAGGAACACTTGAAAACTTTATTTTAAAAATGAAAGAACGAAAATGTTCCTTTGCTCAACTAGAAATAAACGACGTAACGAACGGAACTCTTAAAAAATATATAGAAGAACTTGAAAGAAAAAATCACCCTAGAAAAGACACATTAAAAGCTTACTCAAAAGGCGCACGTTGCACATTTCCAGACTACACCTGCCCTTCACCTTGCGGATTTATTGAAGGCATAAACGAAACAAGAGAAATTTAAAAAATTCGTTAAAAATTTAATTAAAATTAATAAAAAAATAAAAAAGTTGCAATTTTTGCAGCTTTTTTATTTTAAAATTTCCGACGCACAATTAGAATATGCTCTAAAAAGTCCGCCCGCACCAAGTTTTATTCCACCAAAATATCTAATAACTATAATTAATACGTTATTTAAATTTTTCTTTTCTATAACGTTAAATATAGGCTTGCCAGCAGTGCCCGCAGGCTCTCCGTCGTCAAAATATTTTGCATTAACACCTATTTTATAGGCGTAACAAATATGCGTAGCCTTTTTATGTTCTATTTTTAAATTATTTATTATTTCTTTAATTTCTTCTAAATTATCAATTTCATATAAAAATGTTAAAAATTTAGATTTTTTTATTAAAATAATATTATTTTTTATTAATTTATTCATAAATTTTCATCTTTTAATATTTTATTTCTAAGTTGTCCACAAGCGCCTTCTATGTCTTCTCCCATAGTTCGCCTAACCGTTGCGCTCACGCCCAATTTTTCAAGTGCGTTCATAAAAGTATATGCGTTTTTGGAAGATTTAAGCCCACGCTCCTTTACTTCGTTAAGTGGAATTATATTTACATGGAAGGAATAATCGCCTTTCAAATTTCTTGCAAGCTCTTCTGCATTCTTTAAGCTATCGTTTACACCTGCAATTAGTGCGTATTCATACACAACGCGTCTGCCCGTGTTTTTAAAATAGCGTTTTGCACATTTTATTAATTCATCGTATTTATACGCCTTTGCTACTGGCATAATCTTTTCCCTAATTTGCCCGTTTGGTGCATGTAAGGAAATTGTGAGAGTGATTGGCAAATTTTCTTTGGATAGCCTATCTATTTTATCAATAAGCCCACAAGTTGAAAGCGATATGTTTCTAGGAGAAATATTTAAACTCTCCGGCGAACTTATAATCTTCAAAAAATTTACTACTTCAGCATAGTTATCTAGCGGCTCTCCACTGCCCATTAGCACAAGGTTTGTTATCTTCCTATCCTTCACACTGCCACCAAGGTCTCTATTTACAAGTAGCACTTCGGCGAGAATTTCTCCACAAGATAAATTTCTTATAAGTCCATTTAACCCCGAAGCGCAAAAAGAGCAGTTCATTCTACACCCAACCTGCGTGGAAACGCACAAGGTGTAGCCATACTTATATTTCATTAATACGCCTTCTACAATGTTTCCGTCTAGATATTTAAAAACGTATTTTTTTGTGCCGTCTTTACTTTCTAATTTTTTATAGATTTCTGCCGGAAAATCTAGGTATTTTGAAAGTAGCTTTTCTTTAAAAGCTTTACTTATATTTGAAATTTCTTCTAGCTTTTTACCTGAATGCAAGCCTTCAAAAAGCTGTTTAGAGCGGTAACTAGGCTCGTTTAAACTTAAAATAATTTCCTTTAATTTTTCAAAATTAAAATCTAAAATCGTTTGCATGGCTTAATTATATATTTTTTTATTAATTTTTGCAATATTTTTGAATAATAATTATTCTTTTACACAAAATAAGCTTGGAGGTAAAAATGGAAAACAATCAAAAATGGCGTCCTGGAGAACAGGCCCCAGAAAGTGGTAACTACACAGCTTATGATAGCGAAGGCCACAACGGCGGTTCTACTTACCTTGAAAAAGGTCAGAGATTCCCTGCTACTCAACACTCTGGTAGTTATTACGAATTAGAAAAATAATTTTCTTGTTCTTTTCATGTGCCAATAGGCATACTCCTTTTCTCCTTTTGCCTTTTTTAAGGCAAATAAAAAATCAGCCTTTAAAGCTGATTTTTTTATTAGATTAAACTAATTTTTTATTAAACTAAACTAACGGAAAGCGCGGGCGGCTTCCGCCCGCTGCCGCCTTTCAGGCGGCGCTAAATTTTTTCAAAATTTAGGCTTTCCGTTAGCCTTCTATCATACTATCCGTCATAGCTTCTGGCTTTTTTAAGTTTAGCAGCTTTAAAACTGTTGGTGCAACGTTTGCAAGTTTGCCGTTTTTTCTTAATTTTGCGTTTTTATATCTTTCACTAACCAAAATAAAAGGTACAGGGTTTGTGGAGTGCGCGGTTACAGGATTGCCGTTTTCGTCTTCAAGGCATTCCGCGTTACCATGGTCGGCGGTAATAATACAATCGCCGCCCACCATAAGCGTAGCCATTGCCACAGCATATGCACACTTGTCCACAACTTCAATAGCACGCATTGTAGCCTTTAAATTTGCCGTGTGGCCTATCATATCCGGGTTAGAAAAGTTTATGAGCACAAAAGAATATTTATCTTCACTGATTGCGCGCATAGCGTCTTCCGCTATTTCAAAGGCACGCATTTCAGGAAATTCGCTAAAATCCTTCACGTCTTTGGTCTCTATAAGTTTTCTCGTTTCCCCTTCAAACGGCTCTTCCCTTCCTCCGTTAAAAAAGAAAGTAACGTGAGCATATTTTGTTGTTTCCGTAACGTGATACTGCTCTAGCCCCGCCTTTGAAATAGTTTCACTAAGCCCGTCTTTAATTTCTTCCGCAGGATACGCCACATGAACGTTTTTAAGTTCGTCCGAATATTCCGTCATGGTCACAAAATATAGGTTTTCAAGTTTTTTAGTAGGAAATTCTTTAAAATTTTTCTCAGTTATGGCCTCAGTAAGTTCTCTTGGCCTATCCGTTCTAAAATTAAAGAAGATAACGCTGTCGCCAGAATTGATAGTTTTAGGTTTGCCTATTATAGCCGGCTCTATAAACTCGTCGTACACACCTTGGGCGTAGCTAGCTTCAATGGCTTCACTTGCAGTTTGAAAATAGTTTTCCGCTTGCCCAAGGCAAATTGCGTCATAAGCCTTCATAACGCGCTCATAGCGTTTTTCGCGGTCCATGGCATAAACTCTGCCTATAACTGTGGCAATTTCTGCATTTTTTCCCTTCATAAACTCTTCAAGGTCGCGCACAAAGCCAAGAGCGCTATCCTTTAAGGTGTCTCTACCATCTGTGAACACGTGCACATATATGTGCTGAACGCCTGCACTGTGCGCCATATCTATTAGCGTTTTTAAATGGTTGATATGGGAATGCACTCCGCCATCGGAAACAAGCCCCATTAAATGAAGGGTGTTACTATGTTTAAACGCTTGGTTAAAAATTTTATTCTTTTGAAATTCGCCCGTTTCAATATCGTGGTTAAGTCTGCTTAAATCTTGAAGCACTACTCTGCCCGCACCAAGATTCAAATGTCCAACTTCGCTATTGCCCATCTGCCCAGCGCTTAAACCTACGGCTTCTCCGCTAGCAGAAATTAGCGTGTGTGGATAGTTATTTATAAGCTTATCAAGGTTCGGCGTGCCTTGAAGTTTTATGGCATTGCCCTTTACTTCTTCGCGCTCTCCAAATCCATCTAAAATAATTAATGTTACCATAAAAGTATTTTAATGCGAAACGCTTTAAAAAGTCAATTTAATTGACAAAATTTATATAATATGCTACATTCTTTTCTATGAATTTATATAGAGAACTTGCAAAAATTTTAGACGTTGACGAAAGCTTGATTTCACGTTGCCCAAGGCCAGAAATGGGAGACCTTTCTCTTCCATGCTTTGTGCTAGCAAAAAAAGAAGGTGTGGCACCTGCGGACGTTATGCCAAGATATGCTAAAAGAGCGTTAGAATCTGAACTAGTTGCAGACGTAAAACCTATGGGCGCCTATTTAAATTTCTTTATAAACAAAAATTATTTAACCAAAGCCGTTTTAAACGAACTTAAAGAAGTTAAATTTCCAAACATTGGAGAAAACAAAGTTGTTTGCATAGACTATTGTTCTGTAAACCTAGCAAAATATCTTCACATTGGGCACTTCACCACAACTATTATTGGTGAAAGTTTAGCTAGAATTTGTGAAGCGCTTGGCTATAAGGTGGTTAGAATAAACTATGTTGGCGACTACGGCACACCTTTTGGCAAAATGGTGGTAGCCTACAAACTTTGGGGCAATAAGGAAGAGATAGAAGAGCGCGGAATGGACGCTATTCAAGACCTTTACGTAAAATTTTGTGCTGATGAAAACGAAGAGTTACTTGAAAAGGCGCGCTACGCTTCTAGCCAAATTGAAAAGAAATCTGGCACGGAATACGAGATATATAAGTGGATTATAGACATAACAATAGAAGAAACAAAGCGCCTAATTTCCCGCATGGGCATAAGTTTTGACGACTGGCGCGGCGAAAGTACTTACAACGATAAAATGGAAGAGCCGCTTGAAGAAATTCGCCTAGCCGGGCTTTCCAAAGTAGAAAACGGCGCCACAATTATAGACATGAACGAATATAATCTTGGCGTTTGTGTGTTAAAGCGCTCAGACGGCGCAAGCCTTTACGTAACGCGCGACCTTGCCGCTGTGGAAGATAGATATAACCGCTATCATTTTGATGAAATGCTCTACGTTACGGCAAGCCAGCAAAACAGCCATTTTGCAAAGCTATTTAAAATTTGTGAACTTTTAAACAAGCCTTATGCCGACAAGCTTCATCACATTGCCTACGGAATGTTTAGCTTGCCAGAAGGAAAAATTGCAAGCCGTAAAGGAAAGCAAGCGCTTTTCCAAGATATTTTAGACGAAGCGGAAAACGAAGCCTATGAAGTTGTAAAAAATAGAAATTTAAGCGAAGAAAAGAAAGACAAAATAGTAAAAAACGTGGCACTATCTGCAATTTCATTCAGCATATTAAAGGTGGATAGAATTAAAGATAAGGTGTTTGACCTAAAAAAAGCCGTTTCTTTCGACGGCGAAACTGGGCCTTATATTCAGTACACCTACGCAAGATGCAATAGCCTAATAAAAAAATATTTAGAAAACTATGAGTTTAACGATGAAATAATGCCAAATTTCCAAAACTCTGCCGCTGGCTTTGCACTTATAAAGCTTCTTGCAGATAGAGACGAGATTATCCTTACAGCAAAAGAGCGCTACGAGCCAAGTTTAATTTCAAGGTATTTACTAGACATATGCCAGATATTTAACACATACTACAACGAAACGCGAATAGTTACAGAAGACGAGCAAGAAAGCGCAGGCAAAATAAACTTTGTTCGAACAATAAAGAACGTACTTGAAGCCGACATGAAATTAGTTTGCATCAACCCAATAGATGAGATGTAAATGAAAGAAGCATACTTATACATTTTAACAAACAAAACAAATAATTTGCTTTATATAGGGGTAAGCGGGAACATAAAAGCCCGCTTATTTCAGCATAGAAAACATTTAGTAGAAGGTTTTACTGATAAATATAACATTACAAAAGTTGTTTACATAGAAAAATTTGATGTTATGATTAACGCCATAGAGCGCGAAAAACAACTTAAAGGCTGGACAAGACAAAAGAAAATAGAATTAATTAAAACTTTTAACCCTAATTTTAAAGATTTATATGAAGATATAATGAAAAATTAATGCTTTTACCTATACTATATGGTAGGCTTCCCTGCCAGTGAAAAATATTTCCCCGTGTGGTTTTACTCTCTGTACCGCAGAATATATTCCCAAAAGCAATACTTTAAAAAGGCTCCAAAGCCCAACACTTCGTCATCCTGAACTTCGGGGTCCCCAAAAATACTTTGATTTTTGGGGAAAAGGAAAAGCCGCGGAGCGATATGCACAGTTACGTTGGTAACTTGCCTAGCGGAGCGTACTTTGACGCGTCGAAGGATCTTGCTGATACAGAATGGATAAAAATATGGCTTGCAGAGTTAAAAAGGTTAAACCCAAACAAAATAAAAACTTTATTAACCCCGCTAGCTTTAAAAGAAAACTTTACGCTAGTACCAAGATCCATTCGACTGCATACTGATCATAATAAAAAATTATTGCAAACGTCTAGCAAAATCTATGTTTAACATAATTTCTTCCGCTCAGGATGACGTTAGCTGGGCGTTGAATGTTTTAAAATTTTTAACAAACTGCTATGCTAACAATAGCTTTATTTAACTAAAAATAAAACTATAAAAAACTTCAGCGCACTACCACTCCGTCATCCTGAGCGAAAGAAATCGTGTTAACTTTTTGTTTATGCCAGCTAATTTGTTTGAATTCCCCATTTAGTTAATATGTAGTCGAACGGATCTTGGCACTAGCGTTTGGCTTTCTTTTAAAGCTTGCAGAGATATTAAAGTTTTATTACATTTGAGTTTAACCTTTTTAACTCTGCATGGCATATTATTTATCTTGCTATAGTAGCAAGATCCTTCGACTTCGCTCAGGATGACGATAGCTAGGCGCTGGAAATTTTAAATGCTAAATTTTATGAAAAAGTTTTCATCTTAAATAAAATCTTTACTTTTATAATTATTTTTTAGCCAAAAAGTAAAGATTTTTATATGTTATTACTAAATTTAGTAAAGAATATATATAAAACAAAAAACCTTAAACTTACGTTTAAGGCTTTTTGTATTTAATTGAAAAGAAATTTTTAATTAGGACTTTTAATTTTTTTAATCTCTATTTAGGACTTGAGATTATTAAGCTACAAATGAAATTGTAAAGGTTGGAGAAACAGTATATCCAGATACAGATCTTGATGCATCTGTTAACTCTAATGTAATTGACCAAGTTCCTGTTTTAGTTGGAGCAATGCTGTCTAAGCCAGTACTATTATTAGTTACTGTAATTTGACCGACGAGATCTGATGGTGCATCTGCAACTTCAACTTTAATATTTCTATCAGATGTATTATTTGTAAATATGATTGTATATCTTATAAACTGTTTTCCTTCTTCAAAAGCTACACCTGTAGGATTCCAAGCTTCTAAGGTTCCTGATGAGGCGTTTCCGCTTGATTCTGAACCGTTGTTAGCATTTTTTTCAGTACCTAAAGTTTCTGGAGATGTAAAAGCTGCTGATGAAGCTCTTTCTACTTTAGCAGTATAAGATACGTACAAAGATGTTGCTGTAGCATCGAATGTAACCTCAGATGTAACATTTAATGAAACAGTAGCAGCAGCAAGTACACCAATTGTCATCATGCAAACCGCAAGTGCAAGTGAACCAATGGTAGCAAAAAGTTTAAATTTCTTTTTCATAAATTCCTCCTTAAATATTTTGAAAAATTTCTTAAAACTTTCTCTTATAAGGAGTTTTTTGCTTCCCTAAAAATAACCCATCAGTCCTAAAAATGGGCATAGAAAAACTTAGCGCCTTAATAAGAGTTCAAAATTTAATTCAATTTGTTAAGGCTTAGGACCCCTTAACCTCTTAAATTAATTTTGATACCTTATTTTAACCATTTATATAAAAAATTGTCAAACGATTTTAAGCACTTTTTGTAAAAGTTTGTAAATTTTTTTTATTTTTAGTTTTATTTAGCTTTTTATAGTGCTATAATGCTCTTTGGGTGAAATATGAACAAAGGAATTAGTTTTTATTTTGGGTTCAATTTAAAACCAGAAATATCCGCCAAACTTATTAAAGAAGCTGGCTTTACATCGGTAATTACAAATGCGGATAAAAAATTCAAATATCAAAATGGCTCTATTAGAAAACAAATTAAAATATTTAAAAAATACGGCATTAAGCTTTCCAGTTTACATATGCAATATAACAGAGAAGAACTCCCCTACTTTTGGCAAGAAGGAAAAGCCGGCGAGCACTTAAAAAGAAGGCTAATTAAAGATGTAAAAATAGCAAAAAAATACGGCTTTACTTGTGTTGTCGTACATTTAGACGGAGAATATTCCAAGATTGGAGAAAAAAGGTTAAAAGAAGTTCTTGCACTTTGCGAAAAATTGAACGTGCCGCTAGCCATAGAAAACATAGATTGTCAAAAATTATTTTTAGAAGTGTTTGAAAAAATTTCAAGCCCTATGTTGAAATTTTGTTACGACTCCGGGCATAACCACGTTTATGACCCGGACTTCAACTATTTAACAAAGTTTTCAGACAAGCTTATAGCTCTTCATTTACACGACAATGACGGAACAGCCGACCAACACACTTTAAACAAATTTGGCAATATTAATTGGAAGGAAATAGCAAAAAAACTTAAAGGGCATGAAGATATAAGCTTAGACTATGAAATATTGTACAGAGCAAAAAACAATTTAACAGAAAAGGACGTTTTGGCCATAGTAAAAAATCAAGCAGACGAGCTTGAAAGGTTGATTGAAGCAGCGGAGTAGGCTTCGCAAGAGACTTTGAAGAAATTTAAGCAGCCGAGATTTCTCGACTGCATATTTGCTGGAATATAATATCAAATTTAGCGTCTAGCATTAAGCATGGAAGAATTATAAGCAATTATTTCTTCCGCTCGAAATGACGATGGCTGGACGCTGGGGAACAAAAAACACCAATCTTATTAGATTGGTGTTTTATTTTAGCTTGAAAGCTTGCCTTAAAGCAAACTAAACATTAAAAAACCAACCTTAAAACTAAAGTTGGTTTTGTTTTTATTAATCAATTTTCCTTCGAAGAATTCTCTTCGCACGAGAGTACGCGCAAGCGTCAAGAATTGCTCCGCTAAGCAAGTTGCTAAACGCAACTATGCAAATCGCTTTGCATTCTTTCCTTAATCCCAAAAATTAAAAATTTTTGGGAACCCTAAAAAATGGAGTTTTCGTCTGGCGCGTATACGGCGAGCGTGTTTGCTTATGTGGCATAAGCTTTCAAAAGCTTTAGCTTGAAAGCTTGCCTTAAAGCAAACTAAGCGAGCCTAGCTTCTTGCATTAACCTTTATGCCTGGGCCCATTGTTGAGCATATTGATACGTTCTTAATGTATTGCCCTTTTGCTGCGGCTGGCTTTGCTTTTATAACTGCGTTCATAACAGTTTCATAGTTCTCTTTAAGCTTATCTTTACCAAAGCTTGCTTTACCAAACGTTACGTGAATGTTGTTGAACTTATCTAGTCTATATTCAACCTTACCTGCTTTAACGTCTTCAATAGCCTTTTTAACGTCCATTGTAACGGTTCCGCTCTTTGGGTTTGGCATTAAACCTTTTGGGCCTAACACTCTTGCTATTCTTCCTACAACGCCCATCATGTCTGGTGTTGTGATACATACGTCGAAATCTAGCCAGTTATCGTTTAAAATTTTAGCTACTATCTCTTCTCCGCCAACATAGTCTGCGCCAGCTTTTTCAGCTTCCGTAGCCTTGTCGCCTTTAGCTATAACTAAAACTTTAACTTTTTTACCTGTTCCGTTTGGAAGAACTACTACACCTCTAACTTGTTGGTCGGCAACTCTGCCATCTACACCAAGTTTTAAGTGAAGTTCTAAGCTTTCGTCGAACTTAGCCTTTGCAGTTTGAAGTGCAAGGTCTAAAGCTTCGTCTACGTCGTAAAGTTTAGAAGAGTCTACTAATTTTTTAGCTTCGTTATATCTTTTCATAGCCTTACTCCTCCACTGTTACGCCCATGCTTCTAGCTGTGCCTGCAACCATGCTCATAGCGGCTTCAATAGAGCCTGCATTTAGGTCTGGCATTTTAAGCTCGGCGATTTTTCTAATTTCTTCCTTAGAAATCTTTGCGACTTTTTGACGATTAGGTTTTCCTGAACCTGTTTCAATCCCGCAAGCCTTTTTAATTAAAACGGCTGCTGGTGGAGTTTTAAGAACGAAATCAAAACTCCTATCTTGGTAAATTGTGATTACCACTGGAATGATAAGCCCTGCCTGAGATGCAGTTTTATCATTAAATTCTTTGGTAAAGCCCGCGATGTTAATTCCGTGAGGTCCAAGAGATGAGCCTACTGGAGGTCCTGGGGTTGCTTTACCAGCTGGCAATTGTAGTTTTACAACTGCTGATACCTTTTTTGGTGCTGCCATAATTTTCTCCTTTTATAGTGGTTCCTTTGAAAGTTTGGCCAACTTTCTCCCACAAATTTTAGTATATTTTAAAGTTAGATTTCTCTAACATTAAAACCAAATTAATTTTCTACTTTTCTAAGCTGAGAAAAGTCTAGGTCCACAGGCGTTTCTCTGCCGAACATTTCAACGTTTACCTTTGCTCTATTCTGTTCGTTATCCACAGAGATAACCGTGCCTATCATGTTGTTTAGTGGTCCGTCGATAACTTCAACCTTATCCATAGGTGCAAGGTCGAGTTTAACATTTATCTTTTCAAGCCTCATCTTTCTAATTTCGTCCTCTGTTAAGGCAAGAGGTCTACCCTTTGGCCCAACAAAACCTGTAATTCCGCGCGTTCTTGTAACGTTATGCCAAAGGTCGTCGCCATAAATCATTTTTACAAGCAAATAACACGGCATAAGTTTTCTTTGAACAAGCTTTTTCTTACCGTTTTTCTCTTCTATCACGTCTTCCATAGGAATTATGATGTCAAAAATTCTATCTTGTAAGTTATATTTCTCTATAACGGTTTCAAGATTTTCCTTTGCAACGTTTTCATAGCCTGAAAAGGTGTGGAGTACATACCATTTTGCTTCTTCTTGTTTTTCCATTTAGTTCTCCTTTAACCTTGTGGTATTCCCGACGTTAGAAGGTCGAAAAGTAAGCCTAAAAGATAGTCTATTCCAAAAAGCACCACTGTGAAGATTATTACAACGGCAAGAACAACGCCTGTTTTCTTCACAACCTGACCAAACGTAGGCCAAGACACTTTTTTAAGTTCAGAAAAGGTCTCTTTGGTTTTCTTAGCTACCTTGTTCTGCCCTTTTTCTTTCTTGTCTTTCTTTTTATCTTGTTTTGCATTTGCTTTTTTATCGTCAGACTTTTTCTCGTCTACTTTCTTTTCTTCTTTCTTCTCTTCTGGCACAACGTTATCAGCAGTAACGGTTGCTTCTGCTTGTAAAGCTTCTGTTTCTACGTTAACGTTTTCTGCTACTTCTTCGGCCTTTACTTCTGCCACTTCTTGCTTTGGCTTGTTATTGCTTTTAGATTTCTTTTTAGCCATGTTTTACCCCTTATTTAGTTTCTTTGTGCAATGTATGTTTTCCACAACGCTTGCAAAACTTGTTTAGTTCTATTCTTTCCGGGTCGTTTTTCTTATTCTTAGTTGTGGCATAGTTACGCTCCTTACACTCTGTGCAAGCAAGTGTTATTCTATCGTTAATAGTATTTTTTGCCATAGTTTCCTCCAAAAATCCGCCTAGTTTTATGCAATAAAAAACTCCAAGCGGAGTTATTACAAGGTAATATACCACAAGGAGAATATTTTGTCAATGTTTTTTGAAGCATTTTTTTAACTTCTTAAAAATTTAAGAACTCTTGGAATAGACTCTTCCCTAGCGTTATCGAACACGTGCATAATCTTAGGGCTAGCTTCTTGGTGCTTTGTCTCTTCCTTTATCATATCGCGCGCATTTATATGAAGCTCGTCTACAATTCCTTCGCAAATTAGTCTGCCGATAATATACTGATAGTTTTCTTGGAAAATATCGTTACGCTCAGCTATTTCGCGTATATCTTCCACAGCCAAAATTTTATCTATGGCAAAGCTTAAAAATATTGTAAGCTTTTCTATTGCAAATCCGTTTCCGTTTGCTGCCGATAGTATCTGCCAACGCATACTGGCATCCATATTTACAGGCAAAAAATCCCCCCAGCCCTTTTTATTTAAGTAGGCTAGAAAGTCCTGAGCTATAACGTCGCCTTCTACGGCGTCTATGCAGATTTTATCGTATAGATTATTAAATGTTTCTTGTTTTGCTAAAAAGTCAGCTTTTTGAAAGGTCTTTTGAAAGCTCTTTCTCATATCCATAAACTTTTTTCTACAAGCATCTACGCTTAAATCTTCAAACTCTTCTTCCAACTTTTTTCTCCTTTAATTAAAATTTTAAAGGTTTTTATATAAAAAGTCAAACGTTATGCGGTTTTTGTTTTTCTTTTAGGCTTTTCTTCGCTATTTTTAGCTTCAATATATATTTTTGCCATAGAAATTTCGTAAAATGGCATTACAACAAGCGCTAAGCCCACAAGTGCAAGCCCCACGGTTATAGTAACAATAGCCCATACTGGAAGCGTAGTAAACAAGCCTATTAAAGCAGTAATTCCAAATCCAACGGCGCCGAACGCTAAGAACATAACGAGCGCAAAAAGAGCTAAAACAAGCACCTTACTTCTATATCCATACACCAAACTTTTACTCTTTTCTAGTGTAGTAAGCGCGTCTAAGCCTTCGTTTTCTGCCATAATAAAGCTAGCAAAGCTATAATTTAAAAGGCAAATAATTCCTGGCACGATTAAAAGGATACCCCAAAGTGCAGAGTAAAGAATTATTATAGTTTTAAGCGCGAATGCTTGCACACAAATTTTGAAACTAGAAAACACAGTTTCCACAGGCAAGTTTTTGCCGTCTAGCCTACCTAGCACAAACTTTTTTTGCCCCACGCACAAAAAGCCCATAGCAAAGTAGCTAAGAAAGAAGCCAAAAAGCGGAAAGAGCATAAGCCCAAGCATGCTACCCACGCTAAGAACAAGCCCGCCAAGCACCACCGCCCAAAGTTTTCCAAACGCACCGAAGCTTTCGCCGATAACTTTGCAAACAGATTTCCCTTTCATAATTAAACACCCTCCTTTAAAGAGAGTGTTTGCAAAAAATAAATAAATATTAAAAAATTTAAAATAAGAATAAAATAATACAGCTAAACTTAAATTTAAATATTAAGACATAAAAATAGAGCCCTCGCTCTATTTTTTACCATTTATTTACTACCTTTTCCGCAAAGCCTAGGAAGTTTCTTATTTCTATCTTTTTGCCGTCGTCGAGTATTGCCTTGCCTGTAAACCTGCCGAACACTTGATGCTGATTACTTGATATTATAAGCGCACTGGCATTACTGTGCCTATCTAGTATCGGTGTGAACTCCATTTCAAACCTGCCGTCACTTGACGTGAACGTCCAAGGCTTTAAAAAGTCGTCTTTACCCTTTTCCGTTTGAGGAATATTGAACTTGACTTCTTCTAGTTTGTGCGCTTTGCCTTCATAGAAAAGCATGTTTTCTGTGGCGTTTGACGTGTCGCCAAAGCCGTAGCCAATGTTAAAACCAAATTTCTTTCCGCCGATCTCGCGTACACCCGCGCCCCAGTACCACGTGTTTTTATATGGCCAAACACCTCTGCCCCAATCTAGAATGCCAAGCGTGCCTTCTGGAAGGTCGAATTTTTGTTCACCTATTTTTATAACGCCGCTAGCCTTAAAACCAACTATTTTTTGATTATAGTAAAAGGCATTTTTCTTTTCCCAAAACGGCGTTGCTATAACCATACTCTCTTCCGGCTCGTCCGTTAGCGTGATATTTGCAATTAAGGATTCATCTTTATAAAAATTCTTTATGTAAACATTTAGCTCGCGCTTATTTAAAGTGCGTTCAAAGAAATAGTTATACTTTTTACTTTTAACTTCCACGTTGCCAGAATAGGTAGACGACGGCATATTTGTTTTGCCGCGCGTCATAAAACGCATATTTGTTTTTGTAACTTCCCTTTTATTTGTAAAATCTAAAAACGTGGCGGAGTAGAGCCCCATATAGCTATTATCGGCAACGGTTAAAGCTAAGCCAAATTTATCGTTATACACAAGATAGTAATCCCACTCCTTAATTCTAAGCTTTTTTGCCTTTATGGAATTTCTGTTGTATTTTAAAAGCATCTTTTTAGAGTAACCGGCTTCGGTAAGCTCGCCGTCTTCATTTAAAAGTGCCTTTTCTTCTTTAATTTCTTTTTGCATGAAATTCTCCTTTAATCCATGTCACTAGACGTAAAACTATTTGGAATAAGTTCTGATAATTTTAAAATTTTATCTACTTCGCCGCTCTTTGAGAGCACGATGTCAGGGTTGCCGAACTCGCACAAAAATTGTCTACAAATTCCGCAAGGATAGCAAAGCGCGCCTTCTTTACTTCCAACTATGGCCACGGCAAGTATTTCCTTTTCGCCTTCAAATATTGCCCTTGTGCAAGCCACGCGTTCAGCGCAAATAGAAGCTCCGTAAGATGCGTTTTCAATATTTGCACCAGTGTACACTTTTCCACTCTTTCCAAGAACTGCCGCACCCACTTTAAAATTTGAATATGGGCTATAACTGTTTTCTCTTGCCTTTACGGCTTCCTTTATTAAATTAGAGTATTCCATAAACACCTACTTCTTTTTAAATACCTTTCTTTCCGTAGCCTTAAACATGTCGTAGCGTTTTCTTACGTGCTTTGGCTTAAATAGCGACGCTCTACCTTTTTTAAGCGGAATAAAGCCCTTGCCCATTGCTTCACTAACTGGACTTGAAAACATAAAGGCGCCGTTATCCACGTCGGCAACTATGTATTTAAGATGCGGAACCTGAGCCCTATTTACAAGCACTAAAAGCATTGTTTGAGAAACCTTTGTATACATGCCGCTTACATTTATGCCCGTAACGCCGCGCGCCACTTCCCCTATAATTCTTTTTGCTATCTCTTCATTTTTAGAAGAAATTATATAGTACGCCCTAACGCTTTGAACGCCCGCCACAACTATATCCGCCACTTTGCCTGTTAAATATATTGAAATAAGCGAGTAAAGCGCAGAAGATATGCCATACACAAGCACAGATGCAAGAATTACAACTGCATTGATGCAAATAAGCACTGTACCTACGGAAATTGTAGGCGCTTTTTTGTTTATTATGCAAGCAAGAAGTTCGCTGCCGCCAGTAGAACCCCTACCACGAATCATAATTCCCGTACCAACGCCGGATAAAAGGCCGCCGTAAAAAGCAAACAAGAGAGGGTCTATAGCCATGCCGATATCAAACTTTACGAATTGAACAAATAGCGTGTATGTTATAACCCCAATAAGAGAAAGCACTGCAAAACGTTTGCCCATAAACTTTAATGCACATATGTACAAAATTATATTTAATATAATGTACACAACTGCCATGGACACGTTAACGTTTAAATATCTTTGAAACAGCACGCTTATTATTGTAGATATACCGCTAAAACCACTGGGCAAAATTTCACTAGGAAATAAAAACAAGTTAAACCCAAGCGCCAGCAAAAAACCGCCAGCTATTACTAGCAAGATATCAACAAAAAATGCAAGATTTTTATTTTTAATGACCATTTCATGTTTAATATACCCCAAAGCTATAAAATTTGTCAAATTTTTATAACAAATTCAAAAAACTTGTTAAAATTTGTTTATTTTTTTGGAAAATTTCAGGTAAAAACCTTTCAGTAATGGGGTGATTAAGTAAATCTGGACCAAGTTCTACCGTGAAAGCCGGCACCTTATAATAGTAGCTTACGTAGTCGCTAAGTCCGCCCGTGGAATTTTTGGTCTTTACAGGCTTATAGCCATTTATTTTAGAAAGAACCTTTACAATCTGCTTTTCCTTTTTTAACCTTTCCCCTTTCAGCATAAAGCCGTAATAAATTACTTCGCCCTTAGAGTGAAAAGAAAGGCTACCATTAAAATTAATCGTCTTTAAAAAATTTAAAAAGTTAATATTTTCTATTTCAGAGTTAGCGTAGTAACCTATAAAATTTGCTGGTGCTAAATGCCTAACGTTTTGTTTGCCTTGCCCCCAAAATACATCAAAGTTGACGTTTAAATCCACAGCGTTTGCATTTGCTTTCCAAAGTGAAAAATTATTTCCGCAATTTATATCTATCAAAAAGTTTTTTAATTTTTGGTCTGAAATAAAACTTGCACCGTCTAAAACAAGACGCACGCCGTCGGGGTTTAAAAGTGGAATTATATACATGCCGCCTTCAATGCGTTTAGTACTTAAATATTCAATTTCGCTAAGTAAAAACAAAGTAGAAATATATTCCCTTGCATGAATGCCGCCTTCTACAACTATCTGCTTGCCGGCTTTGCTGCCCACGTGAAAGCAAATAATGTCTTCACCAAGCAAACTTTTTCCTATGGAAAAATTTTCACATTTTTCTTTTAAAAATAAAATTTTTTCTTGAATATTTTTATATTTCATATAATTTTATATGAAATTTTTTAACAAAAGTTATTTTTAATTAATAATTATTTATATGATAAAACCCTATAATAGAATTTCCGCGGTGGATTACGCTTTAAAATATGCTTTGAGCCCCAACCCTGAATATTATTTTTTTGGCGGCATTGGTGGCGACTGCACAAACTTTACTTCGCAATGTTTATACGCTGGAAGCAAAGTAATGAACTACTATAAATATAACGGCTGGTATTATAATAATGTAAATTCACGCTCTCCAAGCTGGACATCTGTGCAATTTTTTCAAAATTTTATTTTAAATAATAACAGCATTGGTCCTTTTGCAAAACTTGTACCACAAAATGAAATAGAAATAGGAGATTTAATTCAATTAAAACAGCGAAATATTTTTAACCATAGTTTAATTGTAACGAAAATAGAAAATAACAGAATTTATATAAGTTCGCACTCATCTAACGAATTAAATAGGCCGCTTGATACATATTTTTATAATGAAATTTTATTTATTAAAATATTAGGTGTAAGAGAATAAAATAAAAAATTAGGTAATTTTTACCTAATTTTTTAATAATTTTTAATAATTTTTTATTATTTTTCATAATTTATTATTTTATTTTCTTTTAAAGATTTTTGCACGTCTATTACACGTTGATTAGAAGACCCGCGCCATTTTAGCATAGGGTTATGTAGTTCGTCTACGTACTGCCCGTCTACTAAAACGTCTATATATTTCATAACTTCACTATCTTTTAAATTTTCAAATAGAAAACCCGTCCACACCCAAATATTTTTATTTGGATATTTTTCTTTAAAACGTTTAGAAAGTGTTGTTGTTCCATCTATATTTTTAGGGTGCAAAGGCTCGCCGCCTAGTATTGAAAGCCCTTCAACGTTTTCGTTGCCAGAGAGTTCTAGCACCCTGTTTATTGTATCTTCCGTAAACTCCTTGCCGCCGTCAAAGCTATGCGTTTCAGGGTTAAAACAATTTTTGCAGTTAAACGTGCAGCCTTGCATGAATATGGAAACTCTAACGCCTTCGCCGTTTGAAATATCCATCTTTCGAATTTTATTGTATCTCATAGTATCCTCTATTCGTCGTCTTTATTGTCTATGTGAAGTACTCTTTCTTTAATTTCTTGCGTTCTACCCTTGTTCCAGAAGTTTGTGCCAATGTATCCACAAGTTCTTCTTGCAACGTTAAGCGTGCTATGGTCACGGTTACCGCAGTTTGGACAGTACCATTCAAGGTCGTCGTCAATTAAAATTTCGCCGGTGTAGCCGCACTTTTGGCAATAATCGGATTTTGTATTAAGCTCGGCATACATAATATTGTCGTATATAAACTTCATAACTTGCAAAACAACTTCTAGGTTATTCTGAAGGTTAGGCGTTTCTACGTAAGATACCGCGCCGCCCGGGCTTAAACGTTGGAACTCACTTTCAAGTTTAAGTTTAGAGAAGGCATCTATTTCTTCAAATACCGGCACATGATAAGAGTTCGTTATGTAGCCTTTATCTGTTATGCCTTCAATAGTTCCAAATCTCTTTTTAAGATTTTTAGCAAACTTATACGTTGTGCTTTCAATAGGCGTGCCGTATACGCTGTAATCAATATCTTCTGCTTCCTTCCACTCTTTGCACTTATCGTTTAATTTTTGCATAACTTCTAAGCCGAATGCCTTACCTTTACCGTTATCCGTATGGCTATGACCTGTCATATACTTAACGCACTCGTAAAGCCCTGCATAGCCTAGCGATATAGTGGAATATCCGCCATGAAGAAGTGGGTGTATGCTCTCGCCCTTCCCAAGCCTAGCAAGCGCACCATGCTGCCAAAGGATTGGCGCAACGTCGCTTGTGCAGTGAGCAAGCCTTTCATGCCTTAGCTGTAATGCCCTGTGGCAAAGTTCTAACCTTTCTTCGTATATTTCCCAGAATTTATCAAAATCTCCGCCGGAAGAGAGCGCCACATCTACAAGGTTTATTGTTACAACGCCTTGGTTAAATCTGCCGTAATATTTAGGCTGATTTGTTTTTGGGTCTACGTAAGGTGTTAAGAAGGAGCGGCAACCCATGCAAGGATAGCAATTTCCGTTGCCATTTTTATCAATTTTATATTTGAGCATCATCTTTTCAGAGATGTAGTCAGGCACCATACGTTTAGCCGTGCATTCAGCAGCAAGTTTTGTTAAATACCAATATTTGCTGTTTTCAGTTACGTTATCTTCTTCTAAAACGTATAAAAGTTTTGGGAAAGCTGGCGTAATGTACACGCCCTTTTCGTTCTTCATGCCTTCAATACGTTGTTTTAGAATTTCTTCAATAATAAGCGCAAGTTCTTCCTTGTACTCTTCCGTTTCGCCTAAATATAGGCACACACTTAAAAATGGCGCTTGTCCGTTCGTTGTGGTCATGGAGTTAACTTGATATTGGAACGTTTGAACGCCGTCCTTAATTTCCTTTAAAGTGTCTTCCTTTGCAAAACGAACGCACTGCTCTTCTGAAAGTTCTCTCTGTCTATATTTTTCAAGATGCCTTTTATAACTTTCACGAACAAAAGGCGCAAGGTGCGTCATTGTAACAGTAGCACCGCCATATTGGCTAGAAGAAACTGCGGTTATAATCTGCGTTGCAATTGTCATAGCCGTTAAGAACTTGTGCGGCTTTTCTATCATAACGCCATTTATGTTTGTTCCGTTTTGAAGCATATCTTCAAGGTTGATAAGATCGCAGTTATGAAGTGCGTTCTGAGCAAAGTAGTCTGCATCATGGAAGTGAATAATTCCTTCATCGTGCGCCTTAACTATATCTTCAGGAAGCAAAAATCTTCTTGTGATATCCGTGCTTGTAATGCCGGCAAGATAATCACGCTGAGTTGTAACAATTCTTGCGTTTTTATTGGAGTTCTCTGTGTTCCAATATTCACTTTCGCCATCTATAAGCTCTTTAATAGATTGGTCCGTAGTGTTGGCCTTACGAACAAGTGCACGCTTATATCTATATATAATATAAATTTTAGCAAGCTCGTAGTGTCCGTACTCCATAAGTTTCTCTTCAATAACGTCTTGGATATCTTCTACAAGAATTCTATCCTTCTTTAAAGAGTTTATGTAGTCTATAATTTCCCCTATTTCTTTTTTGGTGGCACGCTCGGAAGCTTTAACCTCGTTATTGGCCTTAGATATAGCGTTTATAATCTTGCTTTGGTCAAAATCTACTATGGTGCCATTCCTTTTTACAACTTGCATTTTTCCTTCCTCCTTGAATTCAAGTTTGCACTCATTTTATAATATATATTGTGGTTTGTCAAACTTTTTGACACAATATATTGTATTTTTTGAAAAATTTTTTTATTTTAAATTTTTAAAAAACAGCGTTCTTTTTTACAAAAAACGCCATTTATTTTGAAGCAAAGAACTTTAAGTTATAGGAAGATAACCTAAATTGTAATTAAAAAATTTTGGGCATAAAAAATTAGGCTTAAAGCCTAATTTTTATTCTGCCACTTCTTCAAACACAGCGTAAGTCTCCGTAGTCTCACCGTCATATATTAGTAGATATATTTTTCCGTTTTCATAGTAGCCTGAACTTGTTTCTTCTCCACTTACTATTGTAAAACTACCATCAACATTTAATTGTATAGTCATGTTTCCCGCTGATGAAGAAGTTACAGAAAAATCGCTATTGAAAGTTAAAGCGGCTTGATGTTCTGTTACAGGTGTATCTTCGTGTTCCCCTGTGGTCTTATCTACTACCCTTTGAGCATTTTGTAAATAAGAGCCAAATTTAAAGTTATAAACCGTGTATTTTACAGTTGTAGAAACGCCACCATAAATTATGGTCATTTCTTTTTCACCGTAAGTTGACGTATCAAAGCCTGTAACAAATTCTTCCGAAATGTCTACAATAGATAGCTTTCCTTCCTCATCCGTATAGGTTAGTTTTCCGCCATCTACATTTAATGCTTCGCCAACATAGTATACGGTTTGGAAATTTGTGGAGACTTCTATTTTAGATGGATCTCCGCAAGCCGTTAAAACTGTAAGGCAAGCAAATAAAATTAGTGCAAGTGTTACCCCAATAAAAAGTTTTGATTTTGTTTTTTCCATGTTTTACCCCTTTTAAAATTTTGCCATGTCCCCGCAATGCGAAGAACTTGACTTATTAAAATAATAGTAACACAACAAAATTTTAAATACAAGTTTTTCGTCAAAGTATTTTGATTTATTTTAAAAAACTTGTATAATGCTATCAGGAGAAAGTTATGAATTATTTTGAAAATTCTAGAAAAGTATATTTTGCAAAAATGAAAGCTGACGCAATTTTGCCTAGCAAAAAAGATGAAGACGCCGGCTACGATTTTTACGCTTGCTTTGAAGAACCTTTTATAATGCTTGAACCGTTAGAAACAAAACTTATACCAACAGGGCTAGCATGGGCGTGCAGTCCGGAGTTTTATTTGCAAATTGAAGAGCGTTCCAGCACAGGCATTAAAGGCATAAAAAGAAGCGCAGGAATTATTGATAGCGGTTACCGCGGAGAAATAAAAATTGCAATAACAAACGCGAACGACTTCCCTGTTGTTTTCACAAACGTAAGCGAAGAAGAACTTTTAGGAAAAGTTCCAGAAAATGCGCTAATTTATAATACTAAAAAAGCCATAGCTCAAGGAATTATACATAGGGTTGAAAAGATTGAAATAACAGAGCTACCACTAAACGAACTTTTAACTATATCTTCCGAGCGCAGTGATAAAGGTTTTGGAAGTACAAACAAAATATAAGAGCCTAATTTAAGATTCTCAGCTTATAGAGAAATTAATCAGACTGTTCATTTAACCGAGCGAGGCAAGGCTCGAAAAATTTCGGGGTCTCCAGAAATTAGAATAATTTTTGGGGAAAGGAAAAAGCAAGCGTTAGTATGATATTTTGCTTTGCAAAATTCATTAAAGCG
>DVOJ01000003.1 GCA_018713725.1 Candidatus Caccopulliclostridium gallistercoris | reverse complement strand
TTGCATTGTTTTAAAAATGATTTTTGAAAAATTCTTTAGAGAGAAATAACATTTTAAAATTTTTGGTGTTCCCGCCCAGACTCTAACTGGGAATCTTCGCCTTAGGAGGGCGCTGCGTTATACAGTTACGCTACGGGAACATATAAAAATTATTAAATTTTAGGGGTAAAAATGGCGAAAGTATGGTTTTTTGAAAGTTGTGGCATTTTGAGATTTTCTGAATAGCCCTATTTTAAAGGGTTTCAGGGCTCTCATGTTTCGGGTAAGACAACGCCTTAGGAGGGGCTTGTTATATCCGTTTAACTAAGAGGACTTAATCAACTTTATTAGTATATCATAATTCTATTTTTTTTGCAACTTTTATTATTTATTTTTATTTTATTTGTATAAAAAACTGCAATTTAAAATAAATTGCAGTTTTTTTGTTATTAAATTATATCTATTTACTCTATTGATATTATATAATAATACACAGGCTGTCCGCCGTAGATGGCAGTTACTTCACAGTCTGGATATTTTGCAGCAAGCTTTTCTTGAAGTGAAATCGCTTCCTCTTCTTTTATGTCTTCACCATAAAATAGTGTAATATTTACTGCACTATCTGTGATAAGTTTTTCAATAAGCGCTTCTGTTGTGGGGCCTACAAGGGTTCCTTTTGAAAGTATCGCCTTATCGTCTAGGCCAATTATTTCGCCTACTGATAGGTCGAAGCCATCAACGTGAGTGCTACGTACAGCATAGGTAACTGAGCCAGATTTCACATTTTGTAGTGATGCTATCATGGCTTCTTCATTCTCTTCTACCGTGCCTTCTGGGTTAAATGCAAGTGCTGCTGAGATGCCTTCTGGCACACTTTTAGAAGGAATTACACGCAAGTTCTTAGTTGTTAAGCCCTTCGCCTGCTCTGCTGCTAAAATGATGTTTTTATTATTTGGGAATACAAACACGTTTTTAGCTGGAATTTTATCAGCTGCGCTAGCAATGTCGGCAGCGCTTGGGTTCATTGTCTGCCCACCTTCTATCATTTGGTCTACGTATAAATCTTTAAATAGATCTGCTATGCCCTTTCCTGGCGCAACAGCCACCATACCGTGTTCTTTAAGGTCAACCTGCTGTTGAGCTTTTCTTTTAAGTTCACGATTTTGTTCACGCATATTTTCAATTTTTAAATTGAATAGTTCTCCGAGCTCTAATGCGTAGCCAAGAGCAACGTTTGGTTGATTTGTGTGCACGTGCACTTTAACTAAAAGTAGGTCACCTATACAAAGCACGGAATCGCCTATTTGCATAAGTTTTTCACGAAGTTTATCAATATCAGCTTCCGTAGTCTTCTTATGCATGTTTATAATCATAAATTCCGTACAATAGCCGAATTCGATTTCTGGAATGTTGTTTAAATCTGGAACGACGTCTTCTGCTGTAACTTGAACTGGAGCATCGTCGAATACAAAATCTAGTTCTTCTCCTAAAAGAACTTTGTAAAAACCAGTAAATATTACTATAAGACCTCTTCCGCCAGCATCAACTACACCTGCCTTCTTTAACACTGGAAGCATTTCTGGCGTTTGTTGCAAGATATCTTCGCCCTTTTCAAGTACTATTTTAAAGAAGTTTTCAAAAGTGGCATTTCTTTTAGCTGCATCAACTGCGCTTTCCGCCATAACTCTAATAACAGTTAAAATTGTGCCTTCCTTTGGCTTTGTTACGGCCTTATAAGCCACGTTTGCGCCTTCTTGGATAGCTTTGGCAAACGTTTTAGTGTTTATTTCAGTAACTGTTTTTAAAACGCTACAAAAGCCTTTAATTATCTGCGACGTAATAACACCAGAGTTTCCCCTAGCACCACGCAAAGCCCCCTTTGCAAATGCTTCACAAAGGCTGTCTAGATTGTTATTCATACAATTATTTACTTCGTTCACAGCAGACTTCATTGTTAAAAACATGTTTGTGCCCGTGTCGCCGTCTGGAACTGGGAATACGTTTAAAGAATCCACAAGTTTCTTGTTCTGTTCAAGAAGACTTGCACCCCCTACTATCATCTTTCTTAATAATGCCCCATTAATTACTTTCTGCATATGCGCCCTCTAAACCCTAACACCAACAACATGAACGTTAACCGTGTCTACGATCATGCCAGTGAAATTCTCTACGCTATATTTTACAGATTTCTTGAGGCTTTCAGCCACAGCACTAATAGATACTCCATATTTAAGTATGCAGTATATATCTATAAAAATCCTGTTTTCAACTGTAGAAATTTTAACGCCTTTTGAATACTTTTTACGCTTAATAAGTTCCTTAATATTATCCTTCAAATTTTTGGATACAAGGTCTACCACACCGTAACAATCAAGTGCAGCATAACCCGCGACGACAGCAATAGCTTCGCCTGAGATACTTATTTTACCATAATAGTTATTTGTTTCAACTGTCACCAGTGTGAATTCCTTTTTTATTATATTATATATTTACAAGAAATATTGAACTTAAACAAGAAATCTGCTACATAGTAGCTTATGATAATAATATACTACACTAAAAATTAATTTTCAACTAAAATTATATATCTTTTTGAAATTTTTTAAACAAAATGCTTGCAAATTTGGGCTAATCGTGCTAAAATAGGCAAGCATTAACGAATAATAAACTAGAAATAGGAGGAAATATGAGCAGAGTTTGTGAGATATGCGGCAAAGGCAAGATGAAAGGAAACACTGTAAGCCACTCTAACCGTAAAGCTATAAAGCACTGGGACGCTAACCTTCAAGTAGTAGAAATGGAAGTAAACGGCGAACAAAAGAAAGTAAAGGCTTGCACAAAGTGCATTAAAACCAGCAAAAAAGCATAATTAAAACTGCGATTTTTTCGCAGTTTTTTGTTATAAAAATATTATTAAAAAAATATAGCCGCAATTAAACTTTGCGGTTATATTTTTATGTACTTAACCAATAATTTCAGGCTTTATCACTTTCTTTCTAAAAATTAGTTTTAATAAACCAGAAAGAAACTTTGGCGCCTTTACACATATTATCCTCATATCTTCCACACCTCTTCCCTATATACTATGCGTAAAGCTCGGGTTTTGGTGCAAAGAAGCTTTAATAATTACATTCAATAAGACCAAGTTCGCCGTCGCCTCTAACGTATAGAACGTTTACAAAGCCTGTTTCAGCGTTTAAGAATACGTAGAACTTATGGTCTAACGCTTCCATAAATTCCTTTGCGTCGTCTACGGTTATAGGAACAAGGTCAAAGGTCTTTCTTTTGTAAATATCTTTCTTTTTCTCTTCAGGCTTTTCTTCTAAGAATTCAAAGCTTGGAAGGTCAAAAGCTCCAACCTTAAACTTATCCTTTCTCTTATCTGCCTGCTTAATAATTTGCCTTTCAATTTTAGGAAGAGCAAGGTCTATGTTTTCATACATGTTCTCCCCTGTTACTTCGCTTCTATATAAAAGACCTTTATTTGTAATTGTAAGCTCTAATTTGTATGTTTTGTTTTCAAGTTTGCAAACAACGCGTGCAGTAGCATCGTCGCCAAAATACCTGTCTAGCTTAGATATCTTTTTAGTGATAAGGTCTTTTAGTCTATTTCCTATATCATAATTTCTTTCTATAAATTCTATTTTCATAAATCCTCCTAGAATATATTAACAAATTTTTTAGTTTAAAGGCAAACGTTTAAGCATTATTTTCGCTTTCAAACGTAAGTTTTCCGTCTTCGCAGTCTATTATAACGTTTCCTTCCTTATCTAGTTCGCCTAAAAGCATCTTCTCCGCTATTCTATCTTCTATCTCCTGCTGGATATAACGTTTTAATGGCCTTGCGCCATATTCCGCATTAGCACAGCCCTTGGCTACAATAAGGTCTAGTGCCTCTTCTGTAATTTTAAGCTCTATGTTTTGCTTTTTAAGCCTTTCGTTTATGTTGTTTATTAAAATTTTTGCAATCTTAGTTAAGTCTTCGCGTGAAAGTGGGTGGAATACACAAATTACGTCTATTCTGTTTATAAATTCAGGTTTAAACTTGTGTTTTAAGGCATCAAGATAAATTCTCTTGATTTCGTCTATATCTCTCTCTTCTTCACTTTCATTAAAGCCTAAATGTTTAGCTCTAACTTCGGCAGAACCTAGGTTACTTGTCATAATTATAATGGTATTTCTAAAGCTTACAAGCCTGCCCTGACCGTCTGTAAGTCTGCCATCATCTAATATTTGAAGAAGCGCGTTAAAGATATCAGGGTGTGCTTTTTCTATCTCGTCAAATAGCACAACACTATATGGTCTACGTCTAACCTGCTCTGTAAGCTGCCCACCTTCGTCATAGCCAACGTATCCTGGAGGTGCACCTATAAGCTTAGCTACGGAATGGCTTTCCATGTATTCGCTCATATCAAGCCTAATTATATTGTTTTCGCTATCAAACATAGCTTCTGCTATGGCCTTGCTAAGCTCAGTTTTACCAACGCCAGTTTGCCCCATAAATAAGAAGGAACCAATTGGTCTTTTATTATCTTGAAGCCCCACTCTAGAACGTCTAATAGCTCTTGCAACAGCTTCTACGGCTTCGTCCTGTCCTACTACACGTTTATGAAGTATTTCTTCTAAGTGAAGCAGCCTATCCTTCTCAGATTCCGTGATTTTAGTTACAGGAATACCCGTCCATTTAGATACAACTTCAGCTATTTCATTTGCGCCAATAGAGCCAGACGAGCGTTTAACAGTTTTATTAAATTCCTTATTTAAAGTTTCAAGCTCGTTTTCAAGTTTTATTATTTCAGATTGAAGCTTTGCTGCCTTTTCATAATTTCTTTGAATAGAAGCTTCATCACGATTGGCAGAAAGTTGTTTAATCTTCTCTTCCTTTTCACGAATTGAACTAGGCTTTAAGTTAAAGTTGACTTTTGCCTTACTGCTAGCTTCGTCTATTAGGTCTATTGCCTTATCTGGAAGGCTTCTATCCATAATATACCTATCGGAAAGCGTAGCCGCCGCCTCTATTGCTTCTGGCGTAATAGTAATTTTATGGAAAGCTTCATAAGAATCTTTAAGTCCTTTTAAAATTTCAATGGTTTCTTCCACGCTTGGCGGATTTACCATAATAGGCTGAAATCTTCTTTCTAGCGCCTTATCTTTTTCTATAAACTTCTTATACTCGTCTGTAGTAGTTGCGCCAATTGTTTGAAGCTCGCCACGAGCAAGATAGGGCTTTAACATATCAGCTGGGCTTGTTTCCCCTTTTTCAGAACCCGCCTGAGCAAGCGTGTGAATTTCATCTATAAACACAATTATATTTTTGCTAGCTATAATCGTTTCAATGATATCCTTTAAACGCTCTTCCATGCTCCCACGATATTTTGTGCCAGCCATAAGCCCGCCTATTTCTAGCGAGTATATTATCTTATCTTGAAGGAGTTCTGGAACGTTGCCTTCCACTATTGCCTGAGCAAGCCCTTCCACAACCGCCGTCTTACCAACGCCAGCTTCGCCAATTAACACTGGGTTATTTTTTGTTTTTCTACAAAGTATTTCAATAACCCTTTCTATTTCCTTTTCCCTGCCTATAATAGGGTCTATTTTGCCTTCACGCGCTTTTAAGGTTATATCCGTACCCATGGAAAGTAGTTTTTCAGGAAGAGTGCTCTTCATGCCAGTGCTACCCGTATCTATTCCACTAGACTGGTTAGCGTTATTTTCCCCTTGTAATAGGTTTAACACCTTGCTTTTAAGTTCGTTTATATTCACTCTGAAATACGCAAAAAGAAGCCTATAAGCAAAACTGCCACTGCTAGAAAGTAAAGCATACAAAAGATGCTCGGTGCCTATAAAATTATGCCCAAGCTGCATAGCTATGTTCTGAGCAAGCCTAAACAAATCTTTAACACGCGGCGTGAACTCTATATCCGTACCGAATATTTGAATACTATCGGCATTTTCTTCTAGCACAGTTTCCATGCTCTCTTCTGTAATACCATACTCCATTAAAAGCTTAGCCGACGAACATTCTTTAACGCTCGTAATGCCGTAGAGAATATGTTCCGTTCCCACTTCGTTAGAACCAAGCTCTCTAGCAATTTTACCTGCATTCTTTATAACTTTTTCCGCACTATCGGAAAATGAATTTAAATTTGCCAATTAAATCACCTCTCTTTTGTCACATATTATATATTTATTTAAAAAATTTAGCAACAATTTATAAAATTCTTTTTGTTATTTTTTGACAATTTTCATAAATTTTTTCTATATCTTCTCCAATGTTAAATTTACCATTTTCATATAGAATTTTTCCATTTACCATTGTGAAATATACGTCCGAACTTTTAGCCGAGTAAACAAGGTTAGAAATTATGTTATTAAGCGGCTGATGGTGTGGTTTAGATAAATCTACAAGAATTAAATCTGCAAAATAGCCTTCTTTAATATCTCCACAATTTTCAAAACCTAACGCCTTTGCTCCGTTCTTAGTTGCCATGTCTAGCACTTCGTTTGCTGAAATTATAGACGCATCGTATAGCGTTGCCTTATTTAATGTTGCCACTAAGAACATCTCTTTAAACATATCTAGGCTATTATTGCTAGCCGTACCGTCTGTGCCTATACAAATGTTTAGCCCTTGCTCTTTCATGGAATATATGGGCGCAATGCCAGAACCAAGTTTTAAATTACTAGATGGACATGTGACCACATTTGCCTCGTAATCGGCTAGTATTCTAATATCGTCCTTATCCAAATGTACGCAGTGGTATAGCGTAGACGGCCTATCCAAAAAGCCCAACTTTTCTAGATATTCCGGCGGAGTACACTCATTCTTAACAGTACAGTCGCCAACTTCTTTTAAAGTTTCAGCTAAGTGCATACTCATTGGTAGCTTGTGCTTAGCACTATAATCAACCAAAGTGCACAATTCTTCTTCACTTAGCGTGTAAATTGAGTGCGCATATATTACGGGTTTTATAAGTTTATTATCTAGCTTGGAAATATATTTTGATAAGAAATCTACCATTTCTTTATTGTTTTTACCGTCAAACGTACTTGGAAGCCCAAGCCTGCATCTAAACCCCGCTTTCTTTACCGCTTCTATAATTTCGTCGTAATAAAAATAGCACTCTTCAAAGGTAGTTATACCAGCCTTAACCTGTTCTACTATTCCCAGCATTTCACCCCAATATATATCTTCTGGTGTAAACTTTTTCTCTGCCGGGAAAATGTTATCGTAAAGCCAGCTATTTAGCTCCATATCGTCCGCTATGCCGCGTAGTAGCGTCATTGGGGTGTGAACATGAGCATTTACAAATCCTGGCATTAAAAGGTTGTTTTTAACGTCTATTTGTATGTCTGCGTCAGTGCTTATAGGCTTTCCTACGTAAGTTATCTTTTCGTCTTCCACTATAACGTCGCCGTATAATATTTTGCCGCCTGCTAAAATATTTGCGTTATAAAAATGATATTTCATAAACTTGTCTCCCCGTGTCCTATTAATAGTTATATTATAGCAAAAAAAGGAAAGGATAGTAAAATGAAAGAGCGAATTATTTTACATTGTGACGCAAATAGTTTTTACGCTTCCGTGGAATGCGCCTTGCACCCAGAATATAAAGGTAAACCGCTAGCTGTTTCTGGCAATCCTGAAAAGAGAACGGGCATAATACTTGCTAAAAACGACGTAGCCAAGCCCTACGGCATAAAAACCGGTGAAGCAATTTGGGAAGCAAAAGAAAAATGCCCAGACCTAATTTGTATCTTTCCACACCACGAAATCTACGAAGAATATTCAAAAAAACTACATGAAATTTACGCCACTTACACGCATTTAATAGAGTCTTTTGGCATAGACGAATGCTGGCTAGATGTAACTGAAACCGCGCACCTATTCGGCGGCGCCTTAAACCTTGCGGAAGACATTAGAAAGCGCGTTAAAAACGAACTTAACATAACAGTTTCCATAGGTGTAAGTTTTAGTAAACTTTTTGCAAAGCTTGGAAGCGATATAAAAAAGCCCGATGCCATAACCTGCCTTCCAAGAGATAACTTTAAAGCGCTAACCTATCTACTACCCGTAAACACCATTGTTGGCATAGGTAGAAAAATGAAAGTGCACCTTGAAAAGATGAACGTAACCACCATAGGTGACCTTGCCCACATTCCAACGGAGATATTAGAGCACAAATTTGGCGTTGTAGGAAGAGATTTAAGCCTAAAAGTGCGCGGGCTAGACTACGACCCAGTAAAAAGTATGTACGACGAAGAAGCCCCCAAAAGCGTTGGCAACGGCACTACCACAATAGTAGACATCTTCACGCCCGAAGAAGTGCGCGACACAATTTTTTACCTAGCCGAAGAAGTTGGCAGAAGGCTCAGAGAGAAAAAGCTGCTCTCTTCTACAATCTCCGTAACTATAAAGACGTGTGAATTTAATTACGAGCACCATTCAAATAAAAGTCCTCCCACCAATAGCACAAAAGAGATAGCAGAAAACGCCCTGGCTCTTCTTAGAACTTTTTGGAATTATTCAGAAAAGATTAGAGCTATAAGAATATGTTGTTCCAGCCTAAGTAGTGTTGAAATAAAGCAGCTATCCATGTTTGAGCCAATGAGCTACAAAAAGAGCTCGCTAAGCCTAGCCCTAGACATACTGCGCGCCAAATACGGCGAAAGCATAATAAAAACCGGCAGCCTAAAAACCGTAGGGTTTTTAAGATAAATAAAAAGAACTTTAATGTAATGGAAATATCCAAAAATAGCATAAACAAGCAGGCTTTGTAAAATAAAATTGTATTATTTAAAAATCACGTAGTGATTCTACCCCCCCCCTCCGCATTTTTGTCAACTAAATTTTATTAATTTTAAAAATCTTTTTAACTTCGTAGCGTTCACTTCGCTAGGGAGTACGCACCAAACTCCCAAGCGAAGCTGGAGTTTGCGTTTGGTGCGTATTAAGAAAAATTTCAAACGTTTGCGGCGTGCTTTTGCGCCAGCAAAACCGCCATAAGTGAAGAAATTTTTCTCGCGAAGAATCTCCTCCCGTGACCCGCGCTAGTCAGACTCTTATTTTACTCCCCCGCTACTAAATTAAAAAATCCCAAAACTTTGGGATTTTTTACGTTCTAATATTTTTATTTAATTTTAGTTTTATTCTAAAAAGTTCTAATAAATTATAAAACATTTATTTTCTGAACTTTTTGTATAATTCTTCCGTCACAAGTTTACAGTGCTCGTACGTTATTCCACCCTGTAAATATGCCCAGTAAGGCTTCTTTATTGGGCAATCTGCACTAAGCTCAATAGACGCACCACCCACAAAAGTGCCCGCCGCCATAATAACTGGCTCGGTATAACCCGGCATGTCCCAAGGCTCTGGAACTACATTGCTATCTACCGGAGAAAATTTTTGTATAGTCTGCACGAAGTCTATAAGCTCTTCTTTGGTGTTAAATTCTATAGATTTTATTATGTCATACGTCTTTTGATTAGATTTCGGCATGGTGTTAAAACCAAGTTTTTCCATAACTTCGCCAATTAAATACATACCCTTTATTGCTCCCACCGTTACGTGTGGCGCCATAAAAAGCCCTTGGAAAAACAGCCTATAACCCATTTCAAAACTGCCTACTTCCGCACCCAATGATGCACTTGTGAACCTGTTTGCAATAAGCTCTACCGCCTTTTTTGTGCCTGCTATATAAGCTCCTGTTGGCGCAAGCGAACCTCCTGCATTTTTTATAAGAGAACCAATTATAACGTCCGCGCCCACTTCCGTAGGCTCACGCTTTTCCACAAATTCGCCGTAGCAGTTATCAACCATTATAAAGGAATTAGGAGAAATTTCCTTAATTTTTTCAAATACGCCTTCCATTTTGTCCACAGACAGCGCGTCGCGAATTGCGTAGCCCCTAGACCTTTGAATATAAACCACCTTAGGCTTATGTTTTTCAATATATTTTAGAGCATTAGTTTCGTCTATCTCGCCATTTCTAAGTTCAACCTTTTCAAACTTTATGTTGAAATCTGGAAGGCTGCCAAGCCCATTTTTATCATACACCACTTCGCCTAAGGTGTCGTATGGGTCGCCTGTGATGGAAAATATTGTGTCACCAGGTCTTAAAAGCCCAAAAAGCGCTATATTTAACGCGTGAGAGCCACAAGTTATAAGTGGCGAAACAAGCGCACTCTCCGCGCCGAAAACCTTAGCAAAAACTTCAGAGAGTTTATCTCTGCCTTCGTCGCCATAACCATATCCAGTTGAACCAAAAAAATGGCGCCCAGCAACGCGAGCATCTTGAAATGCCTTTAAAACTTTTTTCGTATTATAAAGCGCAATATCGTCGTAATAATCAAAAATCTCTTTTAAATTTTTTTCACATTCAGCTATCATATTCAACCTCTTTTAAAATCCTTTCAATTGCATTTTGGCGCGGAAAAGCTTCAACCCAAATAGGATTTATTCCGCGCAATAGCGTAAGCTGCCTTTTAGCATAGTTTCTAGAATGCTGCTTTATTTTTTCTATGGCTTCGCTAAGGGAAATTTGCCCGTCTAAATAATCTAGAATTTCCGCATAGCCTATAGCTTTTGCACACTGACAATTTCTATTAAGTCCGCCATTTATAAGCGCTTTAACTTCGTTTACAAGCCCGTTTTCTACCATGTTGTTAACGCGCTCGTTAATTCTTTTATAAAGCGTTTCTCTATCCGTGTTTAAAGCAAAAATTTTATAGCTAAACTGCTCGCTATTTACCTTAATTTCACGTTTTTTGCTCTTACAAATTTCAAGGGCTCTTATAATTCTCTTTTTATCTTGCGGAGATATCTTTTCTGCCATGCTAGGAGAAAGCTTTTTTAAAGTATTATAAAGCTCTTCTAAACCATGCTTTTCCGCATACTTTTCAAGTTCTTCTCTAAGTTTATCGTCTCTTTGCACGCCAAAATAGTTATAATTACTAACAAGCGCCTTAATGTAAAGCCCAGTGCCGCCCACTATAATTGGCACTTTGCCTTTAAGCATTATTTCTTTAATATTCTTCTTGCAATCTTCGCAAAACTCCGCCACACTATAAGTTTCATTCACGCTTTTTATATCTAAAAGGTAGTGCGTTACGCCTTTCATTTCTTCCTTAGTTATTTTGCCAGAACCAATGTCCATACCTTTGTATATCTGCATAGAATCGGCAGAGATTATCTCTCCGCCCACCTTTCTTGCCACTTCTACACCAACTTCGCTTTTACCTACTGCCGTTGGCCCGGTTATTATTATTACGTCTTTTATCATACAATTCTTTTAAACCACTTTTCTATTTGCGATTTTGTTATTTTTATAAGTATTGGTCTACCGTGCGGACACAAAAGCACGTGCTTTTCCATTTCGTCTATAAGCGTTTCAATTTCGTTTAAAGATAGCACCTGCCCGCTTTTTACAGCCATTTTACAAGCGTGTTGCATTAAGCCAAATTTGAAGTAATCCGACGCTTTTGAAGAATAGTCTTGAAGATTGCTTATGAAGTAATCTATATACTCGCCTAACTTTTCAATTGGTAAAACGTAAGGAATAGCTGTGATTTCTATTTGATTATCTCCCTTATCCACAGCATCAAAACCTACGCTTGATAAAACGTCAAAATTTCTCTTAAAGAAATCGTATTCAAGAGAGTTTAATTTTAAATAATATGGAGTAATTAACCCTTGTTTTAAAACATTTTCATTTTCAACGCTTGCAGAGAACTTGTCGTATAAGGCGCGTTCGTGCGCTGCGTGTTGGTCAATCATATAAAGATTATTTTCTTTTTCAACAAGAATGTATGTTTTAAAAATAACACCTATAATTTTTGCCTTTGGCATGGCGTCTTCAATAATCTCTTGAAACTCTTTTACAACATAAGGGTTTTTATGATTTGTGTTTAAAATATAGTCCGTAAGCCTACTTTCCTCGGAATTAGATTCAATTTCATGAAGCATAGATTCTTCATAATTTAAAGATACTTCCTTTAATTTTTCATCTTGCCCAAACATATTTTCCTTTGAAGCCAAATAGCTAATTCCTTCATCTTCTGATATGTTTGGAAGATTATTTAAAGGCTCTCTTTTTTCTACAAAACTATTAGTTGTGCTTGGCGCCTTTTCTTCTTCATTTTTCTCTTCTTCTACCACGCTTCTTGTGTAGTTAGCGTTAACAAGAGCATAATACACGGCGTTTGTAAAGAGCGTTCTTATAAAGCCCAAGTTTTCAAACTTAACTTCCATTTTGCTTGGGTGTACGTTCACGTCTACACTATCAAGCGGCAAGATTAAATTTAACACAAAAAACGGAAATTTATTCTTCATTAAAAAGTTTTGATACACTTCTTGAATGGCATTAGATATAAACGCGCTTCTTACCACTCTTCCATTTACAATTAATGTTTGATACGTTCTGTTAGCTTTTGAAATTTCCGGTTTTCCAATGTATCCAGTAAGTTTATAGCCTTCTCTTTCAAAATTTATTTCAATTATGTTTTCTACTGTTTCTCTACCATATATAGTATATATATTTGCATATAATCCACTACCTGTGGTATTATACTTTATTTTTCCATCTATTACATATCTTATTTGAAGCGTAGGGTTAGCTAAGATTATCTTTTCAACAAGGTCTGTTATTTCCCCTTCTTCTGTTTTAGGTTTCCTTAAAAATTTGCGTCTTGCAGGAGTGTTATAAAATAAATTTTTTACAACTATTTGTGTGCCCGTGTTCATAGCCACTTCGCCTATTTCACCAAACTCGCCGCCATCTATTTTAATAGAAGAACCAAGCTCACTTGCTTTTGTTTTAGATATCATTTCAACTTGCGCCACAGACGCAATGCTTGCAAGAGCCTCTCCCCTAAACCCAAGCGTACCAATGTTATCTAAATCTTCTACATTTTTAATTTTACTAGTTGCATGCGGCATAAAGGCAAGTTTAATATCATCTTTTTCAATACCCGAACCGTTATCTAAAATTGAAATAGATTTTATTCCACCTTCTTCTATTTCTATAACAATTTTATCCGCGCCTGCATCTATGCTGTTTTCTATAAGTTCCTTAACAACAGATGCCGGCTTTTCTACAACTTCCCCAGCAGATATTCTATTGCTTACAATTTTATCTAAGATATTAATTTTACTCATAAACTTATCCTTTTGCTTTTGTTATTAAATCGTTTAAAATTTCAAATGCAGAAAGCGGAGTCATTTTTTCTATGTTTAAGTCAGAAAGAATGCCCATGATTTCTGTTACATTTTTATTTCGTTTTTCAGCTTCAGGATTTACATTCTCCACTTCTTTAACCAAATTTTTATTTACATCAACTTGTTCTAAAGCTTTACTAATCTCTTTTGCGCGTTTAATAACTTCCTTAGGAAGCCCGGCAAGCGAGGCAACTTCTATACCAAAGCTCTTGTTCGCTCCACCCCTTACCACTTTTCTTAAAAAGACTATACTGCCGTTAATTTCTTTTACATTTATTTTGTAATTTTTAACGCCTTCTAAATTTCCTTCAAGCTCTGTAAGTTCGTGATAATGTGTTGCAAATAGCGTTTTGCATTTCATATGCTTTGAAAGATATTCAACCACGGCCCAAGCTATACTGAGCCCATCAAACGTAGAAGTTCCGCGGCCTATTTCGTCTAATATCACTAGGCTATTTTCCGTTGCATTTGCTAAAATATTCGCAGTTTCAGACATTTCAACCATGAATGTACTCTGGCCAAACGCAAGGTCGTCACTAGCTCCAACACGGGTAAAAATTCTATCCGTTATGCATATTTCCGCGCTCTTCGCAGGAACAAAGCTTCCAATATGTGCCATTAGCGTAATTAACGCAACTTGCCTCATGTAAGTGCTTTTACCAGCCATGTTTGGCCCTGTTATAATCATGGTTTTATCTGTGGTGTTATTTAAGTAGGTATCGTTGCTAATAAATTGGTCATTTTTTAATAGGTCTTCTATTACAGGGTGTCTGCCTTCATCTATTCTTATACATTTAACCCTATTGTTTATTGTAGGTTTTACGTAATTATTCTTTACCGCTAGCGTTGATAAAGAAAGCAAGCAGTCTATTTCAGAAATAACATTGGATAGCGTTAAAAGCCCTTCAATGTTTTCCTTCAAAGTATCTACAATGTTTGCATAGAGCATGGTTTCAAGTTTTTCTATTTCCGTGCCGGCGTTTACAATTTTATCTTCAAGTTCCTTTAATTCCACCGTTGTGAAACGCTCGGAATTAGCCGTTGTTTGACGTCTTGTATAGCGCATAGGAACTTTGTCGAGCATAGATTTTGTAACTTCAATTAAGTAGCCAAATACCCTATTGTTTATTATTCTTAAATTCTTAATGCCAGTTATCTCTTTTTCCTTATTTTCAAGAGCGTTTATATACTTTTCAGCTTTTCCAAATAAGTTCTTTAAGTTTTCAAGTTCGGGTGTGTAATTAGCCTTAAATACGCCGCCGTCCTTTACATTTAAAGGAATGTTTGTGTCCACTATTGCCCTTTCAAGCAAATCACATATCTGGCTAAAATCTGGAATACTTTCGCCAAGTTCATTTAAATTTTTAAAGCCAGAAGAAATTAAAAGCGTTTTAATTTCTGGAAGCGCTTGGAAAGATTTTCTTAAAGAACCTAAATCTCTTGGCATTACCCTATTCATAGCAATTTTGCCGGTTATACGTTCTATATCGCTAAGCTCTTTAAGTTTAATTCTTAATGCGTCTCTTAAAATTATTTTACCGTTAAGCTCTTCAATGGTATCGAGCCTATAATTTATTTTTTTCACATCCTTTAAAGGCTGTTCTACCCAGGTTTTTAGCTTTCTTGCACCCATGCTTGTAGCTGTGTTATCTAATAACGCAAGAAGCGAACCTTTTTTTCTTCTATCTCTCATAGTTTCCACAATTTCTAGATTGCGCCTAGTGTTTGCGTCTAAAATTAAGTATTCCGACACGTTTAACCAGTTCATTTTAGTAATATGTGGAAGCGCTACTTTTTCAGTTTCATTTAAATATTCTAGAAGTGCGCCAGCCGCAGAACAAACGGCGTCTTTACCTTTGAGTTCATACACTGTGTAACAGTTTTCAGAAAACTGTTTTCTTAAATTTTCACTTATTCTAGGTTCTACAAACGCCCAATCGAAATATTTTTTAAACCTTGGAACAGCTCCAAGCCTTACAGAGCTAAGTTCCAAAGAGTATTTTAAAGAAAATTCATCAGATATAATTTCAGCCGGCGTAGTTCTAGTGAGAATGTTATCTAGTTCATTTAAATTTTGGCAATCCACTATATTAAACTCACCCGTTGTAACGTCTGCAATAGCCACGCCAAAGCCTTGATTGTTATTAAAGGTTACGCAAGCTATGTAGTTATTGGATTTTTCGTCTAGCATGCTATCTTCTGTAACCGTTCCAGGTGTGATTATACGAATTACGTCACGGTCTACAATTTTACCTGCCTTAGGCTCGGAAAGCTGCTCGCAAATTCCAATAGAATAGCCAAGTTTCATAAGTTTTGCAATATAGCCTTCTGCTGCATGGTAAGGAATACCACACATTGGTGCGCGCATATTGTTTCCGCAGTCCTTTGCCGTAAGAGATAGATCTAAAACACTGGACATCTCTATTGCATCATCAAAGAAAAATTCGTAAAAATCTCCAAGTCTATAAAAAAGAATAGTATCTTTATATTTATCCTTTACGTTCAAATAGTGTTTCATCATTGGAGACAATTTTTCTCTATCAATTATTTCCATTCTTTAATTTCCCTTTTATCTCTTTCTCTAAGTTTAATATTTTGTTAACCCTTATATTTTTAATATTTTCCGGAACTTGTCCGTCCATCTTCTCTGCTACCGTCCCTTCACGCACGGAATACATGAAGGCAAATATTCCGTCATAGCCAACACGTCTAACAAGGTCGCAAGTCTTTTCAAAATCTTCTTCCGTTTCCCCAGGAAAACCCACTATAATGTCCGTAGTAATTCGAACATTAGGAATTTTAGCTTTTATTTCATCTATAATCCCTAAATATTTTTCTACGGTATATTTTCTATTCATTCTTTCAAGAATTCTATTGCTGCCGCTTTGAACTGGAAGATGAATTTCTTTTAAAAGTTTAGGGTTATTTGCTACAACGTCTATAACATCGCTAGTTAAGTCTTTTGGATGAGACGTCATGAAAGCAATTTTAAAATCCCCTTCAATTTCCGACACCTTAGTTAAAAGCTCGGCAAAGCTAATCTCTCCACAGTCTTTTCCATAGCTATTTACGTTTTGCCCAAGTAGCGTTATTAATTTATAGCCGTCTTTTACTGCCTTTTCTACTTCCTTTAATATGTCTGCGCTCGCCCTACTACGTTCACGGCCTCTAACATAAGGCACAATGCAGTAAGTGCAAAAGTTGTTGCAGCCCTGCATAATGTTAACCCATGCATTTTCTCCGCTAGTTCTATAAAACGGCATATCTTCGCCGAGTAAGTTAAAATCTTCATCATAAGCAAGAAGTCTTTTAGTTTTTTTATCTAAAAATTCTTCAAACTTATAAAGGTTACTTGTACCAAAAATGATATCAATAAACGGAAACATTTCGTAAAGTTTTTCCGCCTTAGCCTTTTGCTGCGTCATGCAGCCGCAAACTGCTATTATTTTTTCTTTATGTGCGCGTTTTAATTTTTTTAACGCCCCCACGTTTCCAAACACTCTATCTTCTGCGCCTTCGCGAATAGCGCAGGTGTTGAATACAATAACGTCTGCGTCTTCTAGTTTTGTTGCAGGCAAAAACCCTCGTTGTTTTAAAACACCAGCGAGCTTTTCCGATTCATGTACGTTAAGTTGACAACCATAGGTTGTTATAAAATAAGTTTTGCTCATAATATTTTCTCTAGACGTTTAATTATACAACATTTCGACAAAAAATCAAATAGTTTAATCTAAAATTACTAGGCTTATATTCAAAAAGAATTATGATAGTATAAATTATTTAATAAATGGCATAATAGTTTGGGATGAAAAAGATTTTAAAAATAAGTTTAATATCTATTTTAATTCTCGCCATTTTGTTTAGCTTAGCAATTGGCGGCTTTCTTATATATAGCGTTTCAGTTAGCAAAGTTCAATTTTCAAAAGAAAAAATTGCTGAAAACACGCTTTCAATTCAAGTTTATAACGCAAATAATGCATTAATTAAAGAAGAAAACACAATTTCCGATGAAAAAGTAAAACTTTCTACCTTGCCCAGCTATGTTAAAGAAGCTTTTATTTCTATTGAAGATAAAGATTTTTATAAACATCATGGGCTAAATTATAAACGCATGGCAAAAGCAATGCTAACAAATATAAAAAACATGAAGCTAAAAGAAGGCGCTTCTACTATTTCTCAGCAACTAATTAAAAACACTCACCTAACTAGCCAAAAGACGTTTTCAAGAAAAATTAATGAAATTTTTCTTGCCTTAGAGCTTGAAAAAAACTTTACAAAAGAAGAAATTTTAGAATACTACTTAAACATAATCTACTTTGGCGACAACAGCTACGGAATTGAAAGTGCAAGCAAACACTACTTTTCTAAAAGCGCAAAAGAGCTTACCCTAGACGAAGCTTGCACCTTAGCTGGCATGATAAAATCGCCTAACTACTACTCTCCTGTTTCAAACCCAAATAGATGCAAGGCTAGAAGAAATTTGGTTTTAAAAGAAATGCTTAAAGATGGGAAAATTTCAGAGCAAACTTTTCAAGAAAATTTTTCAAAAAAGCTCACTTTAAATTTAAGTACTGACACGTCTAACAAGCTAAATTCTTACGCAGAAAACGCGATAGTTGAAGCGTCTAAAATTTTGAAGATGCCGGCAAAGCAAATAGCGCTTAATGAATATAAAATTTACACCTTTCAGAGCCCAGATAAACAAAAAGCTTTAAACAGCACCTTTGAAAATTTAAAGCCAGAAAACGACTCTGCAATAATTAGCATAAATGCTAAAAACGGCGCGGTTGAAGCGTTTATAGGTAATTCCAATTACAGAGTTTTAGAGCAAAAACGTCAGCCCGGTTCTGCAATAAAACCAATTCTTGTTTACGCTCCCGCTATAAACGAAGACATAATTTCTCCTGCAACACAAATTTTAGACGAGCCTATTAGCATAGACGGCTACTCACCTAAAAATGTTGGCGGAAAATATAGCGGATACGTATCCGCACGTGAATGTTTATCTAAATCTTTAAACGTGCCTACAATTAAAATAGCTTCTTACGTAGGGCTAGATAAAATGAAAAATTACATTTCTAAACTTGGCATAGAACTTGACAAAAAGGATAACAACTACGCTATTTGCCTTGGTGGATTTACATACGGCACAAGCCTACAAAATTTGGCAGGAGCATACACCAGTCTTGCAAATGGTGGCAAGTACAATAAGCCGCAATTCGTAAGTTATATAACGGACAAAAAAGGAAAAATTATATATAAATCTAACTTTCAAAATTTAAGAGTTTTTAGAGAAGATACGGCTTACCTTATTACTGATATGCTAGAAACCAGTGCGAAAACTGGAACGGCAAAAAAGCTTGCGAGTTTCAAGTTTGACGTTGCCTCTAAAACCGGAACGGTAGGCACAGCCAAAGGAAACACGGACGCCTACAATGTTTCCTACACCCAAGAAGACGTATTTGCTGCTTGGGTTGGCAATATGGATAACTCTGCTATCTCCACTGTTGGTGGCGGACTTCCCACAGAGATGGCAAAGGAGTACTTTACTAAAATTTATAGCGAAAAATCCCCGGATAAATTTTTAAAGCCAAGTTCTATAGAAGAAGTAGATTTAGACGCCCTAGAACTTGAAAATAATCATAGGCTTGTTAAGGCTAACAGTTTAGTTCCTGAAAAATATAGGGTTAAGGAGATATTTTCTAAATTTAATTTGCCAGACGAAGTGTCGGAAACATATTTAAATGTTCTTCCCGCTAGAATATTTGGAAGCGTAGATAAAAGCGGAAACGTAAGCCTTTGGTTTGACGCTCAAAACTTTATGAGCTATGAAGTTTATAAGGTTTGTAACGGCGAAAAAGTGCTTTTAAAAACTATTGAAAATAAAGACGGCAAAATTGAAATTTCTGATAAATTAAAAAACAGGGAAAGAGCAAAATATTATATAATTACGTCTATTGAAAATTACGCACTTGAAAATGAAAAAGTGAGTGAAAAAGGCAACGAGATTGAACTCGTCGCCCTATACGAAAAGGATAATAAATGGTATTTAAACTTTAATTATTCGTCTTGATCAGTTCCAATTACCATATCAGAAGATGTTTTTAAAAGTTCTTGTATGGTTTTAACAAGGTCGTCGTAAACAGCTGGATTATCTTCAATATATTTTTTAGCGTTCTCTCTGCCCTGTCCGATTTTTTCTCCGTTAAACGAGAACCAAGAACCTGTTTTTTGAATTAAGTTGAATTCTATTGCAAGGTCTAATACGCAACTTGTTTTAGATATACCTTGACCAAAAATCATATCAAAGGTGGCAACCTTAAATGGTGGCGCAAGTTTATTCTTAACAACTTTAACCTTTGTTTTGTAACCTATAATATTTGCGCCGTCTTTAATAGCTTCACCTTTTCTAACGTCTAGCCTTATGCTTGCATAGAATTTAAGAGCTTTTCCGCCCGTTGTTACTTCTGGGCTTCCGTAAATTACGCCTATTTTATCTCTTAATTGGTTAATGAAGATTACGCAGGTTTTACTTTTATTTGTAATGCCTGCTAATTTTCTTAATGCCTGACTCATAAGTCTAGCTTGAAGACCTACGTGATTTTCACCCATTTCGCCTTCAATTTCTGCCTTTGGAGTAAGCGCAGCAACAGAGTCTACTACCACAATGTCAACGGCGCCATTTCTAACAAGAGTGTCGCAAATGTCAAGCGCTTGCTCGCCGTTATCTGGCTGAGAAACATAAAGGTCGTCTATTTTAACGCCAAGTTTTGCAGCGTATACTGGGTCTAGCGCGTGCTCGGCATCTATAAACGCAGCTGTGCCGCCAAGTTTTTGAGCTTCCGCTATAATGTGAAGAGAAACCGTAGTTTTACCAGAAGATTCTGGGCCGTAGATTTCTATAATTCTTCCTCTTGGAACGCCGCCAATGCCAAGAGCTGCATCCAACGTTAAACAGCCCGTGGATATTACATCTATATTTTCCTTAGCTGTGTCGCCAAGTTTCATTATGGCACCTTTACCAAATTCCTTTTCAATTTGTAAAATTGCCTGTTCAAGATTTTTTCTTCTATCTTCCATTTTCTTCTCCTTTTTCTTCTTTTAAAACGTTAAAATTTTTAATTATATAGTTGCAACCTGAAATAATTGTAAGAAGCGTTGCAATGCCAATTAGCGAGTAGCAAATTATTTCAAACACAAATACAAACGTTTGGCTGAACCATGAATACTGGTAAATTAAACTTAAAAACATTAAGGCTGGCAAAGCAATATCTTGAAATATAGTTTTAACTTTTCCCCATTTATCTGCCGCCATAACAAAATTTTTAGTTGCAGCCACTTGCCTAAACGCGCTTATAATAAGTTCACGGCCAAGTATAATTATAGCCACAATCACACCATATGGTGGTGGCAATGTCATATCACATACTACAAGTAGTAGTGCGCTTGCTGTAAGCAGCTTATCTGCAATTGGGTCTAAAAACTTACCAAGGTTAGTTACTAAGCCATATTTTCTTGCTATCATTCCGTCTAAAAAATCTGTACACGCAGCTAGTATAAACACGGCAAGCGCAATCAGTTTTCCATAAGGAATAAACGTCGCAAGATATAAAAACACCATTATTGGAATTAAAAATATTCTAACTAAAGTTATTCTATTAGGTAAATTCATTTAACTTCCCCTTTATATCCAAGTTCTGATAGGTCTGTGAGTTCAACGTTATAGAACTCTCCAACCTTAACACCGCTATCTATTATAACACAAAAATCCACATTTGGCGAGCAAAATTCAGTGCGTGCTACAAAATATTTGTTCTCTTCGTCGTAGTAGTCTACAATAACTTTATGTACTTGCCCTATTCTAGTCATGTTGTTAAAGAGCGCTATATCGCCTTGAAGGTCTGCAATTTTCTTTAAGCGCTTTCTTTTAACAAATTCTGGCACTTGCTTTTTATAGAAAAAGGCCTTTGTGTTTGGCTCTCTAAAATATGGAAAGAACCCAACGTTGTCTAGCTTATACTTCTTTAAAAAGTTGCAAAGTTTTTTAAACTGAGCGCGCGTTTCTCCCGGAAAACCTACTATAAACGTGCTTCTTATGGAAATCTCTGGATATTTTGTTTTAAGCTTATCCATAAGGTCTATAATCTGCTGCTCCGAAGTTCTTCGGTTCATGTTCTTTAACACTATATCATCTATATGTTGCAAAGGTATGTCAACATACTTACACATTTTGCGCTCATTTTTAATAAAATCTAAAAGTTCGTCTGTAACAAGTTCTGGATATAAATAGTGAAGCCTTATCCACTCTATACCCTTTATTTTTACAAGTTCTTTTAAAAGTTCAAGTAGATTAGTATCAATATCTACGCCGTATCTTGTAACATCTTGGGCTACAATAATAAGCTCCTTTACGCCGGAACTTGCTAGTTCTTTTGCTTCTTTTACAAGCGCGTCTATTGGCGTAGAACGGAATCTTCCGCGTATTCTTGGAATAGCGCAGTAGGCACAAGCATTGCTGCAACCGTCCGCTATTTTTAAATAAGCGTAATGCGGAAAGTTTGTAAGCACTCTTTTATGTTCCGTTGGCGCAAACTTAGTAGGTTTTACGTCGTATAATTCTTCTATTACACTTACAATTTTGTCATTATTCTTATAATCTAGAAAGTAATCAACTTCTGGAAGCGCATGCCTTAATTCTTCCAAATTTCTTTGCGGCAAGCAACCACCCACTATAACCTTTTCTGCTCTGCCGTGAGTTTTTTCATGTATTGCGGTTAGAATGGCGTCTATTGCTTCCTTTCTAGCAGGAGCAATAAACGCACAAGTATTTACAAAAATTATTTCTGCATCTTCAATATTGTCTACAATTTGAAAGCCATATTCCTTTAAAGCATACAAAACGTGTTCTAGGTCTACCCTATTTTTGTCGCAACCTAAATTAAATGCAGATACTTTTCTAGTTTTTAATTCTGTTTTATCCATAAATTATCCTACGTTTGTTCCAAAAATTTGTTCAAACTGCTCCATTGTTAAATATACGCTTCTAGGCTTGCTGCCGTCTTGCGGAGAGATATAATTTGCCTTTTCCATTTGGTCTACAATTCTTGCCGCCCTTGGATATCCAACAAGGAAACGTCTTTGAATTACGGAGATAGAAGCCTGACCGTTTTGTATAAACATTTTAAGTGCCTGTGGAAGTAACGGGTCATAGCCAGCGCCGTCTTCGTCATCATCTATTCCGCCGCCTGTTTTGTGAGCAGTTAAAATTTTGCTCTCTACCTCTTCATCAAAATCTGATGGATTATTGTCTTTAACAAACTCCACTACTTTATAAACTTCTTCGCCAGAAACAAACGCACCTTGTATTCTAGATGGCTCAGCTGCATCTACCGGCGCATAGAGCATATCGCCGCGGCCAAGTAGGTTCTCCGCTCCGCCTTGGTCGAGAATAGTTCTACTATCTTGGAAAGACGTAACTGCAAAAGCTATTCTAGATGGGAAGTTTGCTTTAATTGTTCCTGTAATAACGTCTACGGAAGGTCTTTGAGTTGCTAAAATTAAGTGAATGCCCGCTGCCCTTGCTTTCTGAGCTAAGCGCATAATCTTTTCTTCAATTTCCTTTTTATTGCACATAATTAGGTCAGCAAGCTCGTCTACCATGATTATAATCATAGGAAGTTTTTTCTTCTCGCCTGAAATTACGTCTGGAAGGTTATTATATTCTTCTAGGTTTCTTGTTCTAGTTTCTTGGAATAAGCCAAACCTACGCTCCATTTCGTTAATTGCCCAGTTAAATGCATTTAACGCCTTATCTGCTTCCGTGATAACGTTAGGAAGCATTAAGTGTGGAAGCCCGTTGTACATAGAAAACTCTACGCGTTTTGGGTCTATTAGAATGAACCTTAAATCTTCTGGCGACGTTTTATATAACAAACTTATTAAAATACAGTTCAAACATACGCTCTTACCAGAGTTCGTTGCACCAGCAACCAAAAGGTGCGGCATTTTTGCTAAGTTACATAGCCTCATATTGCCAGAAATATCCTTTCCAAGTGCAAAAGCAAGTGGATTTCTGTTGTTTATAAACTCTTTTGAATTTATTACTTCTTTTAAGCCGACTGTGGCAATCTTTTCATTTGGAACTTCAATTCCCACTGCACTTTTTCCAGGAATTGGCGCTTCTATTCTTATTCCGCCTTTTGAAGCAAGCGCTAGTGCTATATCGTCAGCGTGTGCGGTCACCTTTTTAACCGTTATACCTGGCGGCATTTCTAGTTCATATCTTGTAACTGCCGGGCCAACTACAACACCTATAACTTTTGCCGGAATATTGAATTCTTCTAGCACGTTTTCAAGCTTTTCGCGCTTGCCTACAACGTCTTCATTTAACGTAGATAAGTCTACACTTACCGTGTCTAAAAGGTCTAGTGGCGGACGAATATAGGAAGGCGGCTTTCTATAAACATTTCTAGGTAGTTCTTGCTGCTTTTTCTTTTCCGTGCCGTCTATTTGGAACTGCACGAAATTGCGCTCGTGTTTAGGCTTTTTAACTTCTTGTGGCTGAATTTCGGATTGATGAACTTCGCTTTCTTCTGGCTTTTTATTATCTTGAATTTCAACGCTATTTATTTCTTCGCTTATGGTAGATTTTAATATATTTTCTGCGTGAGCAACGTTTTCTTCTATAATTGGCTTCATCTCTTCTTCTTTGCTAGAATATGGCGTTGTAAAGTTAGGAGTTGTGAATATTTCATTCTTTTTAAGTTCCTGAACGTTTTCTTTAATTTCAGACTTTGTGGCTATGTTGTAGTCTTCGGCATGATGATATTTACTCATGTCTATTTTAGGTGGTGTAAGAAGATGTTCGCGGATAGATTTTTCCTTGATTTCTCCTTTCTTTTCTTCTTCCAAAGCGTCGTAGCCTTCAACGAGCCCAAGTTTTTGTTTTGCTAAAAGCTCGGCTTTATTTTCTTCCACCTGAGCGTTTAAAAATACGTTAAACTCTTCCTTTTCCTTTGCTTCCGCTTCGTCCTGCGGAACAATCTTCACTTCTTCAAGCACAGGCTCTAACTTCATAGGCTTTTCTTTTTCGCTTGCTTCCCTTTTTTTAGCCGTTTCTACAAGCACGCTTTTTGCGTTGCGTTTAACATAGTGTAAATAATCTACAATTAATGCAACGAAAATAATTAATGATATAGAAAATATCACTAGCGCGCCCGCTAGCCCAAGTAAATATAAAAACGGAGCAACAAGAAGCCCTATTAAAATTCCACCAGCTGTAAGCTGGAAGGAATACGAAAGGCCTAAATATTCAAAAAAACCAATGTTTGGCTTGCCAAGAATTGCTAAATTTATAATGGCAAGTAAGCTTATAACAGCAAGAGAAATATATAGCACGTACTTTTTACTTAAAACGTACTTTTTGTTGTTAATTAAAGCTAGCGCCACAACAAAAAGCGTTAAAAAGAACGGATAAGCAAAAAGCCCCATAACGCCAAGCAAGAAATATCTTAAAAAAGATATTAGCCCAGTGAATAGAGCTACAAAGGCAATTGAACATATAACAAGTAAAATAATCCCCACAGTTTTAGAGGTTATTTTTTTTCTAGGCTTTTCTATTTTTTTATTTAAATCAAAAGATGCCATTATAACTCCTTAAAAACTCGTTCTTTATATATTATCATAAGGAGCAAAAAAATACAACTTTTTTTATTAAGAAATTTGCGGCAAGACGCCACACTTGCACTTATTCTGCTTCTATAACAATTGCATGAGCTATGCCTGGAATACTATCGCCTTGCTGCGTTGCCGTAGTGCTAAGTAGCGCCCCGGTTGCCATAAATAGTATTTTTTTATAAGTGCCGTCTCTTAATTTTTTAATTAAAAATGAATTTAATATAGACGCCGAACAGCCGCAGCCGCTTCCACCCATAAGTGTTTCTTGCCTTCGTCTGTACATCATTTGACCGCAATCACAATAATTTATTCCAAGTTTATAACCCTTATCTTCCATTAAATCTATTAAAATTTCACTGCCAAGTTTGCCAAGGTCGCCGGTAACAATTAAATCGTAGTCGTCGGGCTTGGTGTCCGTGTCTTCAAAATGTCTAACAAGTGTACCCATTGCAGCCGGAGCCATAGCGGCACCCATATTGTTTACGTCTTTTATGCCAAAATCCGTAACTTTGCCAAAGGTAGCTTTAGTTATAACCGGACCTTTCCCTTGCAAAGACACTATACTACACCCTGCCGCCGTAGCCGTCCACTGAGAAGTTGGCGGGCGTTGATTTCCAAGCTCTAATGGAAATCTGAACTGACGCTCCGCAGTGGAAAAGTGGCTTACAGTTGAGCATGCCACGTTTTTAAAATATCCGCCGTCCACCAAACTTGCACCGATTGCCAAACTCTCCGCCATGGTAGAACACGCGCCAAAAAGCCCTAAGTACGGCATATCAAAAGAGCGAGCCGCATAGCTTGAACTGATTATTTGATTTAATAAATCCCCTGCAAGCAAAAGCGAAATATCTCTTGGCGTAAGCATAGCGCTATCTATTGCGCCAACTAGTACGTGTTCTACCATCTTGCGTTCTGCCTTTTCGTACGTCTTTTCGCCAAAAATATCACTGCGCATTACATAGTCGAAATAGTCGCCGAAGTTGCCGGCTCCTTCCTTTGGCCCCACAATTGAATAGTTGCCGATTATTTTCGGCCTATTTTTAAATTCCACCGTTTGCGGACTTTTTAAGTTCTTAGTCATATTATCTCCTAGAAAATTAAATAGATTAACCCAACCACAATGCTAGAAAGCACGCCTATTACAATAACCGGACCTGCTATGGAGAACATCTTTACGCATAGCCCATATATTATGCCTTCATTTCTAAAATCTACCGCTGGGCTTGTAATGGAATTGGAAAAACCTGTAATTGGCACAATGCTTCCGCCGCCTGCAAAACGCCCTATTCTATCATACACGCCAATGCCCGTTAAAAAAGACGCTATAAAAATAAGCGCAATTAATGTATAACCCCAAGCGGTCTGCTCTGCCATGTTTGGAAAGATTGCAAGCAAACTATCGTTTATACCTTGCCCTATCAAGCAGATTACACCGCCCACCCAAAAGGAGTTAAAAAGCGACGGAAACGCCTTTGTTTTAGGAATTTTTGCTTCTACGTAGGCGTTATATTTCTTATTTTTTTCTATATCGTTCATAAAAACCTCTATTTAATTATTGCAATAAAATAATTAGTTAAACTATACATAATAAAAAATTTTTTGCGCAAACTAATAAAAAATAGGAGGATTATATGAAAAAAATTCTAATTATAGCACTAGCATTTATGTTAACGCTAACTTTAACTGCCTGCGGCAGCACAAATGCAAGCCTTGCATCAAACATGAACAACAGCTTAAACAAGCTTAATAACTACATTAAAAACATAGAAACAATACAAGACAGTGAAATTGTAGTTTCAGATTTAATTTCCGATAACGCTATTACCACTATGAGAAACGTAAAGCCTAGCGAAAAAATTACAAACTCGGAAGCTTTAAACGACGTTAAAAACGTAAGTGGCAACCCGTTTGTAGTTCCAAATTTTAATAGAAACACAGATACCTACGGAAATTATCACAACGTGAATAATAGGTTCGGCTACGGCTACAATGGTTATGGCTATAATAATTACAACGGCGGCTACAACGGCTACGGATACGGCTACAATGGCTACGGTTTTCCAAACGGATACGGCAACGGCTACCCTTACGGGTACGGCTATAATAACTTCTATAACGGCAACGGAATAGTTGGCAGTAATATAGATTCTTACAGAGAAAACATGAACTACAACAACCTATATAACAGGCTATATAGAAATAATAATATAACTAATAATAACGCAATAAACCAAAATTTAGCAAACGAGACCACAAGAAGATTTCAAAAAAATATAAACACGTATAGAAATATTGCTTCTAACATAAACACATATAAAAACGCAAATTACGAAAGCCGCTACAATGTTACTAACACCGGCTACGAAACGGATTTAAACAATCACTATCAAAAACTAAACAACCTATGCGCAATACAAGTAGACACACTTAACTGCAATGACCAAACAAATAGTTTAAAAACAAGAATTCTTGCTAACATTAGTTATTTAAACTCGCTTGCAGAACAAATTAAGTCTGGCAACATAAGCGTTACAGATAATCAAGCAAAGGCAGTTAAAGACCTTCTAAACAATGCAAACAACTTTGCAAATAAAATTAACACTTCTAAAAACGAGCTTAAAAGCGAGCTAAGAAGCGTATCAAGTATGAAGGTAAACTACTCAGCGAATGTAGACGAGCTTTCTTCAAAATATGTAAGGCTTTTAAATAGTTTAGACACAAGAAACTCCTATCTTCAAAACATTTTAAGTTCACTTTTACAAGTAGAAAACACAATACTCTCAGGCTATTCAAATGTAGATATTGAAAGCGAGACCTATCCAACCTGCCCTAACTGCCCATATAATGATAACACAATGCCACCACCAAGAAACACAGAAACGGCAGAAAATATAAACGGCTCAATAGATATTTCCGGCTCTGAAACAAAAATTAGCACAGACGAAAATGGCGAAATTAAAGAAGATACAAATAGTTTTCAAGATAGATACATTATAGAAAACGGCAAAATTAAAAAAGTTCCGCAAAACGAAAACATTGAAGACGTTGACCACATAGTAAAAGACAACCCTAAAAAACTAGACGATAAAGACATCAAGCGCCTTCAAATAGCCGGAGAAAGAATAGCAAGTTTTATAAGAGATAACATATAGTAAAAACGCAAAGGAATTACCCTTTGCGTTTTTTAAACTAATATATGCGAGCCACGGGGCTTGCCCCGCGGAGAAAGGGCTTTAAAAGCCCTTTCAGGCGTGCGAACTCCGCACGCCCTCGCATATATCTCTCAAATATTCTCCTTTAATTTTTCTCTCATTTTTTCAATGATTTTACATTCAAGCCTAGAAACTTGCACCTGAGATATATTTAATACACTTGCTATCTCGCTTTGGGTTTTATCTCGAAAAAATCTTAAAAGCACTATCTTTTTATCACGCTCGTCTAGGCTTGAAAGTGCTTCTTTTAAAGATATATTATCTATAACGCTGTCGTCATTCTCCCCCGCCTGCATAAAGCGGTCTATTAAAAACTGACTGTGACTAGAATCGTCGTCTAGCGTTGTGTACATAGAGATTGGCATTTTGGAAGAATCCATTGTAAACACCACTTCACTTTCGTCTATTTGAAACTCAGCGGCAATCTCCTTAGTTGTGGGTTTGCGCATATGTTCCTTTACAAAACTCTCTATAAATTTTGAAATCTTTAAATTTAAAGACTTAATAGCTCTAGACACCTTAATTTCTCCATCATCTCGCATGAATCTTTTAATTTCCCCTATAACCATTGGAACGGCATAGGTGGAAAATTTTACGTTGTATTCAGTTTTAAAATTTTTTATTGCTTTTAAAAAGCCAACACAGCCAAGCTGGTAAAGGTCATCGTATTCTATGCCTTTACCCTTGAACCTTTTTATTACGCTTTTAACAAGCGGAGAATTTTCTTCAATTAGCTTTTGTTTTGCTTCTTCGTCGCCTTCTTGGGCGAGTTTTATTAGGGAAATTGTGTCACTATAAGGAAGCATCTATTCCCCCACTGCAATATTCTTCTTTATGGAAAAAAACTTCTCCATTTTTACAGTTAAGCCTTTATTTTCATTCTTTAAAAGGTCAAGCTTATCCATAAAGCTTTCCATAACTGTAAAGCCCATACCGCTGCGCTCTTCATTAGGCTTAGTGGTATAAAACGGCTCGCGCGCCTTTTCAAAATCCTCTATTCCAATGCCGTTATCTGATACAAATATAACTACGGAATTTTCATAGAGTTCTACCTTTATTATAACGTCGCCCGCCTTTTTAGGATAGGCATGCACAACGCAGTTTGTAACGGCTTCACTAACTGCAGTTTTTATGTCCGTAATTTCGTCTAAGCTAGGGTTTACCTGCGCGCAAAACGCTGCCACACATGCCCTAGCAAAGCCTTCGTTTACAGATATCGCTTTAAATGAAATTGTCATTTCGTTAACTAGTTTTTGCATAATTTTCTCCTTAAACTATTTTAGGCATAATTTCATATAGCCCTGTCATTTTAAAAATTTTCTCTGCGTGCGCTGACGGATTACAAATAAAAATTGGGATTTTTCTATCTTTCATCTTTTTATATCTGCCAATAAGCACGCCAATGCCTGTGCTGTCCATAAAGTCGAGTTCTGAAAGGTCTATAATAATCTGTTTAAAGTTATTATTTTCAAAAAGTTCATCTAGTGTAATTCTAGTGTTATAGGCAGAGTGTTCGTCTAACTCCCCGCTTAAAAGAACGTACAGAGTGTTATTATAGATTCTATTTTTAACTAACATAATTTCCTCCTTCGATGGAAACAATATAGCACAAAAATTCCTGCAAAAAATTGGAGAAAAGCGCGAAAAAACACTAAATTTAGGGCATAAAAAAACACTGAAATAAAAATTTTAATATCAGTGTTTTTTAATTTAAATTGTTTTATTAGCGCCTTGCGGCGCGGATTTCGTAACTTAATTAAATTTTCCAATTATTTTTGTTACGTACAAATTTTGCCTATCTCTCCATTAACTGAACGAGATTTTGAAAGCAGGGCGCGCGCAGAAAGTATTATAGGCATTGTAAACATTACGGATATTGCCGGACGCACGGACATAGTATACATTGTCAGTAACAGACGAATGAGGCGAACGGAGCCAATATATAGCATCCCAACTTCTTGCTCCTGAATCTGCTGTTGTACCCTGCGTCATGGTTATTTTTGATGCTTCGTAGTAGCTAAGTAGCCATAATTTATCTTTTGTATCCTGCGGTATTAATACATCTGTATCAAAATCTACTGGATTCCCTGCTGTACTTGAATACATTCTTGAATATAGGTCGGAAAGTGTTCTTCCTTCTATCATGCTGTAAACTGGCGAGCTATCTATATTGAATTTCGTTATAAAGTTCTCTCTTTCTGTTTGTCCAGTTACATTATCTGTTGATGGTGTATATGTGTAATTGCTACTACTGCTTCCACTACGTGTATATCCTCTATATACATTTACACCTGTTAAGTACTCACGTATATTGCTCACTGCGTAGTCGTTTACATTTACTGCACTTCCATATTGGTCTAATCTTGGATATCCACTAGATGATCTATACCAATTTTCAAAACTACAATTAAATACTTTTGCTATATAGGTATCTAGTAAAAAATAGTAACTTCCGCTTAGGGCAGTATCTTGTGTGTAATTTGCTACACTCTCTACGTCTGTCCCTTCTTCATTTTCCTTTAATACCATGCGCCATTTTAGCGGCGTGCCTTGGTATTCTCCCATTGTAAGTGTCCAGTAACCATCTTCTACGTCAGTTGTATCCGAATTTTCTACCCATTTAATATAATCTTTAGCATAGGTAGGTTCATAATTAAGTGAACTTGTAACACTAAATACTAAGGTTACACTGGCATAAATAGATACAACTAAAAAAGCTAGACAAAAACAAAGCATAGATATTACAAATATCAATTTAATGCGTTTAGACATATCCCACTCCTTTGTTTATTATTTTATATTTTAATATTTTTATTCTATTAGTGCTAGCATTTCATTTTATTAAAATATATTAGCACAAATTATTTAAGCTTGTAAAGTAATATTTTATAGAATTGGGAATCGTTTATTAATTAATAATTTTTTACAAAATTAATTGACAAGAAAATTATTTTAATATAAAATGTTACCAAGTGTTAGAAATTAACACTAAAACAAGGCAATAACATGGTAAGGGGGTTATTGCCTTTTTTGTTTATATTTACAGTAAACTCTTACACAGTTTTTTGATTTTTTAGGGCTTGTTTTTTCCGACTTTGCGTTTTTAGTCCGAAAAAACTGTGTCAATAAAAAAATCGCTGTAAACCTTTATTTTAAAGGCTTACAACGACTTTCTAAATGGTGGGCAGGGATGGTTCGCCTTGCCAAGCGCAGAGCGAGGCAAGCCCACCCGCGCACTCTCCCCTGACTGGGTGGACATCGACCTTCGATGGTTCGAATCCAAACGTTAAATAAATAAAAAAAAACCGTGTTAAACACACGATTTTAAAAGTTGGTGGGCAGGGATGGATTCGAACCATCGAAGTCCTGAGACGACGGATTTACAGACTCAAAAGAAAAACTCTACACTAATTAAGAACAAATAGAATTTGACTTTTTTGACACAGTTTTTTGACTCAGTTTTTAGTATAAATTACATACTTAAGACATAAAAATAAAGGCTTTCAGACGCCTTTATTTTTTTAATAATTCTTCTAATAGGTGTTCCATATCAAAATACGCATTAGAAATATCTTTGTGATTATAAGTATGTCTAGCATACTCTTCGTTTTCCCAAAAATTAAACATTTTAGTTGCATGATTTCTAACATCAAGTAAACCTTTTCGAAGTTCTATATTTTCACAAGTTTGTTTTAAACAAGAATTTTCTAGGTCATTAACTAAAATAGTAAGTTCTGCAATTCGATTAATTAAATAACTTTTTGTAATAATATTTTTCATTTTTTCTCCAAATATTTTTATTTTTCTATTGACATTTATTTAATAAAAAGCTATATTAATATTAGAAATTCCATTAGTCATTAAGTTGACTTCTTGTGGTAACACAGCGCGGGTATGGAATTTCTTTTTTTTATTAATAAAATTTCTTATTATATTTTTTTATTTTACTTCTAAGTTCTTTAGAAGCTTTTCCTTTTTTTGAACCAAACTGTTTTTCATTTTGCCAATAAGGTGGACTTATCCTATTATGCTTAACATTCTTTGGCAAATGAGGTTCTAAATCTAAAGAACGAACACCATTTACAAATTCAGAATGCGTCTTAGTATTTGCCTTCATTTTATGGCCTTTCTTAGCTGTAATAATTGCATCATGCGGATAGCCAAACCTATTAAAATGTTCTGGATTAAGATCAGTTCTTATTTCATTTTTTCTTAAGTATTTTTTATTGCTCACTTAACACCTCCGCCGGGTTAATCATTACCCTTGCTTTTGTAGATTTCATATAACTTAAATATTCTGAGTAACTAATTCCTAATTGGCTATAACCATAAAACTCTTTGGAAGTTCCCTGCTTTACTATTCTTAAATCGTGAGAAAGTCTACATTTATAATAGAAATCATAACATACACAACCTTTTAAAACATTATTTTCGCTTTCAGTTACTAACAAGTAATCGCCATTATTTAAGTCACACCTATAAAACTTTAAGTTTAAATCTGGAACTTGAAGCCAAAGCCTCCAGCGTGTATAGTTTCTAACAAAATCTAAACGCTGCTCATCATTTTTTAAGTAATAACCTAGCGGATCCGTGGTCTTTTCTTCTACTTCTAAATTTTGATCCGACGTCGGATCAACTTCTGAATTTTGTTTTAAACCAACCTTTTTTAAAGCTCTAATTTCTTTAACTGTCATATCAGGACTAACTAAATTTAATTGATCAGAAGTTAAAGGCAGCATTTCGCAAAGTTGAGAATAAACATAAGGTTCATACTCTTTTTTTAGCGAAGATTTTAAATTCCCAAAACGCTCAACTATCCCTATCAAACATATAGTAGTAGTTTTCGAAAGCTTAAATTCTTGCTCTGCGTACTCATATATATTTTTACATTCTCTGCCTAATTTCCAGTTGAACACTGTTTTTATTTCTTCACAATTCTTTATATCTGAAAGTTTGGCGCCAAGTGTAAAAAAGTTTTGACGCACGCTTTTAATACAAAATTTTATTTCTTCCGAAGTTTGCTCTAAAAATGTAAGAACTTTAGGCTCTGTAGATTCTACTAGTTTTTTTGCTTTATCATTTAAAGCGTTTAAATCGTTTATATTTGCTAATGAACTATTTTCCATTTTTTAATTCCTCCAATACTTTTATTATATTTTCTAAGTGTAATCTATCTAAATTACACATACTTTTAATTGAAAAATTTATATTTTTAAAGTTCGTTATGTACGTATCAAATAAATTTTGTATAGGTTTACTGTTTTCAAGGCCAAATAAACCCATTTCTTCATTGAGCTTAAATAAAAACTTTTGTTTTGCGTCTTCTAAGTTTTCTATAAGCTGTTTGGTATATTTTAAAAGTAAAATAATATTTACGTCTAAATCTATCTTTTCCATATTCCTCCCCTATTCAAAGTCATGTACAAGTAATTGACTTGAATATATTCCTTCTATAACTTCAAAACGGTCGCAGCCGCAAAACTTACAAACGTGGTGTTTCAATTCTATTTCACCCATATCCATTTCCTTATCAATTTGCGCTTCTGCTTTTTGCTTCGCTAAATAATATTTAATATTACCCCAAGAATTCAAAGAACGTACGTTTGTTAAGGTGTCTATCATTTCGCAAATATCTTCAACTTCGTTCTTCCAGGAGCTTTTAGTTAAATATTTAAAACATTCACAAATTGCTTTAATTAGGCTTTCTTTTTTAAAGCGGTTATCTATTTTTAAAGACTGAATATCAACGTTGCCCGGATGCTCTTCTTTTGAACCTACCATTCTTAAAGATTTTATCCAGGCAGGACGAAGAAAAGCTAAATCGTCTTTAAAATTAGATTTTTTATTTTTAACCACTAGCATATGCAAATGAGGATGCCAAAGCTTTGAGTTTTCACCAGTCTTTATTTCAAGCGAACGAATACCACCTATGTAAAGCTCATTAAATTGTTTACGCATTGTTTTATCTTCATGCTGCATATATCTAAAAGCATCATTAAGCAAATTTAAACTAGTAGAAAGTTTTGTTGTATCCTTAACGGTCAACGTAACAAAATTAATGTAATAACCTTTGTTTATTAAATTTTCAAAAATAGGAAACAGTTTTGCGAGCCAAAGAAGAGAACGCTTCTTCTGGCAAATTGGGCAGAATCTATCCTTACAAGAATTAGCACCGTTAAAATAAGCAGTTTTACAATCTTCACATATAGCTATGCTTTTAACTCTTCCACACCATTTAAGTTTTTCTGCTTTTTCTATGTAACCATTTTTTAAAAGGGTAGGAATTACAACGGCATGAGTGAAGCGTTGTTTGTCTTTAAAATCGTCGAATTTCAAACTACTTCCTCCCTTTAATTTTTGTTTAAAATTTCAAAAAATTTACCCCACTTATTTCTATTGTATCTAGTCTAAAGCCGGGCAACGCCCGGCGGGCTTTTCTGAAGGGGTGCGAAAAGGCCCGCCTGGGCGTTTGCCCTGCCTTTTTTATGCGGGCTAGGCTTCGAAGCCTTCCCTACTAATAAAGGGTGGGCTAGTTATTCTAGCCACCTTTATTTTGTGTTTTACTTTCCGTTTTTGAACGGGCCGGCGTTGCCTTGCCGGAGCTGGGCGCTGCTCTTCCCTCCGCCCCGTCAAGCTGGCGTGCGTGGGCTATAATGTCGCCCTGTGGAGCCGTCTTCGAAGGCCCGTTCTCCAAGAGGGCAACATCACCGCCTAAGTGATTTTTCTTTCTTAGCTGAAGTAAGCGCCTTAAACGTTGAAAGACGTTAGGCTTATACTCTTTCTTAACAGCCTTATAACGCTGCTTAACTTCAACGTTGAGCGGAACCTTTTCTTCGCGCCAAAGTTTTTTATGATATTTATAAAACAGTTTAAAATCTTGCTTATAAAGTTTTTTGAGCTTTCTATGCTCCATTTTAAAAAAGCCGTCCATAGTAAATTGCTTAAAACCAGCTGCTTGAGTAAACAACTGGATATAATAGTTATTTAATTCTTCTATACTATTAAACTTTTGCATTTACTTTCCCTTATCACTTTTCTTTGACGTTCCGCCTTTATAGTAGTTGGTTTCTGCAAGATTATTTAAAGAGTGTTTAGAACAAAATTCTTGAACACTTTTAATGTCAAATGCCGGGTCTAAATGATAACCCAAGTAAAAGTCTTCATTTTCCCGGCCTTCTAAAAATAGTGCCGAGTTAGCTTGAGAATTATAACAAGCAAAAATATCGCCGTCGTAAACAAATTTAACTACTTCAAATTGGCCTTTTGCTTTACCAGAATTCAAATAACTCTCGTAAGCCTCAGAACCGGAAAAAACTTTTACCGTCCAAATACATTTTTGCAAATTACCGGAAAAATCTCGTTTTTGCTTTAGACTCTGAACTTCTAAAATGTTAGCTGAAATTCCTCTAACGTTAAGGTCTATGAGAGTTGCTCTTTGGGCATCCAAAAATATAGTTAAACCCCAATGTCGATGCAGCTCGTAAGCTCTAGAAACACTAGCGCGAAAATCTTTAAATTTTCTTGCATCTAAAAAACTTTGAGCTTCCATAAAAAAGAGTACTGAGCCATAAGGGATAAACTTAGTTGGGTGTTCTGGATCGGGCAAACCAAACTCAAAACCTTCTATATCATGAGCTATTTGGTCCGGAAACCACTTTACGTGGCTTTTACAATAAAAATTAGTAAAAACAACGTGATCTATAACATAACTTAAATTGTATCCACCGGCGTTTAAAACGTCGACGAAAGAATTAACTTCTTGCAGCTTATCATAAGAATAAACTGTCATATATAAACCAGCTAAGTCTGCGAGAAGGGATGTCTTTCCAGAACCCGGCTCACCACAAACTATGTTTATCCCTTTAAGTTCCATTTTCCTTCCTACTAACTAAAACAAAAAATCAAATAAATTCTACAAAAAACTATATTAAGAACGTTTATATTTACGCAACGTCTAACTCTTCTATAATCTCATCAATTGCAAAAATTTGGTCTACATACATTGCAAAAGCTTCACTTGCTTTATATAGCTCTACACTTTCTGCTGGGACATATATCTTCAATTCTGGATTAAACCCAAATGAAGCTTGTCCATAAGCAACTGTTGGAACTTCTATTGCTTTAATTGTTACACTTATTAACTCTTCGCACATATCAAATGAACGATATAAGTATGTAACAGTAGAGGGGATTTCAACTTCTTTTAACCCAAAACATTCACTGAAAGCTTGCTCTGCTATATTCTTTACACCTTCAGGTATTACTACCTTCTCTAAATTTTGAAGTTTAGATGCTACATGAGCCGAAATGTGTGTAACGCCTTCTGGAACAACAAATTCTGTAACATCAGCAGATATACGTACTAAATAACGTGCTGCGCCATTGTTAACATTATTATAAAGTGAACCATCAACTACATAATATTTTAAATTAGAATCACTAGAACCTGTAAAGGAAAGTTCTGAACAACCATTAAAGGCATCTGAACTAATTTGCGTAATTGAACTAGGAATATTAATTGTTTCTAATGCATAACAATCTCTAAAAGCACCTGAAGTAATTGATGATATTCCATTTTTTAAAGTAACAGATGTTAGTTTAGAACAAGACTCAAATGTGCTAGACCTAATAGACCCTACACTAGAAGGTATAGTTACTGATGTTAAATCTGTTGAAGCAAAAGCTCCGTCAGAAATCGTTATTATTCCACTTGGTAAATTAATTGAAGAAATGCTAGTACCGTAAAAAGCTCTAGTTCCTATTATCTTTATTGTAGAAGGTAATTCTACACTAGTTAAATATTTACAATTATAGAAAGTATAAGGTCTTATTTCTGTTAAGCCTTCTAAGTCTTCAGCCGTTACTTTTGTTATTCTTCCAGTCATAAGTTGATTGAATAAATTGTTTTCTGAATTAAGCTGAGCTACTAGCTCGTCTATAGTAGAATTTAAATTAGCAATTGTTTGATTGTTACCCTCTATTACAGAGTTTAAATCTGAGATAGTAGCATCTTTATTTGAAAGTAAAACATTTAATTCATCAATCTGAGCATTTAGTTCTGTTACTTGACTTTCTGAAAGTTCGTTACTTTCTTTAAGCTCTTCAAGTAAAGCTTTGTTATTTTCAAGCTCATTTTGTAACATCATAATTGTATTTGTAGCGTCAGTTAAATTGCGAACATAGACCATGTTTAAAGTTTCTAATTCGTTATTCTTTTTAACAAGAGTATCTAAAGTGTTTACAATAACTGTTTTGTCATTAGAAATATCTAGTATAGTATCATTCTTGTTGTTTAAAGCAAATATTCCAAAACCTAGAGCAAAAACACAAACTAGCGCTAACATTGCAAATAAAAACTTAGATGATTTTTCCATACTACACCTCTGCATCTGGGTTTGGTATTATTTCATCAACAACTGCCTCACCAGGACCAGATATTTCGGAAGAATCATCTTCCGAATTTTCTGTTTCCTCATCTTCTATTGTTTGTTCAATCTGAAATATATTTTGATCCGTCCATTCTTTGATTGGATCTACGGAAAAGTAAAGCATGCCCCAAATTAAAACTGCTAAAGCTAAACAACATACTATTCCGCCTATTATTTTTACTGCTTTCATAAAGCCTCCTTTTGTAATTTCTTTTCAATTTTTTAAATTAAGCCACTTCTGTAGCGCTATATGTTAGCGTATACTTTAGTGAACTATCAAAAGTAATGTCAAATGTATCTGAAACATAACTTTTGTTCCATCTGCATTCATATAGCGCATTTGGAACGTATACGTTTCGCCGTCTGTTAATGCACTGTTTGACATAAAATTATCTGAACAAGAACCACTTTGATGCTCATGTTCAAAAGTAAGTACTACGTCACCTTCTGAATTAAAAGCTAATATTTTAACTAAATAATGCTCATCTTCAAGTTTTGCTGAAAGAAGTTCTACTGTTACTTGATCTCCACGAAGAGAAAAATCATTATAATTACTTTTTGACTCAGTCGTGATTTGAACGTCAAAATCTACATCTCCACTTTCAAGTTTTAAAGCATAAGTAAAAACAAAACTTCTATTCTGTGGTGTTACTTCTACAGTTCCAGAAACTGAACCAAATATAAGTTGCTCTGAAAGAATAGAATAATCATATTCACCAATCTTCAAAAGCTGCGTCAAACTAGAAGAAAGTTTAGAATTGTCGTCAAAAACAAACTGAAACGTTCCTTCGCCGTTTTTGCCTGTAAATATTACTTTTACAGGATTGGCTGCTAAATCGACAGTAGCTCCGTCATAGCTTGAAAGCGGCGCCAAACTTACGGAAGTTACAGCATAACCATTCATGTAACTGTAATTAAACTTAACTATTCCGTCTTTTTCAGACGTTGTAAAACTACCGCTATAACTATCAAAAATAAGTATTGAACTATCAATTGAATAAGTGTATTGCGTTTCAGTTTTCAAGCCTATTTCAATGCCTTTGTAAAACTTGTCGTACGTGTTAAACAAATATTCCTGGTCATTAATTACAAGCTTTACAGGGTTATTTTCATAACTATAATTAGCTAAATTTGAATTGTCAGAGTTTACCAATTGAAAGGTTACTGTAACGTAAGTATTTGGATCTTCTGGCGGAACTGTTGGATCTGAATTTTGTTCTATAGTATCCTTATCTGGAATTGAATATTGAGCAGTACGATAATTGTAATAAACTTCAATATATTTATTGCACTTATATGTACTATAAACGTTATCTTTAAATCCTAATGAACTATCTGCTGGATAGTTAAATCGTTCTTCTTCTGGTATTAACTTAACCATTAAATTTGAAACGTTTACCACTTTTTTATGATAAGTAGAAAGCCACTCTTGATAAGCTTGTATTCTATCAAATAAATTTGATGGGTCAAGTGGATTATCCTCATATTCAAAAGTAGATTTGCCTTGATTATAAAGATATGTGTAAAAACCATTTAGGTCATCCATCATTTTAGATTTGTCAGTTTGATTACAAATAATTTCTACTCCGTCAAAATCCATAAAATATTTTGAAAAATGTTCAGCTAAATATTTTAAAGATATATCTTGAAGTTCCATTACTGGAGAACCGCTTATTACTTGTCTTGAATTACTCCAAAAACAAAAATGAAAAGCTTGACTCATATCAGAAATGAAAGACTTTGAAATACTTAAAGCGTGCCCAACACCTCTATGGTTCATATCTCCCAAAATGCCACCAACAACAGTTTCATGACCAGGCATTTCGAAAGAAGGTTTTTCATTAAAATAAGCCACAAAGCCATTATTAGGATTATCGAAATCGTGCCCACTCCACCAGGTGCCCATAAGCTTATACTCAACATTTAAAACACCATCGTAAACCAAACCTTTGCTTGTTTTAACAAAAAGTGCATTAGGATATATTGTAGAGCCATCAGCTTGACGTAAAACACGATAAAAAACTACATAGTTGCCATAATCGTCCAAATACAAAGAACTAAAGAAGTCGTCATCTGTAGGACAATCTAAATTAGAAGTCTGATTAATTATTTCGTCTTTGTCTAGCCCACCGTTACCTTTGCCTATTAATGAATTTTCTAAACCTTCCAAAAGTTCTTCATACGTCATATACGTTGGCGGAGATATAGCTCTAACAACACTTGGTATACTTATAGCTAATACAATGCCTATAAGAAGTGCTATAAATATACCTAAAAAAACTTTTTTAGTTGTTTCCATATTTTCCTTTTTTAAAATTTAAAAAAGGCCAAAACAAGAGCCTAGCTTAACTACAAAAATTATTAAACCTATTAATAATATTACTTTCAATGTATTTAAAATAAACTTCATGTTTGACCTTTTTCAATAAAAGGCTAGTTTCCTTGAGCTAGCCTTTTTCCGACTTTTAATTAATTTTTTCTAATCTTACAAAACGGAATTTTGCATCTTTATACGTTGGATCTACTGGCGCTTCAAAAATTGCAAAACATTTTTCATATTCGCCAATTGTACCGTTTGGTAAATTTGCAGGATCACAAGTTACTGAAAGTTGTTTCTTTTCATGAGTAACCTCGCCTGTTTCATTATTTTTTCTAGTAAGTACTAATTCTAAGTTAATCATACCTATATCATAAGGCTTATTTGTACTTTTACTTACACCTTGCCTATGCTGCTCTTCAGAGAACACAGCTAAATATGCTACTTCATTTTCTGCTAATTCTATTTTTGAATTTTTTACTATTTTCTTTTCGTTTTCCATTTTTTAAATACCTCTTTTATTGAATTTTCTTTCCCTTTTTAGGAATAAGCTCAACAATTTTATATGTTGTTGTTTTCTTATCGTAATCACGATGTTTAAAAGTAATAATTTTTCTATCTACAAAATATCCTTGCTTAACTCTTTCTGGAGCTATAATAGATTTTGCATTTGAATAAAAATTTGATGCCATAATTACCCCCTTTTAGGCTTATAGTAAGTTACTTCTTTGGTGCCATCAGGAAAAGTTTGTGTAACACTAACTAATTTTCTTTTAGGCTTAGACCATTTAACAAATGCATTTCCAGAAGAAGATAAATCATAGGCATTTTTTCGAACTGAGCCCCAATTGCTATTTATTGTTCTTGGATCAGTTTTTGTTGTAGAATATTTAAGTTTTCCTCTTAAATTTGTACGTTTGTAATCATTAGGATATTTTTCGCCAGTAGGAACCTTAACATATTTTACCGAAACAATATCATATATTTTCGCCATACCTTTCTCCCTTTATTAGATTTCAGTTTTTAAAGTACTGATAAACTTCTAGCGTTGCGCACCGCTATTTGGTTTAGAGTGGCTAATTAAAAAGGGTCAAGCATTTATTTAAACTGGGGAGGTAAAAATAAAACTTTTGCCACTCTAATGGTGCAGGTTCCTGGAGTTGCACCAGGAGGAAATACTTGCACTCTGGCACCTGCATATTTTGGCTTTTCGAGGCTGAAGCAGCCAATAACTTCATGAATAGAATAGTAATAACGTCGACAATTCTGATTAGAGTATGTTTCATTTTGTTGGCTGGTTATCTAGCCCATTTAACCTTGACCCACCTCACTCAAGCACCAACCTTTTAGCAAACGTTTGAACCTGGTACCATTCGCATAAATAACGTTCTAGTTGTTTTATACAAATCTATTTCAATTAAGAAAACTTTAACAATATGACCTAAAGCTAGTAAGTTTTTAGCTTCCTTTGAAGCCTCTTCGAATGTGTCGAATTTCTCATTACTAATTTGAGTTACAACTTGATACTTTTGCATAAGAACCCCCAATATAGTTATAATTTAACTATTACACTATTAATATATTCATATTAAGAATAAATGTCAACTCTTTTTAGTTATTTCTTGAATTTTTTTTAAGAATATTGTAAAAAATAATGGGAGGTAATAAATGAAACTTAAAGAATTAAGGCAAAAAGCTAATCTTACGCAAGCAGAAATGGCAAAAATTATAAACATTTCTCAAAGCAACTACAGCAAATACGAATTAGGAACAACTCAAATAAATATTGAAACGCTAATTCAACTAGCAAACTTCTTTCACGTTAGTGTAGACTATCTGATTGGAAACGAACAATCAAACAAAGAATCTGCTAATAAACAAGATTTTAGCCCAGCAAAAAAAGAAGCTATAGAAAAACTTCTAGCTTGTAATGATAGAATTTGCGACAGAGTTTCTGCCTACATTGATGTACTCAACGACAGAGAACTTGCGGAAGACATTTCTAAATTCAAGCACAATGATAATTTTTAGGGGGTTATATGAAATTAAACGAAAGATTAATTGAAATAAAAAATTTTAGAGAACATCTCTACAAGAAGTCAAAAATTTACTGGAATAATTGAAGGCATTTTAGAAACTATCAATTCGCCTTCACTTAACATTCCTTATGAAAAAGAAGACAATGTTATAAAACTAAATTCAGTCAAAAATGTTAAAAAAGTCAATTCTATAAAACCAAAAGGAGATATAGAATTGAAAAACATACAATATAGAATAATAGATAAGCGTTACATTGGACGCAAACAAATTAATGGTAAAATTTTAACTGTTTATGCTAAAACACAAAAAGATTGCCTGGAAAAATTGAAAGAAGCATTAAAGAAGCAACTTCCTTTAACACTAAACAAGAAAAAGCCAAAAATATATTTAAAGATTTATACATGACCTGGTATAAACAAGAAAAAGAGCCCTTTATTACAGAAGGCACAAAAAATGATATCCTTTTGGCTTACAAAAAACTTGAACGCTTCCATAACGTTAGTATAAATAAATTAACTAAACAAGAAATTATAAACACATTTAACAAAATGGAAGATAACAGAAGTAAAGAAAAGGCAAGATTATATTTAAACGCTTTTTTAAAATACTACCAAAATGAAGGCATACTAAAAGTTAACCCCTGCGCGAATGTTAAGGTTAAAAAATCTAATAATAGAAAACAAGCTTTCACATATGAACAACAAAAGCTAATTTTAGAAAATTTGAAAATGCCATTAAAACCTATTATTTTAATCTATCTTCTTACCGGACTAAGAAAAAATGAATTTAATTTTAAAAGCATAGAAAATGATATAGATTTTGATAATAAGGTTTTAAAAGCTATTAATTTAAAAGGTAGAAACTTAGTAAAAAGGTGCAAACACATTAAATTAACAAATGCAACCATAAAACTTATAATGGATAATCTTAACATTATACATAATTACAATTCAGAAACAGTATACAAAGAATTTTCAAACTTTTTAAAAGAGTTAAAAATTAATGGTAGTATAGTTACTTGTAGGCATACTTTCGCTACAAATTGTTTTTACTTAAACAAGCCAGACTTAATTATTTCTAGAGAAATGGGGCATTCTAGAACCCAGCTTACAAAGGATGTTTACACCGATATAGACTTCCATTTAACAGCTGATAAAATAAGGTTTTTATATAATAATTTTTATAATGAAATCTGACACAGTTTTTGACACAGTTTTTTAATTTTTTAGGGCTTATTTTTTCCGACTTTGCGTTTTTAGTCCGAAAAAACTGTGTCAATAAAAAAATCGCTGTAAACCTTTATTTTAAAGGCTTACAACGACTTCCTAAATGGTGGGCAGGGATGGATTCGAACCATCGAAGTCCTGAGACGACGGATTTACAGTCCGTAGCATTTGACCGCTCTGCAACCTACCCTCTGGAGCTGGTGATAGGAATCGAACCTACAACCCATTGATTACAAATCAATTGCTCTACCGTTGAGCCACACCAGCTGGTGCCGCGGGGCGGAATCGAACCACCGACACAAGGATTTTCAGTCCTTTGCTCTACCGACTGAGCTACCGAGGCACAAGAAATTTTAAAAGGGGGTATGACGCAAATTAGCGCTAAAATGCACTAATTTGCTTTTTTTCACGTTATGTGAAATTTTTTGCTTTTTTAAAAAGCAATGGCGATTCGGATGGGGCTCGAACCCACGACCTCTAGCGTGACAGGCTAGCGTTCTAACCAGCTGAACTACCGAACCAGAAATTTTTGTTGACCTAACGGGCTCATTTGCCCTTCGGTCAAATTTCGCTTAACGGTCACAAAAATTTCTTTTAGCGACCAAATGCAAGTTCCAGCTTCGCTTGGGAACTTGGTCGCTACTCTCGTGCGAAGTGATTCCTTCGAAGAGTAACATTGATTTTTTAGTTTGTCGGCCTTTTGGGCTTGTTTTGAAGCTTTGCTTCAAAAGCTTCGCTTGTCGGCCGCAAATTTTTAAGTAATACGGCCAGACGAAAACTCCGCTTACGTTTTACGGGGTCCCCGAAAATCTTTGATTTTTGGGGAAAGGAGAAACCGCGTAGCTTTTTGACAGTTGCGATTAGCAACTTCTAGAGCGGAGCGTGTTTCGACGCGGTCGCTACTCTCGTGCGAAGTAATGCTTCGAAGAGTAACATTGATTTTTTAGTTTGTCGGCCTTTTGGGCTTGTTTTGAAGCTTTGCTTCAAAAGCTTCGCTTTTTGGCCGCAAATTTTTAAGTAATACGGCCAGACGCAAACTCCATTTGCGTTTTACGGGGTCCCCGAAAATCTTTGATTTTTGGGGAAAGGAGAAACCGCGGAGCTTTTTGATAGTTGCGGTTAGCAACTTCTAGAGCGGAGCGTGTTTCGACGCGGTCGTTACTCCCCTAGCGAAGTGAACGCTTCGAAGAATAACAAAGATTTTTTGTCTCTTGACCTAACAGCCTCGTTTTCCGCATTAGACCACTACCCACCTGCGAATGCTTTGTTAGATGCGCTTTTTAGCGGTGGCTGGGGTGCTAGGATTCGAACCTAGGAATGTGGGAGTCAGAGTCCCATGCCTTACCGCTTGGCGACACCCCATTGTGGGGTGAATGGAGGGAATCGAACCCTCGACCTCCAGAGCCACAATCTGGCGCTCTACCGACTAAGCTACATCCACCATGCTGGTGCGTCTGGCAGGATTCGAACCTGCGACCTCTGCCTTAGAAGGGCATTGCTCTATCCAGCTGAGCTACAAACGCTCATGGAGCGGGTGAAGGGAATCGGACCCTCGCAACCAGCTTGGAAGGCTGGGGCTCTACCACTGAGCTACACCCGCAAGACTTTTCCGTGACGAAATATATAGTAGCATAAGAAGTTTATAATGTCAAGGAAAAATAAAAAAAATATGGCTTAATTTAACATTTTTATTCGTGTTGACATTTTATATTTTGTTTGATAAAATTAAAGCGAGGTTTAAAATGAACATTTTTAAATTGGATTTTAGAGAACTTTATTTAGCCTTTGAAAATAACGAGCCAAGATTATGCGTTTATAATAACAATAGAAACAAAATTAGATTTTTAACTAGTAAAAGAATAAAATACCTTTCCGACGTGGAATTTGTATCCCCTATTGTTAAAATACTTGACGAAAATAATAAAAGTAAAACTGTGCAAACGTGCTCCTTAGACGAAATAATTAAAGGGAAAATTTCCGACGCACAGCCAGACGTAAGGCTTTTATGCTTAAAAGACGAACATTTTGCATACTTTAAAAAGCTTAAAAGTTACGGTAATCAGTACCCTGCTGCATACTTTATTAAATCGGAAGAGAAACTTGTAAAAGGATATAACAAGGAAAAGAAAAAATCCGCGAATAAAGAAGGAATTGAAACACGCGAATTTTTTGGATTTTAATTGTGGCTGCTCTTTGCCACAATTTTTTTGGGAGAGCTTTATGCAAAATATTTATGATAACAAAAAATTTTTTAACGAATACATAGAAATGCGCGATAAAGAAATAAACGCAAATAATTTAATAGAAAAGCCAATTTTTAAGTCACTTATCCCCTATTTTAAGGATAAAAAAGTGCTTGATATAGGTTGCGGTTTTGGCGACCTTTGCAGGCTTGCAGTAGAAGACGGCGCTAGAAAAGTTGTTGGCGTGGATATATCTAAAAATATGTTAGAAAAAGCCAAAGAAATAAATAGCGATAGTAAAATTACATATTTAAACAAACCTATGGAAAAGCTAAACGAAATAAATGAAAAATTTGACTTTGTTTTAAGTTCCCTAGCCTTTCACTATGTAGAAGATTTTTCAAAACTAATAAAAGATATTAAAAATTTGCTAGTTCCCGGCGGATATTTAATCTTTTCCCAAGAACATCCAGTAGAAACGGCCTTTATGCCGCCACAAAACAAAAATATTGATAAAAAAATTGATATTGAAGGAAAAAGATACTATCTTTTAAGCGACTACAATAACATTGGCAAAAGAAGCGTACGTTGGAATGTGGACGGTGTTATAAAATACCATAGAAATTTTAGCGTAATTATAAATAGCTTAGCAGAAAATGGCTTTTTTATAGAAAAGCTTATAGATAGCTACGCAGACGAAGAAGCAATAAAGCTTGAACCAAAATATAAATATCAAAATGATAGGCCTTACTTTTTATTTATAAAAGCAAAACTATTATAAAAAATCTCATTTGGGTGTATTCCCAAATGAGATTTTTCTTATAATAATATGCAGATTATTCCGCCCTTACCTTCGTTTACAATTCTACTTAACGTCTTTCTCATTTTACGCTGTGCTTCCATTGGCATTAGCGTTAGTTTTGAATGAATGCCGTCCGATACCATAGAATGAAGAGTTCTTCCAAACATCTTTGTTTCCCAAATTGTTTCAGGATTATTTTCAAATTCTGTTGTAAGATATTGCACAAGGTCTTTGCCCTGCTGCTCTGTTCCAACAAGCGGGCTAACTTCTGTTTCAACATCTACACGCATTATGTGAAGGCTTGGAGCTGACGCGCGAAGCTTAACCCCAAAACGTGAGCCCTGTTTAACAATTTGTGGGTCTTCAAGAGTCATATCTTCAATGGTAGGGTTGACAATTCCATAGCCTGTTTCTTCTACTTCGCGAAGCGCTTCTTCAAGTTTATCGTACTCACGTTTAGCGTGCGCTAGGTCTTTAATGTAACTAACAAGTTCATAGTCGTCCTTAATTTCAGTACCACACTGGTTAGATAGCACTTTATAGAAAAGTTGCTGCTTGGGTTCAACGTCAAAGTAAACACAGCCTTCGCCCATTTTTATGCTGCCAACGGATACAGGATTAAAGTTTTCGTCTTGGGCAAACGCAACCGTTGTTTTATCTATTTGACCAATTTTAGTTACATCTTCACCGAACTTTTTAATTTCTGAAATTATGCTAGTAATAATTGGGTCGTCGTAAGGAAGAGCTTGAAGCCACTCTGGCATTTTAACTTTTAAGGATTTTATTGGAAATTCAAGAAGTATCTTTTCAAATATTTCGTCTATATCCTGTTCTTTTAAGTCTATTACGTCTATTGGAAGCACGGGAACTTCATATTTCTTTTCTAGGTTATCTTTAAGTTTTTTTGTGTCTTCGCTATCTGGGTTTTCCGTGTTGAGCACTATAACAAAGGGTTTATTTTGAACCTTTAATTCAGAAACTACCCTTTCTTCTGCTTCAACATAGTTTTCTCTTGGTATGCCTGTAAAGCTTCCGTCTGTTGTTAAAACTACGCCAATTGTTGAATGGTCTTCTATCACCTTCTTAGTACCCATTTCTGCGGCTTCTTCAAAAGGAATTTCTTCTTCACTCCACGGAGTTTTAACAAAACGTGGTCTATCTTCTTCTTCGTGTCCCATTGCGCCTTCTACTAAATATCCAACGCAATCTATCATTCTAACCTTCATGTCTACGTTGCCCGCAACGCTAATTTTAATTGCTTCGTTGGGTACGAATTTGGGCTGCGTTGTCATGATAGTTTTACCTTCTGCACTTTGTGGGAGTTCGTCTATGGCGCGTTCTTTGACATGTTTATTCTTTATATTTGGCACAACTAAGCTCTGCATGAACTTTGTTATAAACGTAGATTTACCACATCTAACCGGCCCTACAACGCCTACGTAAACGTCGCCATTAGTTCTTTCCTTTATATCTTCATATATTTTGTATGTTTCCATATATTATTCCCCCTTTGTGGCTAATGTAATTTATGAGGGGAACTTTATATTTAGAACAAAAAAACCTTGAAAAAATTCAAGGTTTTAAATTTTGATTTTTTTAAGCTCTTTCAATTGCAAAGTTTAAAGCTAAGCTTGCATCTACGGCATTTTCATTGCTATCGTCAACTGTAACGTCTACGCGGAACGTAACCGAAGTTGCCGTTGTTCCTGTTGGTGCGGATATTGTAACCGCCGTGTTTGAAGCGGCATCAGAATTTAAAGGATAATCTCCTACAACTGCCCCATTAACAGTATGTGCCGCAATTGTAAGTAAATTCTGATTTGTGCCAGACATTGTATAAGATGGAGTGAACTTGATATCGTAGCCTGAGTAGTTGTAGATTGTAACTTCATATCTAACTGTTGGTTTAGCAAGGTATAATATTACTTCGCTTGCAGTCCAAGTGGTAAGCTCTTCTGCGCCAAAGCCTGGTAATAGGTCGCTATTATCAGCGTCTGGGAAACCGTCTGCACCAGGAGTAAAGTTTTTAATTTCGCTTAAAGTGTAGCCTTCGCCTTCAAGTTGCGTGAAAGACGACTCATCGGCTACGTTACCTTGATAGGTGTTTATAGATATACCAGCATATGCATTAGTTGGAGTGAAATTTAGTGTTGACGTTGTAGTAAATTTAATAGTTGCACTAGCATATATGCCTGTTATTAGAAGACACAAGCATAGTGTACATGCAGCAAGTGATAACAAAACTTTACCACGTTTTTTCATGATTCCCTCCTAGTTACTCTTAAAATTCTAAATTAGTATAACACATATTCGTCAAAATAAAAAATAATTTTCAACTTTTTTTCTTTTTTTTGCCAAGTTTTTTTAGCGAGCTGATTAAGTTAACCTTATTTTCCTTACCAATAAGCAGTCTAAATACATTGGACCTATGCATAAAGAAGGTTAAAAAGAATAGAACAAATAGTAAAAGCGCTATCGTCATATCTCCGCGAAAACGGAAGGCTTCAATTATTGTTAGTGCCGTTATAAAAATGAAACTGGCAATAGAAGCATAATCGAAAATGCAAAGATATATAAAGGCAACAACAAAGAATATTAACACGGCAATTGGCCTTGCAACTGCAAAAACGCCAAGCACGCATGCCACGCCTTTGCCACCTTTAAACTTGTAAAACACTGGGAAGCAGTGGCCAACAACGGCAGAAAGCCCGCCAACGTAAAGCCCAACGTACGCCGCGTTGCTGCCGTCGCCGCCAAACAAGAAGTAGCCAACAAGTGCTGGAATTACGCCCTTTAATGCATCTAAAACAAGGGTTAAGGCCCCTGCTTTAAAGCCGTAAGTTCTAAGCATGTTCATAGTTCCAGGGTTACCACTGCCCGACTTTGTTATGTCGCCGTGCATAACGTTTTTGGAAAGAATTCTAGCAAAGTTCACAGAGCCTAAAAGATAGGAACATACTATTAAAAGAATATATTTTAAAGCTATCATTCTTCCTCCTCTCTAGATTTTACCACTAGCTTTATTGGAGTGCCGGAAAAATCTACACTATTTCTTAAATAATTTTCAAGATATCTTAAATAAGAATAGTGAATTATAGTGCCGTCGTTTACAAATAGCACGAAGGTTGGCGGGTTTGTGTCCGCTTGCGTAATATATTTAATTTTTAACCTTTTACCCTTTCTAAAAGGCGGCTCGTTGGCAATAATTGCACTTTGAATAATTTCATTTAGCGCGCCCGTTGGGATACGTCTTGAATTGTTTTCCATTACCTTTTCAACTTCGGGCATAATTTCATTAAAACGCTTGCCGGTTAAAGCGGAAATGTAAAGCGTTCTAAAATAGCTCATAAATTTTAGCTTTTCGTCTAAATCTTTTTGATATCTTAAAATGGTCTTATCGTCCTTTTCAACTAAATCCCACTTGTTCATTATAATTATGCTTGGCTTGTTCTCTTCATGAACGTATCCGGCAATTCTAACGTCTTGCTCGGAAATTTCTTCACTGGCATTAAATACGATTAGCACAATATCCGCACGCTTGATTGCGTCCATAGAACGAATTACGGAATAGCTTTCTATACTCTCATTCTCAACTGCTCTTTTGCGCCTAAGACCTGCCGTGTCTATAATGGTATAATCTTTTCCGTTATATTTAAAGTTTGAATCGATAGCGTCGCGAGTTGTGCCTGCAACGTCGCTAACTACCACCCTATCTTCGCCAAGAATTCTATTCACAATAGAGCTCTTACCAGCGTTTGGTCTGCCCACTACGGCAATTTTAATAGATTTATCTTCTTCCACTGATGTAGGCTCTGGAAAATGTTTTACAACTTCGTCTAAAATTTCGCCAAGCCCTTTTGCTTGAAGCGTAGACATAGGATAAGGCTCGCCTAAGCCAAGAGAATAAAAATCATACGTCTTTTGAACGTCGAAGGTGTCTAGTTTATTTACAGCAAGAACTATTGGCTTTCTAGATTTTCTTAAAAATGAAGCCACTTCTTCGTCATTTCTAGTAACGCCAGCATTGCCGTCTACAATAAATATAACCACGTCGGCAAGCTCTACTGCAATTTCTGCCTGCATAAAGATGTTTTTTTGAAATATATCTTCACTAGCTGAATCTAAGCCGCCCGTGTCTACAAGCGTGAACTTATGCCCGCACCATTCTGCGTCTGCGTAAACCCTATCTCTTGTAACACCAGGCGTTGGGTCTACAATGCTAATTCTTTTGCCCACGATATAGTTAAAAAACGTGCTTTTGCCCACGTTTGGTCTACCAACAATAGCTACAAGAGGTTTTTTCATGTTTACTCCGTTTAACTATGTTAGTGTAGCACATAAAAAATTATTTTTCAATCGTTTTAAGCCTTTCAAGCTTTTTTTCGTAGCGCGTACGCTTATTTTTAACATAAAGCCCATATATACCTTCACAGATTAAGGAAGTTAAAGTGGAAATTATAAGCGCGGTTAAAATTTCTTGACTTCCAAGAACTAAAATTTCGCCAGAAAATTTTATTTGGTAAAAGATAACTTGCCCAAGGGTTATGCCAAATAAAAGTGAAAGATAGCTTATAGAGCTGCGCCTGCAAATTAAATAAGTTACAAGCCCTAGCACTATACTGAGCGGCATATATGGCTTAATGAGTGAATATTCAAACATAGAAAAATCTATTAAGTTATACACAAGCACAGCCGTTATAGTAAGAAGCACACTAACAATAAAGGAAGAAACTCGCCTTTTACTTTTAAGTTTTGGAAGAAGTTTTAAGCTAATAACAATTGGAACAATAAAGCCTGCTATGCTTAAAGAAATGTTGTTAATTTTTATATTTGGAACAAATAATAAAAGAAGCAGCACTAATAAAAATGCGCTTACAACAAAGTGGTTAATTTTTAACTTTTTATAAACAAAACTACCCACGTTAAATAGCGATAAAATTATAAGAACGCCAAGCAAAATAAAAATAAAATCCATAAAAATCTCCTTTTTTCTATTTTGCTTTAAAAATAAAAAATTATGAAATTTTTATGGATTTTTACATTTTTTTATAGTTTTTTTACAACTTTTTGCATTTATAGCCGCAAATTTTGCATTTATCTTTGCTTTTTAAGTGTTTAACTATATAAATAATGGATGCAGAAATAATTACAATTCCAATTAAAATAATTATTAAATACGCAGCTCCAAAGCTAGCCACAAGGTTATATAAATTGTAAACTAAGAAAGATAAAACATAGGCTATGCAAAGCTCTATAATTATGGAAATAACCGTCCATTTAGTGCCGATTTCTTTATTTAAAACGCTCATAGTTGCAATGCACGGCATATAGATTAGGCAGAACACCATATAGCTAAGCGCAGACGCAGGCGTAAAGAAAACGGCAGACGCAGGGTTTAATATAGAAGACTGAACTTGCTCCGTCATAGAGCCAGAGCTTACGTCTATTCCATTAAATATTGCTATGCTAGAAACAATAACTTCCTTAGCAACAAGCCCAGCAATTAAGGCAGACGTTGCACCCCAGTTTCCAAAGCCAAGCGGAACGAAGATTGGTGCTAAAATTCGCCCAAAAGTTTCAAGCATGCTTACTTTATTTGTGCCAGCCACATATTCAAAGGAAAAACTAAAACTTCCAAGTAGCCAAATAATTATATTCATGGCAAAAATTACTGAGCCAATCCGTACAATAAACTGCTTTAAGTTATCCCCTATTATATTCAAAATTCTTTTAAAGCTGGGAACTCTGTATGGTGGAAATTCTAAAATAAAGGATTGATTTTTACTTTTTAGTGCAGTTTTTTCTAAAATCATGCTAAGAATTATTGCCACTACTACGCCAAGAAGATAAAGGCAGAACACAACAAGCAAGTTCGCCGCACCAAAAAAAGCTCCGCCGAGCACGGCATATATTGGAAGCTTAGCACTACAACTCATGTAAGGCGTAAGCATTGCAGTTTTAATTTTGGAGTTCTTATCTTCCATGTTTCTAGCAGTTAGCGTAGCAGTAGCGCTACAACCAAAGCCCATTAAAAGCGTGTATACACTTTTGCCGGAAAGCCCAAGCTTTTTAAAGATGTCTTCAAAGGAAAAAGCAAGCCTTGCTAAGTATCCGCTATCTTCAAGAATAGAGAGAAAGAAAAATAGTAATACCACTTGTGGCAAAAATGAAAGTATACTTCCAATGCCTGCTATAATTCCGTTTTCAATAAGTCCAATTACCCACGGCACGTTACATACGCTAGATATAAAATTAACTAAACTTTTTCCTACCACATTTTGAATAAAATCTGAAAGTAACCCGGAAAAATACGCGCCCACAGAAAAGAAAGTCAAATAAAAAATAAGTGCCATAATTCCTAAAAAAATAGGAATACTTAAAAACCTATTTAAAATTAGCTTGTCTAGTTTACTTTCGCCGTAAGCAGTATTTTTTAATCTTTTTATGCAATGTTCAGAAATACAAGATATATAGTTATATCTTATTTTTGCAATTTTTTGAATATTTTCACTATTTATTTCAATATTTTTTGAATTAAAAGCACATTTTTCAGTAATTTTTTCGTCTTTTTCTAAAATTTTAATAGTGTAAAAATCTAATTTTTCTTTTTCTAAATTATTTAAATTATTTTTTATTTTATTATATTCCGGAATTTTTTGTATTTCTTTTAAATATGACGGCGGATTTTTAACGTCTTGCTTGACCGCCATATTTTTTATTACAAGCTTTAATTCATTTATATCTTTTTTCTTACTTGGGTTAAATAGAAAAACTTCCACGCCAAGTTCCCTTTTAAGCTTGTACACGTCAACTTCGTTAAAAGGCTTTTTTGTGCCCATTGTGTTTATGGCAAGAAGAACGTTTGCTTTAAGCTCCAAAATCCCCAACGTTAAATATAAATTTCTTTGAAGGTTATTTAGGTCGCATATGTTTATTATAAGTTTGTCCGAATTATTTAAAATATAGTCAACCGCCACCTGCTCTTCAAAACTTAGTGCGGTTAAGGAATATATTCCCGGAAGGTCCACAAGTTCAAAATCTTCCCCACCTGCATTAAATTTTTTTCGCTTTTCTTCCACAGTAACGCCGTGCCAATTGCCTATATGTTCATTACTTTTAGTTAAGCTATTAAAAAGCGTAGTTTTGCCTGTGTTCGGATTTCCAATTAAAAGTATCTCTTTCATTAAATCACCTTCTTAACTTCTATAATTTTAGCAATGTTGTCACGAAAGGAAAGCGTGTAGCCGTTTAAGCTTATAAGCAGCGTTTTGCCTAAAAAAGATTTTTTAAGCACGCTTATCTCCGTGCCTTCCACAATTCCAAGGTCACCAAGCCGCCTTAACATATTTAAACCTAAATCTTCGTGAATCTTCACAACTTTAAACTTTGTGTTTAAGTTTGCAGCCTTTAAGGAAAGATAACTTTCTTTTATATCGCACTTCATATTAAATAGATATGTTGAAGCTCCTTTTCATATTCTAAAAAAATAAAAAAACTTGAAAAATGTCGAAAAATATGTTCTTATAGCAAAAATGTGGCATATATTAAATAAAAAAAGATAAAAGGAAATATCCCGTGCAAGAATGTTCTTTTTTAGAGCTTAGGTGTAAAGAAGTTGTAAACGTTGTGGACGGAAGACGTCTTGGTCACGTCACAGACGTAGTTTTTGACCTTCAAACTGCAAAAATTACAGGCTTAGTAGTTCCAGGAAATAAAAGTTTTTGGAACGTTTTTAAAAATGGCACGGAACTATTTATCCCCTTCACGCAGATTTGCAAAATTGGCGACGACACTATTTTAGTTGAACTTTATAGTAACACTCCAACAGTCAATACTTTTACTCTTCCAAACAAACAATAAAAAAATGCTTGGAAAAATTTAAAATTTGTTGTATAATAATGCCAAGGAGAAATATTTTAATGAAATGTTTATTTTGTGGCTGTGAAAATAGTAAAGTGTTAGATTCTCGTTCTACGGAAGAAACAAACTCTATAAGAAGGCGCCGCGAGTGCCTTGGTTGCGGTAAAAGGTTTACAACATACGAGACCATAGAAACAACGCCAATTTTAGTTATTAAAAACGATGGTTCTAGGCAACCTTTCGATATTATGAAAATAAAAAGCGGTATAATAAAGGCCTGTGAAAAACGCCCTGTAAGCCTTAACCAAATAGACCAAATTTGTATGGATATCGACAGGCAAATTCAAAACTCGCTTGTGCAAGAAATATCTTCAAAAGAGATTGGCGAAATGGTTATGGAAAAATTAAAGCCAATAGACCAGGTTGCATACGTACGCTTTGCTTCCGTTTATAGGCAATTCCAAGACGCAACAAACTTCATACACTTTTTAAATGAAAACATCGACGATAACAGATAATTAAGTTAACAATTTTTATATTAAAAAATATATCCAAGGAAAATTCCTTGGATATATTTTTGTTTTAAAGAAATTCATTGAAAAGAAATTTAATTTTTCGCTAGGACTTTTATTAAATTAAATTTTTTACTCTTATTCTTAAAGCGCCATTAAGAGTTTTTTATTAGCCTGAAAAAGCTTCGCTTTGCATTGTGAATGTGAAATCAACATTATCAAATCCATCAACACTATGAGAAACATCTGTTAATGTTAATGTATATGTAAGTTTCATTGTTTCATTTGTAGCAAGAGCAGCCTTTCCATCATAAGCAATAGGTTCTTCACCTTTTACACATGTTGTTGTTATAGTAACATTATCTGCAGTAACTTCAGATACGTATGCAGGAATATCTATTTTAACATAACATGTATTTGATCCAGCATTAGTGATTGTGAACGTATAAACAATTGTATCATTCTCTTTTTCATAGAATGCAATATTACCAAATTGTGCTTCCGTTCCACTAATTGTTGGTGTTCCTTCGCCAGCTGTTAAAGTCATGTTTCCAGCAGGTGCTGTTAAAGTAGAATAGTTTTTACCAGTAAAAGCTTTTTTAGCTCTTGTGCTAGCATTTGTACTATAAGCTACTTCGCCAGTTACGTCAACGTATACCTTATCTGTTGAGAAAGAAACGTTTGACGTTACACTCAAACTAACTTGTGTAGCTGCAAGAATACCAACCGTCATCATGCAAACAGCAAGTGCAAGTGAACCAATGGTTGTAAATAGTTTGAATTTCTTCTTCATTTTTTCCTCCTTAAAAATTTCTTTTAAAATTAAATTTGAAAAGTCCTTTTATTTTGCAAGTCCTAATTACAAAATAAACTCTTTTCTTCAAACATATGGCTTTTTAAGTATTTGTAAAGTCCTAAAATCAAAACTTATATAAAGCCTTCGTTTGACTCGCCTTTTACCCCCCCGCATAGAAAAATTTCTGCACTTCTGGCGGGTTTGCTGTTCGCAAACGCTCGCCTTTTACGTTTGAAATTTTTCTTTTACCGACCAAACGCAAACTCCGCTTACGCTGGGAGTTTGGTCGGTACTCTCGTGCGAAGACATGCTTCGAAGAATAAGTGTTTTTTCTCCAATACAAAAATGCTACTGTAATTTTCTTTTTAACTAATATTACATACATTTTTGTAACTTCTGCACGTTTGGGTAAAATGGGCTAGACAAAATTTTATTTTGTCTAGCCAATTTTACCCCCCCCCGCATTTTTGTCAAGCAAATTTACGCTTTTTTCGTAAAATTTTTTATTTTCTTTGCGCCAGCAGCTGTCCATTCCTTCCACCGCATTCCAAAAATGCGGTTTTAAGAGGATTTTTTAAAAAATGCAAGGAAAATTTCCTTGCACTACTCTGATATATGCTTTTTTATTGCGTCTAGGGCGTTTTTTTCAAGCCTTGATACCTGAGCCTGAGAAATACCCACTTCGTTAGATACTTCCATTTGAGTTTTTCCTATAAAATATCTAAGCGTTAAAATCTCTTTTTCTCTTGGATTCAAGTTTCTTATGGCTTCTTTTAAGGAAAGCTCTTCTAAAAAGCTATCTTCGCTAGATTTATGGTCGTAAATTTGGTCCATAATTCTAACCGTTTCCGCGCCGTCGTTATACACGGGGTCGTTTAAACTAATTGTATCAGATATGGCATCAAGAGCAATAGACACGTTCTTTATTGGTATATCTAAATTTAAGGCAATCTCTTCCACGGTTGGCTCTCTGTTTAGCTTTCTTGTAAGTTCTTCACGAGATTGTAGCGCCCTGTAAGCTATATCTCTTAAACTTCTAGACACGCGGATAGAGTTGTTATCTCTAAGATATCTTCTTATCTCCCCTATAATCATAGGTACGGCGTAGGTAGAAAACTTTAAGTTTAAAGATATGTCAAAATTATCTATCGCCTTTAAAAGCCCAACGCAACCCACTTGAAACATGTCGTCGCCCTTTTCCTTTTTGTTTTGAAACCTTTGCACCACGCTTAGCACAAGCCTTAAATTTGCTACTATAAATTCTTCTCTGGCAAGGTCGTCGCCTGCCTTTACGCGCTTTAAAAGCTCGTTTATCTCCGCATTAGTAAGCTTTGGAAGCGAATTTGTGTCTACGCCACATATTGCAACTTTTTTTGCCATATTTACCCCTTTTTAAAAAGGTTTTCCAACTTTATTTTTTTAATTCATAAAACTAAAACATGGCAAAAAAAGACAAATTTTACTCGTTACCCGCCTTTTGAATTTCAGCACGCATTTTAACTAAAATCTTCTTTTCTATTCTAGATATATAGCTCTGAGATATGCCGAGCATATCCGCAACTTCCTTTTGCGTCTTTTCTTCTAGCCCGCCAAGCCCAAACCTAAGCTTCATTATATCTTGCTCACGCCTTCCAAGCTTTGATATTGAATTCCAAAGAATCTGCTTTTCTACGGATAAATCCAAATTTTTTGAAACGGAATCTTCTTCACTTGAAAGCACGTCGCTAAGGAGTAGTTCGTTGCCGTCGCTATCAAAGTTGAGCGGCTCGTCTAGACTCACTTCAAGTTTTTGTTTTGTTGTTTTTCTAAGTTGCATTAAAATTTCATTTTCTATGCAGCGCGACGCATATGTGGCAAGCTTAATCTTTTTATCAAAATCGTACGTTTGAACGGCTTTTATTAAGCCTATTGCACCCACGGAAATTAAGTCTTCAAGCTCTAGCCCCGTGTTTTCAAAGCGCTTAGCAATGTACACAACTAGCCTTAAATTATGTTCAATAAGTTTTTCCTTTGCCTGCTCGTTGCCGTTTTGCATCTCTTCAATTAGCACGTTTTCTTCGTCTGGGTCTAATGGCATAGGAAGCGCTTCGTTGCCACAAAGGTAAAGTACAATGTTTGAAAGCTCGTCAAAAATGTTTTTACTGAGTGCAATTTTTAATTTTTCTAAGATATTCTTTAAAAATTTCATACATACTCCTTAAAACTACTGCTAAGCAGCATTCCACAATTAAGCTTTTCTTCTAAATTTTGGTAACTTAGTGCAAGCAATGGTTTTTTCAGCTTAAAAAGCTCCTTTTCTTTTTTAACTTCCACTTCTTCCACAGAAAACACAAGTAGCTTAGAGTTTTTACCCACACTTCCAACGCTTAAATAATGTGCGTTTTCAAGTTTTTCAGAAATTTTGCCTTCAAGCACTTTTTCAAGTGATATATCGAATAGTTTTAAGAAATTTTTATATGTAAGAATGAATACCGGCTTGCCTGTTTGGTTGTCCGTGAGTGTATTCCCAGTATCTAAGAACGCCTTTAATTTTATTTCGCGCGCCCCGTTTTTTATTTTAGCGTCGTATATAAATTCGCTAACCTTATTTTTTGCTTTAACACTTTTAATAAAATGCACAACTACATAGGCAACTATCATAATCAAGAATATTACAATTCCCATAGGAAGCCCAAGTTCATAGCTAACCGTGCCATTTACCACAACAGTTTTGCCAAACGTAAAGCTTATGAAAAAACAAACTCCGCCCATTAGTGCAGTTGTGAAAATAAAGGAAAAATATTTTAAAAGAAAATCTTTTAAATTTTTGTAATTAAAGCTTACAAGCACCATTAAAACGCTTACAAAAAGTTTAAATAAAAGTAGCAGAATTCCATCTATTCTAAAAAAACAAAATACAAGTGTGCTAAGCGTTCCAAGCACGCTACCAAACACTAAAAAGGCATTTCTAGTTTCTATTTTTAACACCTTTTTACAAACAAAAAGAATTGCAAAATTAATTACAAGGTTATCTATAATAACATCTTCTATGTATACTGGCATAGCTTAATTATAAGTTAAATTTTAAAAAGCGTGGATATATAAAAAATAGCTATATTGTCTTTTTTTGCATAAAAAAATCGCCAAAGCATTTTGGCGATTTTTTATTAAAATCTATCTTTTTTTAGTTTTCTTAAAAAAGGTGGAATATCCGTGTCGTCGATATGTATACGAGAGCTGTTTTCAACTTGCTCTGGCTTTGCTTGTGGAGCCGGCTGCTGTGGAGCCGTAGCAGTTTGAGTTTGCTGATTTCCAAAAACATTTGCCCCAAATGCACGTTTGCCATCAAAGTTGTTAAATGCTTCTACGTCGGATTTAACTTTATTTAAGTCCTTTTCTTTTTCATCGAAAAGTGAGCCATTAAAGCCTGTGGCAATAATTGTAATTTCAACTTCGTCGTTCATAGACTCGTCTATACCAGAACCAAAGATAATGTTACAGTTAGGGTCAACTACTTGTTTTACAAGGTCAGCAGCTTCATAAACTTCGTTTAATGGAAGGTCAAGGCCGCCCTTAACGTTAAGTAGAACGCCCGTAGCGCCTTCAATTGTTGTTTCAAGAAGTGGGCTAGATACCGCTTGACGAACAGCTTCAATTGTTTTATTCTCGCCTTTATAGTGCCCAATACCCATGTGAGCTAAGCCCTTATTCTTCATAACGGAACGAACGTCGGCAAAGTCTAGGTTAATAAGGCCTGGGGTTACAATTAGGTCGGAGATGCCTTGAATACCTTGTCTTAAAACGTCGTCGGCATAACGGAAAGCTTCAACAATTGGTGTGCCTTTTGGAACAAGTTGGAATAGCTTATCGTTAGGAATAACAACAAGAGTATCAACATATTTTTTTAAGTTTTCAAGACCCTTTTCAGAGTTCTCCATTCTCTTTCTGCCTTCAAAGCTAAATGGCTTTGTAACAACGGCAATAGTAAGAATACCCATCTCTTTTGCAAGCTGAGCTACAACAGGAGCAGCACCTGTTCCCGTTCCACCGCCCATGCCGGCTGTAATGAACACAAGGTCGGTATCCTTTAAAATTTCAGAGATGTTACCCTTGCTCTCTTCTGCTGCTTTTTGACCAATTTCTGGTTCAGCACCAGCGCCAAGACCTCTTGTAATCTTTTCCCCAATCTGCAAACGTTGGTCTGCATTGCTCATTAAAAGGTCTTGCTTATCTGTGTTGATAGCAACATAATGCGCGCTTGTAATGTTTGCGCTTATCATTCTGTTTACGGCGTTGTTTCCGCCCCCGCCAATTCCTATAACTTTAATGTTGGCAACTGGCCCGATGTTCGTATTATTATACATAATTTCGCTCCTTATAATAAATATACTACCTTTTTAATAATTTTGCAAGAAAACTAATCTTATTTTTTTCTTCTTCTTTAATTGCATGGCTAAGTAAGCCCAAAATTGATGAATAACTTGGCTTGTTAAGCTCTGGAAGCGGCGGAAAAGCAAGCTCTATATTCCTTCCAAGACGCTTTGCAATGTAGTCCTTCGCGCCCTTTATGTAACAAACGCCACCACCCGTTAGGAAAAGTGGAATATAATCCGCAGTTTCCTGAGCGTACAAACTGATACATTTTTGAATGCAAGTGCAAATCATATCAAGCCTTGCCATAACTATTTCATTAGCCATTTTTATTGGAATTTGCTTTGTGGCGCCCGCTCCAGGAATTTCGTAATAATCCTTTTCGCTAGGGCTTAAAGAAAGCACAATTTTGCGCTTTAACTGCTCTGCGTCGCTAAAACTTATGTTTAAGCACTCCGCAAGGTCTGCCATGATATGCCCACCGCCAAGCGAGAAAGAATTAAGCATTAGTAGCCCTTCCCCGCGAACTACTGCCACCGACGAAGTAATGTAGCCAATATCTATAAGCATGCCGGCGCCTGTCCTGTTTTCTGGCTCTAACACATATTTTGCTTCGCAAAGCGAAGATGAAACGTATGTAACTCTTTCAATTCCAAGCGTCTGCAAAATTTTGTTTATGCTTGTAATAAAGCTATCCTCAGCATAAATTAGGCTAACCATGCTTGTAATTTTAGTTGTTTTACAGCCAACCGGGTTAAGCGCGCGCTTGCCGTCATCTAGAATGTTATAAATTGCGTTACAAGATATCAGCGTTTGCCCGTCTTTATCTTCATAAGATTTTTCGTAGTGCTCAGAAAGCACGTCTTCTGTAATTTTTTTACGAACTGCAAAGTTTGAACTAATTGTTTTACAAACGCAATTACAAAACTCGGCAGGTATGCCAACGTAAAGGTGCCTTATAGCAAAGCCGGCGTTCTCTTCGGCACGAGTTAAGGCAGCGCTAATAACAGAACCTAGTTTTTCTGGCTCGTAAAATTCGCCTTCGCCAAAACCCGCATAGGAAGCCTCGCCCTGCCCTTTTATAATAAAGGTAGAGTTAATTCCGCTAGTGCCAACTAAAACACTAACCCTAGACGAACCTATATCAAGTACTGATACGTAAGATTTTGCCACTTTAACCCCTGTGAACATTTATCCGTTGTGAATAAATATTACTTTTTTTTATAATTATAAGTAATTTGACATTGATTGTCAATGTTTTTAACAAACTTTTTAAGATTTTTGCATTTGATGTGCAAAGATGTCTCCATTTGAATCTTTTAATATTCTAAGTTCAAAGGCCTCTGCATCTTTTGGGTCGAACGCTGCGTGAGCGGCAAGAAGGCAATTTATTTTATTTACAAACATATCTTCTGCTTCAAAAATGCACATTTTAAGCCCGTTAAAATCGTAAAGTTCAAGGTAGGCTTCGCTTCTTGCAGTGATTGGATTATTTCTATATCTTATATTAATACTTTCAAAAAGCGCCTTTTGCTCTGAAACATCTCTATTGTTTAGTTTCATAGCCGGCACAAAAGCTTCTATTAAGGCTTGTCCCGCGTTTAGTGTTAAAAAATCGCCACTAGACGCATCTACGTTATCCACACTAATCTCACCGCCAAGAAGAATTGCGTTAGTTTGAGTGGAATCAAAACTCGTTAAAACTTCTAACACTTTTAAATCTTCGTCTAAAATAAAATATCTTTCGTCTGACATCTTTATAGCAAAAACTTCTTCCCTATCCATGCATTTAATAGATAAGGTGTTTGGAAATTTGCTTTCTATATTAATAACCTTTAAATATGGGTTATTTTTTTCTAGTTTACTTATGTAGGACTTTTTGTCCTGAAAAAATATAGGCATATTGTAGGCAAACTCGCCGCTTTCTATTACACTCTGTTGAACTTCTTCTGACGAAAACCTAGAATTATATGTTCTTAAATCTAACACCACGTTTTTAACCCCAAACAGCGTAAAAAGAAGAATTATTAAAAGCAAAATAATTCCACCAATTACAGAAAAAGTGATAATTAGTTTTTTCTTCATAAAAACTCCACCTTTTTTATATCTGCCCCAAGGCACTTTAAATCGGATTCTATGCTTTCGTAGCCGCGTTTAATTTGCCCTATATTTGATATAGTGGTATAGCCGTCGGCCACAAGCCCGGCAAGCACAAGCCCGGCTCCGCCCCTTAAATCTGTGGCGGTTACTTCTGCGCCGTATAATTTCTCCACACCTTTAATTACTGCGCTTCTTCCTTCCGTTAAAATTTGGGCACCCATCTTCACAAGTTCTGTTACGTGTTTGAACCTAGTTTCAAATAAGTTCTCTATAATCACAGAAGTGCCGTTAGATATTGTTTGAAGCGCCATAATTTGCGGCTGTAAATCTGTTGGAAAACCCGGGTAAGGCATAGTTTCAATTTTATTTATACTTTTAGGTCTTCCATTAGAAATCACCCTTATTCTATCACTTTTAGTTACAATTTTGCAAGAGTTATTATCAAATTTAGAAATTAATGCTTGTAAATGTTCCGGTCTTGCATTTTCAAGTAGCACATCTCCACCACACATTATGGTTGCAATAAGATACGTTCCAGCAATAATTCTATCTGGAACCGGAGTATACTCTACGCTGCCAAGCTTTTCAACACCGTCTATGGTTATAGTTGTAGTGCCTGCGCCCCTTATTTTTGCGCCGGCTTTGTTTAAAAAGTTTTGAAGGTCTACAATCTCAGGTTCTTTAGCCGCGTTAAAAATTTTAGTTCTACCCTTTGTAAGCACGGCAGCCATCATAACGTTTTCCGTAGCGCCAACGCTTGGAAAATCTAAATGTACGTTTCCGGCATGCATATTTCTTCCGTCACACGTAAGATAGCCGCGCCTATCCACTACTTTAACGTTTAGGGCTTCTAGCCCTTTTATGTGCAAATCTATGGGTCTTGCACCAATTTCGCAACCACCGGGGTATGCCACGCGAGCAAACCTAAAGCGCCCTAAAATTGAACCCAAACTAAAAATAGAAGACCTAGTTAAACTAGCCAGCTCTCTTGGAATTTCATAGCTAGATAAACTTTTCATATTTAAAATAAGGCTACCATCTTCAATAGCACTTTTGCCACCTAGGTTTTCTAAAATTTCAATCATGTTAATGACGTCGTCATATTTAGGAAACTTATGTAACACGACCTCGCCCGAGCAAAGTACTGCGCCTGCCAAAATTGGCAAGTATGCATTTTTAGCAGAGCTAATAGAAACTGAACCCGAGAGAGAATTACCGCCTTTAACCAAAATTTTATCCACAGTATATCTCCACATAACATATTATGGAAGAATTTTTAAATGTGTGAAAAGGCAAAAACTAATGTGGCGGCGGATAAAAATTCAAAGTAAATTATCTTGTGGGGAAAATTGGCTTTTACAAAAAATTAGCAAAATTTAATTTGCTAATTTTTTTATATTTTTAATTTTGAATATAACTTTTCTCCTTTTATTTTTAATATTGCTATGCTAACTATAAATAAAATTAAATATAAAAGTGCATAAATTATTAAAAATAAATTTAATGCTGGAATATAAAAGGATATTATCATTGGAACTATGCCTAAAACCATGGCAAGAAGTAATATTATAAGCACGCAAACGCTCTGTTTTATTACTTGATTTACGTTTTCAAAATTAAATTTTGGCATTAATAAATTTATTAATATCCCAAAAGTACTTACAGAAAGTACGGCTAAAATTGGAACTAAAAATAGAAAAATACCAGAAAAAACGTTAAAATATTCAAAAAATAATATTAAATTTATTATATTTGATACAATTATTACTGGAATTGCCAATAAATTATTAAATAGAATTTTATTAAAATATATTTTACTTGGCTTAATTGGTAAGCTTTTTAAAAGCGCAATTTGTTTGCCTTCTAGGCTAATTGAAGACGCCGTTGTGTTTGTCATTCCTGCAAGCATGGCGTTAATACATATTGTTATTATTGGAATAATTGTAGCAAGCTCTAATGCTATTTCTTCCATTCCTTCGCCTGAAAAAACTGCAAATTTAAAGAAAAATGGAATGACTAGCATAAAAATTAACCCAAAACAGCTATTTAAAACATAGCTAGGATAGCTTAAAAACCTTTTTGCTTCTATTTTTAAAAGCGACGCCGAAACGCTTTTTTTCTTAAAAGATATTTCCCCTTTTACCTTGGGTTTTGCTACTTTTAGTAAGTTAAAATTAATCTTTTTATATAGAAGTGATAAAAGTGTTATAGTAATTCCGCTAACGGCGAGCGCTAATATTATGTCTAAAAAGATATATAGCACATTTCCTTGCACAAAGCCTGTGAAAAACCAAACCACGCTTGGAAGATAGTATTGTAAACTATTTAGTAAATTCTGCCCGCCCTGAGTTATGGAAGAAACAAAATTATTCATGTAAAAATATAGCACAAAATACAAAACAAATATTAAAACAAACAAAATTATTGAAATAACGTTTGAAAATTTTAACTTACTTGTAATTAAACTTATAATAAGCCCAAAAAGTGTGCCAAGCGCCATAGGAACAAGCGGAAAGAATAAAAAGCCTAATAAAAATAATAGTAGAAGCCCAAAATTAAATGGTACGTACATAAAATATACAACAAAAGTTGGAAATAAAATAAAGGAGCTATATAAGTACGCAGAAAGTAGCACGCTTGTATATTTTGCTATAACTATGTGGCTATTTTTAATAGGAAGGCTGCTTAAAAGTTCAAAATCTTTTGTTTTAAAAAAGTAGCTCTGCGCTTCGTAGGTTATAAAAAATAGCACAAAGGCAAAGCTTAAAATTGCGCCCATAAATAAAAGATAGTCCATAGAACCCACTTCGCTTAAAATCATAGCAAAGCTATTCATGGTAGACCCGAAGGCAAGATACATAACTACAAGCAAAAGTATAGCCGTACCTAAAAAGCCGGTGGCCTTTTTTCTTTTATTTATTCCAAACATATTTTTAAAGAGTGAAATAAAGTTTATTTTTATTAAATTTAAAATATTTTTCATGAGCCACTATTCTCCAGCTCCAAAAATAAACTTTCTAGGCTTTTATCACCCTTTACCTTTTTCATTTCGCCTTGCCCCATAATTTTACCGTTTTTAATTATGACCACGTGGCTACAAATTTTTTCTGCAACTTCTAGAACGTGAGTAGAATAGAAGATTGCCGCACCTTCCTTGCAAACTTCGTTCATAATTTCTTTAAATTCGTGGCTAGTTACAGGATCTAAGCCAACAAAAGGCTCGTCGAAAAGATAGAGTTTTGGCTTATGTACAAGAAGGCTTAGTATTGCCAGCTTTTGTTTCATGCCGTGTGAGTACGTGCTGATAGGCGCATTTAAATCGGAAAATATTTGAAGGCGGCGGCCGTAATCGGCAATTCTTTCCTTACGAACAGTTTCGTCAACAAAGAACACGTCAGCAATAAAATTTAAGTATTCTATACCCTTTAAACTATCGTAAAGGTCTGGGTTATCTGGAAGATAGCCTATGTTAAACTTAGCCCTATAAGCATCTTGCTTTACGCTTTTGCCGTCTACGTAAATTTCCCCACTATCAAAATCTATAATGCCGGCAATTGCCTTTAAAGTGGTAGTTTTACCCGCACCGTTATGCCCTATAAAAGCAGTAATCTGCCCGGGTTTTACTTCTAGGCTAATGTTATCCACTGCCACCTTATCGCCGTATTTTTTTGTTAAATTTTTAATTTCAAGCATATTTAATTCTCCAAAAGTTTGTTCCAATCGTTAAGAATGCCGTCTATAAAGGCAAACGCTTCGTCGAAAGTACACTTATCTTCAAGGTTTACACCGGCAATCTTTAAAAGCTCTACTGGTGGAAGAGAACTTCCCAAAGATAAGAATTTTAAATAGTTTTCTTTCGCGTTTTCCTTACCTGAAAATATATTTCTAGCAATAACCATAGCGCTAATTAAGCCCGTTGCGTATTTATAAACGTAGAACGAACTATAAAAATGCGGTATTCTGCTCCACTCATATTTAATTTCGTCTAAAATTTCTACGCCTTTACCAAAATAGCGCTTGTTTAATTCTAGATAGAAGTTGTTTAAAATATCCTTAGAGAGTGCGGAAGTTTTTTCGTAGGTGTCGTGCGCGAAATATTCAAATTCTGAAAACATGGTTTGACGGAACACGCTTCCACGGAACATGCTTAGTAGATAGTCATAATAATATATCTTTTCTTCCTTTGTTTTTGCCTTATTTGAAAGATATAAAAGCATTAACATTTCGTTTACGTTACTAGCCACTTCTGCAACGAATATGGTATAACCTGCGTCTTCATAAGGCTGATTTGTGTTTGAATAATAAGTGTGCATACAGTGCCCAAGCTCGTGCGCAAGTGTGAACACGGAATTGCAGTTAGAAACGTAGTTAGTTAAAACAACAGGATGCACGCCATACGCACCCCAAGAAAATGCACCGCTATCCTTGCCTTCATTTTCATATACGTCTATCCAGTGCTCGTTTTTAGCGCGCTCTAATAAGGAAACGTACTCCTCGCCTAGCGGCTTACACGCTTCTTTTACAAGTTCAAGCGCTTCTTCATAGGAAAGTTTAATATCAAAATCTTCACAAGTTTTAGCATAGATATCGTAAAGTGCAAAGGTCTTTTGCCCAAGTTGTCTGCGCTTTATGTCAAAATATTTATGGAAAACTTTTAAGTTATTATTTACGCCTTCAAGTAGTGTTTTATACACTTCTTCGCTGGCTTCTTCTGCGTAAATTGAAGCAGAAAGTGCGGAAGGATAATTTCTAATTTTCGCAAAAAACGTTCCAACTTTAACGTCGTTTATATAGTTTGTAGCTATTGTGTTGTTATATTCGCCGTACGCCTTATTCATATTTATAATGGCATTTTTCCTAAGCTCGCGGTCAGCACTTTCAACTAAAAGCGAATATGTGGCATGAGTAAGTTTGTGTGGCACGCCCTTGCTATCAAGCGCGTCTTCAAACTTAACGTCTGCGTTATCGAACATGTCGAACACGTCAGAAAATCCGCCTGTAAACTCGCCCATTTGAGAGAGCAGTTTTTCTTCTTTTTTAGAAAGCATGTGCGCCTTATGCCTTAAAATAGCTTTAAAATATGTTCTAAATTCTGGATAATTTTTGTTATTTTCAAGCGCTTTTAGCTTTTCATTACTAAGCTCGCCAATTTCAACGTCTATAAAACTGGTTATTGTTCCAAAATTTACGCAAACAGAACCCACCTTTTCGCTGAGTTCTACCGCCTTGCTATTTTTCGCGTTTTCTTTAAGTTTTAATGAAGAATAAACATAAAGCCTGCTTAAAACTTGGCTAATTTCACTTTCAAGCTTTAAACAAGCGTAAATATTTTCATCTGAATTTAATTTATTTTCAAATTTTTCAATTTCAGAAAATTTCTTTTGAATATCGGCAAGCTCTTTCTCGCAAGCTTCGCTAGATTTAGAATATTCAGTTAAATTCCATTTATATTTTTCTTCTATTTCTTCTCTCTTTTTCATTCTTTCCCCTTTTAACCTAGAAATTTAGAAACGTTAAACTCCGTCCAAGGCTTTTCTTCTGGTGGATACACCTTAAAAGAAAGCGTTTCATCTTTTGTAGGGTGTTTAAAGCTAAGCTCGCCTGCCCATAATGCTAAATGCTTTGTTTTACTAATATTTTTTCCGTACTTACCGTCACCAAATAGCGAAGCACCTATATTTGCCATTTGAACTCTAATTTGATGCGACCTTCCAGTTAAAATATTCACCTTAACAAGCGCTAAGTTTTTTTCTACTTCTAGAACCTTATAAATAGTTTCCGCACGCTTTGCGCCCGTTTCGCTCATAGGTACAATTTTAACAATGTTATCGTCTTTCTTTAAATAGTTTACCAAATGCCCTTCGCTTTCCTTTGGAATTCCGTCTGTAACACAGTAGTAAGTTTTGACAAATTCTCCGTTTTTAATCTGCTCGGATAGCCTATTTGCCGCCTTACTAGTTCTTGCAAACACCATAATGCCGCCCGTTGGCCTATCTAGCCTATGCACAAGTCCAATGTAAGCTTCGCCCGGCTTATTGTACTTCTCTTTAACGTATGCTTTTACCATGCTTAGCATGTCTAGGTCGCCACTTTCGTCTGCTTGGCTTGGAACATTTTGCGGCTTTACCACCACAACAATATGATTATCTTCATAAATAACGTCTAAATTTTCCATATTTCTCCTTAAAATTCTGCAAAGCCGCTTGCCCCACAAGGAAGTATTAGCCCGTCCTTGCTAGGAAGCCCAATTTCGTCTGCGTCTATGTTTTTAGCATTAAAAGCAAGTTGTAATAAATTTTTTAGCACGCTTGCTTGAAGCCCAGTAGTATAGGAATTGAGTAGCACAAAAAGCGGTTTTTCTGATAGCACTTTACTGCACTCTTTTAAAAAGTCGAAAAGATTATTTTCTAGTTTCCACATTTCGCCGTTTGGGCCCCTACCATAGCTTGGCGGGTCTAGAATAATAACGTCGTACTTCTTCCCGCGCCTTATTTCGCGCTCTACGAACTTAAAGCAGTCGTCTACAATATATCTAACCGGCCTATCTGAAAGCCCGGAAAGCGCCATATTTTCTTTGGCGCGTTCTACCATACCTTTACTTGCATCTACATGAGTTACGCTTGCTCCAGCACTTGCAAGTGCCACGCTCGCTCCGCCCGTGTAGGCAAAAAGGTTTAAGGCGCTAATAGGTCTATTTGCATTTTTTACAAGGTCTATCATTCTATCCCAGTTTACAGCTTGTTCTGGAAAAAGCCCTGTGTGTTTAAAACCCATGGGCTTTATTTTAAATTTTAAATTTTTATAGCTAATTACCCAACTTTCCGGAAACTTCTTCTTTATTTCCCACTTGCCGCCGCCCGTGCTTTCACGAACGTAACGCGCGTTAAGTTTTGGAAATTTTGATAAATCTTCCTTTGCCTTCCATATAACCTGCGGGTCTGGGCGAAGGAGATAAACGTCTCCCCAACGCTCCAACTTTTCCCCAGCACTTGTTGCAAGCACTTCATAGTCTTGCCAATTTGTTGCTACTTTCATTTTATGCCTTTTTCATTTTAATTTGAATTTCTTCGCCGCTAACTGAAAGGGTTTTATCAATTGCACAATCTGCAACGTCGTCCACCACTTCTTTAATTAGCACTTCTGCCATAATTTTATCTCTATATAGCTTTAACACTTCGGTTAAATCTTGGCTACTGGTTTTAAAGCTAACTATTATTCTATCTTCAACCTTAAAGCCGGCTTCCTTTCTTAAAACCTGAGCAGCACGCGTAAGCTCGCGGTATAAACCTTCAACTAAAAGTTCGTGGTCTATTGTGATATCAAGAACTACGGTTATTCCGCCGTCCGACATTATAACAAACTCTTGTTTTGGTTTAGATGATACAAGGAATAAACTTGAATCTAAATTCTTAAATTCGCCTACGCTAACCTTGCCTTCGTCGTATTCACGAACTAGTTTTGCCATGTCTGCATCAGATACTTCAAGTAGTGCATTCTTTAACTTTTGAACGTCGCCTTTTAAAACTGCACCAGCGGTTTTAAAGTTTACAGTTAAAAATCTTTCGTTAAACCTTTCAACATTTTCTTCAAATACAAGCGTTTTAATGTTTAACTCTTCTTTTATTATTTCTCCAAAAAGCTCTACGCTAGGCTTAACGTTTACACTTGCACAAACAAACATCTCTTTTAAAGGCTGCTTTATTTTAAGTTGATTTTCATTTCTAAGCCTTTGCGCAAGGGCTATTATGTTTCTAGCTATATCTGTTTTTTCTTCTAGGTTTTCGTCCTTCATTTCAAGCATTACACTAGGGAAATCTGAAAGAATTATGCTTTCGCTAGAATTTGGCTCTAAACTTCTGCACATATTTTGCCAAATGTGTTCCGTCATGAATGGAATTATTGGCGCCATAACTTGACACGTCTTTTTGATAGCAGTATATAGGCACCAGTAAGCCGTGCGTTTATCTTCTTCGTCGTCCGACTTCCAGAACCTTCTTCTATTTACGCGGATATACCAATTGGTTAAGTCGTCTACGTACTTTTCAAAGTCGCGCACAACTAAAAAGAACTGTTGGTCGTCGTAATACTTTTTAGAATTTGCAATAAACTTATTCGTTACTTCAACAAGCCACTTATCCGTAACGTTTGTAATATTTGGAGTAAAGCCGTCAAGTTTTGGATTATCTAAAACTGCGTAGGTATTGAAGAAAATATATGCATTCCAAAGCCCTAAAAGCTTTCTTCTAATATCGTCTGTGATGCCGTAGCCGAAACGCGTATCGTTTAGCATGTTGTTGGAAGCGAACATATATCTTATAACGTCCGCGCCAATTTTATTGCAAGCATCAAAGAAGCTAATATTGTTTTTACCAGATTTAGAGAACTTAGAGCCATCTTCTGCCACAAGCGACGCAAAGCCTATAACCTTCTCGTAAGGCGCTCTGCCCGTTAAGGTTACGCTCATAAATAGAAGTGAATAGAACCAAAGCCTAATTTGCTCTTTCATTTCTATTACGCACTCTGCTGGGAAATTTTGTTCCCAGAATTTTCTATCTGTGAAATATTTTTTAGTGCTAAACGGAGTAATTCCGGCATCTAGCCAGCAATCGCCAACTTCGGTTACACGTTTAACCTTTTCGCCGCAATGTGGGCAAGTTATTTCAATGTCGTCTATATATGGTCTGTGAAGATGCGGAAGTTTGTTCACTTCTTCTTCGCTAGATAGCTTTTTAAGCTCGTCCAGTGAGCCCACTACGGTAATTTTGCCACACTTAGAGCAAATATAGAATGGAAGCGGAAGCCCATAGAAGCGCTTTCTAGAAATACACCAATCTCCCATATTTTCAAGCCAATCCGTCATTCTCTTTTTAATAAATTCCGGTTGCCACCTAACAGTTTCCACAGCTTCTAAAAGCTTAGGACGGATTTCATCAGCTTTAATATACCACTCCTTAGTAAGCCTAAATATAAGCGGATTTTTACATCTCCAACAAATAGGATATCTATGCATATGCTTGTGCGTATAGTAAAGCTTGCCGCGCTTTTTAAGTTCGTCAAAAACAAGGTCCGCTACTTCCGTGGTGTTTTTGCCAGCTAAAAAGCCGAAATCGTCAAAGAATATGCCGCTTTCGTCTACTGGTATAACGTTTGGAAGGCCAAGTTTCTGACCAAGCTCAAAGTCTTCTGCTCCGCAGCCCGGTGCAATGTGAACGGCGCCAGAGCCTTCTTCAGCATCTACGTCTTCCCAAGCCACAATTTTATGAGTAAAATTTTGTTCCTTTAATTCTGGGAAACACGTTTCATATTCAAGCCCTACAAGCTCGCTACCTTTAATAGTTTTAACAACTTCAATAAGGTCGTCTTTTAGCACCTTTTTCGCGCTAGAACAAACTATAATGTTTCTATCTTGGCTCTTTACCTTACAAACGCTATATTCAAGCTCTGGGTTTACGGCAACTGCAACGTTAGCAGAAAGCGTCCAAGGCGTAGTTGTCCAAACTAATATATCATTATTGGTGTTTTTAATTGGTAGTTTAAAGAATACAGCAAGGTGTTCCATATCCTTATAGCTATCGGCAAGCTCGTGTTCGGAAAGCGACGTTCCGCAATGGCTACACCATGGCATTGGGCGATATTTCTGCACAAGCCAACCGCGGTTAAAACACTCCTTTAAAAAGTACCAAATAGACGTTATGTTTTCGTCCGAGTTTGTAAAATAGGAGTGTTCCCAGTCCATCCACTGACCTAGGCGCTTAGATTGCTCCGTGATAATTCCAGAATATTTTTTTACTCTATCCATGCACGCTGTTGTAAATTTATCAAGACCTAGTTTTTCAATGTCACGCTTGTCCTTTAAGCCAAGTTCCTTTTCCGTTTCCACTTCTACCCAAAGCCCTTGGGCATCAAAGCCGTTTTGGTAGTGCGCAGAATATCCGTTCATTGCCTTATATTTTAGCATTATATCTTTTAAGCTTCTATTCCATGCGTGATGAACGCCCATGCCGTTATTGGCTGTAATTGGGCCGTCTAAAAACCTGAAATGTTTTCCAGAATTTTCATTCTTTTTAACAAGTTTATCAAAACAATTATTGTCTTGCCAAAATTTTAGCATCTCTTCTTCATTCTTTATAAAATCTGGCATTGCATCTTCTTTTCTCATATATCTCTCCTAATAATTCTCTAAAATGTTATTTAAATCCATAATATTTGTTGGCGTTACAATTCCAAGCGGAGCTTCCTGCATACTACCCGTTTTTGTAATTAGCACTATAAGAAGCTTTCTATTTTTATCAAACATATCTAGCACAGCTTCAATTGTAACGTCGCTTGGGGCAATCTCGTAGTAGGTAACGCCTTCTGGAAATTCTGAAATTGCCTGTTCAATAGACGTGCTTTCTATATATCTTGAAATATCCTGCCCTTCGTCTATCTTTTTGCCAAGAAGGTTCAAAATTTTTTGACCATTAGCTACGCCAAGCAGCGTTCCTTCCTTATACACCGGGATATTACTATATTTAGATGTGCTAATAAGTTTAATAACTGTTTTAAGATCTACGTCGTAGTTTACAGTTAAAACATCGTGCAAATTTAAAATTTCCATAACCTTTGGCGGAGTGCAAATAAGCTTTGCAATCTTTTCCATTTGCACCACCACGTCGTCATGAGGCTCGGCAATAATATAGTCGTCATTGCTTCTATGAATAATGGCATTTCTAAGCCTGCCAAAATCTATTAAATCGTCTTCATATTTTCTAACAATATAGTTTACAGCCACCGCCCTTCTAATCATATCGGAATACCCCATACTTCTTTTAAAGTTATGTTGCACCCTTAATGCGTAATCTATTTGATTATAAGCCTCAATAAATCTTCTTGCATTTGATTTCTGCATAAAATCTCCTTTAAACAAAGTTAATATATATTACTATAATTCGCAGAAAAAAGCAACTGATAGAGCTTGGAAAATAAAAATTAAGAAAACACCTTTTGCTTTGTGTTCCTTACATAAAAAATTCTATAACCAATGTTGGTCATAGAATTTGATATAAATAATATATTCAATACACCTATCGCCGGAGATTAGACTCAAAGCTTAAAGAGCAAAGCCGGGCGCGCGGCGTAGTACTCATAGCGCACAGAGTAGTTGTTCACAGAACCATAGGTGTATACGTTGAATGCGTAGAGGGAGGCGGAGGCCGCGGAAGAAGTCCAGTAGTACGAGCTTGCTAGTCCATGAATATCTGGGTAGCTACTTGTAGTTTTGTATGCGTAGTTCGCCATTGCAAAGTCTGTTGCACTTGCTCTTCTTTGTTGGTCATAGTTACTATATGATGAATTAAATCCATAATCTGTATTTATCATATCATAGTATGTTGGTGCAAATACATTTAACGGCTCTGTTGATGCTATATCTCCTACACTTCCTGTTCCGTCTAAGTCTGCATCTGTTAATGTTCTTTGTGCTATTAAGGCTTGCTCTTTTGTTGTAAAAGCGTCTGCATAGAACACTTCATTTAAAAATGGTCTTAATGCATTCGTTTCTGCACTATAATGTGTGTGGTTTGTATTACTTGTACTTGGGTTAAATGTTGTATTACCACTTAATACATACTCACTTAGTAAGTATGATACTGGGGTTGTATTTTCTGTATCTGTGTAATTCTCAGTTAATACTCTCCACTGTATTGGTTCTACTTTGAACCAATAGGTTTCTCCGTTTACTATTGTTGTGCCGTCGTTAAAGGTTTTTGCTCCACTATTGTATAAATCTGCTTCTGGTACTCGGCAATAGGTGTTGCCGTCTATATATTCGTAGGCATTATACACTACTGGTTCGTTTAATTCATATGGAGATGTTGTTGTTCTTCCTTTATACGCTGTATATGTTTCTGCTACTGGCTGACATGTATACCAAGCTTCTAATGTTTCATTCATAGCGTCGCCTACATAGGTTTGTGGGTATTTACCCATATTAACAAAACCCTTTGTTGTTCCACTCATTGTATAAGTTGTTTCATCTGTAAAATCAAAGCTTATACTTACGTTTATGGTTGCACTGGTAGCACTTTGGTTTAGTTCTACTACTAGTTCATATACCTGTGTATTATTTGGTTGTATGTTTTGTATATACTGAGCGTATTCTGTTACTGTGCAGTTTGTGTATACACTTGTCTTTACTCCGCCAACTGTGGTTACACTTGGTGTTCCTGTGGCGCCGGTTATTGTAGCCGTGGCTGTTCCCTTTATTCCAGCTTCGGATACATTAGTTACTTCTATTCTATACTTTACTGCCCTTTCCCCTGGTACTAGCGTTACATTTGGGGTTGTCCAAGAGTTCATTGGAAGGTTTCCTGCTGGCGCGCCGTCTACTTCGTCGTAGTTTGTCATTTCGGGTAAAATAAAGCTTTCTGCTGTAAGTGGAGCTAATGTTCCGTAGTTTTCTCCACGGTACATTTGCCCGCTTACCTTTACGTATACGCCTTCTGGGTTAAAGATTAATTGCCCTGTTAAGCCAAAACTTACGTTTACTGCTGCAAATACGCCCACTACTAAAAAGCTTAGGCAAAATACGCACATCATTAAACTTGCTACTAGTTTTGTTCGTTTCATATACTTCTCCTTTTGTTTATTATTTTGGTTTTTTATCTTTTTATACTAGCATTCTTAATCTATTAGTTTGTATTCTGCTAGATTATATGGATATATTAGCATAGATTGGTGGGTTTTGTAAAACGATTTTAGTTATTTTAAAATCACGTAGTGATTCTACCCCCCCCGCAACTAGAAAAATTTCTGCACTTAGGGCGGGTTTGCTAAACGCAAACACTCGCCACGAGCGCTTGAAATTTTTCTTTATACCGACCAAACGCAAACTCCAGCTTCGCTTGGGAGTTATTA
>DVOJ01000002.1 GCA_018713725.1 Candidatus Caccopulliclostridium gallistercoris | reverse complement strand
CTTGGGAGTTATTATGGGGTCCCCAAAAATACTTTGATTTTTGGGGAAAGGAGAAACTGCGTAACCTTTTAGACAGTTGCGTTTAGCAACTTCTAGGGTGGAGCAAGTTTCGACGCACTCTCTTGCGAAGTGGGCACTCCGAAGTCAAAGAAGATTTATTTCGCTCAGGATGACAGCGGAGTGGAGCCTTTGAAGGATTAAGTAGCTGAGATTTCTCCACTTCACGAAAAATTTCTGCACTTTTGGCGGGTTTGCTTTCTGCAAACGCCCGCCTTTAACACTTGAAATTTTTCTTTTACGCACCAGACGCAAACTCCGCTTACGCTGGGAGTTATAATGGGGTCCCCGAAAATTTTTAATTTTTGGGGAAAGGAGAAACTGCGTAACCCTTTAGACAGTTGCGTTCAGCAACTTCTAGGGTGGAGCAAGTTTCGACGCACTCTCATGCGAAGTCAATGCTTCGAAGAAATTAGGGAGTTTCCCTTTCGGTCGAAATGACGAAAGCTAGGCTTCGCTTTTTTAAATTCTATTGCGCACCCCACCGCCGTCAATTTGCTAGAATCATAATAACACCCATAAAAAAATTACCTAACGTTTAAACATAGGTAATTTTTTCCTTTTTTACAACTGCCTTACAAGTTCGTCTGTAATTTTTTCTAACGGAGTCTTTTTCTTCTCCGGAGCTTTCTTTAAGGCTTCTTCTGCGTCTAAATCCTTCTTTATTTCAAATTTTTGGTTTTCTATTTTGGGTTCTTCTTCGGTGTCTTGCGAATAGTTCTCGGTTAAGGCTTCTTTTTGCTCGCTATTTAAATGCTTTTCCGCTTCCGGCGTCTGTTTGATTGCTTCTTCTATTAGCTCTTTGTTATTTGGGTCTATTGTGCCAACAAGCGACGGGCTTACTTCTATTGCAGAAAGCATAAATTCTGAATTTTTGGCTAGGCTCTCTTCGTTTTGCGTGGACGATATAACTTCCTTTATCTCCTTTGCTTCGGGCGCAGTTTTTAACATGGTTAGCATTAATCTTTCGTCCTTTTTTTGCCTTGGCGTTAAAAGATGTATATATTCTGGGTTTTCTTGAATTAACGCCGTTAAAAATTCTACATTTTCTTGTAGCTCAGTTGGAACTTTTGGAGATTTTACGTTGCGTCTGTTTGCTACTTGGAATGCAAGCGCCACAATTTCCGCGTTCTTCCTAATTTCACTACCCGCTTTGTTTATTGCCGTTGCTGGTTCTAAATTTATAAACCTTATTATTAAACTTTTTTCGTTTAATTTATCTCGGCATGCAAAAAGCATAGCCCTTGAAAGTGTGTTCTTTTTTGCGTATTCAACTAAAAAATCGTCGTCTGTTTGTAATTTTTTCTTTATAGGTTTTGGTAGAGCTCTTAATGCTTTTACGGACATCTTTAAATATTTATTATAGTTTAAATTTTTAAGTTCGGCAAGAATTGGGTCTCCAGCATCGTAAGATGTAGCTTTAAACCCTTTTTGCATCTTTTTTAACCTAAGTTTGTTTTCTGTTATCTTTTTTAAAATAGGATTTTTTTCTTTCATGATTTTTCCTTTCTTAAATAAATATAATATATTTTTAAAAAAAAATCAATAAATCAATTAAAAAAGGCGGAGTTTTCTTTCCGCCTAATGTTATCTTTCCATCTCCTCTTGCTTTTTTAAATCGACAACTTTCGAATGCGTAAGTGAATATATGGAATAAGTTGGGTCGTTTGTGACGTCTTCGCCAAACCAGCCAAGTTTTCTAAAATTATTTTTCTTATATGCCCTTATTCTAATTAAATTAACGCCTTCAAGTTCGCCTTTATATACGTCTAAATACGCTTCTTCAGCCCTAACAAGTGGAAGTTTGTATCTAAACTTTTTCAAAACTCTGCCGTCTGCATGCTTTAAGTTCTTTTCATAAGTTTCCTTGGGTACCATTTTCGTTAATATGTCTTCAATATCTACGTAATAGTACGCGCCTTCGTTAAAATACCTTTCTGCTTCATGTCTCCTAGAAAATTTAAAAAACTCCGTCACTTCTTCATATTGGCACTTCTTTAATAAATTAGACGGAAGTTTTTTTAATAAGTATACCTTTCTCATATAATCCTCTTATAGTAATTTTGTCACACTTTTAGCATTTGTCAAGATTTGTTAGGCAAAATTCCAAACACCTTTATGCGCTTTGCTTCTACATCAATTGAAAATTTATAGCCGTCTAAACCCACATCAAAATTTACGTTTAAGTTTTCTACTTCCATATAGTTTTGAAGCAAATTTAAAACGTCACTCTTTAAAATTTCTGCGAGTCTTTTTGGATCTTCAGTTTTATCCTTTACCAAAACTTTTTCTAGCCTTTTACTGCCTATATCTGCAATTGTGAACATATGCTCCCCCTTATACGCGTTTTTTAATTGTTCGCCTAATGGCTCCCATAAAACCTTTATATTTAAGCGTACAATCGTACACCTTTCTTGTGCCGTTATGAACGTTTTCCGCAAGCAGTGAAAACGCCCGAGTTCCAGCAGAATTTAAACTAAACGCTCCAAGCGAAGATAGCGTAGACACTTCGTCGTCGTCCGGAATTACCCCCACTATTTTAACGCCAAGAAGCTCGGAAATTTTTTCCACGCTTATCATGTCGCCGCTTAAAAGCAAATCTCCCCTTACTCTATTCACAACAAGCCCAGTACTAAATAAATTGTATGAACTTAAAATTGTTAAAACCTTATCCGCATCACGAATGCTGGAAATATGCGGCGTGACAACTATTAAAGCTTCATTTGCAGAAAAAACTGCTCTATGAAAACCCGCGTCCACACCAGCCGGGCAATCTATTAGTATGTAATCAAAACTTTGGTCTAACATATCTATAACGTTTTTTACGTTTTCCCCAGTTATGTTGCCATTTATGTTGGTATGCGCAGACGGAAGAATATATAACGACGGATATCTAGAATCTTGAATAAGCGCCTGTTTTACTCTGCATTTAGCGCGAATGACGTCGCATATGTCAAACATGACCTTGTTTTCTACGCCCATAATTACGTCTAAGTTGTTAAGACCTATATCAACGTCTACAAGGCATACGCGAAAACCAAGGTTAGATAATCTAACCCCTAAATTTGCACAAACTGTTGTCTTTCCAACGCCGCCCTTGCCGCTTGTTAAAACAATTTTCCTTGCCACGTCTTTCCCCTTGATAAGAGTAGCAAAGAAAATAAATTAAAGTAAAGGCAAAAATTGTCTTAAAATTTTGTATTTTTGAAAATTATAACTTATTTAAGTATAGTAGATAGCTCTCTATTTCTACAATCTGCTCAAAATTCGTGTAAAATTAACACATATTGAATAAAGTGTGGCAGTTTCACGCATAATATAGATATGAGAAATAAATTTGCAAAAAGAATAAAAGAATTAAGATTAGAAAGAAAGTTAACTCAAAGAGAACTTTCAGAGTATTTTGGCTTTGATAGGTCTACGGTTAGCGATTGGGAAACGCGTGGCAGAGAGCCGTCCTTTGACCTACTTATTGAAATTGCCAACTATTTTGACGTCACGCTAGACTACCTTTTAGGCAAAACAGATATTTAAGTTGCGTTTTTTGCTTGACAGTGGTTTAAGTTTTGCATATAATACTTTTGAAATGTTGAAGAGGTTGGAATCTCGGAGTTTTCGCATGCCTTGCGTAAGAAGGCGTTAAAAGAGAGTGAACTTTCACTAATTAGGGTGGAACCGCGGTTTTTAAAAAATCGTCCCTAGGCTAAAAATTAAGAGCCTAGGGCTTTTTTCTAGGCAAAAGGAGAAATTATGAGTAAACTTACAATGGATAAACTTGTAGCACTATGTAAAAACAGGGGCATAATCTTCCCTGGCAGCGAAATTTATGGCGGCTTTGCTAACACTTGGGACTTCGGACCTGTTGGCGTGGAACTTAAAAACAACGTAAAACGCGCTTGGTGGAAGCGTTTTGTGCAAGAAGATAACTCCTCTTTTGGAATAGACGCCGCAATACTAATGAACCCAAAGGTTTGGGAAGCTAGTGGTCACGTTCAAAGCTTTGGCGACCCTAAAATGGACTGTAAAAACTGTAAAACCCGTCACCGCGCAGATACAATTATAGAAAATTACAGCAAAGGCACGGTTTCAGCCGAAGGCATGACCAACGAACAGATGGAAGAATATATTGCCGTTCACGACATAAAATGCCCAGTTTGCGGCAAGCGCGATTGGACACCTATAAGAAAATTTAACCCAATGTTTACAACGTCACGCGGAACGCTTGAAGAAGACGCCGACAAGGTGTATTTACGTCCGGAAACTTGCCAAGGCGAATACGTAAACTTTTTAAACGTTCAAAGAACAATGCGCGCAAAAGTGCCTTTTGCAATAGCTCAGATTGGTAAATCTTTCAGAAATGAAATAACACCGGGAAACTTCCTATTTAGAACTGTGGAATTTGAACAGATGGAACTTCAAATGTTCTGCCGCGAAGAAGATTCCATGAACATTTATAACAACTATAAAGAAAAAGCACTAAAATTTGTTAAAGACCTTAACGTAAAGGAAGAAAATTTGCGTTTCCACGACCACGATAAGCTTGCACACTATGCAAAAGCAGCTTGTGACATTCAATACAACTTCCCTATTGGCTGGCAAGAGCTTAACGGCATACATCACCGCTCTACTTGGGACCTTTCTCGCCATCAAGAATATTCCGGTAAAAATATGAGCTACACAGACCCAATCACAAACGAGAAATACATTCCAAATGTTATAGAATATTCAATAGGTGCAGACAGACTTACGCTTCTGCTTCTATGCGAAGCCTACGAAGAGCAGGCTCTTGAAGACGGCGAAACTCGTGTTGTAATGCACTTCCACCCTGCAATTGCACCATATAAAGTTGCCGTTATGCCGCTTATAAAGAAAACTCACGGCGAAAAGGCGCAAGAAGTTTTAAATATACTCAACAAAGAATTTATGACGCAATACGACGAGAGCGGCAGCATAGGCAAGCGTTATCGTCGACAAGACGAGATAGGAACGCCCTACTGCGTAACAATAGACGATGACACCCTAAATAGCAACACAGTAACCGTACGTGACCGCGACACCATGCAGCAAATAGTATTAAAAATAGACGAACTTGTAGATTACATTAAAGAAAAGGTTAAGTTTAATTAATTATTAAAAGTAGCTATAAATAAAATTTTAATTTAATAATAACAAAATTAAAGGGCTTTCGTTTGAAAGCCTTTTTTGTTGGTTAGATATTTCAATACTCGTCATCTAAGATTAGACTTAAAGTTTGAAAAGTAATGCCGGGCGCGCAGCGTAGGTCACAAAGGACACATAGTAACTGACCACAGCACCAGAGCTGTCCACGCCGGATGCGATGCGAGAGCCGGAGGCCGCGGAGGATGTCCAGTAATTGACTGTACCGCCACTTTGCCTAGCTGGCGTTGTGTAACTGCTGCTTGTATATAGGTATGAATAATTTGCTAACGCAAAATCACTTGGTGAACAGAGCCTTGCGTCGTCAGATGTTGATGTTGATGTTGCAAAGCCATAACCTGAGTTTATATAATCAGCTCTTGTTGGTAACCATACCTTTTGGTCTGATAAAGCTGAAGTTATATCTGTCTCGTCTACGCCATTGTATTCTAGTTCTCCTTCTGCAAAGTTTCTTGCTGTCACCTTTGCTTGCTCTTCACTTGTTAATGCTTGGTTGTAAAAATATGTTGTTAAGTAGTTTCTTATAGCGTTATCACTTCTTGCGTAATTATTAACATCTCCATAAGAAGTATCATAGGTTGGATAGAAACTTGTATTAGCGCTTAATGCTAATTCGCTTAATAGTACTGCGTTTTCTGTTTCTATTTTTGTAGGGTTTAACACTCTCCACTGGATTGGTTCTACCTTATACCACTGTGCTGTGTATTTTGTTGTATCTCCACTTTGTACCTTTGCTGGTACTTTTTCGCCATTCATATAAGTGTATGAACTATTCTCAAAATCTAGCGTTTCCATTCTTACATAGGTATTGCCGTCTATGTATGTATATTCTTTGCTTTCTACTAGTATTGGTGTAGCATCTTTTGCTGATGTTGAACTAGGTAAATTACAATAGTCAAAAGTTGTGTATACTTTTGTTGTTTCTTTTAAAGCTGGGTCGTTTGCTTGTAGTAAGGCTTCTAGTTCTGCATTCATGGTGTTACCTACATAGCGTTGTGGGTATTTACCCATATTTACATAGTTATAGGTATTTCCTTCCCATTCTATTAGATACATCTTATCATCTGTAAAATCAAAGCTTATACTTACATTTATTGTAGCACTAGTTGCACTTTGGTTAAGTTCTACAACAAGTTCGTAAACCTGTGTATCATTTGGCTGTATGTTTTGTATGTATTGGGCATATTCAGTTACTGTACAGTTTGTGTATACACTTGTCTTTACTCCGCCAGCTGTGGTTACACTTGGCGTTCCTGTGGCGCCAGTTATTGTAGCCGTTGCTGTTCCCTTTATTCCAGCTTCGGATACGTTTGTTACTTCTATTCTATACTTTACTGCCCTTTCCCCTGGTACTAGTGTAACATTTGGGGTTGTCCAAGAAGGTATTGGAAGATTGCCTGCTGGCGCACCGTCTACTTCGTCGTAGTTTGTCATTTCGGGTAAAATATAGTTAGCTGCTGTAAGTGGAGCTAGTGTTCCGTAGTTTTCTCCACGGTACATTTGCCCGCTTACCTTTACGTATACGCCTTCTGGGTTAAAGGTTAACTGACCTGTTAAACCAAAATTTACATTTACTGCTGCAAATACGCCCATAGTTAAGCAAGCTAAACACATAAAACATGCCACAAAACTTGCTATTAACTTTGTACGTTTCATAATTTTTCTCCTTTTGTTTATTATTTTTAGATTTATCCTTTTTATACAAAGTGGTTATAGTCTATTAACGCTTTATTCTACTAGTTTTATATTATCATAGATTAACACTCCTTGTAAAACAGTTTTAAGCAACTGAGAAGTATTTTTTATTATCACTCCGCCAGCCCGACGGAGATCCGTTCGACTGCGCGCTAACGCGCTCCGCTCAGGGTGACGAAAGCAAGGGCTAACGAAGAATAAAGTAGAGTCTCGCTAGCACTAGCCGCAAGGAGATCCGTTCGCGGATTGTCGTTTCGCTAACGCTACACTTGCTGCTCAGGATGACGCGAAAAGGGACAAGCCTTTTCGCTCAAAGCGGAGCAAAGCCTACGAAGAGCCTTTGGAGAATTTGCAAAGAATATAGAGTGTATTTGTACAAAACAAATAGATAAATAATATTTTGTACAAATTTTTTACATAAAAAAAGAAGGCTTGGTTGCCTTCAAATTAATATTTTACTTGCTCGTTGTGTTCTAATATTGCATTTAATTTTCTATCATATGTATACGCCGATGTGAACAGTTTTCTGCCCATTAAATCATAATTTTTAATTTCTTTAACACTTAACTCGCGTTTTCCCATTTCGTGATAACCTTCAAAATTTTTATCCGAAATTAAATAGTAATATGTTGTATCGTACTCATAACCTACGTCTACCCTTTCTTTTACTATGTATAGTTTTTTATCTTTGGGCAAAATTAGCTCTATTTCATCTTCTTTTGCTGGAAATTTAATTTTCATATTGCCTTTGCCCGTATAAACAAGTTTCGGTTTATCTAGTCCGCTTAAAGCATATTCTTCTAGTAAAATATTGCAGACATAATTTCTTGTTTTACAAATTGGCGGCAAAATTACGTATTTAGGAGATATGTTTGTTAATAACTGAATATTATTAAGCGTTTTATCCCTAATTTCAAAATATAAAACTGGCTGGTCGCCTTGATACTGGACAAATTTACCGTCTATACACCTTGGTAAATCTATTTTTTCCATAAAAATCACCATCTTGTTAACTTCCTTATAGCATATATATATGAAAATGTCAATTAATTTAGAAAATAAAAAAACACTAAGCGTTAAAGCTTAGTGTTTAATTTTTGAAAACTAAATAGAAATGGGTTTTTTAAAAAGATTTGATTAGATCTGAATTAGGGTTTTGCAAAACTAAAGTTTTGCATCATTTTTCTACAAACTAATATAAGTTTGCACTCGACTTAAAGATGATGTTTTTAGCGTACCAAAAACATAGTTCTCTTTAAAAGGAGGTGATCCAGCGGCACCTTCCGATACCGCTACCTTGTTATGACTTCACCCCAGTCATTGGTTTTACCTTAGGCGGCTGCCTCCATTACTGGTTAGCTCACCGACTTTGGGTCCCCCCAACTCCCATGGCGTGACAGGCGGTGTGTACAAGACCCGGGAACGCATTCACCCCAACATGCTGATTTGGGATTACTAGCAACTCCGGCTTCATGTGGGCGGGTTGCAGCCCACAATCCGAACTGGGATAGACTTTTTGAGGTTGGCTCCCCATTACTGGTTTGCATCTCTTTGTATCTACCATTGTAGCACGTTTGTAGCCCAAGACGTAAGAGGCATGATGATTTGACGTCATCCCCACCTTCCTCCGTATTATCTACGGCAGTCCCATTAGAGTTCCTAACTTAATATTGGCAACTAATGGCAAGGGTTGCGCTCGTTGCGGGACTTAACCCAAC
>DVOJ01000018.1 GCA_018713725.1 Candidatus Caccopulliclostridium gallistercoris | reverse complement strand
AATTTATTGCTAAAAGCAATAGTTCGCTTTGCTCACTTTTGTTAAGCTTTTTGCTGCGTCGCACATAACCAAATGTCACAAATAAATTTGTGCCGCTTGGTTTCTTGCTCCTTGCAATAGGAACATTGCTGTTTTCTACTTAACAATACTAATTTGCCAAAGGCACTTAGCCAGCAATGTCATATTACTGCGTCAAACATCTAGATTATACAATTTTGTATAATAAAAGTTTTATTATATATTATGTGTTAAATTTTATTATGGCTAAAAAGATAAATAATCAGATTTTTACTGATTTATCACAAATTATAAGTAAAAGAAAGCATAATAGTGTTGTGAATAATAAATTTTGCCAAAGATTAAAAGATCTTAGGCTTAGTGAAAATTTAACACAAAAAGAGTTGGCTATAAAACTAGGGAAGTCTAGAACTACGGTTTATGAGTGGGAGAGAAATGGTCATGAGCCGGATTATGATACCTTAATAGATATAGCTGAAATTTTTAATGTTAGTTTAGATTGCCTTTTAGGAAATACAGATATATAAAAAAATCTCGAAGATTTCGAGATTTTTTGTTATTTTTCTAATTTTTCTTCTTTTAATTTAATTTTATTTTCTGTTTTTGTTATTTTTATTAAATTCTTTTGGAAAGAATTTTTAAGCTTTAATATGTGCTTTTTTGAAATATAATTTTTAAAACGGAATGGATATAATGATTTTAATATCGTTTCTGTGTCGTATTTAGAAATATTATATTTTCTTTGTGCAATAATGTCAGCCAAAGTTTTGGTGCCTACTAAATTGTTATAATTATCAAAGTCCTTTTTATCTAAGGCTTCATTTGTAATAACATTTATTAATTTATCTTTATTTTCAATATAAGGAAGCATTTTACTGCCATCATCTGTATATTCCCATAGTACAGAGTAGATAAAATATTCTTCTTTTTCAGTTTTTAATTCTTTTTTATTTTTAAATTTCATTTTTTTATCCTTTTATTTTTCTAAAGCTTGATTTTTAATTAATTCTTTTTTAAAGAAATTTTTTAATTTATATAATTTATTTTGTTCTATTTTTTTACTTTCACAATAACTTTTAACGCTTTCTTCATAACTGAGTGGCTCTTTTTGTGAATCTAAATTAGAAAGCATCATTGTAAAACATTTTAGGTAAGCAGGTGTGGGCATTTTACTGAGTTTAACAAAAAGTTCGCTTGTGCTTTTAATCTGCAAATCTGTTTTATGCGTCATTGAAATAAGGCTTTTTAAACAAGACGTTGGCTCTAAGTGTTTGCAATATGAAAAATTGTAGTATTCATTCGTATCCAAGTTTAAAATTTTGTATGGAGCAGTTTTTACAAATGGGAACACTACTTTTCCGTCTTCGCTAAACGCCCAATAAATTTCTGAAAGATTATATTTCATAATAAGCTCCTATTAAAATTATATATTACATTGTTTAAGATGTCAATAACGATTTAAAATAAATCTCCGCGAATAATTTCTCGCGGAGATACTATTAAAACACTAGTTCTTTTTGCGCGTTTCTTTTGTAACTAGCCTTTAAACATTTTGAAATTTGCTTTTGCCATTTTTTAATTATTGCACTGTTTACATAATAGCCATACATAAAACGCTCAGCTGACATGCTGGCTGTGGACTCGTAGTAAGATTTTGGCAAAATATGGAATTTTGAAAGAATGTTTGCCGTGCTAACTATGTAATATCTTTCATTGTTAGAGTAGCCTAACGTTTTTGCAACGAAGCTTGCGTTTAGTTCTGGGCAGCTAGCTAAACTTACTTCGTTTTTAGAAGCAAGGTTTGTTAAGCTATCCTTTTCCTCGTCTTTTGCAAACGGCACTACAACTGTGCCTTCTTTATTTATTAACCAATTTACATCTATACCTGAAATCATAAGAACCCCCTTAGAAGCTATTACTATATCACAAAAATTCCGGCTTTTCAAGAGCTAAACCAAACTTTTATAAAATATTTTTGTAGTTTAATATGAAAAATTAGTATTTTTTGTGTTGCAAGAGTAAATTTTTAATGGTATAATCTAAGTATGGAAGAAGAAAAGAAGGTTACATATAAGGGTTATGGCGATATCATCTTGAATCAAGAAGATGATATTAACTATTATAAGGCTTCTCAAGAGTTTGAACTTGCTCAAGGTCTTCTTCTTGGCTATTACGATGAAAAGGGCGATTATACCATTTCTGAAGATATCTGCAAGGAGCTTGTAGGCCTTGATAAACTTATAGATGAAACGGCTAGCAATAAATATTACGTTTCTGCAAAAGTTGGAGATTACAAATTAAAGTTTGAAATAGATATAGAGAAAAAGGATACTAAAAAAGTGGCGTATCTCTACTTCAAGGAAAATTTTTCTTTAAGCGGAGTGCTTGAAAAGAATTTTTCCACGCTAGTTGCTTCATATATAGATGACGACGATATAAACTTTTTGTTTAGAATGAAAAAAGCTTTTAACTTGTTTGCACGAATTGAAGCGGAAGGCAAGGATATGTCTAACCTAGATAAAGCTGCTAAAATTTTGGCAACAAAAAAAGGGCTTTTAGATAAGCGTAGTAAGCTTTACTATCAGCGTGATAATATTGATAAGGCATACGTTAAAGAGATTTTGAACATATTAAAAAACTCTGGCCCTGGCGGCAAAAGGTTGATACTCATGTATCTTGAAGCCGTGAGAAGCAAAAGCTTAAACAAATTAAAGGTAAATAAATACGTTACTTTAAGGCAAGTTTTAGACCTTTATATGCAAAACGCCATGGTAGAGGGATACTTTCCAGATAAAAATATGCGTCAAATAAGAGACGCACGAAAAAAACAGATGGAAAAAACCAATTCTTCTCAGGCCGAGTACTCTGCTAACACTGCAAAGAAGGGTGGCGGAAAGAGTAAAGGCGGTGGCGGTGCAAAGAAGGCTAAGGGCAAGTCTGCTGGCGGTGGCGGCAAGGGCAAGCCCGCTGCTAAAAAAGGTCCTGCACCATTTGTAAGCGCTCCGCTTCCATCGGACGTATTTTCAAATTCAAGTAAACCTGAAGCTGCACCAAAGCAAGAAGAGAATAAAAAGTTATTCAATTCTCTTCCGCCCATAGTGGGGTTAAAGCAATCGGAAAAAGAGCCGAACGTAGAAGAAAGGGTGCTTTAAAAAAACAGTTAGTTGAACTAACTGTTTTTATTTTTTATAAATCCTTTTCAGGGGCGTCGACGTGGCGGGACATTTTGCCTGTTTGCTTGTTGTAGGTAAACCTTGCAAATACACAGTAATCTCTAAGCTGTCCGTTAGATGTTACTTTTACTATATCGTAAAATTTTCCGTAAAGTTCGCGGAAGTCTGTGTACTTACGTCCGAAACTTTTCCATGCCAAGTGCTCTTTGGAACGGGTGAAATAGTCGTTTTTATCGCCGGCAATTGCACGGTTTACATAGTCGTTTATATATTGCTCTATGCAAATTCTGTTTTGTTTGCCGCCATCGGCGTTTGTCATGGAGCCGTCTAGTAAATCTTCTCCAGCCGTGCTTGTGAAAAATTCAAAGAAGCTTGTAAGGCTTTTATTTCCTTTTAATTTTTCCTTATTTGCGTCCATTTTGTTAATAAGTTCGCGGATATATCCGAGCCTGCCTTCGCCCGGTTCGCCAAGGTCGGCAACTCTATTTAGTTGGAAGTAATCTTTAACTCTGTTCCACTCTTCATTGTCACCACGAACTATAGACCTTACGCCTGCAACTAAAAACCTATTATCCGACCACTCCGTATAAGTTTCTGTTTGTGTTAATTTGCGTTTAAAATGAAAATATGGTACTGACATAAAAATCTCCTTAACTAAATATATAGCACAATTTTAAAATTTTGTAAATAGTTTTATAAAATTTGTAGATTTTGAATTTTTTTTAGTTTTTTCAAGAAAATAACCTTGTGAAAAAATTTGTGTTAAATGGCGCGTTAGTGCTTGCCATATCTGGTTTTATTTGCAAAATTTTAGGGGCGTTTTATAGAATACCGCTTTCTAACATCTTGGGCGCGGAAGGAATAGGGCTTTATCAAATGATATTCGCCCTTTACTCGCTTGCGTTAGTTGTTGCAGGCGGAGCTGTTCCTACAAGCATGGCTATAACTATTGCAAAAATGCGAGCTAGCGGCAAGGGGAGCATTAAAAAGGTGTTTTTTAAGTACTTTTTTATCTCAGCAGGGCTTGGAACGCTATTCTTTTTAATATTTCTCTTATTTGCGCCAAACATTGCGAGCTTGCAAGGCAATCCGCTTGCCACTACTGGTTATAGATACATAAGTTTTGCAGTGCTGTTTTCTTCTCTTATTGCTCCGTTTAGGGGGCTGTTTCAAGGCTATGAAAACATGACGCCAACGGCGGTAAGCCAGGTTATAGAGCAAACGTTAAAGCTTGCTTTGGGGCTAGGTCTAAGTTATGCCTTTTTAGGCCTTGGCATAGAAATGGCTGTAAGCGGCGCGATTATTGGAGTAGCAGTTTCCGAGCTTATCAGTTTTATTTATATTTTTATAAGGGCAAAGTTCTTTTCTAAAAATGTGCAGAGTGAAAGTGGCGAAACTCCAAAAATTTTTAAAAGCTATGCACTTGTGTTTGTGTATGTTTCCATAATTCCATTAGTTACCGCAATAGACAGCTTTTTAACGGTAAACTTACTTAAACTAAACTTTTCTTCTCAAAGTGCAACGGAGCTTTTCGGAATTCAATCTGGAATGGTAAATTCGCTTATAAATTTTCCTGTAATATTTTCTTTGGCGCTTTCCACAAGTTTGCTGCCGTCGCTTACTTATTACAGTGCAAAGAATAAAATTTATGAAGTTAAAAGTAAAATATCGCAGAGTTTGAATCTTGTTTGGGTTATAATACTTCCGTGTTTGCTTGCCTTTTATGTTTTAGCGCCCACTATTATGAGCATAGCATATAGCTCGCTTCAAGAGGAGCTTTTTTTGATGGGTGTGCAAATTTTAAGATATAGCCTAGTGCAAATGATATTTATAGCGCTACTTCAAATTACGGCTTCAATTTTGCAAGCGAGCGGAAAGATAAAGTTTTTAATATTTAATCTTGTAATTTCAGCGGTTATTAAAATTGCACTAACGAGCATATTGGTATCTTCCGCGCAGTTTAATATTTACGGGCTAGTTATTTCTAATATTGCCTTTTATTTAATTAGCTCTGTAACTAATTTAGTTTATTTATTAAAATTATATAGTTTAAAAATAAATTTAAAAAAATTATTTTTGCCGCTTATTTTTATAGCGCTAATGTTTTTCCCATGCCTTATAATTCAAAGTTTAAGTATAAATATTATATTAAAACTATTAATTTTAGCTTTTTTAGGTGTAATTTTATATATTTTTCCAATTATTTATTTTAAATTAATTGATATAAAAACTTTAAAAACTATTAAAAAAACAGATTAAATTAAATATTTTAGCCAATAATTTTATTTATGAATAATAAAGATTTAATAAATATTATTAAAGAGAATACAAATATTTCATTTAAAAATATAAATTGTATTTTAACTGAATTTAAAAACGTAATTTTAGACGCTTTAAAAAAGGGTGAAATAATAAATATTAAAGGCTTTGGCAAGTTTTTCACTAGGGAAACAGGAGAAAAGTTCTATATTAGCCCTATAAGTAAAACTAAAAGGCTATCTGAAAACAGAATTAGACCAAAATTTAAATTTTCTTCTAAATTGCATTTTTAATTTTTAAATAAATATGTTAAACTAAACTTATGAAAATTAAAAACGTAAATATAGACGGAAACCTATTTTTAGCGCCTATGGCAGGGGTAACTGACTTTGCTTTTAGAAGTATTGCAAGAGAGTACGGCGCTAGTTTTTCTTATACAGAAATGGTAAGCGCAAAGGCGTTAGTTTACGACAATAAAAAAACTAAGGACCTTTTAATTACTCTTGATAATGAAAAGCCGGTAGGCGCGCAACTTTTTGGAAGTGAGGAAAGTGCCTTTAAAGAAGCATTAAAATTAGAAGAGCTTGAAAAGTTTGATATTATAGATATAAACATGGGTTGCCCTGCGCCTAAAATCGTGAAGAATGGCGACGGCTCTAAACTTATGACAAATTTTAGCAAAGCACGAGAAATTTTAAACGCCTGTGTAAAAGCTACTGATAAACCTATAACAGTTAAAATGCGCCTAGGCTACGACAAAGACGTAAGCCTAGATTTTGCTAAACTGTTAGAAGAAAACGGTGCAAGCGCTATCACTGTTCACGGAAGGCTTAGGGAAGAGTTTTATTCTGGGCAGGCTAACTTAGATGCGATAGCTCGTGTAAAGCAAAGCGTAAAAATTCCAGTTATAGGCAACGGCGACGTTGTGGACGAAGTCAGCCTTAAAAGAATGCTGGAAACCGGTGTGGACGGCGTAATGATAGGCCGCGCGGCACTAGGCAAACCATATATATTTAGTGAGCTTTTAGGTAAAAGCATAAAAGTAGATAAATTTTCAATACTTAAAAAACATATAGAGCTTTTAAGTAAATATTATTCAAAAGAATACCTTTCTACCTATATGAAGAAGCATATGCTTTGGTATTTAAAGGAAGAAAAGGGTGCAAGTAAGGTAAAACTTGAAATATGTCAGGAAAAGGACTTAGATAAGTGCTTAAATATTTTGCAAGAATTTTTTAAAAAATAATACGTAAATATTTGTTGATTTTAATTTTTAATGGTAAAATTAAACAAGAGGTTAATATGAAAAGAACAATACAAAGTTTAGATGTAAAAAATAAACGCGTACTTTTAAGGGTGGATTTTAACGTGCCTATGGAAGACGGCTTTATTACGGACGATACAAGAATTATCCGCGAGCTTCCAACTATCAAATACCTATTAACAAAGGGCGCTAAGCTTATTATATGCTCCCACCTTGGAAGGCCTAAGGGTAAAGTTGTGGAGAGTATGTCTTTAATGCCGGTAGCAAAAAAGCTAGTTGAACTTTTGCCACTAACTAAAATCCGTTTTGCAAACGATTGCATTGGCAAAGAAGCAAAAGCTATGGCGGAAAAATTAAAGCCGGGCGAAATCCTTTTACTTGAAAATTTAAGGTTCTATCCTGGTGAAGAAAAGAACGACCCATTTTTTGCAAAGGAACTTGCGTCTCTTGCAGAAATATATGTAAACGACGCCTTTGGAACGTCGCATAGAAACCACGCTTCTATTGTTGGGGTGGCAAAGCTGCTTCCTAACGCCGTTGGCTTTTTAATGGGACAAGAAGTAAATACAATTCTAGATGTACTTGACAATCCAATTAGGCCATTTGTGGCTATACTTGGCGGAAGCAAAGTGTCGGATAAAATTTACGTTGTTATGAATTTAATTAGCAAAGTAAACGCAGTTCTTATTGGTGGCGGAATGGCATATACTTTCTTAAAAGCTAAGGGGGTAAATATTGGAAAATCCTTAGTGGACGATGAAAAGGTGGAGCTTGCTAAGAACATTTTAGACGAGGCAAACAAAAGGGGTATTGAAGTGTTCTTGCCAATAGACCACATGTGCGCGGAAGCCTTAACGCCTAACGCAAAGCCTAAAAAAATTAAGCATGAAGATATTCCAGACAACTTAATGGCGCTAGATATTGGACCTAAAACTATAAAGCTCTTTTCAAACGTAATTAAAAAATCTTCTACGGTAATATGGAACGGGCCTATGGGCGTGTTTGAATTTCCAAAGTTTGCTAAGGGAACGGAAAAGATTGCAAAAGCCGTTAGCAAAGTAAACGGTAAAACCGTAGTTGGCGGCGGAGACAGCATTGCGGCAATTCGTGAATTAAAATTAGATAGTAAAATATATCATATATCAACGGGCGGCGGGGCTAGCTTAAAACTACTTGAAGGAGAAATTTTACCCGGTGTTGAGGTGATTGAAGATGCTAAATAAAGTTATAATTGGCAATCAAAAAATGAATTTAACGGCAAGCCAAACGCGTAAATTTATAAACGCGTTCGTGCCAATGGTGGAGCACCTTAATTGTGATATTGCAATCTGTGTGCCTTACACAAATCTTGCCGTTTGCAAGCGCGCGCTTAAAGATACAAACGTTGCATTTGGTGCGCAAAATGTAAGCGAGTTTGAAAAAGGTGCTTATACCGGAGAAATAAATTCTGAAATGCTTGCCGATATCGGTTGCAAGCTTACACTTGTAGGGCATAGCGAAAGAAGAAAGTATTTTTCCGAGCATAATAGCGAAATAAATAGCAAAATTAAACAAAACTTAAAATATAACATTACTTCTGTGCTTTGCATAGGCGAAAGTAAACGCGAAAGAACGGCAGGGCAAACTAGAAACGTAATTTGCAAACAACTTGATGAATGCCTTAGCGGGCTTTATGAAAACGAGCTTGAAAATATAGTAGTGGCGTACGAGCCAATTTGGGCTATTGGCACAGGGCAAACGGCAACAGGTAAACAAATTGAAGAAGCCGTAAACATTATTCGTGAAGAAATTGCAAGGCTTTACACAGATAAGGCTTCTAAAAATATTGTAGTTCTTTACGGTGGCAGTGTAAAACCAGATAACGTTAAAAACTTTATAAACATTAAAAATTTAAATGGCTTTTTAGTAGGTGGCGTAAGCTTAGATGCTAAGGCGTTTAGTGAACTTATTCAAATATATGTAGGAAAGCCAGTTAAAAAATAAAACGCATTCGAGCCTTGCCGAAGGCAAGCAAAAAGGCTTTGCCTTTTTAGCGGGCTTCGCCCGCGCTCGAATGCGTATAGCTGCACTTAAACTAGTGCAGTTTTTTTATGCTTTCAAATAGTTAAACCTACAAGAAAATCGATACTAACATTAAAAAATTTGGCTATCTCAATAAGCGAACTCATAGATGGCTCCCTTAGCCCGTTTTCCCAAAGGCTGATTATACCTTTACTAACACCAAGCTTTTTGGCAAGCTCAACTTGACCAATTCCTTTTTCTTGCCTTAGTAGCTTTAAATTATTTTTGAATTTGTTTTCCATGTACTTATTATTTTACAAATGTAAGAAAATTACTTGACTTCTTACAAAAGTAAGATTAAAATATACGTATATTCCGAAAAAACGTTAGGAATATTTTGCTTGATAGGCTATAATAGCCCTGTAAGCCAAGTTGAGTAGCAGGATATTAGACTGTTTGGCAAGTTAATATGTGTATAATTAAAAATTTATTATACAAAATAAAAAAGGAGAGAAAATTTTATGAAGAAAAAAAACAAAATAATAGGTACGGTGTCGGCGCTAGCCGTAAGCATGGCAATGCTCACGGGTGGCGTACTTGCTGCAAGTCAAGTAAGTTTAGACGTAAGTAGTACAGTAAGCTTTAATGCAACAGGTGTATACTTAAAGGCGGAAGGACAGGTTAAACGCGGAACAAGTGAAGGAAGTTTACAAAACTTAACAACATCAACAAGCTATACATATACAGGCTATTCATATAATCCAAACACAAGTGGAGAACCAGACGGCACAGCATATTCAAACACCGCCATGAGAGATCAAGCAGGTTCAACGGCAGGTTGGCAGATAGGAGAAGTAGAATTTACAGAAAGTGAAAAAGTACTACAATATGCTATAACCTTTACAAATTATTCGGAGTTTGATGTGAGTATAACTATAACACCTAATGTAGCAGTAAGCTTAACAGGAGTAACCACAAGTTCAAGTGGAAACGAAATAACCGTTGCAGCTAAAAGCGGAGAAACCCCAGGTACAGCAAGCTACACTTTTACTATGACACTTACTAATTTTTCAAGTAGTGTAAGCGGTACGGTTGGAATTGATATTGATGCAAAAGAAAAAGAACCTGTTTATACATTAAGTTGGGATGATTTTTCTTATAGTGCTGGTTGCGGAAGGGTAACCGTTTTTGTAAATGATTCAGAAGTTTTTTCTTTTGATATATTTAGTGGAGCATCTGCTGGTAGTGTTATATTAAATCCTAATGACGTAATTTCTGCTACTTGGGAAAATAACAATCCTGAACCAATGTATATATCTTTGAGTATAAGCGATGGTTCAAAATCTGTTTTAAACGTTTCTAACAGTAACACTGAAGATTCGTACATTTATCCTGGTGGGGTAAATTTAACTATTAGCGTTTGGTATTAAACAAAGGGAAGATTACCAATCTTCTCTTTTTATGTTTAAATTTTACTTAATTTGTCAAAAATTTTTTGTAAAAAGGGTTGACAGTGTGAATTTAAAGTGCTAAAATCGTTTAGATTAGTATACGAATAGTGAAAGTCTGCAATTCTCTCTAAACTTAATATGTGTAGCCAAGCATAATTATTGCCGTATGCTTGCTATTTTTCGTTAAGTAGGGGCTTTTCGCTCTTTTACAAAAGGTGCTAAAAGAAATTTTTTGTTTTTTAATAGGAGAAATTTATGCAAGAAATGCCTAAACTAAAAAAAGTTAACTTCGGAAAAACAGAAAGATATAGCTTTTCCAAATTAGATGAAAATTATGATATGCCAGACCTTTTAGACGTTCAAAAGAAGGCATATAAGGAATTTTTAGAAAAGGGTATAAAGGAGATCTTAGACGAATTTTCTCCTATTTCAGATTATAGCGGCAAGGCTAAACTCTACTTTTTAGGCGTAGACCTTAGCGGTAAGCCAAAATATTCAATAAAAGAATGTAAACAACGTGGTGTTTCCTACACCATTCCTTTAAAGGCGCAAGCAAGGTTTGTTGTGGAAGATAGCGGCGAAGCTATCGACCAAGAAGTGTTCCTTGGCGATATCCCTTACATGACAGAAGAAGGCTCTTTCATTTTTAACGGTATTGAAAGGGTTGTTGTAAGCCAAATTATTAGAAGCCCTAGCGTTTATTTCACTCGTGAACACGACGACAACTCTACTCTTCGCGGTCAAATTATTCCAACGCGTGGTATGTGGCTTGAATTTGAGCAGGGTGCAAATGAAATAATTAAACTCGTGCTAGATAGAAGCAGCAAAATTACAATCGGCTTATTCTTAAAGTGTTTTGGCTTTACTGCTGAAGAAATTTTAAAGCTATTTGGCGACAACGAATATTTAAAGGCAGTTCTTGAAAAAGAGCCACAAACAACTCAGGAAGAAGCTCTAATTGAACTTGCTAGAAAAACTCGCCCAACCGAAGTTCCTTCTGCGGATTCAACAAGAAACTATATCAACCAATCATTTTTCAGCGACCAATACTATAACACAAACCGTGTAGGAAGATATAAATTCAATAAAAAACTTTCCATCGCCACAAGAATTACAGGACAAGAGAGCGCAGAAGATATTGCAATCGACGACGAAGTTGTAGTAAAAGCAGGCGAAAAATTCACTTACGAAGTTGCTAGAAGAATGCAAAATGCCGGAATTAACGAAGTATGGGTTAACATTCATGGCAAAAAGCATTTAATGCGTGGAAATAACCGCGTTCAACTTTCCGCAGTGTTCCCATGTGATGAAAAGGAACTTGGAATTACAGAAGAAGTTTATTATCCAGTACTCACACAAATTTTAAAGGACAATAAAACCAAAGAAAAGAGAATGCAAGCTATAAAAGAGCATGCTAAGGATCTTATCATTACCACTCTTACAATGGACGATATCCTTGCCAGCCTTTCATATTATTTAGACCTTTTAGAAGGTATTGGCGAAGTGGATAACATAGACCACCTTTCAAACAGACGTATTGCAAGCGTTGGCGAACTTTTAGGAAACGCTTTCCGCTCTGGTATCAATAAGCTTTCAGCTGCAATTAAGGAAACTCTTCAAGGAAAGGAACTTTCCGAAGTTACACCTTCTCAAATTGTAAACCCAAGACCAGTTAACAAGGCGTTAAAAGATTTTGTTGCTGCATCGCAATTAAGTCAGCTTATGGACCAAATTAACGCACTATCCGGCTTAACTCAGAAGAGAAAGATTTCAGCCGTAGGCCCTGGCGGTGTTAAGAAGGAAAGAGCAAGCGCAGAAGTGCGTGACGTTCACTACACACACTACGGCAGAATTTGTGCTATTGAAACTCCTGAAGGTCAGAGCATTGGTCTTATTAGCACACTTACAAGTTATACAAGAATCAACGACTACGGCTTCCTTGAAACACCTTATAGAAAGGTAGATAAAGCTACGGGCGTTGTAAGCAAAGATTACGAATATTACATGGCAGACGTTGAAGACACTTGCCACATAGCCCAAGCCACAGAACCGCTTACAGAAGACGGCAAGTTTGTAAACCCACGTGTTATCTGCCGTTATAAAAACAGTATAGTTGAAGTTCCAGCTAGCCAAATAGATTTAATGGACGTATCCGCAAAACAATTTATTTCCGCAGCTACTTCACTTATTCCATTCTTAAATAACGACGACTCCGCCCGTGCACTTATGGGCGCGAACATGCAACGTCAGGCTGTGCCACTACTTCAACCAGAAGCTCCAATTGTTGGAACAGGTATGGAGTATAAAGTAGCTCATGACTGCGGTGCTATGATACTTTCTAAAATAGACGGCGAAGTTTCTTACGTTAGTGCAGACTATATTAAAGTTAGAAACGACCACGAAGAACAAACTTACTACTTAACAAAATTTGAAAAGACAAACGCAGATACCTGCGTAAACCAAAAGCCAATTGTAAAACATGGCGATAAAGTAAAAGTAGGCGACGTGCTTGCAGACGGCTTCTCAACTAATAACGGCGAACTTGCACTTGGTAAAAACGTGCTTGTTGGCTACATGAACTGGGAAGGATATAACTACGAAGACGCTATTTTAATTAGCGAAAGAATTGTTAAAGAAGACGTTTACACATCTATCACATTAAAGGTTGAAGATATTAAATGTAGAACTACAAAGCTTGGCGACGAAGAAATTACAAGAGATATTCCAAACCTTGGCGAAGACGCTCTTAAAAACTTAGACGAGAACGGTATTGTTAGAATTGGTTCCGAAGTTAGAGCGGGGGATATATTAGTTGGTAAAGTTACACCTAAGGGCGAAACTGAACTTACACCAGAAGAAAGGCTTCTTCGTGCTATCTTTGGCGAAAAGGCAAGAGAAGTTCGTGATACTTCACTCCGTGTTCAACATGGCCGCGGCGGTGTAGTTGTAGACGTTCAAGTGTTCAGTAGAAAGAATAAAGACGAGCTAGAACCTGGCGTTAACATGATGGTTAAGGTGTACGTAGCTCAAAGAAGAAAACTTTCTGTGGGCGATAAAATGGCTGGACGTCACGGGAATAAAGGTGTTGTTTCCAGAGTGCTTCCAGAAGCAGATATGCCATACATGGCAGACGGTAGACCACTAGACTTAGTTCTAAACCCACTTGGTATTCCATCACGTATGAACGTAGGTCAGGTGCTTGAAGTGCATTTAGGTCTAGTTGCTCAAAGCCTTGGCTGGAAGATTGCAACACCGGTATTCGACGGCGCTGATGCAGATAGCATCAAACAACTTCTTGTTGCAAATAACTTCCCAGAAAACGGAAAAATTCAGCTCTACGATGGCAGAACTGGCGAACCATTCGATAACCCAGCAACAGTTGGCTATAAATATATGTTAAAGCTCGACCACATGGTTGATAGCAAGATGCACGCTCGTTCAACTGGACCTTATAGCTTAGTTACACAACAACCTCTTGGTGGTAAAGCTATGTTCGGTGGTCAGCGTTTCGGTGAAATGGAAGTTTGGGCTCTTGAAGCTTACGGCGCATCTAGCCTTCTTCAAGAAATCCTTACCGTTAAGTCCGACGACGTTGTTGGTAGAACAAAGACCTTTGAATCTATTGTTAAAGGTCAACCAATTGCTGAACCTGGCATTCCAGAGTCATTCAAAGTGCTTATCAAAGAGCTTCAAGCTTTGGGTCTTGATATAAAGATTATGACAGAAAATAACCAAGAAGTATCCATAGCCGAACTTTCTAACGACGACCAAGACGTAAGCACGCTTAGCCAAGATATAGAAGAAGAGCTTAAAGATATCACGCTAGATTTCGACGAAGAAAAGCCAAAAGAACATGAAGAACAAGAAGAAGAGAAATCTACTGAACAAGAATTTGATACAGATAGCTTATTTGAAGATTTTTCAGATTTTGATGAATAAAAACAATGCAAGTTAAAGTGACAAAGTCACAAATTGAAGGGGAAAAATATGTTTGAACTTAATAATTTCGATTCAATGAAAATAGGAATTGCTTCACCTGAAAAGATTAGAGAATGGTCTTACGGCGAAGTAACAAAGCCTGAAACTATCAATTATAGAACACAAAAGCCTGAAAAGGATGGTTTGTTCTGCGAAAGAATTTTTGGACCTAGAAAGGACTGGGAATGTCATTGCGGAAAGTATAAACGCATTCGTTATAAGGGCGTTGTGTGCGATAAGTGTGGCGTTGAAGTTACAAGGGCAAAAGTGCGCCGTGAAAGAATGGGGCACATTGAACTTGCTGCTCCTGTTACTCACATTTGGTTTTTTAGAAGCGTTCCTTCTAGAATCGGAACACTACTAGATTTAACGCCAAAGTCACTTGAACAAGTTGTTTATTATGTAAACTATATTGTGTTAGACCCTAAAAACACACATTTTACTTATAAGCAAATAATTTCTGATAAGGAATACAGAGAAGCACTTGAAACTTATGGCCCAAATAGCTTTGAAGCTGGCATGGGTGCAGAAGCTATCAAAAGGCTTTTAAAAGAAGTAAACTTAAAGAAAGAAAGTGAAGAACTTAAAGAAATTTTAAAGACGGCAAAAGGTCAAAAGCGTTTAAAAGCTGTTAAAAAACTTGAAATTGTAGAAGCCTTTTTAACTAGCGGAAACGAACCATCTTGGATGGTGCTAGATGTGCTTCCAGTTCTTCCACCAGAACTTCGCCCAATGGTGCAACTAGACGGTGGAAGATATGCAACATCTGACCTTAACGATTTGTATCGTCGTGTTATCAATAGAAACAATCGTTTAAAGAAACTTATGGAGCTTGGAGCACCTGAAGTTATCGTTAGAAATGAAAAGAGAATGCTTCAAGAAGCTGTAGACGCACTTATTGAAAACGGAAAACGCGGAAAGGCTATTCAAGGTTCAAAATCTCGTGAACTTAAATCCTTAACCGCAATGCTAACAGGTAAGCAAGGTCGTTTCCGTCAAAACCTTCTTGGAAAGCGTGTAGACTACTCTGGTCGTTCCGTTATCGTTGTTGGTCCAGAACTTAAAATGTACCAATGCGGTGTACCAAAAGAAATGGCTCTTGAACTTTTCAAACCTTTCATTATTAAAAGGCTTGTAGAGCTAAATCAATCACATAACATTAAGAGTGCAAAAAGGCTTATTGAAAAGGAAAAACCTATCGTTTGGGACGTACTTGCCGAAGTTATTAAGGATCACCCAGTGCTATTAAACCGTGCGCCTTCACTTCACAGACTTTCAATTCAAGCTTTCGAGCCAGTGCTTGTTGAAGGTAGAGCTATCAAGCTTCACCCTTGCGTATGTTCAGGCTTCAACGCGGACTTCGACGGTGACCAAATGCCTATCCACGTTCCACTTAGTATAGACGCAAGAACGGAAGCTAGAACTTTAATGCTTGCTTCAAACAATATCTTAAAACTTTCCGACGGTGAACCAATTATCACACCATCTCAGGATATGGTTGTTGGTTGTTACTACTTAACGTTAACACGTCCGGGCGCAAAGGGTGAGGGCGGAATATATGGCTCAGAAGATGAAGCAATTATAGCTTATCAAACGGGCAACCTAGATATCCAAGCTGAAATCACACTTAGAAGAACGGTAGAAGTTGACGGCGTAAAATATACAGATAAATTCAAAACGTCAGTAGGAAGAGTTATCTTCAACTGGGCAATTCCACAAAACTTAGGTTTAGTTGATAGAAGTAAGCCAGAAAACATGGCAAAACTTGAAATCAACAAACCAGTTATGAAGAAGGACCTTAAAGAGCTTACAAGCATAGCATATAAAAATCTTGGAACAACAGAATGTTCAAAGATGGTAGATAGAATTAAGGAAATGGGTTATAAATACTCTACACTTGGTTCACTTACAATTAACGTTTACGATATGGAAGAGCCACCAGCTAAGGCAGAAATTTTAAAGAATGCCGAAGCAAAAGTGCTTGAAAATGAAAAACTTCTTCGTCGCGGCCTTATAACACTAGATGAAAAGCTTTCATCTAACATCAACATTTGGAACGATGCTACAAAAGAAGTTCAACAAGCAGTTGTTGATTACCTAAGCGACTATAACCCAGTTAAAATGATGGTTATTTCCGGCGCGCGTGGTAACAACGTGCAATTAAACGGTATTTCTGGAATGCGTGGTATTATGTCAAACGCATCTGGTCAAAAGGTTGATATTCCAGTTAAATCTTGTTTCCGTGGCGGACTTACACCACTTGAATACTTCATTTCATCCCGTGGTGGACGTAAAGGTCTTGCCGATACAGCTATTAAAACAGCTGACTCAGGTTATTTAACAAGAAGGCTTGTAGATATTTCTCAAGATGTTGTTGTAAATGAAGAAGATTGCTTTGAAACTCGTGGCGAGAAAGTTAAAGGTGTTTGGGTAACGGACCTTGTAGAAGATAAGGTTGTACTTGAAACCCTTGAAGAAAGAATTAACGGCAGAGTTTCAGTTGACGATATAGTAGACCCAAAAACTGGAGAATTAATTGTTAAAGCTAACGAAATGATTACTCCGGAACAGGCAAAAGCTATCACGAACGCAGGTATAGAAAAAGTTCAAATTCGTTCAATTCTAACTTGTCGCTCTAAACACGGCGTTTGTGCTAAATGCTATGGTAGAAACATGGCAGGCAAAGACCTTGTTTCCGTTGGCGAAGCCGTAGGTATTATTGCTGCTCAAAGTATTGGTGAACCTGGTACACAGCTTACTATGAGAACTTTCCACACTGGTGGTGCTATGGTTGCTGCCGATATCACAAAAGGTCTTCCTCGTGTTGAAGAAATATTTGAAGCAAGAAGACCAAAGGGTGAAGCAGTTCTATCCGAAGTTTCTGGAAAGGTATCTGTAAAACAAGAAGCTAAAAGCTTTATAATAACGGTTAAAACAGACGACGGCGAAGTTGAATATGAAGTAAGAAAACCAGCCTTCTTAAAAGTTAAAACTGGCGACACGGTAGAGCCAGGAACACAACTTACCGATGGTTCAATAAATCCAGCAGACCTTTTAAGAACAAGAGGTTTAAAGGGCTTACAAGATTATCTTCTTAGCGAAGTTATAGCGGTTTACAGAGCGCAAGACGTTAAAATTAACGATAAGCATATTGAAATAATAATAAGTCAAATGCTTAGAAAAGTTAAAATTGAAAGCGCAGGAGATACAAACTTACTTCCAGGCGAAATCGTAGACGTATTTGCCTATGAAGCTGAAAACGAGAGAGTGCTTTCAGAAGGCGGCGTTCCAGCAATTGCTAAGAGAATACTTTTAGGTATTACAAAAGCTTCACTTTCAACAGACAGTTTCTTATCAGCTGCTTCCTTCCAAGAGACGTCCAGAGTGCTTACCGATGCAGCATTAAAGGGCAAGGTAGATCACTTAATGGGCTTAAAGGAAAACGTAATTATTGGTAAATTAATTCCAGCAGGTACGGGCTTAAAGCAATATAGAGCTTTAATGCCAGTTGAAGTAGAAACTCCATCTGCTATTTAATGTAAAATAAAAAAACACCACAAATTTTAGTCTGAACCCAAAAAAGTGGACGGATAAATAAAAAGCCTGTGCTGTGGTAATTGCTAATGTTGGTTAACCAACATTAGCAATTTTTCGTTGTCGTATCTCGTTTGGACAACTTTGTTGTTTTAATTGTA
>DVOJ01000017.1 GCA_018713725.1 Candidatus Caccopulliclostridium gallistercoris | reverse complement strand
GGGTCCCCGAAAATTTTTAATTTTTGGGGAAAAGGAAAAAGCAAGCGTTAATATGACATTTTGCTTTTAGCAAAATTCATTAAAGCGCAGCTTTTGACGTGGGCAGGAGTTTAGTTTCCTAAATGACTGTTTGGGCGCGCTTGGCAGCAAACGCAGCTAGGCGACGACTCTTTCCCCACTATTAAACCCAAGTAGAAAATGTCAAAACGCATTAAAGCGAGCATAGCAAGGCTCGACAAATGAGCCTAGGCAGGCGCGTACATACGTACGTAACTGTCTAGGCTCGTTTGGCAGTAAACGCAGCTAGGCGAAGCTTTAATGCGTTTTGACTATGGTTGTTCCAGAACTAGTACCCAACCTCGTTACCCCCGTCTCTATAAATTTTAAAGCAGTTTCTTTATCTCTTATTCCGCCTGACGCTTTAACTTGTTTGTTTGGCGAAATATACTCTTTCATAATTTTAACGTCTTCTAGCTTTGCGCCTTCGCCTATAAAACCTGTGCTTGTTTTAATAAAGTGAGCGTCTGTGGTGTTTATTAGTTTGCAGGCTTCTATAATTTCATCTTTACTTAAATTGGATGTTTCAACTATAACTTTAACAATGGCGTTTGTGGCAGAGCAGACTTCTTGTATTTCGTCAGCCACTTCTTTATATTTTTTCATTTTAAAGAGACCCTGATTCATTACCATGTCAAGCTCGGTGGCGCCGTCTTGCACTGCACGTTTTGCTTCAAATATTTTTGTTTCCAAAGTGTTTGCACCAAGCGGAAAGCCTACAACACAAGCAACTTTAACGCCTGTGTTTTTTAAACACTCGCTTGCAAATTTTACCCAAAAAGGGTTTACACAAACGCTATAAAAGTTATAAGTTACCGCCTCATCGCAAAGCTTTTTTATATCTTCTTTTGTGGCAGTGGGCTTTAAAAGTGTGTGGTCTATAAACTTATTTAATTCCATTTACAAACTCCATAAAATCTTTATGTGTACCGACAAGGTCTACTTTTTTATCTATGTTATCTTGTGTCAAATAATAGCTTCTTAGCCCAAGCTTAAAGGCTGGAATTATATCTTTTTCGTAATCGTTGCCAACAAGTAGTGTTTCACTTGGGTTTAAATTGAAATTTTTTATTACGTCTTCGTAGTAGCCCGGATTAGGCTTTGCAAAACGGCAAGTGTCGTAAGAAGGAATATAATCAAAATCGTTTTCGTCGAGCCCTGCCCAGTGAAGACGCTCAACTATTGCAACTTTGGGAAACATTGGATTTGTTGTGAGAAAAAGCCTAATTCCTTTAGATTTTAGCGTTTTTATAGCGGCATCCATGCCTTCAATTTTAGACGTTGTAACTTGCGCTTTGTTAAAGTCCGTCTCATAAAAATTTTGGAGCGGAGCCTCTAACTCTTCTTTGGTAAAGTTTAAAGTTTTTTTCATATAATCGAAAAACACTTCGCTATTTAGTTTTTTACCATCGTTTGCAGCCATAATTTTAGAACTACCAAGAATTATTTTAGCTAATTCTTTTGCGTTTTCATAACCTAATTCTGCAAGTTTTTTTGCAAGCAAACCATAATACACTTTTACAAATTCCTCTTCGTCCATATTTAAAAGAGTGCCGTCCATATCAAAAAATATATTTTTAATCATAAATCCTCCTTATTCTGCTAAAAATATGCAATAAATTTCCCTTTCCACTTCTATATCTTCTGGAATAAATATGTTTTGAAAATCTGCACTTTTTGCAAATTGTACGCTAGCTCTACTACTTTCATAAGCATTTCTAGAATAAAAATCTCTTTCTAGTGGTTGAAAGCTTGTTTTTAAGCACTTACTTATTTGTAAACCTGCAACCTTTGCAATGCTATCTGCTTGAATTTCAGCATTTTTATACGCACCGGCTAAAAGTTCAGAATCTGCCGCATTTCTATCTTTTAATGTAAAGTTTATTCTATAACTCACAAAATCTCCAAACTTTGCCGTGTTTAAAATAATTTCTTCCAATTTTTTCATATCATATTTCAGCGCAAGCTTAGCGCCGTACACATATTTATAGCCTTTAAGCTCGTAAGTTTTTAAATTCTCATTATAAACCTTGTCTTCTTCAACTCTAAAAAAGGTCGTTTTGAAATCTTGCCTTTTAATATTTAGTCTTTCTAGTAAATTTACGTAATTTTCAATTGCCTTAGTGCCAAGTTCTATAATTTTTTCATAACTTTGGCCTTTATAATTAAAAGTGTAATTTATTTCTATTTGGTCTGGTTTAAAAGTTTTTACCATTTCACCTTTTACTAATATTTCCATAAGCCCTCCAATGAGCATTATATCAAAAATTTTTTAAAACTCAAATCTATAGCTGTAAATAATTTGTTTTTTTATGAAAATATGGTAAAATAATTATGAGGTAAACAAAAATGAAACTGGGCACACAATTCCCCGCAGCTATTCACATACTATTAAAAATTTCAAATTTTCCAGACACGAGAGTTACAAACGAAATGCTGGCCAAAGACACAAATTTAAGTGCAATAGAAATAAGAAAACTTATAAGGAAACTAAAAGCCGGAAATATATTAGATTTTAAAAACGGCACGGGAAAATTAGTTTTAGCCAGAACCCCGTCAGAAATAACGCTTTGGGATATTTTTAGCGTAGTGGAACACGAGAGCTTTGATTATTTAAAAGAATATCTTTTAAATTTACCCAACTACATTGAAAACGAAAAGAACGTTATTATAAAGAACGTTGACAGCACTTTGCAAACTATAAAACAAGAACTAGAAAAAAAGAATTTGCAAAATATAAAAGACGAATTAAATTAAACTGCAAAAATTTTGCAGCTTTTTTATACTTTTTCATTATTTCGCTTGATCTGGAGTAAACTCCAAGTGTTAAAATACGGGTGTCAAAAGGAGATTTTATGGAAAATTATTACATTTCAAATTTAAGCGATAACGTACAATTATTCCTTTTTCTTTGTTGATGAATATTCTATATTTAGAATAGTAATTTGGAGTAATAGCGCTGTTAAAATTCCAGTGCCAAAACCTGCCCAATGCCAACTATTTGTTATAAAATCAGATGGCCACCAATTAAATCCAAAAACATCCACTCCTCCATTGAAACACATTACTAAATAAATAATAGGAATTAAAACGGCACCTAAAATAATATTGGTTTTATTCCTTTTTGATTTTCTAAATGAAAATAGATAATCTATTAAAAATATTGCATAAAGCGCATAATTTGCAGATGAAAATCCATAAGTAAAAGCATTGTAATGTTGTAAAACTAACATATTTGCCATTCTAGAGAAGAAACAAATAAATATAGTTAAAGAAAAATAATTTATCGAGCCATATTTTCTTTCTAGATAAAAACTAACAATCGCATAGCACAACATATTTAATAGAATATGTTGCCATCCACCACTATGATCCATACTACCAAATAGCCCATTAAAAAAATTTATTATTTTAAAATTGTCATAGCTAGCTGTATTATCAAATAATTTCAAACTCCAACCAAAACCCAGCACTGCGTTTAAAGTGATACATAAAACTATAAAAAGAATTGTTCCAGCATAAAAATAATTTCTATTCCACCAGTTAAGTTTTTTTTGTTTGTCATCAATAAATTTCATACTCTTCTCCTATAAAGTGTATTATAACGTAAATTATCTCAATTTGTATCAATAATTTATAAAATATAAAAAATTGTCATTCTGGGCTGATTTTTAATATATTTTTAACATTTTTCATATAACTTGATATGTTTTTTACATTTTGCTAATTGACAAATAACAATAAATAAGATACTATAATAATATAAATTAATTTAAAGGGGTGGGCTATGGAATTAGATTTAGTTCATATAAATAGATGTACCAGCAACAACATTACACTTGTGGAAAAAGACGGAACGTCCATAGCTATTTTTGATAAAAAAGACCTATTAACTGGGGAAAATAAATTAAGCATTGTAAAAAGATATTTTGAAACTGGGGAAATAAAAATGCCCACAAAAAACGTAGGTTTTTATAAGTCATTTGACCCAGATTTTAATTTTGTAATGGTAGAGATTTTTGAAAAGAAGCCACTTCCGCAGCCCACGCAAGATTTTTAAATTTTGTGCAAGCATGGCGGAATTGGCAGACGCGCTAGGTTCAGGTCCTAGTGGGGTGACCCATGCAGGTTCAAGTCCTGTTGCTTGCACCAAGTGTGAGCAATCCGAACCGCTGGGTTGCTCTTTTTCTATTTCTTCAAAATCTTCTGGATTGTCCAGTTTAATATTTTTGTTTTCATCGTCAGAAGTGTTGAAGTATATATCAAAATAATCGTCATACAAGACAATTTTGTTGACAAACATATCAATCATTCGTTTGCAAGCCAGTTTGTCACTTGTGTCAATATTTTGAAATGATAAAAACCAATCGTAAACCTTGTCAGCATCAAGCGGAGTGATTGTCTTTGCTTTTTGTCTTGCAATTTTAATTTTCTCGCTCTGCATATTCTTTGCAAACTCTAAGTTGTCCATCAATACTTTGCTCTGACTGACTATCACTTGAATATCTTGCATAGATTACTGCTTTTTTCATATTTTCACCACCTTTTAATCGATTACACCGCTATATCTCAAAAAAGTCAGCACAAAATATAAAATTTTATGAAAAAGTATTCCAAATTGTCTTTGAATGTGATATAATAAAAAAGGAGTTAATCAATAAATGAAATTCGAAATAAAAGCAATTAAAACTAATGAAAAGGCTTCTATTGCGAGAAAAAATTTAGAAACCGAATATAAAGAAGAATTAAATCGTATTTTGCGACAGTTAAGAGATGGTGAAAAGTTTATAACTAAACAAGAACTGATTAAAAGATTCTATGACTGGTTTTTTGCGAATGTTAGTTATGATAATGATATTCTTAAAATGCGAAACAATAACAATTCTTTTACATCAATTCAATATCCTTACAAAGACTGTTTTATCAATTGTGGAGAAAAATACGCTCCTATCCTATTGAACAAAGGAGTTTGCCAATCTTTTTCAATTGTTTTTAAAGATTTTTGCGATTTAATAGGTGTTGACTGCAAGATAGTTCGAGGACGAGATGAAAATGTTGTTGATTTAAAAAATGAACCACATATGTGGAATGAAGTTTTCTTGAACGGCAAATGGTCAACAATTGACCTTACTCCTTGTTATAAAACTTTTATGGGCAAACTTAGAACACAACAAAATAATAAATTCATAATAAACGACGATAAAAGTACATTTGAAAGAGGTTAAAAGGAGCAATATATATGAAAAATTTTAAGCTTACTTGGAAAAATTATGGCATAAGGATATATAGATAGACCACAATGGCTTGAACAAATAAAAAAAATAATTTGTTTTAAAGATGTTTTTCTCTATGTTGATAGAAAAAGAAAAATGTATTTAGAAATTAAATAATTGTTAGGTGTCCGTCTCTATATATATTTAATATAAAAATAATCTCAAAAAAGCGGTGTTTTTGAGCGGATTTTTAAGCAAAAAATTGCGAAAATCAGTTAAATTTACAGTAAGCAGGATAAGGAAATAGGCTCAAAATCGTGTTTTTGGTCGCTGAAATGTCTATAAATAAAGGCTTTTAGACGACTCACACTGAAAAAGAAGAAGTTTCGATTTTGAGTCATTCCCCATACTAGACCCAAGTGGGACACCCACTTCTCGTCAAAACTCAACCTTTTGCTTAAAATTTTGTAAACAAAATTTGTTGCGCCCTTGCGGTTGGTTTTGACTTTTACCCAAAAGTTTATATTAAAACTTTTGGGAGCCCGAAGAAAAAATATAGTAAAATATTGTGAAATATGTTATACTTGATTTATCCAATTTGTTAACCAAATCCATAGGTTATTCCTCACAAAGATTTATTCTTTGGAGGAACTATGAAAAACAACAAAATGGATAGTCTTGATTGTTGTAATAGTTCCTTGCAAAGCAAGAACACCTCCCGTTGCAACTTGTCCACAAACAAACTCACAATAGGTTGCTGTGAGTTTGATAAAAAGCAAATGAAAGAAATTGCCTTTCAATTTGCTCACGACCTTATGGATTATTTTGACAACGGCGGAGATTTGATAAACCTGTCCGCAAAAAGTGTTTACTCACTCCTTTCGGACATATTCAAATCCAACAATTAAGGCAACGAAGAGAGAAGTCCAATCCAAGCTTCTCTCTTTTGTTTTGAAATATGAAAGTTATATGATATAATAATTATATAAGACAAGTTAATTTATCTTAATTCTTAACTTAATATAACCAACTCCAATAATTACTTGTGGTCGGTTCGGATACTTTATCACTTGTCGCACCAGAAATAACCCGAGCCGCTAGGCGAAGGTTATTTTTTTGTACAATAAGCGGATGCCAATTCCGCCATATTTTTAGGGCTCCCAAAAATTTTAATTTTTGGGAAGAAGGAGCAAACGTGCGTCAGTGCTATGCTTTTAACTTGTTAAAAGCTAGCTAAAAGCACGCTTTGCGACGCTTTGACAGACGCGCAAGACTTAAGGTCCTAGTGGGGTGACCCATGCAGGTTCAAGTCCTGTTGCTTGCACCAAGTTAAAAAATAATCCTATAAAGGTTATTTTTATTTTATATACATTTTTTCATTTTTAAATTATTTTTTAAAATAAAATTAGTTTTTTTATAAAAAATTAAACAAATTAATTTAAAAAATAAAAATTCTTTAATTTTTTAATAATTAAAATCATTTGACCAAAAACTTTATTAATGCTAATATATTTTTAAAGGAGAAACTTATGAACGTAATGTTTAATATTTCTTACGGCTTATATATATTAACTGCAAAAACGGAAAAATTAAACGGCTGTGTAATTAATGCGTTGTCACAAGTTACATCAACCCCAAACAGAATTATGATTGCCGTAAATAAAAATAATTTCACAACCCAGCAAATTTTGCAGACAAAAAAATTTAATGTTTCAATTTTAAACGAAGAGGCAAATTTTGACCTAATAAAAAGGTTTGGCTTTACAAGTGGGAAAAATGTAGATAAATTTGATAATTTTCAAAACTATAAAATTGCTGAAAATGGCATTCCATACATAACCTTTGGCACAAATTCATATATATCCGCAGAAGTAAAAGAAGTTCGCGACCTGGGCACGCATTATGAATTCTTAGCAGAAGTAACGGCAGAAGTTTCATTAAACGACAAGCCGTCAATAACGTATACATATTATCAGACAAACATTAAACCAAAAGCTTCTACACCGCAAAAGAAGGTTGTATATATTTGTTCTGTGTGCGGTTACGTTTATGAAGGAGACCCGCTTCCAGAAGATTTTGTTTGCCCTATCTGTTTGCACGATGCAAAATTTTTTGTAAAAAGTGAAACTTAATAAACACGCTTTAATATAAAACTAAAATTATAAAAAAGGATAGTATTTTTAATTTTATACTATCCTTTTTATTTATTTTTTCAAATATTTTTATTTTATAATAGCGGTGCAAACATTCTGAAAAATGTTTGACCTAGCTTGCTTGTAAAGGGCTTTTGTTTGAAATACGTTAGGTCTATTTGCATGGAATTGTTTAAATCTTCATTTAAAATATCGTAGCACATCTTTATAAAATTTTTATTATACATAAATGCATTTATTTCAAAGTTTAGCGCAAAGGAACGGTTGTCCGCATTGCACGTGCCAACCGACACACATAGGTCGTCTACAATTAGTAGCTTTGAATGCAAAAAGCCGTTATAAAGATAAATCTCCGCACCACCCTCCACAAGTTCGCGAGCAAAAGATAGTGTTGCAAGATACACAAATCTTTTATCTGGTTTACGTGGTAGCATTATTATTACTTTAACTCCGCTTTTAATCGCCTGCTTTAATGCCGCCATAAAAACGTCGTCTGGAACTAGATATGGCGTTTGAAGTATAATTTTACTTTTTGCCATAGATATCATTTTCATGTAGCTTTCTTTTATATAGTGAATTTTACTTTCTGGCCCACTACACACTATTTGTGTTGTAACGTTGCCGCACTTTTGCATTTTAGGAAAATAGCCAAGCGCAACTAACTCCGTGGAAGAAATGTGTTTTCGTTTACAAAAGAAAAAGTCATTAAAAAATGCATTTTGTAAGCCATAAACTGCATTGCCTTCTATTCTTAGGTGTGTATCACGCCAAGGTGAAAGCTTCTTTTTTAGCCCCATGTGGTCGTCGCGGATATTTATGCCGCCCACATAGCCTATGCGCCCGTCTATTACCACAATTTTTCTATGGTTACGATAGTTCATTTTAAAATTTATAAGCCTTATTCCAAACAGTGGTGGGAAAAACTCCGCCACTTCACCGCCCGCCTTTTTTAATTTTTTAAAGAAACGTCTGGGCGCGCGAATACAGCCAACGCTATCAAATATTAGCTTTACTTTTATACCTTCCCTAGCTTTATCGCACAGAATTTGCATAATTTCTTTGCCTACGCCTTCGTCGTCGAAGATGTAATATTCCATGTTTATTGAATGCTTAGCATTTAATAAATCCTTTTTTAACGCTTCAATCTTTTCTCTGCCAAAGGTAAAAACCTGTATATCGTTATCAAAGTATGGAAGACTTTTTGCGTTTCTTTCATTAAAAAGTGCTAGTTCGCGCTCTTCTTCGGAAAGCTCTGGAAGCCTTAAAAGCTCTTTCCAAACAAAACTTTCATAGGTGTCTTCATAGCGAATTTTACGCTTTAACATTCGCCTTGTTTTAAGGCTAAGTCCGCTGCCAAAAATGATGTAAAAAAGGAAGCCTAAAATTGGCACGAATGTGAGAATTACAAGCCACGAGATAATAACCTCGGGCTTGCGTCTCTCTATGAACATCATTGTGCCAATTAGGACTATGTTTATTATTAAAATTGTTAAAGCAATATAATCCATAAGTTCCTAATTCTCTATCACTATTTTATTAATTGTGTATTTAACACAACCATCGCCAGTTGAAAAATTGAAGTCAAAATATGAGTTTTGAGTTTCTGGATTTATATCCCCCAGATTAAGCTCTTCTCCATTTTCTGTTGCAACGTATTGTACTGAACTTCCGTTCTCCTGAGTAATTAAATAGGTACCTGCTTCAGGGAATTTAACAGTAGGATTATTAACACCTATTATTTCGCAGTTGTTCAAACTTGTGTCTACTTCAATATAGTTATCGTTAGAACTTTTAACTCCACTAAAATTATAAACCAAACCACTATAATTATTATCTTTAAAGAATATTCTATTAGTAGCTACAGCGCTGTCTAAATCTGTTATATTACCATCTAATTCATATCCCCTAATAGAATATGTGGTTCCTGAAGAAGGTTCTTGAGAATCAAACTTAAATAGCTCCGTTACAGAAATTGAAGAATCCGCTTTCACATAGATATATTTAGATTGTCCATTCCCAGTAATTTCGTAGTAACCTTTATCAAGTGAAACTGTGTTCGCAATTTCTATATTCCCTGTAATTGGAATATTTGTAGCATCTAATCTAAAGCCATAATCTTCAAAACCTGTATCTTCTAAGGTTTTGAATAAACTTACCGTTTTATTGCTTCCACTTGAAGAAATAATTGCAGAGAATTCTGTTGCACTAAAATTACTAAATTGCGTAATAGCTCTTATAGTGCCATTTCTATAGCTTAAAGTGCTACCATTATAATATATTTTATTAAGATCTATAGTATTTCCGCTTAAATAGAAATATTGATATTGGTTTTGCTCTCCAACTGGTTCATATCTATATATGTATTTACTATCATTTGATAAGGTTATCACTTTATCTTGATCAGCTGTAAAGGTTTCAATTGAAGTTATGTTTTCAGTAAATATTTCAGAATTAAAGCCAGTGAAATAATACCAACCATACTCTGTTCGTTTACTACCTTCAAATCCACTTGACACATTTGAAGATGCCATTTTAAAAGACATTTCATAATAACCATTGCTTGAATTCTCAGAAATGAATATATAATAATCAGCATCTAAAATTGGTTTTTCATTATCATCTAATGGCATGTCGACATTTAATGGCATATAAACATAGGAATAACGACCATTATATAGTGCTTCTTGTGTTTGATCACCTAAGGATGGGTTTGATTCCGAGCTTTCAGTTGGGGTAAATACATGCAATTGAATTTGCGTTTTATCTGACGTATATATGTAGTAGTTATAACTATCGTCCCAGTAAGGCGTTACAATTATATTATATATTTTATTTGCTTCCATGGTAACAATAGTACCAGTATACATAACAGAATTTGATGCATATTCCGAACCTATGTTTGTGATAAAGTCTGGGCTTTCCGAAGTGGTTTGATAGATTGGATATTGGTCTAACTCTTCCCCAGTTTCCTGTTTAATCGGAAATTTTGTTGCAATTTCAATAAAATGAGCTTTATTTCTTTCTGCTGAATAAGTTTCATTCAATAGATAATGTTCGCCTTCTGCTATATTAGTTACACTATCATGCACAGTAACAGTAGGATAGTTTGTTAAAGCTATTTCTGTTAAACTTGTAAGACCAATTTTTTCTAAATTAAAGTTAGACATCGTGCCTTCATTTGTAACAATATAATTAGTTGAACTTGTGCCTTGTCCGTTATATTCTAATTTATAGAAACTATATTTTGGAGGATTTTCTCCGTCTGTTTCAAGAATGTTCCTTATATTTGCAATATATTCTGGAGCATTTAAAGGTTGTTCTTCCGAGCTTTCGCCGCCATCTCTAGATTCTGTGTTGTAATTATTTATTGTTAAATAATCTTTGTTTTCTTTTAACGCGTACGTATAGTTATTGCTTCCGCTATTTGCTAAGAAGGCTTTTAAATCCTCTATATCTACTTTAGCATTCAAATCTGAAGTTAAACTATTAGAGAAAGTTCCTTCTATAACAAAGCTTTGTTTATATTTTAATTTTACATTTATTAAATTATAGTATGCTTTGTTTACTGAAATACTAGTAGTTTGATTTTCAGTTGCTTCTAACACCCAACTATGATTAATTCCTGCATTCATATTTTTATCATCTATGCTAGGTGTAATGAATTTTGCTTTTTCTTCCTTTAAACTTTCGTCATAACCTTCATCATCTTCGGTTAAATCCCAATTAGTGTTGTATCCAATTTGAGCAAAGTCTGTTGAAATAGGAATTGTTAACCCAGTTCTAGTAGTTTCATAACGAATTATATCTCCATAGTAGTCTTCATTTGCAAAGGCATTTCTAAGGTCTAACGCAACACCGCCAGCCGTTACTGCCACATCAGAAATATAACCTATATATTTAGTTCCAAGAAGAGAATTCGTTTCCGAGCTGCTGTAAGCACGAGCTTCAAAAACAATTATTTCATTTATAGGCTGAGTTTGTCCAGTACTACTTCCACCGCTTCCAATTCCTATATCATCAATTTGAATGTTTTCTCCGGAAGCTGAAGAATAGTTTGTAACTATTAAGCTATAATCGTAATTTAAACCAGTAATAATATTATCTTCAAAAATTGTGGGTAGGTCTATGGTAATATCGTATTGATAATTTCCAATATTCTCTGAATTAATGGTATATATACCGTCTTCAAAAGCAACAAAGTTTCCATTTGAGATTTTTCCAAGACTTAAATTATACCCGTTTCCGTCGAATTTGAACATAATTGGTATACTTGTTAAAACTTCGCCGGTGGTTTTGGATACTGCTTGTATGGTGGCGGTAACTTCACGGCTTCTTAAAGATGTTCTATCGTTTATAGTTCTTAAAGCTATATCTATTTTACTGGTATCATTAGAATTTGCATTGATTATTGTTCCGCTTTGAAAAAGTTCTATTAATGTGTAGTTGTAACGCCAGCTTGCTATGCTATCTGTTGAACTTCTAACTGGAAAGTCCAACTCGTTTATGTCTATTACCCTATCGTTTGGCGAATTTACGGTATAATTTAAGCTTTCGTAAAGCGTTTCAACTACTGCGCCAGTACTGCTTAATCCCGTAGATTTGCGTTGAATTGTGTAGTTACCCACAGACGGAGCTGTAAGGGTGTTCTCAGTGAGCACAAGTGCTATTGTGCCCACTTCGATTGAATTTGCCCTATCGTTAGTTTTGTCTACATATGCTCTTATAGATATTGAAATAGCGTTTGTGGTTATATCAAAGCTTGGGTCTGTGGTAATTGTTCCGTATGCATCAATGGTTGCAAGACCTGCACCAAAGCCGCCAGGAATTTGTTCGTCGTCTGTATTGATTTCAAAGAATATCTTATCTCCTAAGCCAAAGTAGTAGTTTAGAAGTGAAATTACATCGCCGCTTCTACCTACAACTTGGAAGCCTTGTGTCCACATATCTGCACGAATTGTGTAAACCGTGCGGCCACTAACTGGTGTTGGTTCGCAAGCTGCTGCATCTATTTGTTTGTAGCTTAATGTTCCGGTATTTCCGCTTGTATCTACACCGTATGGGTTTGGCGTTACCGTGTAACCTATGCTGTTTGAATTGTAAAGGTTACTCTTAGCAAACTTTGTAATGTAGCCCTTATAGATTGAAGTTAAAGTTGTTTTTGTAGCCGTATTGAATTGGCTCACAGATAACACATCTAATACGTCGCGTGCTGCAATGTTATCTTCTTGTTCAAGTTCTAATATATTGAAGTTAGATATTGTAAGGCTTGCCATATTTCCGTTTACGCTTGAAGATATGTTTTTGCTTCCATCAATATTATCATTTAATGGAACATAAGTTATTTGAGTGTTAAGATTATCATGAGTAATGGTAACTGTATAATTTGCATTGATATCGTCTTCAGTAAACGTACTCTTGCCAAGAATTGTAGAAAGTGGAATATGGATATAGTGAGCATAAGTTTCCGTAACGTTTACAACATAAGGTGTTGTGGTTAAGTTTTCGCCATTAGAGCTAACACTTATGCTTAGCTGTCTACGTGCTCCTGATACAAAGCCTTTTGGAATTGAAAGCGTAATTGTATCTGAGTAAATTGTTGTAGCCTTTACTTTTAATAGGTCTTCACTGGTTAGCGGCATATCACTAAGTGTAAATGTCCATACGCCGTTAGTTACATTATCTAACTGTTCTTCTGTAAGTCCACCTGTTTGTAAAACTGCTTCACTTAGTTCATACCTTAACGATTTAGCCTGAGTTCCATCGTAATTTAAAGTGAATTTTACTTGTTTAACACCATAGTTTGTTCTAACGTTTAATAAAACATTGTTTTCTTCTGCTGTTTCATCGGCAGTATTTGTGCTAACAACGTCCATAGTGTTAAGAGATACTTTTTTATCTTTCTTAATTTTATCAGTTAAGTCGAATTGATTGCTGTAAGGTGTAGTTAGTTCAGTACTTTCATAAAGTTCTACTGTAAGTTTATCTGGCAAGTAATTATAATTTTCTACTTTACTTTTGTCCTCTTCCTTTTTAGTAACAAAGTTCGAAGAACTGAAGGTTATTCTTGTAGATGCTGCGCTTGAAGGAATTGCAGTAGGAGTTATTTCATATGATGAAGAATCGTCCTCTTCCGTTTCTGTTTGCTCTGAGCCATAAACAAAGGTTATATTTTCATTATTTATTTCTGTTGTAGCCTGTAAATATAATGGCTGCGTTGTTGGGTTAAGAACAATTATGCTCTCAGTTGTTACGCCCCTAGATGTAGATTGATAAGTGTACATTATAGGCGTGTTATTTGAGTTTGTAGAACCAGTGATAGCAAAGCTTAAAATTCTAATGTAGGTGTTTTCATTATTTAAGTCGTACTGAGAGAAGTCTACGCTTTCAAAGCCTTCAAAGTCGCTTAGGAAGAAGTATTGTCCGCCCTGACCGTTAAGCTCTGAGCTAGGAATTGTAAGCACGCCAGTAGTTGCAGTAACACCAGGTCTTGACAACTCTACCCTTACTTCTAGTGAACCGCTTTCTAAGTTCACGCCGGATAGGTCTATTGAATAGTCATAATTTCCAACGGTTGCATTGCCAAGGTTATCTCCAATTTTTCTATCAGAAATATTTATAAAGTTAGAAACGTCGAAGTCTTCGTTATCTAAAACGTTGTTGGAGTTTGCCGAGCTTATTGTTGTAGCATAGCGCTGTCTTAAAAAGATATTTGTGCTTATTAAAACATTTTCTGTGCTACCTTTATTTATAGTTAGCTCAATTTGTAAGGTAAGCGGAACACTAAGTGCGCCAGAGTAGAACGCCGTGTTCATTACTCTAAATTCTGCTAATCTGTTTGCATATTTCGTATAATTTTCGTCGCTTTCTTCAATTTCTGTTTTTTCAATAGAATCAGAATTCGTTCCATCGGAATTTAGCGCTGTAAAGGTTGCTGCCGGAGCAGTTGAATCATTAAATGTCTCGCCGTAACCACTAATTAATATGTAGTAGTCCGCGCCAATATCTGCTAGATTGCTACGTCTTTCTGTTGTAGCCCAATCATTTACGTACGTGTTATAGTCTAGTAGATATATGCTAGAACCTTCCCAAATTTCGCTACCAAGAACTTGTGAGCCTTCGCTGTCTATTATTAAAGCTATGTTCGTGCTGGTTGTGTTTGCTTTAAGTACTACATAGTATCTTAAAGTATAGCCAAACTCGTCTGTTATGTCTATATAGCCGTTTATGTCGCCATAGTTTGCAGTTAGTGCTCCCCTTTCAAACTGAATAACATTGCTGCCCGTGCTACTTAAAGTTAAATAGTTTTGAAGGCTTGGGCTTAATGTGTAAGTAAAGTCGGTAGCTTGGTTAGATGTATCTTGACCATTTGTGTGAGTTAGAACTACACGGCTAGTGCTACCAGTTCTAGCAAGTGTAAGTGGAAGTTCAGTTTCGCTATCCGTAGGGCTTAAACCGCCTTTGCCAGTGTAGTAAATATATAGCGGTGTGCTCTCAGAGTTCTGCGTTGACGTTGCGCCTTCGCCGTTTCTTAAAGAGTATTGCCAGTCTGGCATAACTTTTAACATTATATATTCAGAAACACTTTGCGATTCTGTATCTGAAATTTGCACTGTATACGTTACTTTATATACTACGTAGTTACCTTGGTTTTTCGCGCCGTCGGCGTTAATGTTGAAGTCGTAAGTATAATAAGAAGTTGTTTGATTAGAGCCACTGCCTGTTGTGTAAGGCATTTGAACTGGAAGCACTCTTGAAGGTGGATATCTTAAAGTTGCTTCGTCATCGCCAGCCCAATAGATAATTGAATCTGAGCTAAAATCTCCGTTTTCGTCAAACTGAGTATAGTCGTAATCCGTGTCTGCCACAAGATATAAGGACATTGTAATGCTTCTATTTTGTTCTGGTGCAAAGTAGTCTTGTGGATAGTTTTGACCGTTGTATTTTGTTATTTCCCAAATGTTAGATTCGCCTGATACGCCAAGAACGCCAGTTAAACTTTCATTAGCTTCTACTTCAATATATCCCTGAGAAGCGGATTTTCCGTTGCCAATTTTGAAGTCGAACACTGCTTTGTAGCCATAGGTTACAAAAGTTCCGTTTACGCCATCTAAATTGAAATCTAATGTAGAGTTTGTAGTTGGCTCGCTTAGGTCTAGAGCAATATCATCTAGTCCACCACTAACTCCACTAGCACTTAGAGCGCCATCGCTATATTTAGAGTAATCTACAAGGTCGCCCCTATAATATACGCTTATTCTTGTTACAACTTCTGCCGTACCAACCGTGGCAATATCGCTGAAATTTCTGTTGCCTGAAATTGTAAAGTATTTTGCAAAACTATTAACTTGATTTGCATTGCCATATGGGTCAATTCTTTCTGTTGGAGTGTCTCCAAGTTCTGTAAAGCGCATTATAAGTTTTACTTGTGTGTTTCTGTAAGTGCTATCAAGGGTTACAGAAGTATTAAAGGTAGCTCCGTTATCTATGGAGATTTCTGCAAAATTTCCGCCAATGTCGTTTGCAGAAATTATAGTTCCGTCGGCAAGGTCACTTTTGCCAATAAAGGTTAGGCGTTGGTAGTTTGCCGAGAAGATTGCATCTTCATTGTCATTTAATATGAATATTTCATATTCTTGACCGTCCGAAGCAACTTCTGTGTCGCCAAAGTAGTTTACTTCTGCGCCGTATACGTTTCCTAAGTTCTTGTCTACACGTACGGTGTAGGTATCACGTTCAATGCCGTCTATAATTATTACAAAGGATAGGTCAAGAGAGTTAACCGAGCTTACGCCTTCTTTCCATTTTAGTTTTATAGAAGTAGACGTCAAAGTATAGCTTTCGCCTTCCGGTATTCCTTTTCCATCGTTAGCATTATCTGGAACTATATATCTTTGCCAGTTTGTTCCGCCTAATCTAATTGCTACAGTGTGACCTTTATCGTCAGTTGGGCCAAAGTCACCTTCCTCCACGTCTCTTAAAACTATTCTATTGTTTGTACCAAACAATGCAGGATTAGCAAAATTTATAGTATATTCTTCACCCGATGGTAAGTAGATATATTCAGCTGTTCTAGCTTCTCCACTTGCAGTTGGGTAGTTTAATTCCACGCTAGTATCTGGAATAACTTCAAAGTAAACGTAAGCGTTGTAAACTACGTAGTTTACTGTTAATTCTATTCGAATTGTTACAGGTGTAATACTATCTATGGCTTTTGTTGTTACAAATAAGGTAGGAACTTTGTCTACTAAATTTACTTGCGCGCTTTCAATTGCACTTATGCCATCTTCTACAAATACACCTAAATAATTAGAACCCTGTTCGCCTTCGCCTGGATTTACATAATATCCAGTTCCAGTTGAATCTAAAATTTTAAATAGAGAAGAATTGTCTGGCTGTAATTCTCCACCAAGGTCTGCTTCTATGCTTTCAATTGCCACAATTTTTGTTTCTTCGCTATTAGCATAGATATTATCAGTATGTGGATAAGGGTTTTCAGCATCATAGATTGTTTTAACGTTTGGATAAACGGTTAAAGTGAAGTTATATATAAAAGGGTCTGTAATATCTTTTAAGCTTAAAGTTAATGTAAGGTTATATGTTCTAGCCGACGTTAATTGTGGAAGTGAAATCACACCTTCGTCCATAGTAATGTCAGTTGTTATTTCGCCGTAATGGCGAGCTACAAGTGTAGACGTACCCCAAACAATTGTTGGGTTATCTCCGTCTGTTCTAGTTAAAGCTAATACATTCTTTAAATCTATTGTTCTATCCGAGTAAGTTGTAAATTTTGTGCCTGAGCCGTAGATTACATAATCAGTTTGAGCAATTTCTGCTTGAATATTAGATTTAAATACCACATTAAGCACTTTATAAGCTGTGTTTGCGCCGTATCTTGTATACAAGAGAACTTTAAAGGTTAAATCGCTAACAAGACCGTTTTCATACTTATCTGATAGTGTGATAATAGACCTGGTTGCGTCGAATTGAAGGCTGTCTTCTTGATTTTCATTGTAGAAATAGAAGTTTAGTAAATCTGACTTCGTGGCAAGCCCGCCTTGAATTCTTGCAAGAGCTACTTTTTCGTTTAAGTTTAGTGTGTAACCACTTTCGCCTTCCTCTCCACTTTCAGCTTCAATTACTATTGGGTCTTCGCTATCGTCAAAAGGTAAGCTTAAATTGTCTGGGTCTCTAAAACTAAATTCGCCGTAGTCGTAACCTACAATAACTGTATAATCGGCAGAAGCGCCAAGAGAGTTTTCCCCAAGGTAAGCTTCCACGTGTAAGCCAACAGTAATCATTGTTCCAGCAAGGTAGTAGATAGATAGGTTTCCGTCCTGCGTAACGCTGGCAAAGCCAGAAATGTTGTTTCCAGTAATTGGGCTACTTCCCACTGTAAGCGAAGATATAGAGAACCTTAATGTGTAATCTGTTTCAACGTCTACATAAGCACCGTTATCTTGGCTTTGAAGAGCAAATCTTTTACCTACTGGGTTGCCGTTTTCATCTTCCCTATAATTTGGAATATTTTCTGCAAAAACTTCATTTAAGTTTAGGTGAATATCTGTGTTTGGAGTGAATTCTAAGTACTCGGCTACGCCTGTGCCCGTTGGGTTAGCGCCGTAAATGTACGGATAGTAAACGTTAAGGTCTGCATTTGGCACTATTTTAATTCTGTAACTAAATATTACTGTTTGGTCTGCGCCAGAATAGCATTCTATTCTAATAAACTTTTCCGTTCCGTAGGTGTAGGTGGTTAAAATTCCGGTTGAAGAATCGAAGGTTGCATAGGCATTTGGGTTAGACGTTCCGTCTTCGTTTACAATTCTAAATAAGTAGTTGGTTTTGTTTGCGTAGTAATAAGATATACCATACGGGTTTCTATCGTGCGGGTCGTTTTCGTTGACAGGTCTATCATAATATAGATTTTCCGTTTTTCCGCCAAAGTAAGAATCGTAAATTTCTTCGTCTTGTAAATAGGTCATATCGTTTAATAGATATATATTTCTATTTAAGTTATTTATAAGGTTAGCATAGTCGGAATCTGTACGCTCGTCGTTTTGTGTGTTATACTTTACAAACTCGTAGCTTCCTGGAATTATTACAACGTTAAACCTTATACTTGCAACTCCGTCTTGAACTATTTCAAACGTGCTTTGGTTTGCGTTAACAATGGAAGAGTTTACAGATATTGTACTTGTTTCGTTGTTTGCCACATAGCTAGAACTATTTGCAAAGCTTAAGTTAAATTTGCCCGCATTTTCTCCTTCCGTTAACCTGCCGGCATCGTTATTAAATAGATATAAAATATCGTTATATGTGTATGTATAGCCAGATACAAGCACTAAGTGAAGCGTATCTTCTTCTTGTGTAGAGTTATAGTTTGCAAAGGCTTTGTGAGTAATATCCCCAGACGTAGATGTTCCTTGAAGAGAGCCATTGTTTGCACTTAGGTCTGGAACAATAACGTTTGCAGATACATTGAACTTAATTTTAGCTATGCTTGTTAAGTTCCCTTCCGTACCATAAAGTATATAAAGTTCTAACGTTTCTGTTTCTGGAAGCTCGCCCCTTATTTCAACAAATGCACCCGTTGCAGTGTTATTGTCTATAAAATATCGCTCGGTTTCGTGCGTTGGGAGAATACTTGTAGGGTTAAAGGAAAGATTTAAGTTTTCAAACGACGTTAAAGTGCCGTCGGTATCAGTTTCTTCAAGTAATCTTTTTACTATATTAAGTAATGCGCTGTCTGCCGCAGAATATATTTCTATTCTTTCATATACTCCCGCCGATTGTGAGCCTTTTAAGTAAATTGTACCAAGGTTATATGTGCCGTCACTTTCTAAGGTGTAGTTTCCGTTTACTTCTACTTGCCTATTTGGCGTAACGTTAAAGTATAGGTTTTGCCTAAATCCAAAGCCTATGTTATTTGGGTCGCTGCCCGTATAAAGCGTTACTACTTGTTGCCCAAGTTTATCTGCGCCAAAATTTATTTCAAGCGAAATGCTATTACCGTTGTTATCTATTATAGCAGAAGAATAAGCTGTATTGAAAGCTTCTCCGTTTTCATTGCAAACTTGTATACCTGCCGCTGATGCGTAAGAATAGTTTTCAAACGTCAATTCTACATTAATTATGTTATCAGAATAAACTCCCCTGTAAACTGGGTTTTCGCCAACGCTTTCAGCCCCAGTTTGAGTAGGCGTTATTTCGCTACTTGTAAGCACAATTGCTGGGTTAACCGTAAAGCCAATAACTTGATTTATAAATAGCTCTGGCACAGATGCCGTTATGTTAAAGTTTAAACTGTTACCAAAACTTTGCCTAATTTCTAAGGTATCTCCACCTTCATTAAAGCCAAGCCAATCGGAGTAATTTTCTATATAAGAAGCTTCAAAATCAGTTACATTGTAAAGGATATATTCCGTGCCGTTTAAAGAGTAAGTAATTCTAAATAAAGCTTGTGCTCCCTTTAACGTTACCATTCTATCTTCAACGCCAATTGTTTGCATATTAACAATAGTGTTAGAAGTGTAAACGTTATCTTCGTTATCAAAAGAGATATCTATATCAAATTCTCTATTTTCAGACCCGTCAAAATCAGATACGTATTCAATTCTACTTACATATCCGCCCTGCGACTCGTGGAAATAGAGCGTTGCAGAAGGATAGTCTGACGTAGAACTACTAAATTCAGAAGATTTTACATTTGTTCTAACAATTACAGTATAGTTGCCATCTTCGTCTGTGCTAGAAGTTTCGGCATAGTTTACCATGCCAGTACCATCAGTTAAGTCTCCAATAAGATTGTTGTATTTATCATACACAAGAACGTTAAATCTGCCATCAGAATTGAAGAGTTCGCTTTCTAAATCTCCACCATAACCAGTTAATGCATAAGCCGTACTTATATCTGTGGCTATATATCTACCGTCTCCTTCAACTTGGCCATTGTCTTCTATTTCAATACTCTTTTCAATTCTTGAATTTTCCGACGTTACAATTCCGTTGTTTTCTGTGTTGCCAAAAACAATTTTATTTGGGTTGCCGTCGTAAACTTCAAAGGTCTTTTGTACGGTTGGGCTATCATAATCGTAACAAGATAGAGTTTCTAACTTGCTTTCAGTTTTTTGATATAAAAGCTCAAATTGAACTTTGGTGTCTTGCGTTACGTTCCTTGCTATAAATGGTACATAAATTGCGCTGTAACCATCGCCTAAATCTCTAATATTACCTACGGATATTCCTAGTTTTTGATAAGTTAAAACGTTAGAAAGCATATCCGTGCTTGTGTTTCTAAACTGAATTGTGGTTTCGTTGTTATTCCATGCGTCTATGAATATAGCTTCGTCGCCAGTGGCAATTCTTATCTCCATTACAAAGGCAGCAGTTTCCGTTGTGCCTGTAAAGGCGTAGTGGCTACTGTAACTAGAGTCTAACGCATTTTTAGCCCCTTCTATTGTGTAGTTTAAGTTGTAGTTTGTTAATTCTTGTGAAGATAAATTGCCTTTAACTCTTGTTAAAACGTCTTCGCTTGCAATAACATAGCTTGAAATTGTTTTTAAAGTTTTTGTTATTGTAAATTCAAGCGGCTGGTTGCTGAGCGGGTTATCTTGACTTTTTACAAGGGTTACAACTTGATAGTATCCATCTTCACTAAGTATTGGCGCGCCAAGATAGTTGGTTTGAATTACAACGGCTATAACGTTAAACGTGCCCGTGCCCTTTGTTTCAAATTCGCCGGTGTCTACAATCTCCGCCGCCGAAGCATATGTTCCTAAACCATAGCTTTGGAAGAGCGAGGTAAAATTGAATAGTGAGTTATCTACAACCCCGGAAATCATATCCGTAATATTTTCGCCTTCTACGCTTGTGTAGGCTATATATCTAATTGTGGTATAAGAGCCCTGAGTAATGCTGATATTGTTATAAAGGTTATAGCTTCTATGAACTATGTCTTGTTCATTTTCAGCGTCTTCATATTTAAGCGTTACTGGGTCTTCGTTTTTCCATGTTAGGCTTGTGGATACAACGCCTGCCGTAGACCAAGAGCTTGTTTGCCTTACCCTATCTTCCGCTGGGAAGCTTTCAGAGAATTCGTTTTCATTTCCAAACACTCTTACTTCAATGTTGAAGTTTACGCTTGGGTTGTTTGCAGCTAACGTCCAGTAGCTATTGTTCATGTTTTGCGTGTTTGTGGTTGGCAAGTAATATATTGTATCTTCTGCCGCATCTATATCTTCGCCTGTTACAACATCGCCTTCCGGCGTTACACCAATCATGCTAGAATAGCCAGCTACTACCACTTCATTGCCGTTAGAGCCTTCTGGAAGAACTATTCTAATGCCCACGTCGGATAGCTTATAGGACATATCTACGCTTGTGTCCGAAGTATACACTTTAATGCCAAGCGAGTAATCTTCTTCGTTTGCAGAGTTAGCATACACTCTGGTAGTTTTATTGAATGGAAGCTGGTTACTTAAACTTGAAATTTCAAAACCTTCTATTGTTTGTGTAACAAAGTTCACATTTACACTAGAAGATTTTCCAAACGTAGCGTTAGAAGCCTGCCTAATTAAGTCTGCTTCCTCGGTGTAGAGAGCTTCGTTTTCTAGTTCTATTTCAGAGTTGTTGAAAACGTACGCCGTGATTGTTATAGGCTGCTCTGTTTGCATAAGCGCTCTAAACGTTCTTTTGCCTTCTATAACGCCAAGGTCTTCAATGTAGTTGTTAACGTTTCCTTGTGACGTTGTGAATGCGTAGTAAACGGATTTTGTTTCCGTGCCGCCAAACATATAGGCACTTAATGCTGGTGTGAATTCCGGCTCTACTGTGAACGTGGAGTTTACCGAAAACGTTGTTGCTTCCACGCCGTTTACTTTTGCAACTGCCTTAATTGAATAAACTGGAACATCTACATTAATGGTGGTTTCCGCTTGGGTTACGCCAATAATGTCTGTTCTAGCAACGATTGTAGACGCTCCGCCCTTGTTCCAGTTGCCGCCCGTTTCGTCCATATATTCTTGCGTAACATAAACCTTGAAGGGTTCGCCAATGTTGGCTTTTTCCGGAATGCTTATAATGCCGTTAGAAATTCTTCCTTGCACAACAGGAAGAGTTTGATTTTTAAAAGAAAGCTGTACCCTTTTTTCAGTTACATCTTGCGTTGAACTTTGAATAGTTATTTCAAAGGATACGTTTCCGTTTTCATCCAGCGCGCCCACTTCGTTATACACGGACTGCTCAAAATATATATCTTCCGGCTCAATTCTTTCCTGGTCGAAATAACCTGTGGCAAGCATAATGCCATAGGTAGCTCCGCATACTCCTACTAATGAAAAAAATACAATTAAAAAAATTTTAAAAAATCTCATTTTAATTTCTCCAAGATTTATTTACATTATTTGCAATATTTGACAAATTAATTATATATTTTACACAATTTTAAGTCAAACAAATGGCGGTAAAATTGTTTTATTTTATATATTTTTTATATATTCATAAATTGACAGCGCTTTAAGTTTGTGTTATACTAAGAAAAACAAAGGGGAAAAGTATGGCAAAAAGTTTTTATGTTCCAGTTAAAAGCGCAGAAAAAAATTCAACCAAAATAATTGGAAATCAACAAATTACTTTTGACGAAAAAAGAAAAAATAATATTTTTATTTCATCAAATAATAAAAATGAGCCTACAATTAATGCAGATTTAAATAAAAATATTTTAACAATTAAATTTGAACCGGGTTCGCCTGCACTTGAAAGAATGCTTAAAGTGGAAGGCGCGTTAAAATTTTTGAAAGCAGACGGCACTTTCGAGTTCCCTATTAAAAGCGTTACCGTAGACGGAAAGGAAAACTTTTCTTTTGAAATTGAAAGCATTAAATACACCTTTAATGTAACCGCAGACAACTTTGTAGTTCAAGACGAAAACAAGGTTAAAACGCAAATATCCGCCACGCCGGATAACGTTTTTAACGCAAGTTTAAGCGAAGACTTTTTTGCAAACCTTAACCTTGGCGCGAAAGCTCCCGCTCCAAAAATTAACGTTACAAGCCTTCCAATTCAAACCTTTGACTATTTAAATACTAACCCAGAAGTTGCAAAAAAATATGGCTTAGAAAGCTTTCATTTAAGAAATCTTCACCTTTTAAAAGTAGACGGGCAAATTTTAATTGCTAGGGGCAACACCATAACGCCTATTGCAGATAAAGACGTAGACAGAGCAATTTTCTTTGCAGAAAACGGAAGTTCCTTCCGTGTGGCATTTGGTATGCAAATGAACAGAAACGGTCAGATTACGGAAGCCGTAGGCATGGCAAGTTTAAGTAGAAAGGAACTAGAAGCGCTTCAAACTTTCCTTGGCCACTCCGATAAAGTTTTAACACAAGCAGAATATGACGCACTAAAAATTTACCCCAAAAACTTAGTTAGTTACAAGGAAACTACAAAGCGTGCAGACAATGCAAGCCCATTGCCACCAAGGCCACCTAGAGATAGAACGGGAGTAATTCCAGAAGATATCATAGTAGACCCGCCACCACCAGATGATACAGTTGAGCCTCCACCAGAAGACGGCGGAAGCACTGACGATACAGTAGAACCACCACCAGAAGATAAGGACAAGAAAAAGAAGAGCCCAGAACAAGAAGACGGCGGTAAAACTGACGACCACGTTGAACCAGAACCACCAGAAGACAAAACCGACGGGCAAGATAAAGGCGACGATACAGTAGAGCCAGAACCACCAAAAGATGGTGACAAAAAGGGCGACACGATAGAACCCGAGCCACCAAAAGATAACCAACATGATGACACCGTAGACCCACCACCTAGCGAGAAGCAAGATGATGGCGAAGGCAGAAATAAAGGCGACGGCGGAACGGGCGGCGGAAATGGTGGAAACGACGGCGGTAACGGCGGAGACGGCGGAAACGACGGTGGTAACGGCGGAGATGGCGGAGATGGCGGAGAGCACGGAATTGTGCCATTCACCCCTAACCTTCCACAACAATCGCCAGAACAAGAACCCGAAGAATCCGGCGACCCAACACCACTTAATCCAGGCGGAGACGGCGGAAATGGCGGAAATGGCGGTGGCAACGGCGGAGATAGCGGAGACAATGGCGGATCCACTAACCCAGAAGGAGAACCAGAACAAGAAGGCGGAAACGGACAACAACCCGCTGCGCCAGCGCAACCAGCTCCAGCACCTGCAAAATCTAAAAAACCAGACTTTAAAAAGGACGCGCTAAAAATAACGGGCGCGCTAACAAAGCTATTAGGCTTCGGCTTAATTATGGCATCTATTGCAGTGCCAGGGCTAGTATTTTTAGGCGCATTGCTCTTTTTAGGCGGATATATTTCAGACGACGTTGTAGACCTTGTTGAAACGATTTTAAAATATAGATACGATAAAAAAGAACGCAGACGAAATCAGAACGCAAGACAGGCTGAACGCACGCAAGACCGACAACAAGAACAAGCACCAGAATTAAGCCAAGCACAAGAACAGACGCAAGACGAACAGCTTGCACTTACCGGAGAAGATAAACTTCTTTTAACAGACGGCAAGGAAAAATCTCAGGATTCTAACCCAGAACTTCCAGGCGGCACTCCACCACTTCTTGGCGGCGAGGCAAACGAACTTGGCTTAGACGAAGAAGGCTTAAGAGTTCAAGATGAATACGAGGCTGGCTGGGACATTGTACACCAAACTCACGATAAATACGTACAAGAAAAGAACGAATTATTTGCCGCAGCAGAGCAGGCTATAAGCGAAGAAAGAGCAGAAGTTCAAAGGCTTCAATCTAGAGCGGAAGCTTTAAGAGTAGCCGCAACCACACCAGAACAAAAATCCAAAGCTGAAAAGCTAGCTATGGAAGCATCTTCAAGGCAAGCTGCCCTAACAATAAAAGAAGCGGAATTTAATAAATACAAGGAAGAAATTGCTGCTATTGTAGAAACAGATATGGCACCAACCGTTAAAGGTATTGCCGCAGATAGAAAAGAAGTTGAAACCTTGCGCGAAGAAATTCTTGCACAAGAAAACGAGGGCGCTGTAAGGCTAGACGACGGAACGTTTTACTACGAAGCCGCATCGGATAGAAAGAAGAAAAGAGCAGCCGAACAAGCTGCAACAGCTTCACAAGACATTTTAAGAACGGAGCTTAGCGAAGAAGAAAGAAAAGCACAAGTTGCACAGGAAGAAGTGGTAAGAGAAGACCAAATGGCACAAGCTAGACATATAGAAGAAGAAAAGAAAACCTTAGTTGAAAAAATGAAAAAGGTTAACGAAAGTCAAGAGCAAGCTGTGCAACAGGATTCTGGCCCTTATGCAAAAGTTAAATCTGTACTTAATAAAATATCCCAGTTATTTGGAAAAAATAAAACTCAGATTGCTGTTCAAAATGTAGACATGCAACAAAATTAAAAATAAATTTTAAGTGCACCTTTTGGGTGCACTTATTTTTATGCTATATTTATAAATAAATTATTTAAAAAATATTAAAGCTTTTAAAAATTAATACAAAAATCGCCATTTTTTAATAAAAAAACTAAAAAAATTGATATTTTTCAAATTTTTTCTTCATTTTTTTATTTTGGCGAATAAAAAAACAATCTCTGAACAAGATAAGTGTAAGCAAAAAAGCTTAAAATTTTTAAAAGGAGATTACTATGAAGAAAAAGTTTAAACTTTGGGCTACTATTGCTTCCCTTGCGCTTGCCGTTTGCATTATGGCAGTAGGCGTGTACGCAGCCGCATCTGTAAGCTTAAACGTAACCTCTACCGTAACCTTCAATGCACAATCTGTATTCGTAGGTTATAAGGGTAAAATCGAGCGTGCTACAAGCGCAGAATTTTCATCGCCTGAAACATTAGTAGAGGAACACGAAGATTGGGTTACAAACGGCTCTACAACAAGCACTTCTAGCGGAACACTTACAGCTTGGACACCATCAGAAGTTAGTTTTGAAGAAGGAAAACAGTTCATTAGATACACAATAACCTTCCAAAACAACTCTGGCTTCAACATTAAGGTAACACCATCAAGCGTTCCAACTACACAGAGCGGAGTTACAATTACAGAAAACAACAAAGCTCTTGCTTCCATAGCCCCAGATGCAACTGCCACATGGACGTTGACCTTAGAGCTTACCGACGTTTCTGGCTCTGTTAACATTCAAGTGAACCCAGTTTTCACAATTACACAAGCAGCATAAATTTACCTTTTAAAAAATTCGCTAAATTCTTATGAAAATTCTAAAAAATTAGAAAAAATCATAAAAATTAGCGAATTTTTTATTATTTTTTTGTGAATTTTATGTATTTTTATCCAATTATTACATTATCTTCAAACCAAGAGTAAAAAAAGCTCTCTAAATTTTTGCCCGACGCCTTTTCAAAAGCACTTACCAAACTTTCCGGAGTGGCTATTTTATATTTATTTTCATTAAAATAATCTTTTAAGCATTTTTCATATTTTTTTGCGCCAAGTAACTCATAGAGTGTGTCGTGCATTAAATACGCTTTAACATAGGCGGTGTAAACATATTCCTGTTCGTTATCAAATTCATTAAGTGCTCTATTGAAAGAAGTATCTATTTCGCCTAGCACGTTCGTGTAAATTTTTTCAAACACTTTAAAGTTGCTTTGATTTCTAAACGTAATCTGCTCTCTTGTTACATTGTAACTAGGGTTTTTATCATAAAACAGCGCCGTGCTAAATTCCGCCAAACCTTCGTCTAGCCAACCATAGTTATACTGGTCATTTCCAACTATCCCGTACCACCACTGATGCGCAATTTCGTGAATTATTACCGTGGTATAAGTTTCGTATGAGCCAAGGGAGTCTGAAATGAGCACAAGGTTTGGAAATTCCATTCCGCCATGAACAAAGCTAGCTTCCACTACGCTCAATCTTTTGTATGGATATTCTCCAAACAAACTATTAAAAGTTTGAAGCGCAAGCACGCTTGTTTCTAAGCTCTTTTCTGGCTGCTCGTCGTCGTAATAGTAGTAGGAGACCTGCGTGTTTCCAACGCTTTCCGTTAAAACTTCAAACTTATCTGAAAGCACAAACATAAAATCTCTTACGTTTTCTGCTTTTATCACGGCGCGAATTAACTCTTCTTCTTTATATTCATTCACCACTTCTCCGCTTGAGGCAAGCGTGTATTTTTCCGGATAAGCAATCTCTACGCTATAATCTGAAATTTCGCTGTAAAAAGGGTCGCCGTTAGAGTGATAGCCGTTCATATCAAAATCGCCATGCTCGTACACGCAAAGAATTGGAAAGGCATTGCCAAAGTTTATAGTGTTCTCCCCCACGCCAATTCTATGGTTGATTTCCGGAAGCAGCGTTTCAAACTCCACGTTTAAAATAACAAAATCGTTGGGCGCAAGCGGATTTTCTAGTTCTAGTTTTAAAATGTTTTCGTCTTCACCCGTTAAACTAAAATTTTTGTTAGAGCTAATTATCTCTATATCTCCGTAACTTTTGCCGTTATAGTACGCTCTATTATAGTTCGCAAGGCTTACAACGCTTTGACTAGACCCTTCGCGAAAAGCGTTTGGGTACAAGTGAAAGCATACATAATTTAGCGTTTCGCCCGTGGTGTTTGTATAGTTTACGCTCATTTCGCCAAGAAGCTTATGCTCTTCTTCCATGTAGGCAAGCTTTATTTCATATAGCGTTTTAACGTCTTCGATGTTTCTTGCGCAGCCAAACAAGCAAAAACCAAGTGTAAAAGGAATTAAAAACAATAAAAACTTTTTCATAGTGTATGTTATGAAGACTTGTCCAGCAAAATGACAAATTAGCTTTGACATTTTCTACTTTTATGCTAAAATACTTCCACGAGGTTATATTATGGCTTTTTGTAAATTTTCATCAGAATACGTTATCAGCAAGGAAACCCCTGTGGACAACCTTTTTATAAACGAGTTTTTGCCTTACGCGCCGGCAGAGTGCGTTAAGGTTTATTTGTATGGGCTATATAAGTGCACAAATTCAAGTTCCTACGATAACACCATAGAAAATTTTGCAAAAGTGTTAAACCTAACAGAAGAAGAAGTTGAAGACGCCTTTTTATATTGGCAAGACGAAGGCTTAGTGCAAGTTTTAAACACCTGCCCCATAGAAATAAGGTTCATGCCGCTTAAAAACGTTATAAATAACACTAAAAAATATAAGCCAGAAGAGTTTTCCACCTTTAACCGCCAAGTGCAAGAAATTTTAGAAGGTAGGCAAATAACGCCAACGGAGTACGACGAATATTACTATTTGCTAAAAACTATGCACTTTCAACCAGAAGCTTTACTTATGATTATAAAATTCTGCACGCAGATTAAAGGCGCGAACGTTGGCTATAAATACATAGTAACAGTTGCAAAAAACTGGGCAAACGAAGGCATAACTACCACAAAAAGCGTGGAAGAAAGGCTTTTCACCTACGAACAGGCGGGCTCAGACCTAGAAAAGTTGCTTAAAATTTGCGGTGCAAAGCGTAACGCCACGCTAGAAGAGCGTGAAATGTTCTTAAAGTGGACAAAAGAGCTTGGCTTTAACTACAACACAATTGAATACGTGGCAAAACTTTTAAAGCCAACAAAGGTTAACTTTGAAAAGCTAGACGCAAGGCTACTTAAATATTACGAAATGAAGAAGCTATCTATTAAAGAGATAGAGGACTACGAAAAAGAAAAGTCTGAAATGTACACTCTTGCTAGGGAAATCAACAAAAAAATGGGGCTTTACTACGAAAATTTGGAGCCCGTTGTAGAAAACTACATTTCAAAATGGCTAAACCTTGGTCACAACTCCACTTCACTACTCGCGCTAGCGGACTACTGTTTTAAAAATTCTATAAGAACTTTGGAAGGCCTAGACAGCACAGTTTTAAAGCTCTACAAGCTTGGAATAGTGAGCATGGAAGCCATAGAAGAATATATGCAAGAGCTCATCTCGCTAGACAAGGAAATTAAAGAGATTTTAGAAAAGCTAGGCATATCTAGAATGGTAACCAACCAAGATAGAACTTACTACAAAACTTGGAAACAGGATTGGAATTTAAGCTCTGAACTTATAGCGCTTGGCGTGGAGATGTCCGCGGGCAAGTTCCAACCTTTGCAATATTTAAACAAGCTGCTTTCCAACTGGCACACAAATAGCGTTAAAACATTAGATGAAGCCAAAAACTATATAATTCCAGAAAAAGCGCCGGAAAAAGTAAGCAAAAATAAAGGAAGAAGCTATAAAAAGGAAGAACTAGACGCACTTTTTGATAGCTTAGAGGAGATAGAACTTTAATGGAGAAATTTGTTAAAGATATTTTAGAGCAAAGAAAATTAGAGGCGGAAAAAAAGGCATCGGACACGCTTAACAAGGCGCTTAATGACGATGTTTTTAAGGTTATCTACTCTAAATACAAAGCTCTAATGATTGAAAAGGCAAAAAATGATGTGTATGACAAGCCTTTTGACGATAAAAAATTGAACGACGCCTTAGCATCATTAAAAAAACGCTTAAACGAACTTGGAATAAAATATTCCGACATATCTCCAAAGTACACCTGTAAAAAATGTGAAGATACAGGAATTTTTGAAGGCAAAGAATGTTCTTGCGTAAAAGAAATAAAATCTAGCGAACTCCTAAAAAAGAGCGGGCTCAGTTTTAAGCCACATACCTTTGAAGACAGTAATTTTAGCTTGTTCGATAAGCCCGAACTTTTACAAAAGTTCTACGACGTTATGAAAACGTGGTGCCAAACGCCAACCACAATAAAAAATATAATAATAAGCGGCGCTAGCGGCGTTGGAAAGAGCTTTTTACTTGAATGTATGCTCTCCGAGCTAATAAAGCAAAAAAAATATGTGCTTTACACCACGGCATTTACAATGTCGCAAAACTTATTAAAATATCACACCACCTTTGATACGTCTAAGGAAAGCATACTTTCGCCGTATCTAGAATGCGACGTGCTAATTATAGACGACTTAGGCTCTGAGCCAATTTTTAAAAACGTTTCCGAAGAGTACTTATACTTAATATTAAACCAGCGCCTATTTGAACAAAAACCCGTAATAATTTCCACTAACCTAACGCTATCAGAAATTCAAGACCGCTACGGCGAAAGAATATTTTCACGCTTAGTTAGCAAAAACGTATCCAAACTTTTTAAAATAGAAAACAGCGATTTACGCTTAAAAAAGAATTAATTTATTAAATTTTAATAAAATTTATTAAAAAATAGCCAATTTTTTATTATTTTATTAAAAAAATGCGAAATATTTTATTATTTCGCATTTTTTAATTTATTTTTAAATTATATTTTTTATAATAATTCAATACCCTTTTCTTTGCAAGCTTTTAAAGTTTCCTCGTCCCAGTAGGAAGCTTGAACTTCGCCTATGTGAGCGCGGCCTAGTAAAAGCTCACATAGCCTACTTTGGCCAATTCCACCACCAATTGAAAGCGGTAAGGTTTCAGAAATTATACCTTTATGAAAATCGTATTCAAGACGCTCTTTCTTTTTTGTGATTTTTATTTGCTCTAAAAGCTTTTCTTTATCCACACGTATGCCCATGCTGGATACTTCTAACGGCGTGTCTAGCACTTCATGATAGAAAATAAGGTCGCCGTTTAATGTCCAATCGTCATAGTCAGGCGCGCGAAGGTCGTGCGGTTTGCCGTCGGAAAGAGCGCCGCCTATTCCTATTATAAACACGGTTTTATATTTTTTTACAATCTCATACTCGCGCTCTTTTGGCGTTTTATCTGGATACATTTTTAAAAGCTCTTCGCTTGTTATAAAGTGTACTTTATCCGATAGCTTCACCCCTTTAAAACCCTTGCGGCTTACAAACTTGCTTGTGGCAACTATTGCCTTGACTATATCTATAACTGTCTGCTTTAAGTAGCTAATAGTTCTATCTTCTTTTGAAATTACCTTTTCCCAGTCCCATTGGTCCACATAAATGGAGTGCAGTTCGTCCATTAAATCGTCACGCCTTATGGCTGTCATATCCGTATAAATACCCTTATGCATAGGAATGTGATACTTTGCAAGCGCAAACCTTTTCCACTTGGCTAGCGATTGCACAACTTCAAGCTCCTTTCCGTCCTTTAAAATATCAAAACCAACTCTGCGCTCTACGCCGTTTAAGTCGTCTTGGAGCCCAGATTCTTTTGTTACAAATAGCGGTGCAGAAACACGCGTTAAGTGAAGGCGCTTTGCTAGTTCTCTTTCAAATTTATCTTTAATTAATTTTATATATTTTTGCTTTTCTAACACTGTTAATTTTACATATTTTTCTTTTACTATTTCCATTTTTTATTCTCCTTGATTTTTAATAAATTATTTTAAATTTTTATTTTATATTTATTTTACTTCGCCCGCCACGGCGTTAATTATTTTAATATGATACATAAACCCCTCCTTAAATTTTTATAAAAAAACACCTTCTAGAGTTTCTAGAAGGTGTTAAAATTTTTTACTTATTTTTAATTTAACAACAAAAAGAAACCCATTTTAAATGTGTTTAGGTTATTATTGTTGTTATTATTTAAAAATAATTTTGCCATATCTTTCCTTTTTTATTTTATTCTATTTTAACAAAAAAATTGAAAAAGTCAACAATTTTTTATAAAATTTTAATAATTTTAGCTATTTTTGTGTAAATTTTTAACAATAAGCAGCCGAGATTTCTCCACTTCATAACATTTGATTTTTATTAAATCTTTTCTTCTGGCATAAACTAAGTTTAAAGTTAAACATTTATTTCTTCCGGTCGAAATGACTAAAAGCACGCAAGAACTTTGAAAAACTTTTGCAAGATATTACTCTATACCTGCTAAAAATTTATATTTTTCTTCTGCCAAAGAAAATATTTCTTTACATTCTTCTTCTGTAATATTTTTTAAGTTGCTCTCTTTGGGTTTACCCCAAACGCCGAAAATTTTTGGCCCTAGCCAGTCGTGATATTTTACGTCTTTAAAGAGCCCGAGTATTACAGAAAGGCTAGCTTTCTTAGGCGAGATAAAAACACACTTCATAGGAAGCTTAATTATACCTCTTAAAATTAAAGGAAAGTGGCGCGTGATGTTCGTAGGTGTAACGCCCGGGTGTACCACACTTAACTTTACTTTTTCTTCATTCTTTAAAAGCTCGGAAAGCGATAGCATTAAGCAGCGCTTAGAGTTTCCGTAAATTTTGTTGCGGCTTTTTGATGTGTTGTAGTCTACGTCATTAATATTGAACCTTGCAAATTTGTACGCAAGGCTTCCCACCACTATAACCCTAGCCAAACTTGAATTTCTTAATTTATTTAAAAGGCTTTTAGTTATAAAGTAAGGGTGCAAAAAGTTTACCTTAAACGGTGTGTTATAATCTTCGCCGTCTTCTAGCGGCAAGCTGTAAACGCCAGCGTTATGTATTATGGCGTCAATACTCTCTAAACTTTCAAGCATTTTTACGCATTCTTTTACGCTATTTGTGCTTTCTAAGTCTAAAACAACTTGTGTAATTTTAGCGCTTGGATATTTTTTTAATATAAGTGCTTTTAAGTTGTTGGATTTTTCCATGTTTCTATCGGCAAGCACTAAATCCGCCTTTAAATAGGCAAGGAATAGCGCTATTTCTTTTCCAAGCCCGCCGGTAGAGCCTGTTAGCACTACTCTTTTCCCTTCCAAACTTTTTGCATTCTTTTTAAGCCAGTTTTTGTATCTCATGCTATAAAGTTTAACATTTTTAGTTTAAAAAACAAACTATTTTAATAAAAAAGAGCGCTTTTAGCGCTCTCAGCTTGTAGACAAATTAATCAGACTGTTCATTTAACCGAGCGAGGCAAGGCTCGGGGTCCCCAAAAATACTTTGATTTTTGGGGCTAAGGAAAAAGCGAGCGTTAGTATGATATTTTGCTTTGCAAAATTCATTAAAGCGTAGCTTTTGACGCAAAAGCAGGAGTTTAGTTTCCTTAAGCCTCTTTTTAGGCGTTTTTCAGTAAACGCAGCAAGAAAAATTCAAAGAATTTTTCGGTCGCGCAGTTTTGGGGCAGTCTGAGAGCGCTTTTAACGCTCTTAAATTTTTTATTCCTGCACCCCAAATAATTGTTCAGTCAATTCTTGATAACCATTGAAATTAGGAAAACTTATCTCTCCGGAATACTGCTCTACGGAATATGAAACGTTACCATAGGAAAGATATATCCCTTGCAGTACGCTATTATCGAAAAGATAGTAATAATTATAGCTTTCTGTATTTTCTTGAACCGTAGTAATTTTGTAATACACTTTACTTTCACTTGCTGCTTTTTCTACACCAAATAGTTCATCGGTTAGAACTGGAAGCATTTCGCTTACAGCAAACGTTCTTGTTATATACCCAAACCCTTCTGGCGTCATAATACTAGACGGGATATAGTCGAAAAGGTTTTCAAGGTCTACCTGCACCTTATACTTTCCATTCATATTTAAAGCGGTTTCTTCACTAGTAGCAGTTCTAGAATAATTGATGTCCATATACATGAAGTTGCCTTCAAGAGTGCTATCATAATAAACTGTGGCGTTCGTAGTGGAATTTTCTTCTTCCGTATATAGCTTGTATGCCATTTTATAGTTTTCGTCTTCACCCATTAAAAGCATACCTTTTATTTCCTGTGTTAAGCCGTCTTGTTCCCCAGTTACAACAATTTTGCAAGAAGTTATCTCAGAATTTACCGGAGTTTCTTCATTTTGAACGTAAGCAACAAAATCTGCTACATTGCTAGCTGCATATTTTCCCGCAGCATCTATGTTTAAACTAGAATTAAAATTAAATTGGTCGCCGCAAGCAGACAAAAGCCCAACCGGCAATATAAGCGCGCCAAGCGCAAGTGCTTTCAAACTTTTTTTCATAAAACTCTCCTTTTTATTAACTTTAAATTATCAAACTTAAATGGAAAAGTCAAATAATAGGCATAAAAAAACGCTAAATAATTTAGCGCTTTTTAAAAACTATTTTATTAAAGATTGTAAATATTCTTCATAGTTTACGTAGTTTTCAAAGTTTGGATACTTTATTTCTCCGTCAAACCTTTCCATAGCCATTATTCCATATTCAGATTCAAGTTTTACACCCACTAAAACATCATTTTCAAACATAATATAATATGTATCAGGTTGATAGGTGGAATCTGATTTAATTTCTATTTTATAGTTTAATTTATCTCCGCTTTCCGCCTTAGACACCACAGCATCTGTATAAGTGCTAAGCATTGCTGCAATGTTATCCACATCCACACTTGAAATCATGCTTAAAATTTCTTCAGGTCCCATTCCGCCAGGATAAGAAGATGTGTTTACATCAAAGCTGTATTGTCCTTTAATATTTCCTTGTGCAGCCTGCCCTCTATAAGATATATTCATATCAGCATAAAAGGTTTCTTCACCAGGATAATACATAGAAATTGCAGCATTTCCGCCGTTTTCGCCCGGCATTGAAGTCGTCATTTTAGTTGCCATTTCAACTTTGTTTGCATCCGTCATTTTAATAATTGCATTAACTTTTAAATTTTCGCCATCATCATTAACTTCATAAACAAATTTCAAACCGCTTGACATGTCTTTATTTACAACATCTTCGCCTTCAACTTCTTGACTTACATATGTAGTAAATTCTGCCTGCATAACTTCTTTGTAAGCTCCTGCGTTATTTACATTAGCCATATAAAAGTAATTAAGTCAAGCAAATAACAAAAAAATATTTTAAAATGCAAATAAACAAAACGCCTTATTATTTTGATATATATTCCTTATTTGTAAATATGGTGAATTTAACCTTAACTCCCTCCATTTATTTTAGCACGCCATATTTTTGTCAAGATACTCAAAGTGAAAAAGCACAAGTAAACTATTCTAAATATTTTGTTATATAAATTATAATTTTTTAATAAAATACAATATGACTTTTTTAACAATAAAAAAACGTTATTTAGTTTTAATATTTATATTAATATTTGTTTTATCTGCCTTTTTAGCGCTGCCGGCTATTTTTAGTAGCGTGCCAAACGCTCAGCTAACCGTGGTAATAGATTGCGGCCATGGTGGAATAGATGGCGGAAGCGTGGGAAAAACAAGCGGAAAAGACGAAAACTTTTTGAACTTAGAGTACGGCAAAACACTTAAAGAAATTCTAGAAAGCTATAACGTAAACGTTGTTATGACACGCCAAGACTTAAACGGACTTTACGACATTACAAGCGCAAATAAAAAGAAGTCCGACATGGAAAAGCGCAAGGAAATAATTTTAAAAAGCAAGGCAAACCTTGTTATTTCTATCCACATGAACAGCTTTCCAATAAGAAGTTCGCGCGGCGCGCAAGTTTTCTACAAAAAGGGCGACGTTTCTTCTAAGGCGCTTGCAGATAGCATACAAGAGATATTCGTGCAGACGCTTCCAAAGGCAAGAAAGAACTCTGAAATTGGTGACTACTACATATTAAATTGCTCCAACATTCCAAGCGTGATAGTGGAATGCGGGTTTTTATCCAACGCAGACGAAGAGCGTCTTTTAATTACGGAAGACTACAAAAACACTGTTTGTGGCAGCATTTTTGTGGGTATTTTAAATTATTTGTCAAAAAATTAGGTGCAAATTGCATCCATGAAAAATGAATTTGCTTCAAACATATTGTCATTATAGAGCTTTAAAATTTCAGCTTTACTTGCCCACATAACATTTATAACCTCTTCTTTTTGAATTTTAATTTCTTCAAGACTAGAGTTACATTTAAACAAATAAACTTCTAAAATATCTGGGCAACCTTTAAAATATCTTAAAGTTGAACCAACTAAGCATGCAGTTTTTTCATCTAGTTTTAGCCCAAGTTCTTCTTTTATTTCTCTTATAGCCGTTTGTAAACCATTTTCGCCTGCAAGTGCTGAACCACCAGTACATTCCCACATTAAAGGAAAACTTTTATTAGGCGCTCTTTGCGTTATTAAAAATTGCCCTTTATCATTCTTGATCCAAGCATTGATTACTAGGTGAAATTCATCGTCTGAAAGACTTTCACCACGGCATATCTGTTTGTCAGTTTTTTCTTTTTTGCTATTGTATATATCCCAAATTTCCATAAAAATATTATACCTTTTTATAAAAATAATTGCAAACTTTTTATAAAAATTTCTCTAAGCCCTTGAATTTCCTCGCAAAATAGTGATATACTTATTTTTTGTGAGGATAAAATTATGATTAACGAAAAGATAAGGAACGTTGCAATTATTGCACACGTTGACCATGGCAAAACTTCTATTGTCAACGAGATGCTAAAACAGGGAAACGTTTTTAGAGAAAATCAAGTTGTAGAAGATAGAGTGATGGATAGTAACGCGCTTGAAAGAGAGCGTGGTATAACCATATTTTCAAAGAACGCAAGTTGCAGTTTTAACGGCGTTAAAATAAACGTGGTGGATACACCGGGTCACGCGGACTTCGGCGGCGAAGTGGAACGTGTGCTTAAAATGGTGGATGGTGTGCTACTTGTTGTGGACGCGTATGAAGGCCCTATGCCACAAACAAGATTCGTGCTTGAAAAGGCACTTGAACTTAATTTAAAGGTTATAGTTGTGGTAAATAAAATAGACCGCCCAGACGCCAGAATTAGCGAAGTTCAAGACGAAGTTTTAGAACTACTTATGGACTTAGATGCTTCCGACGACCAGCTAGACGCGCCCTTTGTATATTGCTCCGCGCGCGAAGGCGTGGCTAGTTTAGACGCAAGCACAAAAGGCGACAGCTTTAATCCGCTTTTCGAGACCATTTTAAAATATATTCCAGCTCCGGAAGGCGACCCGAACGCTCCCCTTCAAATGCTAGTATCTTCTGCCGAACACAACGACTACGTTGGAAAGCTTGGCGTTGGCAAAATTGAAGCGGGCGAAATGAAGGTAAACGACCAAATAATCGTTTGCAACTATCACGACCAAAGCAAGCTTGTTAAAAGCAAAATTGTAACGCTATTTACCTACGAAGGTTTAAAGCGCGTGCCGGTAGAAAAAGCCACCATTGGCGACATTGTTTGCGTGGCTGGCGTGGAAGACATTATGATAGGAGACACGATTTGCGCTGTAAACTCCCCTAACCCGCTTGAATTTGTAAAGATAGCAGAGCCAAGCGTGGAAATGACATTCTTAGTAAACAACAGCCCATTTGCAGGCAAAGAAGGCAAATTCGTAACCAGCCGCCACCTTCGCGACAGGCTATATAAGGAAGCGGTAAAAGATTTATCTTTGCGCGTTTCGGACACATCTTCAACGGAAGCGTTTACCGTTTGCGGCCGTGGCGAAATGCACCTTTCAATATTAATTGAAAATATGCGCCGCGACGGCTACGAGTTCCAAGTAAGTCAACCAAGAGTACGTTTTAAGGAAATTGACGGCAAAAAGTGCGAGCCTATCGACAGGCTTACGATAGACGTGCCAGAAGAGTTCGTTGGCACAATAATGAACAAAATAGGCACAAGAAAGGGCGAACTTATATCCATGAGCCCAAAGGGCAGCAGAATAAAGATGGACTTCTACATTCCAGAGCGCGCGCTTTTCGGGTTTAAATCGCAACTTCTTACCGACACCAAGGGCGAAGGCATAATGAGCTCCGTGTTCCACGACTACGAACCCTACAAGGGCGAGATAGCAAGGCGTGAATATGGCTCGCTTATAGCGCACGAAACGGGCGAAGCTGTAACCTACGGCTTGTTCTACGCGCAAGAGCGTGGCGACCTATTCATAACGCCGGGCACACCAGTTTATGCCGGCATGGTAGTAGGCAGAAACCCTAAGGGTGACGACATTGTAGTAAACGTATGTAAGAAAAAGCACCTAACAAACTGCCGTGCTTCCGGAAGTGACGACGCTCTCCGCTTAATTCCGCCAATTCTAATGAGCCTAGAAGACTGTCTAGACTTCTTAGGTGACGACGAATACTTAGAAGTAACGCCTAAAAGCATACGAATAAGGAAGATAATCTTAGACCACAACATGCGTCTCCGCGAGCGTGGCAAAATTCTCGCCGCACAAGGGAAGTTATAAAAAACTCTATAAAAAAATTTGAGACTCGCTATTTAGCAGCAAAGAAATCTATTCGCTAGAAAAATTTCTGCACTTTTGGCGGGTTTGCTATCCGCAAACACTCGCCGCGGGCGTTTGAAATTTTTCTTTATACCGACCAAACGCAAGTTCCAGCCTAACGGCTTGGGAACTTGGTCGGTACTCCCCTAGGAAGCAAAAGCTCCGAAGAAAAAGAAGATTTAATATCTCTCAGGATGACGCAAAGGATTAATCCTTTGCGCTCGCAGCGGAGAATAGCCTACGAAGAGCCTTCGAAGACTCTTGCAACGCCCAACCCCGCTGCTGTCATTCTGAGGAGCGAGCACTAGCGTCAGCGGTGCGACTATCTCCGAAGAATCTCCTTGCTACCCCAGCTAGCGAGACTCCTATTCCACGTTCGCGAAGTACAGCCCCAATGCCGTCACCCTGAACGCAGCCCTTAAATCTTGCCAGTGCAGAATAGATAAGAACACAGCTTGCAGAGTTATCTAGCACCCTACACTAAAAAACAAAAGCCTAAAATTATAGTCTGAACCCAAAAAAGTGGACGGATAAATAAAAAGCCTGTGCTGTGGTAATTGCTAATGTTGGTTAACCAACATTAGCAATTTTTCGTTGTCGTATCTCGTTTGGACAACTTTGTTGTTTTAATTGTA